>NZ_JBIVAL010000001.1:624557-788906 GCF_044745505.1 Streptomyces sp. NPDC086989
TGCGCGGCCGTTTCTGGCGCGCCCCCACCCCCCCGCGGCGGCGCGCCGCCCGCCCCCCCCCCCCCGGCCGCCCCCCCCCCCCCCGGGGGGGGGCGCCCCCCCCCCCCCCCACCACCCCTTCGCCGTCCCTCCCCCCTCCCGCGCCCCGTGTCCCTGTGCACCGTGTCCCCGCTTCCCGCCCCGCGCCCCGTGTCCCCGCGCCGACTGGAGAACCGCCCATGCGCCCCCGTTCCCGCCCCCGCGTCCTCGCGTACGGTCCGCTGCTCGCCCTGCTGCTGGTCGCGGGCCTGCTCCTGCCGGCCACGACGGCGACGGCCGCGGACAACGGCACCTGGGGGGTGTTCCCGACGCCCCCGGCCGGCGCGCCGATGACCGACCGCGCGTACTTCTTCCACCAGGGCGCGGCCGGGACCACGGTCAGCGACAGCGCGACGATCCTCAACTCCTCCGACAAAGAGCTGACCTTCCAGATCTTCGCCACCGATGCGGTGAACACCCCGGCCGGTGGCGCGTTCGCACTGCTGCCGGTGGAGCAGAGGCCCCGGGACGTGGGCGCGTGGATCGCACTGCCGCCCGGGACCGCGACCACGGTGACCGTGCCGCCCAAGGGCCGCAAGGACATCCCGTTCACCGTGAAGGTCCCGCAGGACGCGACGCCCGGCGACCACGTCGGCGGGATCGTCGCCCTCAACACCGCCGTGGAGGGCATCCGGCAGGAGGGCAGGGTCCAGGTCGGGGTGAAGCGGCAGGTCGGCGCACGGCTGTACTTCCGGGTGCCGGGTCCGGTGACGCCGGGGCTGAGCGTGGAGGACGTGAAGGTCAGCCGGTCCGCGCCGCTGCTGCCGTGGGTCAAGGAGGCCCGCGCCACGGTCTCGTACACGCTGGTCAACCGGGGCAACGTGGTCGTCGGGCCCAAGGTGGCGGTGGCCGCCGAGGGGTTGTTCGGCCGTACGGTGCTGGACCGGCCGGCCCGCGAGCTGAAGCTGGTGCTGCTGCCCGGCCAGCGGGTGCGGCTGACCGAACCGTGGGCGGACGCACCGCAGTCGGACTGGGTCACCGTACGCATCTCGGCCGGGGCGACGGCCTATCCGGACCTGGCCTCGGAAGCCGGGGCGGAGTTCGTCGCCGTGCCGTGGCCCGCCGCCGGCGGGCTGCTCGTCCTGGCGGGCGCAGCCCTCGCCCTGCTGGTCCTGCGACGGCGCCGCGCCGCCCGGTCGGCCGCGGACGACGGCGAAGGCGCCGAGCCCGCGGCGGACTTGGCCGGGACGCGCTGACCCCGGGCCCGGGAGCAGGCCCGGGCCCGAGCCCGGCAGCGGGCAGCCGGCATCGGGCAGCGGGCAGCCGAGGCCGGGGCGGGCCGCAGGGGGCCGGGAGCGGGTGGGCAGCGGGCAGCGGGCAGCGAGGAGCGGGGGCAGGAGCAGGAAACGGAGCTCGCCCCCCGATTGAGGGGTGCGGGGGGCGAGCCGGACCGGGAGTCCCGGGGCCCGTCGGCCCCGGGGTCCTGCGTGCGGGTGGTGGTTGCGGGTCAGTGGTTGCGGGGGAAGCCCAGGTCCACGCCGATGTGGCCTTCCGACGGGTCCGGCCAGCGGGTCGTGACGACCTTGCCGCGGGTGTAGAAGTGGATGCCGTCGTTCCCGTAGATGTGGTGGTCGCCGAAGAGCGAGTCCTTCCAGCCACCGAAGGAGTGGTAGCCCACCGGCACCGGGATCGGCACGTTGACGCCGACCATGCCCGCCTCGATCTCCAGCTGGAAGCGGCGGGCCGCGCCACCGTCGCGGGTGAAGATCGCGGTGCCGTTGCCGAACGGCGATGCGTTGATCAGCGCCACGCCCTCCTCGTAGGTCTCGGCGCGCAGCACGCACAGCACCGGGCCGAAGATCTCGTCGCGGTAGGCGTCGGAGTCGGTCTTGACGTTGTCGAGCAGCGAGAGGCCGATCCAGTGGCCCTTCTCGAAGCCGTCGACCGTGTAGCCGGTGCCGTCCAGGACCACGTCGGCGCCCTGGTCGGCGGCGCCCTTCACGTACGAGGCGACCTTGTCGCGGTGCGCGGCGGTGATCAGCGGGCCCATCTCGGACGCCGGGTCGTTGCCGGGGCCGATCTTGATCTTCTCGGCGCGCTCGCGGATCTTCTCGACCAGCGCGTCGCCGATGGCGCCGACGGCGACGACCGCGGAGATCGCCATGCAGCGCTCGCCCGCCGAGCCGTACGCCGCCGAGACCGCCGCGTCGGCGGCCGCGTCCAGGTCGGCGTCCGGCAGCACCAGCATGTGGTTCTTGGCGCCGCCCAGGGCCTGGACGCGCTTGCCGTTGGCGGAGGCGGTGGTGTGGATGTGGCGGGCGATCGGCGTGGAGCCGACAAAGGAGACGGCCGCGATGCCGGGGTGGGCGAGCAGCGCGTCGACGGCGACCTTGTCACCGTGGACGACGTTGAGCACACCGTCCGGCAGTCCGGCCTCGGACGCCAGCTCGGCCAGCTTGTTGGCGGCCGACGGGTCCTTCTCGCTCGGCTTGAGGATGAAGGTGTTTCCGCAGGCCACAGCCAGCGGGAACATCCACATCGGCACCATCGCCGGGAAGTTGAACGGGGTGATGCCCGCGACCACGCCGAGCGGCTGGCGGATGGCGGCGACGTCGACCCGGCTGGAGACGGAGGTCGACAGCTCGCCCTTGAGCTGGGTGGTGATGCCGCAGGCCAGCTCGACGATCTCCAGGCCGCGCGCGACCTCGCCGAGCGCGTCCGAGTGGACCTTGCCGTGCTCGGCGGTGATCAGCTCGGCGATGGCGTCGCGGTTGGCGTCGAGCAGGGCGCGGTAGGCGAACAGCACCTTGGTGCGGGCGGCCAGCGAGGACTGGCCCCAGGTCTGGTACGCCTCCCGGGCGACGCGTACGGCGGCGTCGACCTCGTCGGCGGACGCCAGGGCGACCTGCGTGGTGACCTCGCCGGTGGCCGGGTCGGTGACCGGGCCGTAGTTGCCCGACGCGCCCTCGACGGTCTTGCCACCGATCCAGTGGTTGACGGTCTTCATGCCTATTGCTCCTTCACAGATGGCGACGTCGCTGCGCGGCTTGCCGGTCGTACTCTTCGCGGGCCGCGTTCGCGGACGCACGGGTCGCGGTCTCGGCCACAGGAACATCCCACCACGCCTGTGCCGGGGGCGGGCCCGACACAGTGTCGGGTGTTCGGGTCTGTGCGTAGACACATGTGGGGCGGTCTGCCTCACGTGCTTCGATAAGGGCTTTCCGCAGGTCACCGATGGTGCGGGTGCGGATCACGGCCATTCCCAGGGAGGCTGCGTTGGCCGCGAGGTCCACCGGGAGGGGTGCGCCGGTGTACGAGCCGTCCTGCGCCCGGAAGCGGTAGGCGGTGCCGAAGCCCTCGCCGCCCACGGCCCCGGAGAGGCCGCCGATGGAGGCGTAGCCGTGGTTGTCGAGGATCACCACCTTGATCGGAACGCCCTCCTGGACCGCCGTGACGAGTTCGGTCGGGTTCATCAGGTACGTCCCGTCGCCGACCAGCGCCCACACGGGACGGCCGGGCGCCGCGAGGGCGGTGCCGATCGCGGCCGGGATCTCGTAGCCCATGCAGGAGTACCCGTACTCCACGTGGTACTGGTCGGCCCCGCGGGCCCGCCACAGCTTGTGCAGGTCGCCGGGGAGCGAGCCGGCGGCGTTGATCAGGACGTCGTCGGCGCCGACGATCCGGTCGAGCAGCCCGAGCACCTGGACCTGTGTCGGGGCGGCGTCCTCGTCGGGGGCCGCCCAGGCCCGGTCGACCAGGTGCTCCCAGTTCCGTTTCCCCTCTTTGTACGCCGACTCGTACCCGGGGTCCACGCGGTACCCGGCAGCCGCGTCCCGGAGGTCCTCCAGGCCCACCCGCGCATCGCAGACCAGCGGCCGGGCGGCGAGTTTGTGGGCGTCGTACGGGTCGAGGTTGAGCCCGAGGAAGCGGACGGCGGGGTTCTGGAACAGGGTCGACGAGGCGGTGGTGAAGTCCGTCAGCCGGGTTCCGGCGGCGATGACCAGGTCGGCGCCGCGGGCCAGCTCGTCGGCGGTGGCCGTGCCGGTGTGGCCGATGCCGCCGACATCGGCGGGGTGGTCGTAGGGGAGCGCCCCCTTGCCCGCCTGGGTGGAGGCCACCGGGATCCCGGTGGCCTCGGCGAACTGCGCCAGCGCGGCCCCGGCCCCGCTGTGCCGGATCCCGCCGCCGGCGACGATCAGCGGGCGCGCGGAGCCCCGTACCGCCTCGGCGGCCCGCGCGAGCTCGTCCCGGTCGGGCCGGGGCCGGCGCACCCCCCACACCCGTTCGGCGAAGAACTCGGGCGGCCACTCGTGGGCCTCGGCCTGGACGTCCTGCGGCAGCGCCAGGGTCACCGCACCGGTCTGGACGGGGTCGGTGAGCACCCGCATGGCCTGGAGGGCGGCCGGGATCAGGGCTTCGGGCCGGGTGATCCGGTCGAAGTGGCGGGAGACGGGCCGCAGGGTGTCGTTGACGGTGACGTCACCGGCGTGGGGCACCTCCAGCTGCTGGAGCACGGGATCGGCGGGCCGGGTGGCGAAGCCGTCGCCGGGCAGCAGGAGCACGGGAATCCGGTTGATGGTGGCGAGGGCGGCCCCGGTGACGAGGTTGGTGGCGCCCGGTCCGATCGAGGTGGTGACGGCGTGGGCCGAGAGCCGCCCGCACTGGCGGGCGTACCCGACGGCGGCGTGCACCATGGCCTGCTCGTTGCGCCCCTGGAGGAACGGCATCTCGCGCGGGCCGCTCTCCAGGAGGGCCTGGCCGATGCCGGCGACGTTCCCGTGCCCGAAGATCCCCCAGGTGGCGGCGATGAGCCTGCGGCGCCGGCCGTCGCGCTCGGTGTACTGCTGCGCGAGGAAGCGGACGAGGGCCTGCGCGACGGTGAGCCTCATCGGGTCTCCTCCTCCTGCACCTGGTGGAAGGGCAGCCGGGAGTCGGCGTCCTGACCGGCCCAGGTGTCCCGGATCCAGGCGTGGTCGGGGTGGTCGCGGATCAGCCACTCCCGGGGCGGGCCCGGGGGTCCGGCCATGACGTTGAGGTAGTACATGTCGTGCCCGGGCGCGGCGATGGACGGGCCGTGCCAGCCGTCCGGGATGAGCACCGCGTCACCGGTCCTCACCTCGGTGAGGATGTCGGTCTTCCCCGCCGGTGAGGGGGTGACACGCTGGTAGCCGATGCCGGGGGTGTCGCCGTGCGGGGCGATCTCGAAGTAGTAGACCTCCTCGAGGCGGGACTCCTGGCCGGGGTGGAACTCGTCGTGCTTGTGGGGCGGGTACGAGGACCAGTTCCCGCCGGGCGTGAGCACCTCGACGGCGATGAGGCGGTCGCAGTCGAAGACGTCGGCGGCGGCGAAGTTGTTGACCTGGCGCGTGCACCGGCCGGCCCCGCGGATCTCCACCGGGACGTCCTGGGCGGCCCCGTACCGGGCGGGGAGCACCCTCTCGCACCGCGCCCCGACGAGCGCGAACCGCCCCCCTGCGGCGGAGCCGATCCCGGCCCGCCCGTCGCGGGGCAGGTACGCGAAGTCGGTGACGGCGGTGAACACGCCGTCGCGTCCGCGCAGTTCGAACACGGCGGCCGACGGACCGCCTTCGGGTTCCGCGCAGCGGACCGTGCACCCGCCGGCCAACGGGAGGACGATCCACTCCCGGTCCCCGCACGCGTGCGCGTACGTCTCGCCCGGGGCGAGGTCGAGCACCCGCAGCGCGGCGTACTCCATCTCGTGGGAAGCGGTCAGCGTCACGTCTCCAGCACCTCTTCCACTTCCCCGGCGTACGGCATCGCCGCCGAGCACGCCAGCCGCGAAGCCACGATCGCCCCGGCCGCGTTGGCGAAGCGCAGCACCCGTTCCAGGTCCCAGCCCGCCAGCAGCCCGTGGCACAGCGCCCCGCCGAAGGCGTCGCCCGCGCCGAGCCCGTTCACCACCTGCACCGGGACGGGAGCGGCTTCCGCCACCGTTCCGTCCCGCCGCATCGCCAGTACCCCCTCCGGCCCCCGTTTCACCACCGCCAGCTCGACCCCGGCCGCGAGCAGCGCCCGTGCGGCGGCCCGCGGTTCGCTCTCACCGGTCGCGATCGCGCACTCCTGCGTGTTGCCGACGGCGACCGTGGCCAGGCCCAGGGCCCGCGCGTACGCCTCCCCCGGCTCCTCCTGCCACAGCATCGGCCTCCAGTCGAGGTCGAAGACCGTGATCCCGGACTTCGAGCGCGCCTCCAGTGCGGCGAGGGTCGCGGAGCGGCTCGGCTGCGCGCTCAGCCCCGTACCCGTCATCCAGAAGACCCGTGCGGCCCGTACGGCGGCCAGGTCCAGCTCCTCCGGTTCGATCTCCAGATCGGGGGCCTTCGGCAGCCGGTAGAAGTACAGCGGGAAGTCGTCCGGCGGGAACACCTCGCAGAACGTCAGCGGGGTCGGGTACTGCGCCACTTCCCCGGCCCACCGGTCGTCGACCCCGAACCCGCGCAGCTCGGCGCGCAGATAGGCCCCGAAGGGGTCCGCGCCGGTGCGGGTGATCACTGCCACGCGTCGGCCCAGCCGGGCCGCCGCGACGGCGACGTTGGTGGGCGAGCCGCCCAGGAACTTCCCGAACGTGTCCGCCTCCGCCAGCGGTACGCCCGTTTTCAGCGGGTAGAGATCCACCCCGATCCGCCCCATCGTGATCAGGTCGAACCCGACATCGTCCGCGGTGGTCACAGGCAGTCCTCCCACTCGTCTCTCACCCTAAGGTGGCCGTCATGACGTCCTCCCCGCCCGCGTTGACCCGTATCCGCATCGGTTCGGCTCCGGACTCCTGGGGTGTCTGGTTCCCCGACGATCCGCTGCAGACCCCGTGGAACCGGTTCCTCGACGAGGTCGCCGAATCCGGGTACGAGTGGATCGAGCTCGGCCCGTACGGCTACCTCCCCACCGACCCCGCGCGCCTCACGGAGGAGACCGGCAAACGGGGCTTGCGCGTCAGCGCCGGCACCGTCTTCACCGGACTCCATCACGGACCCGCGGTCTGGGCGCAGACCTGGGAGCACGTGTCGCGGATCGCGGAGCTCACCCGGGCCACGGGCGCCGGCCACCTCGTCGTCATCCCGTCCTTCTGGCGGGACGACAAGACCGGCGAGGTGCTGGAGGACCGCACCCTCACCGCCGCGCAATGGCGTGAACTGACCACGCAGACTGAGCGGCTGGGCCGCGAGGTGCAGGACCGGTACGGGCTGCGGATCGTCGTCCACCCGCATGCGGACACGCACATCGACACTCCGGAGAACGTGGCCCGCTTCCTGGACGCCACCGACCCTGACCTGGTCTCCCTGTGCCTGGACACCGGGCACTACGCCTACTGCGGCGGCGACAGCGTCCAGGCCGTCGAGACCTTCGGCGAGCGGATCGGCTACCTCCACCTCAAGCAGGTCGATCCGCGGATCCTCGCGGAAGTGGTCGCGCAGCAGCTGCCGTTCGGGCCGGCCGTGGCCCGCGGGGTGATGTGCGAACCGCCGTCGGGGGTGCCCGCGCTGGAGCCCGTACTCGCGGCCGCCCAGCGGCTCGGCGTGGACCTGTTCGCCATCGTGGAGCAGGACATGTACCCGTGCCCGCCCGACCGGCCGCTGCCGATCGCCCGCCGCACCCGCGCCTACCTGCGCTCCTGCGGCGCCCGCTGACTTCCAGGAGGGACACACGACATGAGCACGCTGGGCATCGCCGTCATCGGGACGGGGAGGATGGGCGCCGACCACGTCCGCCGGATCGGCGGGACGGTCGGCGGGGCACGGGTGGTGGCCGTGGCCGACCCGGACGGGGACCGGGTCAAGGCGGTCGCCGCCGGGCTGGACGGCGCGAGCGCGCACACGGATCCGGCGGCGGCCATGGCCGCACCCGGGGTCGAGGCGGTGCTGATCGCCTCGCCGGGGGCCGCCCACGAGGAGGCGATCCTGCACGCGTTGGGGCGGGGGCTGCCGGTGCTGTGCGAGAAACCGCTGACGCCGGATCCGGCGGGGGCGCTGCGGGTGATGGAGGCGGAGCAGCGGCTGGGCCGACGCCTGGTGCAGGTGGGGTTCATGAGGCGGTTCGACGCCGAGTACGAGCGGCTGAAGGAGCTGCTGGACGCGGGCCGGATCGGCCGGCCGCTGTTCCTGCACTGCCGGCACCGCAACGCCGCCTCGCCGTCCTTCTTCACCAGCGACATGCTGATCAGCGACTCGGTCGTGCACGAGGTCGACGCGGCGCGCTGGCTGCTCGGGCAGGAGATCACCGCGGTGTCGGTGCTCTCCCCGGCACCGACCTCGGCGGCCCCGGAGGGGCTGCGCGATCCCCGGCTGGTGCTGCTGGAGACGGCGGGCGGGGTGATCGTCGACGTGGAGATCTTCGTCAACTGCGGCTTCGGCTACGAGGTGCGGTGCGAGGCGGTGGGCGAGTCCGGCAGCGCCCAGATCGGTGAGGGGCAGGCAATGGTGGTGCGGTCCGCGGGCCGCCGCTACGACGAGATCGCCCAGGACTTCACCGTGCGCTTCGCCGACGCGTACGACCGCCAGCTGCGGCGCTGGGTGGCCGCGGCGGCGCAGGGCCGGGTGGCCGGGCCCGACGCCTGGGACGGCTACGCGGCGGCCGCCGTCTCCGCGGCGGGGCTCACCGCCGCGCACGGCGGCGTGCGGACCCCGGTGGAACTGGTGGACCGCCCGGCCCTGTACCGCTGACACCTGAAGCCCTGAGCCGCTGAATCGCCGAGCCCCCGGCCCGCCCGGACTCCCGGGACCGCCCGGACCGCCGGGCTCGCCCGATCCGCCGATCCGCCGGACCGCCCGACCGCGGGATCGCCGGACCCGCCGGGCCGTCCGTCGTCCAGGGGGACCGTTGTGCCGCCGCTGTCACAAGGGTCGCCCTTGTGTCACGTATGTCCGCATGACGCGGGTTTTCCGTCACAGCAGGTCAACAGCCGCTCCCCGGCCTTCACCCTCCGTCGCTCTCCGGGCACAACCCGGGGTGATCGTCTTGTCCACGCGACGGTTCCCCCGACGGCCTCCAGGCCGGCCCCGCGCCGTGGACTAGGAGGTGTCGTCGATGAGCGACCGACAGCTGTGGTCGTACAGGGAGATCGCCGCCCACATCCGGGTCCAGCCGGACACGGTGCGCTCGTACCGCAAGCACGGACTGCTCCCCACCCCCGACCATGTGGAGGGCGGCAAGCCGTACTGGTACGCCGACACGATCCGCACCTGGGTGGCCCGCCGCCCCGGCAACCGGGGCCGCCGCGAGGACTGATCCGCGTCCGAGGGCCCGGCGGGCTGCTGCCCGCGGGGCCCTCCGGGGCGCGCCCGTGCCCCCGTGCGCCGTGCGTCGGCTACGGGTGCTCGACGTGGACGGCGCCCCAGACGGGCCCGGTCGGCGGTACGGGCCTGCGCCGCCGCGCGACCAGTGCGGCGATCCCCAGCCCGATCCCCACGGGCAGGAGGCACAGCCCGGCGAACACCGCCAGGCCGATGCCCATCGCCAGCGGGCTCTCCTGGTCCGCTTCGACCCCGGTGACGGCCGAGACCGGCAGCGTGCCCTCGTCGCGCCCCGGGTGGAAGCGGGAGTCCGCGGAGTTGCCCCGGTTGTCGCCCAGGATGAAGATCCGGCCCTGCGGCACGACGACGTCGAAGGGCACTCCGCCGTCCCCCGGGGCGTTCTTCACATAGGGCTCGACGAGCGGCTGCCCGTTGAGCTTCAGGGCTTCCTCCCCCCGCGCGTAGGAGATGCGGTCGCCGCCCACCGCCACCACACGTCCGAGGAACGGGCCCTGCAGCCCCCACTCGCGGGGGTCGTACAGCACCACGTCGCCGCGCCGGACCCGGTGCGGAGCCTTGTGCAGGACGACGGCATCCCCGCGGACGATCGTGGGCTGCATGTTGTCGCTGAACTCACGGGCCCCGGTGTACCGGCTCGCCATGAGCGCGACCGACCCGCCGATCAGTACGACTCCCAGCACCAGCAGGACGATCGCCCAGATGCCCCTTCTGCGCCCGGGCCTGCGTTGCATGGATCCGTTCCCCTCCGACCAACATCAATGGCCAGAACAATACGATCCGTCCGAAAGTCGAGGAAGCGGCCGGGCGCGGCACCCGCTAGCGGCTGCCCGCCGGTATCCGGTCCGGCTCCGGCTCCGGGGTTCCAGCACCCGGCGGCTGCGCCGCGGGGGACGGCGCGGACTCGCCCTCGCTCAGTCCGAACCGTTCGTGCAGCCTCCGCAGCGGGGCCGGCGCCCACCAAGTGGCCCTCCCGGTCAGCTTCATGACCGCCGGTACCAGCAGACTCCGTACGACCAGCGCGTCCATCAGGACGGCCAGCGCGATCCCGAGCCCGAGCATCTTGGTGTTGGTCACCCGGGAGCTGCCGATGGCGACCATCACCACCGCCAGGATCACGGCGGCCGCGGTGATCAGCCCGCCCGTGCGGACCAGTCCGGTGCGCACCGCCCTCTCGTGGTCCCCGGTCCGCTCGTACTCCTCCTTGATGCGGGATATGAGGAACACCCCGTAGTCCATGGAGAGTCCGAAGGCGATGCAGAACATCAGCACGGGCAGGTTGGTCTCGATGTCCCCGGTGGAGGTAAAGGAGAGCAGTCCGGAGAGGTGTCCGTCCTGGAAGACCCAGACGACCGCCCCGAACATCGCCGTCAGGCTGAGCGCGTTGAGAAGGACCGCCTGGACGGGTATCAGCACGCTCCCGGTGAGCAGGAAGACCAGCAGCAGCGTGGCCAGGACCACCAGGGCCAGAGCGGCCGGGAGTTTCCCGGCTATCGCCTTCTGGGCATCGACGAGGACCGCCGCCTGGCCGGTCACCGATGTCTCGAAGGGGGCTTCGACCCCGCGCACCTCGCCGACGAGTTCCTGGGCCCGCTCTCCGGCCGGCTCGCCGTCGGTGACCACCGAGATGTACGCGGTGCCCGACCCCGGCCCGGAGGTCACCGGCCCGTTCACCCGCACCCCGGGCAGGGCGGCCAGCCGGTCCCGGTAGGCGGCGAGCTCGGCGGGGCCGGAGGCGCCTTCGGCCAGCACGGTCAGCCCGGCGCCCGGACTGCCCGGGAAGCCGTCGCGGATCTGCTGCTGGACGATGTGGGAGCCGGCGGTCGCCGGCAGCTGGCGGTCGTCCACGGTGCCGAACTTCACCCCGAGGAAGGGCAGTCCGAGCAGCAGCAGCCCGGCCGTGGTGGCGAGGGCGAAGACCGGGGCCCGGCGCATCACCAGCGCCGTCGCCCGCGCCCAGCCCCGACCGTCCCCGGCGGCCGGTGTCCCGCCCGCCGGCAGCTCGTCGGCCGCGCCGGCCCGGTTGCGGTTGCGGCTGCGCGCCCACAGCCTCCGCAGGTCGAGGGAGTTGACCCGCTCGCCGAGCAGCACCAGCGCGGCCGGCAGCAGGAGGAGCGCGGCGGCCGCCGCGAGCAGGACGACCGCGACCCCGGCGTAGGCGAAGGAGCGCAGGAAGTACATCGGGAAGAAGAGCATCGCCGAGAGCGAGACGGCCACGGTCAGCGCCGAGAACAGCACCGTACGCCCGGCGGTGCGCAGGGTGGCTCCGACGGCCGCCGCCGGATCCCGCCCGGCGGCGAGCTCCTCGCGGAACCTCCGCACGATGAACAGGGCGTAGTCGATGGCCAGCCCGAGGCCGAGCGCGGTGGTCAGGTTCTGGGCGAAGACGGAGACGTCGGTGAACTCGGTGAGGCCGCGCAGCACGGCATTGGTGCCGAGGATGGCGACGATGCCCACGCCCAGCGGCAGCAGTGCGGCGACGGCGCTGCCGAAGACGAGGACGAGCAGGACGAGGGTCACGGGCAGGGCGATGACCTCGGCGCGCAGCAGGTCTTCCTGGATGGTGGTGGTCACCTCGCGCTGGACGGCGACCGGCCCCCCGAGGGAGACGCGTACGGGCCCGTGCTCGCCCCGGTAGTGCGGGGCGATGCGCTCCAGCACCGCGGCGCGGGTCTTCTCGTCACCGAGGACCCGGGCGGCGATCAGGGCCTGGCTGCCGTCCTCGGAGCGCAGCGCGGGCAGGTGGCTGCGCCAGTAGGAGCCGACCCCCGCCACCCCCTGCTCGGAGGCGAGTCGCGCGGTCAGCCGCTCGGCCTCGGCGGCGACGGCGGGATCGTCCACGCCCGCTCCGGCGCCGTCACCGGCGTCCACCAGCAGGAGCAGGTTGGGCTGCGAGCCCGGGAACTCGCGCTCCAGGACCTTGGCGGCGTAGGTGGACCGGGCGTCCGGGTCTTCCCAGCCGCCGCTGCCCATCCGTTCGGCGACGCCGCCGCCCGCGAGGACGGCCAGTGCCGTGACCACGAGGGCGAGCAGCAGCGACAGCCGCGGCCGGGCCGTGACGATCCGGGTCCACCGTCCGCTCTCCCCTGACGACGGCGCTTTTTTGACTTCGGACATGACTCGGTGTCCCCTTCACCGTGATTGCCAGCGACTTTAAACTGGCAAACACGAGCAGTCGCTCGCATTTCTCAAGAATGCGAGCGCCCTCTCGCGTTTGTCAATCACCCACGGGAAGCAAGGGACGGAACATGCCGGAGAGGTCCCAGGCCGAAAGCGCCACCAAGGCCCCAAAGGCCCCCAAAAAGACCGCCGCCCCGCGCCGCCAGGCCCGCGGGGAGCGCCGGATCGCCCAGCTCCTGGCGGCCGCCGCCAGCGTGTTCTGCCGCACCGGCTACGCCGCGGCCAGCACCAACGCCATCGCCCGCGAGGCCGAGGTCTCGCCGGGCACGCTCTACCAGTTCTTCCCGAACAAGGAGGCCATCGCCATCGAGCTGGGCGGCCAGCTGCTGCGGCGCGCCCACGAGATGCACGGGCAGGCCTTCCTCCCGGAGAACCTGGAGAAGCCCCTGCCCGAGCTGCTCGACGCGGTCCTGGACCCGGTCATCGCCTTCAACTGCGAGAACCCGGCCTTCTGGGCGCTCATGCACGGCACCGGCATCCCCGGCATCGCCCAGGAGCACGAGGAGCTGCACTCGGGGCTGCTGACCCGCGTCGAGGGCGTCCTGCGCACCTTCTGCCCGGACGGTACGCCCGAGGAGATCACCCGCACCTCCAACATGATCCTGGCCATCTTCAAGTCATCGCTCGACCTGATCCTGGCGAGCGAGGGCGCCGAGCGCGCCGCGTACATCGCCGAGGCGAAGACCGTCCTGCTGCGCTACGTCGAGCCCATGGTCACCGCGCCCCACCCCCACTGACCGCACCCCGGGGCCCCGGTCACGTCCGGACGGCCGGGCCCGGCGGCGAGCCCGGCCGGGACGGTCGGGGCGCTCCGGCCGGACCGGCCCGAGCGTCCGGAAGTGGCGGCACACACTCGCATTGATACCCCCTAGGGGTATAGTCTCGGAGTGTCGGGAGGACGGTGGAGTGACACCGCCGCCCCCGGCGACCGGATACGCCCTCGAAGAGGAGAACGACATGACCGCCGAGACGGACACCCAGACCACCACCGTCTACCGCGTGACCGGCATGACCTGCGGCCACTGCGAGGGCGCGGTGACCACCGAGATCTCCGCCCTCCCGGGCGTGAGTTCGGTCAAGGCCGTCGCCGCGACCGGCGAGGTCACCGTGGTCTCCGCCGCCCCGCTCGCCGACGACGACGTCCGCGCCGCCGTCGACGAGGCCGGGTACGAGTTCGCCGGCCTGGCCGGCTGAACGGCCCACCGCCCCGCCCCTCCTCCGCAGTACCCCGCCGGGCCGTACCGGCCAGCTCATACTGGTTCCGTACGGCCCGGCCCTCCCCCTGGAGCCGGACATGAGCAGCAGCACAGTGCACGACGGGCCCATAGCGGCGGCGCCCGCCGCCGAGGTCGAGCTGAGCATCGGCGGGATGACCTGCGCCTCCTGCGCCGCCCGCATCGAGAAGAAGCTGAACCGGATGGACGGGGTCACCGCCACGGTGAACTACGCCACCGAGAAGGCCCGCGTCTCGTACGGCGGCGGCGTCGAGGTCGCCGACCTGATCGCGACGGTCGTCAGGACCGGCTACACCGCCGAGGAGCCCCCGCCGCCGGCCCCTGAGCCCGAAGCGGAGGCGCCCGCGGCTCCCCGGCCCGCGCGCGACCCCGAACTGGCCGCGCTGCGCCAGCGGCTGCTGGTCTCCGCCGCCCTGGCCCTCCCCGTCGTCCTGCTCTCCATGGTCCCGGCCCTCCAGTTCGACAACTGGCAGTGGCTCTCGCTGACCCTGGCCGCCCCCGTGGTCGTCTGGGGCGCCCTCCCCTTCCACCGGGCCGCCTGGACGAACGCCCGGCACGGCGCGGCCACCATGGACACCCTGGTCTCGGTCGGCACGCTCGCCGCCTTCGTCTGGTCGCTGTGGGCCCTGTTCTTCGGCCACGCCGGCATGCCCGGCATGCGCCACGGCTTCGACTTCACCGTCTCGCGCACGGACGGCTCCTCCACGATCTACCTGGAGGTTGCCGCCGGCGTCGTCGCCTTCATCCTGCTCGGCCGCTACCTGGAGGCCCGCTCCAAGCGGAAGGCGGGCGCCGCCCTGAAAGCCCTGCTGGAGCTGGGCTCCAAGGACGTGGCCGTCCTGCGCGGCGGCGGTGAGGTACGGATCCCGGTGGCGCAGCTCACCGTCGGCGACCGGTTCGTCGTCCGCCCCGGTGAGAAGATCGCCACCGACGGCACGGTCGTCGAAGGCGCGTCCGCGGTGGACGCCTCGATGCTGACCGGGGAGTCCGTCCCGGTCGAGGTCGCCGTGGGCGACTCCGTCACCGGCGCCACCCTGAACACCTCGGGCCGCCTCGTCGTCGAGGCCGGCCGGGTCGGCGCCGACACCCAGCTCGCCCGGATGGCCCGGCTCGTGGAGGAGGCGCAGAACGGCAAGGCCGAGGTGCAGCGCCTGGCCGACCGGATCTCCGGGGTCTTCGTGCCGGTCGTGCTGCTGCTGGCGCTCGGCACCTGGGTCAGCTGGCTGCTGATCACCGACGACCCCACCGCCGCCTTCACCGCCGCCGTGGCCGTCCTGATCATCGCCTGCCCGTGCGCCCTGGGCCTGGCCACGCCGACGGCGCTGATGGTCGGCACCGGGCGGGGCGCGCAGCTCGGCATCCTGATCAAGGGGCCGGAGGTGCTGGAGTCCACCCGTCGCGTCGACACCGTCGTACTCGACAAGACCGGCACGGTCACCACCGGCCGGATGACCCTGTCCGGCGTGCACCCCGCCGCCGGTGTGGACGAGGTGGAGCTGCTCCGCCTCGCGGGCTCGCTGGAGCACGCCTCCGAGCACCCGGTCGCCCGTGCCATCGCCACCGGCGCGGCGGAGAGGGCCGGGGCCCTGCCGGTCCCGGAGTCCTTCGAGGCCCTCGCCGGGCTCGGCGTCCGGGGGGTGGTCGACGGCCACGCCGTCCTGGTGGGCCGCGAGCGGCTGCTGACCGACCGGTCGATCGAACTGCCGGCCGCCCTGGCCGAGGTCAGGGCCGCGGCCGAGGCGCTGGGCTCCACCGCCGTCCTGGTGGCCTGGGACGGGGCGGCCCGCGGGGTCCTGACCGTGGCCGACGCGGTCAAGGAGACCAGCGCCGAGGCGGTGTCGCGGCTTCGCGCGCTGGGCCTGACCCCGGTCCTGCTGACCGGCGACAACAGGGCCGTGGCCGAGACGGTGGCCCGCGAGGTGGGCATCGACGAGGTGATCGCCGAGGTGCTCCCGCAGGACAAGGTGGACGTCGTACGCCGGCTCCAGGCGCAGGGGCGTACGGTCGCCATGGTGGGCGACGGCGTCAACGACGCGGCCGCACTGGCCCAGGCCGACCTGGGCCTGGCCATGGGCACCGGTACCGACGCCGCGATCGAGGCGGGCGACCTGACCCTCGTACGGGGGGACCTGCGGGTCGCGGCGGACGCGATCCGGCTCTCCCGCCGGACCCTGGCCACCATCAAGGGCAACCTCTTCTGGGCCTTCGGCTACAACGTGGCGGCCCTGCCGCTCGCAGCCGCGGGCCTGCTCAACCCGATGATTGCGGGGGCGGCGATGGCGTTCTCCTCCGTTTTCGTGGTGAGCAACAGCCTCCGGTTGCGATCCTTCCGCTAGGGCGATCTTCTCCCCACTCTGCGCACACTTCCTTCACGGGAGACGCAGATCACAGTGATTGCAACGTAACCATCCGGCACTGCAGTGGGTCTAATGGGGCGATGCCAGGAACGTCTTGGGGGACGTTCACGGAGGTCTTGGGGGACGTCCGGGGCATCAGCCGGCCGGGACACGTGCTCAACGGGGTGCTTTGAGCGGCCCTCCCGACCCGTACGGGTCCCGGCAGACACCCATATGGGGCGCGCTCCGCGTGCGCCCCTCGCCGACGCCCCGGCTCGGGTCCCGTGGGGGGAATCCGTTCCGGGGAAAGGAAAGCGCCCCGACCGTCGACCCGTGGGGGGATCGACGGCGGGGCGCTTTCGCTTGCCTGCGGGTCTCGGACGGAGCCTCGGGTCAGCGGGCTTCCGGGTGAGACACGGGTCAGCGGGCCTCGACCGGGACGAAGTCGCGCAGGACCTCGCCGGTGTAGATCTGGCGCGGACGGCCGATGCGGGAACCCGGCTCCTTGATCATCTCGTGCCACTGGGCGATCCAGCCGGGAAGGCGGCCGAGCGCGAAGAGCACGGTGAACATCTCGGTCGGGAAGCCCATGGCCCGGTAGATCAGGCCGGTGTAGAAGTCCACGTTCGGGTAGAGGTTGCGCGAGACGAAGTACTCGTCGGCCAGCGCGTGCTCTTCCAGCTTGAGCGCGATGTCGAGCAGCTCGTCGCTCTTGCCGAGCGCCGAGAGGACGTCGTGCGCCGCCGCCTTGATGATCGTGGCGCGCGGGTCGAAGCTCTTGTAGACGCGGTGTCCGAAGCCCATGAGGCGGACGCCGTCTTCCTTGTTCTTCACCTTGCGGATGAAGGCGTCGACGTCGCCGCCGTCGTTCTTGATGCCTTCCAGCATCTCCAGAACGGACTGGTTGGCGCCACCGTGCAGCGGGCCCCACAGGGCCGAGATGCCGGCGGAGATCGAGGCGAACATGTTCGCCTGCGAGGAGCCGACCAGGCGGACGGTGGAGGTCGAGCAGTTCTGCTCGTGGTCCGCGTGCAGGATCAGCAGCTTGTCGAGCGCCGAGACCACGACCGGGTCCAGGTCGTACTCCTGGGCCGGCACGGAGAAGGTCATGCGCAGGAAGTTCTCGACGTAGCCGAGGTCGTTGCGCGGGTAGACCACCGGGTGGCCGACCGACTTCTTGTACGCGTACGCCGCGATGGTCGGGAGCTTGGCCAGCAGGCGGATCGTCGAGAGGTGGCGCTGCTTCTCGTCGAACGGGTTGTGGCTGTCCTGGTAGAAGGTGGACAGCGCGCTGACCACGGAGGACAGCATCGCCATCGGGTGCGCGTCGCGCGGGAAGCCGTCGTAGAACCGCTTGACGTCCTCGTGCAGCAGCGTGTGCTGGGTGATCTCGTTGCGGAACGACGCGAGCTGGTCGACGGTCGGCAGCTCACCGTTGATCAGCAGGTACGCGACCTCGATGAAGGTCGAACGCTCGGCCAGCTGCTCGATCGGGTAACCGCGGTAGCGCAGGATGCCCTGCTCACCGTCGAGGTAGGTGATCGCGGACTTGTAGGCAGCGGTGTTGCCGTAGCCGCTGTCCAAGGTGACGAGCCCGGTCTGGGCCCTCAGCTTCGAGATGTCGAAGCCCTGGTCACCGACGGTGCTTTCGACCACCGGGTAGGTGTATTCACCGTCCGCGTACCGGAGTACTACAGAGTTGTCGCTCACGTCATCCCTCACCGACGTAGTGCCTCTTCTTCGAGGTGCCCTGACTGCCTCTACCTTCCCCCATTTGGCGCAGGAGAGTGCACTCGGGGTCGGCCTTTGGTCCTTTTGACGGCACTGAGTGCCTTCAACCTGCTCATCCTGCCCCCTCCGCACCGGTGCGGGAACCCCAAATGATCGATCATTTAGGTGATGTTTCCCACCGGTATCCGGCCGGACAGTCTGGCCGCGACCGCCGTATGCCTCCTGCCTGCGGAAACGGTACGCACGGCTTGGGCGAGGGCCTTGCGTGACCCGACCAGCACGACGAGTTTCTTCGCCCTGGTCACCGCCGTGTAGAGCAAGTTGCGCTGGAGCATCATCCAAGCGCCGGTGGTGACGGGGATCACCACCGCCGGATATTCACTTCCCTGGGAGCGGTGGATCGTGACGGCGTACGCGTGCGCCAGCTCGTCCAGCTCGGCGAACTCGTAGGCCACCTCCTCATCCTCCTCCGTCCGCACCGTCAGCCGCTGCTCCTCCGTGTCGAGGGCGGTGACCACGCCGACCGTGCCGTTGAAGACGCCGTTGGCGCCCTTCTCGTAGTTGTTCCGGATCTGGGTGACCTTGTCGCCGACCCGGAAGACGCGGCCGCCGAACCGCTTCTCGGCGAGACCCGGCCGGGCCGGAGTGATCGCCTGCTGGAGCAGCCCGTTGAGGTTTCCGGCGCCGGCCGGGCCGCGGTGCATCGGCGCGAGGACCTGGACGTCGCGGCGCGGGTCCAGCCCGAACCGGGCCGGAATCCGCCGGGCGGCCACGTCCACGGCGAGCCGGCCCGCCTCCTCGGTGTCCTCCTCCGGGAAGAGGAAGAAGTCCGGCAGCCCGTCGGTGAGCGGCGGCAGTCCGGTGTTGATCCGGTGGGCGTTGGTGACCACGCCCGACTGCTGGGCCTGCCGGAAGATCCGGGTCAGCCGGACCGCGGGCACCGGGCCGCCCTCGGCCAGCAGGTCCCGCAGCACCTCCCCGGCGCCGACCGACGGAAGCTGGTCCACATCGCCGACGAGCAGCAGGTGGGCGCCCGGCGCCACCGCCTTGACCAGCTTGTTCGCCAGCAGCAGGTCCAGCATCGAGGCCTCGTCGACGACCACCAGGTCCGCGTCCAGCGGACGCTCCCGGTCGTACGCCGCGTCCCCGCCCGGTTTGAGTTCCAGCAGCCGGTGCACGGTCGAGGCCTCGGCCCCGGTGAGTTCCGCGAGCCGTTTCGCGGCGCGCCCGGTGGGCGCGGCGAGCACCACCTTGGCCTTCTTCGCCCGGGCCAGCTCCACGATCGAGCGGACGGTGAAGGACTTCCCGCAGCCCGGCCCGCCCGTCAGGACGGCCACCCGCCGGGTCAGCGCCAGCCGGACGGCGTCCCGCTGTTCGGGGGCCAGCTTGGCTCCGGTGCGCCCGGCGAGCCAGCCCAGCGCCTTGTCCCAGTCCACGTCCCGGAAGCCGGGCATCCGGTCCTCCTCGGCGTTCAGGAGCCTGCGCACCTGCCCGACCAGCGAGAGCTCGGCCCGGTGGAAGGGCACCAGGTACACGGCGGTCAGCGGCGGCCCGCCCTCCGGATCGGGCACGGGCTCCCGCACCACGCCCTCCGGATCGGCGGCGAGCTCGGCCAGGCATTCGATGACGAGGCCGGTGTCCACCTGGAGCAGCTTGACCCCGTCGGCGATCAGCCGTTCCTCGGGCAGGAAGCAGTGGCCCTGGTCGGTGGACTGGGACAGGGCGTACTGGAGCCCGGCCCTGACCCGCTCGGGGCTGTCGTGCGGGATGCCGACGGCCTGTGCGATGCGGTCGGCGGTGAGGAAGCCGATGCCCCACACGTCGGCGGCGAGCCGGTACGGCTGGTTCCTGACCACCGAGATGGAGGCGTCGGCGTACTTCTTGTAGATCCGGACCGCGATGGAGGTGGAGACGCCGACGCCCTGGAGGAAGACCATGACCTCCTTGATCGCCTTCTGCTCCTCCCAGGCGGCGCCGATCAGCCTGGTCCGCTTGGGGCCGAGCCCGGGCACCTCGATCAGCCGCTTCGGCTCGGCCTCGATGACGTCGAGGGTGTCGGTGCCGAAGTGCTCCACGATCCGGTCGGCGATCTTCGGGCCGATGCCCTTGATCAGGCCCGAGCCGAGGTAGCGCCGGATGCCCTGGATGGTCGCGGGGAGCACCGTGCGGTAGTTCTCGACCGTGAACTGCTTGCCGTACTGGGGGTGGGATCCCCAACGGCCCTCCATGCGCAGCGATTCGCCGGGCTGCGCCCCGAGCAGGGAGCCGACGACCGTGAGCAGGTCGCCGCTGCCGCGCCCGGTGTCGACCCGGGCGACCGTGTACCCGCTTTCCTCGTTCGCGTAGGTGATGCGCTCCAGCACCCCCTCGACCACTGCCTGTTGCACCGCCCCGTTGCCCGTCATGGCACGAAGCTACAGCCCGGCGCCGACAGCCCGTCAGGCCTGTGGAAAACCCGGGCGCGGATCCGGCGGGATCCGGGTGCGGAGAGAAACGAAAGGGGGTCCGGCCTCGCGGCCGGACCCCCTCACGGTTACCCCTCCCGTGCCGGACTTCCCGATCCCCCCAGATCCCTCCCCGGAAGTGCCGACGCACCATACGACCCGCTGCCCCGCCCGGGGGTTGCACCCGGAATCGGAACTTTACGTTTCTATTACCTCAGGAGCCCCAGGCGTCCATCCGAGGTGCCGTCGAACCACCGCAGAAGTAGCGTTTCCGGCATGAGTGAATCTTCGTTCCAGGAGGATGTGCTCGGTGAGCTCGGTCCGGACGGGCTGACCGAGATCGCCGGCCTGCTCGGCACCGACGCCGCGGGAGCGCGCGAGACCGTCGCGACCACGGTCGGCGCCATGACCGGTGGCCTCCAGGAGAAGGCCGGGGCCGGGGACGCCGAAGGCGACGAGGTCCGCGAGGCCCTGGCCGAGGTGGCCGAGCCCCCGCTGAAGGGTGCGGCGACGCTCGGCGGAGGCCTGCTCGCCAGCGGTCTGATGGCCGGGGTGCTCGCGAAGGTGAGCAAGCCGGTCGCCGCGGCGGTGTCCAAGAAGACCGGCGTCCCGGTGGCCACCGTCAGCCGCGTCATCGAACTGCTGATCCCGGTGCTGCTGGCGGTCTTCGCCAAGCGGGCGGCCGCCGGCCAGGGAGCCCCCGGCCGGGGCGGCGGCGACGGAACCGCGGCACCCGGCGCCACCCCGGCGGCGGGCGGTGGACTCGGCGACCTGCTCGGCCAGATCCTGGGCGGCGGCAAGAAGTAGCGGGCCGGCCTCGCCCACTGCGGGCCGACCTCGCCCACCCGGGCCCCCGCCCCTGCGGACCCTCACCCCCGGACCCTCGCCCCCGGTCCCTCGCCCCGCCGGCCCCCTCCCGGCCCTGCCCGGCGGCCCCGTCCGGCCCCGCCCCGCTCCCCCGACCCCGGCCCGCCTGCCCGGCGGCCCCGCCGGACCCGGCCCCGGCCCCGGTCACCCGTACGGCGGAGCGCGCGGCCGGGGCGCGAGCCACGTGAGGCCGCCGCCGCGCCGCCCCGCGCCGCGCTATCCTCGGGCGCCATGGAGCCCCCCGCCGACAACCCCTCCGCCCCGGTACGGCTGCGGGACCCGGAGCCCGGAGACCTGGGCTGGATCGTGCAGCGGCACGGCGCGCTCTACGCCGCCGAGTACGGCTGGAACACGGACTTCGAGGGCCTGGTGGCCCGGATCGTCGCGGACTTCGCCGAGGACCACGACCCGTATCTGGAGCGGGTCTGGATCGCCGAGCTGGACGGCCGCCCGGTCGGCTCGGTGATGTGCGTCCGCGAGGACGGCTCGCCCGGCACGGCGCGGCTGCGGCTGCTCCTGGTCGAGCCTCAGGGCCGCGGGCACGGCATCGGCGCGCTCCTGGTCGACACGGTCGTCGCCTTCGCCCGCTCCGTCGGCTACCGCGAGCTGGTGCTGTGGACCAACGACGTGCTGACCTCGGCCCGTTCCCTCTACCTGCGCGCCGGGTTCGTCCTGGTCGCCGAGCGTCCGCACCGCTCGTACGGCGTCACGCTCACGGGGCAGGACTGGCGGCTGCCGCTGCAGGAGGGTTCCCCGCACTGACCGCGGCCGCGCCGCCCTGGGCCACCGTACGGGTGCCCGCGCGGGCGGGGGCCAGGGACGTCATGCCCACCCCGCAGACCAGCAGCAGCGCCGCCACCCACCGCAGCCCCGAGATCCCCTCGCCCAGGACCAGCGCGGCCGAGGACATCCCGAACACCGGCACCAGCAGCGAGAACGGCGCGACCGACGAGGCCGGGTAGCGCTTGAGCAGGTGGTTCCAGGCGCCGAACCCGAACACGGTGGACACCCAGGCGACGTATCCGATGACCGCGGCCCCGGCCCAGTCCAGCCCGCGCAGCGCGGCCAGGTCCCGCTCGGGCCCCTCCAGCAGCAGCGACAGCGCGAACAGCGGCAGCACGGGGACGGTGCACACCCAGACCATGAAGTTCAGCGCGTCGGGCGGGGACGCCTTCCGCGTCAGCACGTTGGACACGCCCCAGCAGGCCGCGGCCGCGACGACCAGGGTGAAGCCGAGCACCGGCCCTGAGGCGCCCTCGTCCACGGCGGCGACGGCGATCCCGGCCAGCGCCACCGCCATGCCGGCCATCCGGACCCGGCCGGGCCGCTCACGCAGGACGATGGAGGCCAGGACGGCGGTGAAGACGGCCTGGACCTGGAGCACGAGGGAGGACAGTCCGGCCGGCATCCCGGCCGCCATGCCGGTGAAGAGGAGGCCGAACTTGGCGACGCCGAGGGCCACTCCGACGGCGACGATCCATTTCCAGGCGGTCTTCGGCCGCCCGACGAAGAACACGGCGGGCAGTGCGGCGACGAGGAAGCGCAGGGCGGACAGGAGCAGCGGCGGGAAGTGACCGAGACCGATCTCGATCACGACGAAGTTGAAGCCCCAGACGGCGGCGACGAGTACGGCGAGTGCAGTGTGAACGGGACGCATGCTTCGAGCATCGACGCGGCGACCATGTAGCACCAGCGCGGATTCCTTCCGGGATGGATGAAGCGCTGCTTACGGGTGACCTGTGGTCCGGCGGTGCCTACGATGGGCCGCATGCTCGACCTCTCCCGGCTGCGCGCCCTGCACGCCGTCTCCGTCCACGGCTCGGTCGCGGGCGCGGCGGCCGCCCTCGGCTACACCCCCTCCGCCGTGTCCCAGCAGATCGCCAAGCTGGAGCGGGAGACCCGGACCACGCTGCTGGAGCGGCGCGGGCGCGGGGTCGCGCTCACCGAGGAGGCCCGGCACCTCGCCGAGACCGCGCAGCAGTTGCTGGCGATCGTGGAGCGCGCCGAGACCACCCTGGAGGAGCGGCGCGGGCAGCCGAGCGGGCTGCTGACGGTGGCCGCGTTCGCCTCGGCGGCACGCGGCCTGCTGCCGGGGGTGCTCGCCGGTCTCGCACGCCGGCATCCCGCGCTGGACGTACGCCTCACGGAGGTGGACCCGCACCTGTCGGTGGACCTGGTGGCCCGGGGGGTCACCGATCTCGCCGTGGCCCACGACTGGGACATCGCCCCGCTGCCGGCTCCCGAGGGCATCGAACAGGCGGTCATCGGGGACGACCGCTGCGATCTGGTGGTGCCGCAGGGCCACCCGTTCACGGAGCGGGCGGTCATCCGCAGGGCCGACCTCGGCGGCCAGCGCTGGGTCTGCCAGCCGCCCGGCCGGGTCTGCCACGACTGGCTGGTGCGGACGCTGCGCACCGCCGGGTTCGAGCCCGACATTGCCCACGTGGCCGAGGAGAACCACACCATCGTCGCGCTGGTCGCCGCCGGGCTCGGGGTGGCCGTCGTACCCCGGCTGGGCACCGGGGCGCTGCCGCCGGGCGCGGTGGCCGTGCCGCTGGAACCCGGCCCCGTACGCAGGTTGTACGCCCTGTGGCGGACGGGGGCGGCCCGCCGGCCGGCGATCACCGAGGCCGTACGGGCCCTGCAGGAGCACTGGGCGTACGCGGCCCCCCTTCCGGGGGACCTCCCGAGTGTCCGCGGCGGCGGGGACGCGGCCCGGCAGTAGGGTCCGGGCGTGCCGTACGACGCCTCCCGCAGGTCCCTGCTCACCACGGCCGCCATGGCCGCCGTCACGGCCGCCGGGCTGGCCTCGTACGCCGTGGGCGGCGGTCCGGGCCACCCGCACGGCGGGCCCCGCCCCGACGATGCGCGCCCCGGCGACCGGCCGCCCGGTCCGGCGCCGGACCGGGCAGCGCTGCGCCGCCTGGTGGCCGGGATGAGCCTGGCCGAGAAGGTCGGGCAGCTCTTCGTGTCCCGCGCGTACGGCCATTCGGCGACCGATCCCGACCCGGCGGACGCCGATGAGAACCTGAAGCTGTTCGGGGTGCGCACGGCCGCGGAGCTGGTCGCCCGCTACCACCTCGGCGGGATCATCTACTTCTCCTGGGCGCACAACACCCGTGACCCGCAGCAGATCGCCGAGCTGTCGGCCGCGCTCCAGCGGACCGCCGCCGGCTCCGGTTCCGGCGTCCCGCTGATGCTCTCCACGGACCAGGAGCACGGCGCGGTGGCGCGCATCGGCAAGCCGGCGACGCTGCTGCCGGGGGCGATGGCCCTGGGGGCGCGGCACGGAGCGCCGGCCGGGGGCCCGGCGGCGAACGCCACCTCCGCGGCCGCCGGCGCCGGCCCCGCGGGCACCGGCTCCGCCGCCGGCAATGCGGCCGGCCCGGATGCGTCCGGCAAGGGCGGCGCCGATTCCGCCGGCATCGCCGAGGCCCGCCGCGCCGCGCGCATCGCCGGGGCCGAGCTGGCCGCGATGGGCATCCGGCAGGACTACGCGCCGGTGGCCGACGTGAACGTGAACCCGGCCAATCCGGTGATCGGCGTACGCTCCTTCGGCTCCGACCCACAGGCGGTGGCGGCCCTGGTCGCCGCGCAGGTCCGCGGCTACCAGGGCGCCGGGGTGGCGGCCACCGCCAAGCACTTCCCCGGCCACGGGGACACCGAGACCGACAGCCACGTCGGACTCCCGGTGATGCGGCACAGCCGAGCCCAGTGGGAGGAGCTGGACGAGCCGCCGTTCCGGGCGGCGGTGGCGGCGGGCGTGGACGCCGTGATGACGGCGCACATCGTCTTCCCCGCGCTCGACCCCTCGGGGGACCCGGCGACCCTCTCCGGGCCGATCGTGACGGGCATCCTGCGCGAACGCCTGGGCTTCCGGGGGGTGGTGGTCACCGACGCCCTGGACATGGCCGGGGTCCGCCAGAAGTACGGGGACGACCGGGTCCCGGTCCTGGCCCTGAAGGCGGGCTGCGACCAGCTGCTCAACCCGCCGGACCTGGGACTCGCGCACCGCAGCGTGATCGCGGCCGTCGAGGCGGGCGAGCTGACGCAGGAGCGGATCGAGGAGTCGGTGCTGCGGATCCTCGAACTGAAGGCCCGCCGGGGTCTGTTCGACGCCGCGCACACCGTCGCGGGGCAGGTGGGCGCCCTGGTGGGGATCCCGGCGCACCTGAGCGCCGCCGACGAGATCGCGGCGGGCACGACGACCCTGCTGGCCAATCCCGTGAAGCTGCTGCCACTGGACCCGGCGACGGCGCCGAAGGTCCTGGTCACCGGGACCGACCCGGCCTCCCCCAGCGGTACGACGGGCCCCCCTACGGTGGTACTGGCCCGGGAGCTGACCGCCCTGGGCTGCCGTGCGACGGCCGTGCCGCCCGCCCGGGCGGTGGCCGCGGCCGCCGGCAACGCGGCGGTGCTGGTGTGCACGTACAACGTCCCGGAGGGGGACGGTCCGCAGCGCACGCTGGTCACGGAGCTGCTGGCCACCGGGGTGCCGGTGGTCGTGGTGGCGATCCGCAATCCGTACGACCCCGCGCGGCTGCCCGGCTGCGCGGCGGAGCTGGCGACGTACACCTGGACGGACGTGGAGATGCGGGCGGCGGCCCGGGTGGTCACCGGTGCGGTACGGCCCACGGGCCGCCTCCCGGTCCCGGTGCCGGGCCGCTACCCGCTGGGCCACGGGCTGGCGTACGACTAGCGCGCGTACGCCGGCCCGCGGCGGGAAAGCCGCCCGGGGGCTACGGCCGCAGCTGCGGCTCGCGCTCCTGGTCCTTCTGGTCGAGCACCGCGTCGGGCTTCGCCAGCGGCGTCGCCCGGCCCGCGTCGGCGAGCGCGGCGGCGGGGGCGACCCCGGCCCACTGCAGGATCTTCTGCGTGGCCAGCGCCTTCTCGCCGTCCTGGAGCTTGGCGACGTTGGCCCCGTGGTTGGCGCCCGGCGCGATCATCACGTAGCTGTCGCGCACGCCGTAGCCGAGGTGGAACGGTTCGGCACCCCACGGGTCGTTCTGCCCGTACACGAACAGCATCTGGTTGGCGTTGCGCTTCACCCAGTTGTCCACGTCCGCCATGACCCCCGGCTGGAAGGTCATCGGGATGTCGCGGGGCACGAAGGTGCGCGGCGGCTGGTAGCCGTAGCGGCTCAGGCCCTTGAGGTGCGGCTGCTTGATGTCGGGCGAACCGAGCTGCGTACCCGCCTGGTAGTAGTACGGCGTGTACGTCTCCAGTCCCTGGTCGGCGTAGGCCGAGAAGCCGGAGATCGTGTCGACCGAGTCCCAGATCTCCTGGTCGCTCGCGGTCGCGGCGACCGGGACGGAGGCGCAGTCGGCCAGCAGGCTGTACTGCCAGAACGCCCAGACGTAGTCGAGCACCACGGCCTCGTAGGCCTTGTCCAGGCTGCCGACGGTGGTGAAGGTCCAGCCGTTCGCGGCGGCGGCGGCCGCGTACTTGGCCTCCAGCGGCTCACGGCGTACGAGCGCCTCGCGCTGCACCGCGTTCAGCTTGTCGCGGCACTCCTTGGTGCCGACCTTGGTGAAGAACCGGTCGTACGCCGAGTCCTCGTCGTTGACGACGTCGTTGGGCGCGACGTACGCGACGACCCCGTCCATGTCACGGGGGTAGTAGCGCTCGTAGTACGTCGCCGTCATACCGCCCTTGCTGCCGCCCGTGGCCAGCCAGTTCTTCTTGTAGACCTTCTTCAGGGCGGTGTAGAGGCGGTGCTGGTCGCTGGCGGCCTGCCAGATGTCCAGGTTCCCCCAGTTGGCCGGGTCGGGCCGGGAGGGCGTGAAGAACCGGTACTCCAGCGACACCTGGTTGCCGTCGACGATCGTCGTGGGCTCGCTGCGGCGCGGGCTGGTGTTGACGTTGTAGCCGGAGGTGTAGAAGACCGTGGGCCGGGAGACGTCCTTGTGCAGCAGGGTGAAGCGCTGCTTGAAGGTGCCCTTCGACGGGTTCCGGTGGTCGACCGGCTGCTCGTAGTTCAGTACGAAGAAGCGGTACCCGGGGTACTCCTTCTCCTCGATCAGACTCATCCCCGCAATGGCGAGGATCTCGTCCTTGATGTCCGTCGCGGCGGACGGCCCTGCGGCGGTGGCCGCCTGGGCCGTGAAGCCGGCTGCGCCCATGGTGCCGATCAGCACCACGAGCGACAGCAGCCAGCCGAGCGTCTTGCGCATTCACCCTCCCCTTGAGTTCACTTCGGTCGAACGTGAACCTAGCCGGGCCAACGCGCCACTGAATAGACCTAGTTGGGCCGCTCGTTCAGCACAGAATCCAGCCGGAATCGACAGATCCGGACTCGATGCTCCCCTTTACATACACGCAGCGGCTGATCGCTCCGACGGTGACGGGACCGGCGTACCGGGTGAATTGCCCCGAGTCGCCGACGGGCACCCCGCCGCGCGGCTGGATGCTCACCGCCATCGGCCGGCGCCGCCCCGGATCGCCGGCGACCGTCACCGCGCAGGCCTGGGTACGGCTCTTGTAGACCCGCACCTCGCCCGTCGGCAGGGGCAGCGTCCTGACCAGGTCGCCGGCGCAGCCACCGGTCGCCGCCTGCGCCGACGGCGCCGCGAACAGGCCGCCGACGCACAGCACCAGCGCGAGAGCCCCTGCCGACGCGGCCCCCCGGCCGCGCCCCTTCCGCCCGTACCCCACGTTGCCCCCCGATCGGTCGTACGTGACACGTACGCACGTACGACGCGTGGACGCGCCGGAAGGTTGCGCGCCACACCTTCCTGCCCGGACCGCGGGCCGGGCCCCGCCGGCCCAGGGAGTGCCGTCAAGGCCCTGCCGGCCAGACGGGACCTTGACGACACGAGCTAGACGGCTGCGGCCGGTTCGTCCTCGCCCACGAAGGTGCGCCACAGTTCGGCGTAGCGGCCGCCGCGGGCCACGAGTTCGGCGTGGGTGCCGTCCTCGACGACCCGCCCGCGGTCCATGACCACGACCCGGTCGGCGCGCGCGGCCGTGGTCAGCCGGTGCGCCACCACGAGGGTGGTGCGCTTGCCGGCGAGCCGGTCGGTGGCCTGGTTGACCTGGGCCTCGGTGGCCAGGTCGAGCGCGGCCGTGGCCTCGTCGAGCAGCAGGACGTCCGGGTCGACGAGTTCGGCGCGGGCCAGCGCGATCAGCTGGCGCTGGCCGGCCGAGAGGTTGCGGCCGCGCTCGGCGACGGTGTGCAGGTAGCCGCCCTCGAGGGTGGCGATCATGTCGTGGGCGCCGACCGCGCGGGCCGCCGCCTCCACCTCGGCGTCGGCCGCCTCGGGCCGCCCGTACGCGATGGCGTCGCGGACCGTCCCGGGGAAGAGGTACGGCTCCTGCGGGACGACCCCGAGCCGGTGGCGGTACTGCGTCAGGTCGAGCTCGCGCAGGTCGGCCCCGTCGGCGGTGACCCGCCCCGAGGTCGGGTCGTAGAACCGGGCCACGAGCTTGACCAGCGTGGACTTGCCCGCGCCGGTCTCGCCGACGAAGGCGACGGTCTGGCCGGCGGGTATCCGGAGGCTGATCCCGGCCAGCGCGTCGCCCTTCTCCCCGCGCTCCTCGGCGGTGCCGTACGCGAACCGGACGTCCTCGAAGGCGATCTCCCCGCGCAGCTCCCCGACCTCGCGCGGCGCCGTGGCCCGCGGGGTGCTGGTGGGCTCGCGCAGCAGGCCCTGGATCCGGCCGAGGGAGACGGTGGCCTGCTGGTAGCCGTCGAAGACCTGAGAGAGCTGCTGGACAGGGGCGAAGAACAGGTCGATGTACAGCAGGTACGCCACGAGCGCACCGGTGGTCAGGCTGCCTGCGCCCACCCGACCCGCGCCGACGACCAGCACGGCGGCCGCGGCCCCGGAGGACAGCAGCTGCACGAAGGGGAAGTAGACGGATATCAGCCACTGGCCGCGCACACGTGCCTGGCGGTACGAGTCGCTGCGCTCCGCGAAGCGGGCGGCCCCGGCGCCCTGACGTCGGAAGGCCTGGACGATGCGCAGTCCGGAGACGGACTCCTGGAGGTCGGCGTTGACCAGGCTGACCCGGTCGCGGGCCAGCTCGTACGCGGCGACCGACTTGCGGCGGAACACGATCGTGCCGACCACCAGCAGCGGGAGGGTCGCGAACACGATCAGCGCGAGCTCGACGTCGAGGACGAGCAGGGCGATCAGGATGCCGAAGAAGGTGAAGACGGAGACGACGGCGGTGACGAGCCCGGTCTGCAGGAAGCTTGAGAGGGCGTCCACGTCGGTGGTCATCCGGGTCATGATCTTGCCGGTCAGCTCGCGCTCGTAGTAGTCGAGTCCGAGGCGCTGGAGCTGGGCGAAGATCTTGACGCGCAGGGCGTACAGGACGCGCTCGCCGGTGCGTCCGGTCATCCGCGTCTCGGCGAACTGCGCGGCCCACTGGGCGGCCACCACGGCGAGCGCGAGAGCGGCGGCCACCCAGACGGCGCCGAGGGCGGCCTGTTCGACGCCCTTGTCGATGCCGTGCCGGATCAGGATGGGCAGCAGCAGCCCGGAGCCGGCGTCGACGGCGACGAGGGCGAGGCTGACGGCGAGCGGCGCCCAGAAGCCCTGGAGCAGCCTGCGCAGGTTGTAGCTCTCTTCGGCGGCCGCCGCGCGGTCCTCGTCCACGGCGGGTTCGTCGTCGGCGGGCGGCAGTGCGGCCACCTGGGCGAGCAGCTCGGGGGTCGCCGGCATTCCGGCGACGGCGCCGGCCATGGAGTGACCGGCGCCGGGGGCGCCGGTCCCGGCGGCGGGGGAGGCGGCGGACTCCTCTTCCCCCTCTTCCTCCTGGCGGCGCCAGAGCTCGGGGGTCACCCCGTCCACGACGCGGCGCTTGGCGTTGACGGGCTCGGAGTCGATCTCGGCTTCGAGCTCGATGTCCCGTTCGAGCCTGCCTTCGATGTCCCGCTCGAACTCGGCCATCGCGGGCGCCTCGGGGGTGCGCGGCGAGCCGGCGCCGAGTGCGTCCGGGTCGGTCAGCAGCCGCCGGTACAGCGGCGACCTGCGCTCCAGCTCCTCGTGCGTACCGATGTCGGAGAGCCGCCCGCGGTCGAGCACGGCGATCCGGTCGGCCAGTGCGAGGGTGGAGCGGCGGTGGGCGATGAGGAGGGTGGTGCGCCCCGCCATGACGGTGCGCAGCGCCTCGTGGATCTCGTGCTCGACGCGGGCGTCGACTGCGGAGGTGGCGTCGTCGAGGAGCAGCAGCCGGGGGTCGGTGAGGATGGCGCGGGCCAGTGCGATGCGCTGGCGCTGGCCGCCGGAGAGGGTCAGGCCCTGTTCGCCGACCTTGGTGTCGTACCCGGCGGGCAGGGCCCGGATGAACCCTTCGGCCTGGGCGGCGCGGGCGGCGGCCTCGATCTGTGCGTCGCCGGCGTCGGGCTGCCCGAAGGCGATGTTGGCGCGGATGGTGTCGGAGAAGAGGAAGGAGTCCTCCGGTACGAGTCCGATGGCGGCGCGCAGCGATTCGTAGGTCAGTTCGCGCACGTCGTGGCCGCCGACGCGGACGGTGCCCCGGTCGGCGTCGTAGAAGCGCGGCAGCAGGAGCGAGACGGTGGACTTGCCGGAGCCGGAGGCACCGACGACGGCGACGGTCTCGCCCTCGGCGATGGAGAGCGAGAACCCGTCGAGCACGGGACGCTGGGGGTCGTATCCGAAGGCGACGCCGTCGAACTCGACGGTGGCGGGGGCGTCGGCGGGCAGGACGTGCGTGCCCTCCTCGATGACGGGCTCGGTGTCGATGAGCTCGAAGACCCGCTCGACGCCGGCGCGGGCCTGCTGGCCGACCGTGAGGACCATGGCGAGCATGCGGACGGGGCCGACGAGCTGGGCGAGGTAGGTGGAGAACGCGACGAAGGTGCCGAGGGTGATGTGCCCGTTGGTGGCCATCCAGCCGCCGAGGGCCAGCATGGCGACCTGCCCGAGGGCGGGAACGGCCTGCAGCGCGGGGGTGTAGCGCGAGTTGAGCCGGATGGTCCGCATCCGCCCGGCGAACAGTCTGCGCCCGGCGCTGCGCAGCTTGCCGGTCTCCTGCTCCTCCTGCCCGAAGCCCTTGACGACGCGGACGCCGGTGACGGCCCCGTCGACGACGGTGGCGACGGCGGCGGCCTGGCCCTGGGCCCACCAGGTGGCGGGGAAGAGCCTCTTGCGGCTGCGCTTGGCGATGAACCAGAGGGCGGGTGCCATGAGCAGCGCGACGAGGGTCAGCAGCGGGGACAGCCACAGCATGATGCCGAGGGATATCCCGAAGAGGAGGAAGTTCCCGATGGTCATCGGGAGCATGAAGAGCAGACCCTGGATGAGCTGGAGGTCGCTGGTGGCCCGTCCGACGACCTGTCCGGTGGACAGCTCGTCCTGGCGGCGCCCGTCGAGGCGGGCGATGGTGTCGTACATGTCGGTGCGCAGGTCGTGCTGGACGTCGAGCGCGAGGCGGCCGCCGTAGTACCTGCGTATGTACGTCAGGACGTACACGAGGACGGCGGCGCCTATGAGCATCCCGGCCCAGACACCCATGGGTTTGCTGTGGTCGCCGATGACGTCGTCGATGATGACCTTGGTGACCAGCGGCACGAGCGCCATGACGGCCATGCCGGCCAGCGAGGACCCGAGCGCGAGCAGCACGTTGGCCCGGTACCGCCAGGTGTAGGCGGTGAGCCGCCTGGCCCAGCCCTGTTTTCCGCCCGCTGCCTTCTCTGCCGCCGCCACGTGACGCCTCCCCGTTGGTCCTGTCCTGCCGCCTCCCCCAACGCCCCGACCGGCGGATTTCATCCCGCCGCAACAATTCGGACCGGCGTACGGGCCCGGCTACGGGGCGTCGAACTCGTACTCCAGTACGTAGGCAGAGGCGTCGAGGGTCATCTCGTTGACCTCGACCGCGTGGCCATCAGCGGTGTAGGCGGTACGGCAGACGAGCACCACCGGGGTCCCGGACGTGAGGCCGAGCCGGTCGGCCTCCTCCGGCGCGGGCATCCGGGAGCGGACCTCCTCGCGGAACCGCACCGGCTTGCGGCCGAGGTCCGCCAGGCGGGCGTAGATGCCGCCGGGGCCGGAGTCGGGCTCGGCGATGGCGGTGCCGGCGGTGAGGGCGGCGTCCAGATAGGAGGTGGCGAGCATGACCGGCTTGCCGTCGAGCAGAAACCTTCGGCGGCGGACACACGCACGAGCGCCCTCGGCGAGGCCGAGGACCGCAGCGATTGCCGACGGAGCCTGCTCGTCGGCGACGGAGAGGAACTCGACAACGGGCTCACGATCCTCCGTGTCGGCGGCCCAGATGGACCTTCCTTGACCCCAGACGTCGGCAGCCAGCCGCTGGATTCCCCGACGCCGGATCAGCCGGAACTCGCGTACGAAGACCCCGGCCCCCTTGCGGGCCTCGGCAAGTCCCTCGGTCTGCAGCACGCCGAGCGCTTGACGCGCGGTCATACGAGCGACGCCGTGGGCGGCCATCAGGTCGTTCTCGCCGGGCAGACGGTCGCCGGGCCCGTACCTGCCGGACCGGATGGCGGCCTTCAGCTCTGCGGCGATCCGCCGGTACTTGGGCTGCCGCCCGGAGCCGTCACTCGACATACGTCCTCCTGATCATCTCTAGACATCGTAGGCGTGAAATACGGCAGGGCTCGTGCAGCGTGAATCACGAGAGAACATCTCTAGAGAAGAGTTGACGGTAGACGCCGTCACCGCTTAACTCGACACATCTCTAGAGATGTGAGGTGCCCGGTGGAACCACCCCTTCTGCAGCAGCTCGACGCCTTCTGGCTCCTGCCCCGAACCCCGCGAACCCCCGGCTGGGCGCGCGCCTTCTTCCGGGTGCAGGCCCGTTGCTGGGGCGTCGCCCCGCAGGTCGCCGAGGCGGCCGAGCTGGCGCTGTCGGAGCTGGTCACCAACGCCGTGCGGCACGCTCGCGCACCCCGGGGCCGCGAGATCGGGGTCAAGGCGCTGTGGGGCGGCATGTGCCTGCGCGTCGAGGTCGCCGACGCCGGACCCTGGGAGGATCTGGAACCGCGGACGGACCGGCCTGACGGCGAGGACGGGCGCGGCCTCGCCGTCGTCACCGCCGTGGCCGCCCGCTGGGGCGTCGAGCCCCGCGCCCACGGCATCGGCAAGACGGTCTGGGCGGAGTTTCCCGCACCCGGCGGCGGTGCGTGAGGCGCACCGAGCACCGAAAGGAAGGGCGCGGTCATGGCAGGTGGGTCGGGGCGAACATTTTCAGGGTGGCCGGGAGGACCAGGACGGTGGGGCCCGGGGTGGTCAGGGACTTCTTCAGGTCCTCGCGGAGGGTTTGCGGGGTCGTCGTCGTTGCCGGGACACCGAAGGATTCGGCCAGGGCGGCGAAGTCGGGGCGGGTGAGTTCGGTGGCCGTCGTGCGGCCCTCGAAGGAGTCCGTCATGTACTCGCGCAGGATGCCGTAGCCGCCGTCGTCCACGATCAGCCAGGTGACGTCCAGGTCGTGCTGCTTAGCCGTCGCCAGGTCCGCGATCGAGTACATCGCGCCGCCGTCGCCCGAGACCGCCAGGACCGGGGTGCCCGGTTCCGCGACGCAGGCGCCGAGGGCCGCCGGGAAGGCGTAGCCGAGGCCGCCGGCGCCCTGCGCCGAGTGCATCGTGTTGGGGTGCTTCGCGTCGAACGCCGACCAGGCCCAGTAGGACAGGATCGTCATGTCCCAGAAGGACGGGGAGCGGGCGGGGAGCGCCGCGCGGATCGAGGTGAGGAGCTCGCGCTCCAGCGTCACGTCCTGCGCCGACAGGCGGGCCTCGATCTGCGACAGGAGCAGGCGGACGCGTTCCGGCGCCTGCGGGTCCTCGCGTTCCCCGACCGTCTCCAGGAGGGCCTGCAGGGCCAGGCGGGCGTCCGCGTGGATGCCGAGGGCCGCGTGGTTGGACTCCAGCTTGCCGAGGTCCGCCTCGATCTGGACGACCCGGCCCGTCGGGAGGAACGTGTGGTAGTTCGACGACAGTTCGCCCAGGCCCGAGCCCACCACCAGCAGGACGTCCGCGTCCTCCAGGAAGTCCGTCATGTGGCGGTCCTCCAGCCAGGACTGGAGGGACAGCGGGTGGGTCCACGGGAAGGCGCCCTTGCCGCCGAACGTGGTGACCACCGGGGCGTTCAGCCGCTCCGCCAGCTGCCGCAGCTTGCCCGCCGCGTCCGAGCGGACCACCCCGCCGCCCGCGATGATCACGGGACGCGAGGCCCGCTCCAGCCAGTGCGCCGCCAGCGCGGTGAGCTCGGGGCGCGGGGCCAGCTCGTGCGGGGTCGCGTCGACACCCGTGACCTGCGGGATCATCGTTTCCGCGCGGAGGACGTCCTCCGGGATCTCGACCCAGACCGGGCCGTGCGGAGCGGTCAGCGCAGATTCCCAGGCCTCGGCGATCACGGAGGGGATCTGCGAAGGCGTGCGCGCCGTGTGGACCGACTTGACCACGTCCCGGAACGACGCCGCCTGGTCCCGCAGTTCGTGCAGGTGTCCCCGGCGTCCGCCGCCCAGGCCCGCCACCGGGACCTGCGAGGCGATGGCGAGGACGGGGGCCGAGGCGGCGGCCGCCTCCGCCAGGGCCGGCAGCGCCATCAGGGCGCCCGGTCCGGTCGAGAGCAGCAGGGGGACGGCCTCGCCCGTGATGCGGCCGTACGCGTCGGCGGCGAAGCCCGCGTTGTTCTCCGTACGCAGCCCGATCAGCCGCAGGTCGGAGCGGCCGACCGCGTCGAAGAGGGCGAGTGCGTGCTGCCCCGGCAGACCGAAGACCGTGGTCGCGCCGAGGCCGCGGAGCGTCTCCACGACCAGGTCCCCGCCCGTCCGCCCCGGCGGCGGCGCGAGGGCGGCCGCCCGCTGGGCGTCGGTGGGACGGAGTACCAGGTCGTGGTCGTGCGTCACGTGCGCTTACTCGCCCTTCTGAGGTACTGCTACGCCTTCTTCGCGGCGGCGATCTGGCGGCTCATGATGGTCGTCAGCTCGTACGCGGTGTGCGAGGCCGCGACCGAGGTGATCTCGGCGTGATCGTACGCCGGGGCGACCTCGACGACGTCCGCCGAGACCAGGTTGCAGGAGGACAGGCCGCGGATGATCTCCAGCAGCTCGCGGGAGGTCATGCCGCCCGCCTCCGGCGTGCCGGTGCCGGGCGCGTGCGCCGGGTCCAGCACGTCGATGTCGATCGAGATGTACAGCGGACGGTCGCCGATGCGCTGGCGCAGCTGGTCCGCGACCTCGTCGGCACCGCGCCGGTAGACGTCGGCCGAGGTCACGATGCCGAAGCCCATCTTGGCGTCGTCGTCGAGGTCCTGCTTGCCGTACAGCGGGCCGCGGGTGCCGACGTGGGACAGCGCCTCGGTGTCGAGGATGCCCTCCTCCACGGCGCGGCGGAACGGGGTGCCGTGCGTGTACTCGGCGCCGAAGTACGTGTCCCACGTGTCCAGGTGGGCGTCGAAGTGCAGCAGCGCCACCGGGCCGTGCTTCTTCGCAACCGAGCGCAGCAGCGGCAGGGCGATGGTGTGGTCGCCGCCGAGGGTCATCAGGCGGGAGCCGGCGCCGAGGAGCTCGTCCGCGGCCGCCTCGACCGTCTCGACGGCCTCGTTGATGTTGAAGGGGTTCACGGCGATGTCGCCGGCGTCCGCCACCTGGGCGAGCGCGAACGGAGAGGCGTCCTGCGCCGGGTTGTACGGGCGCAGCAGGCGGGAGGCCTCGCGGATGGCGTTGCCGCCGAAGCGGGCGCCGGGGCGGTAGGAGACACCGGAGTCGAACGGGACGCCGACGACGGCGACGTCGGCCGAGCCGACCTCGTCCAGGCGGGGCAGCCGGGCGAAGGTCGCCGGGCCCGCGTAGCGCGGGATGCGGGAGGAGTCGACGGGGCCGCGCGGCTGCGTGCTCATGGGGGTGCCCTTCTGGTGGTCCTACGGTGCGGTCCTTCGAGCGTAAGCGGCGGGTGCGGGGGCGCGAAGTGTACGTTTTATCCACCGAGCGCCCTCGAACTGTACGGAGCATCCATGGCGAAGCCTGCCGGCGCCGACGGCCCGACCCCGCCCACGCCCGCGGTCGGGCTCGGGGCGCTGCTCGCGGACCGGACGCTGGACCTGCGGCTCGTCGCCGGGCCGGAACGGGTGGAGGTGCACGGGGTGCACGCCTCCGAGATGGCGGACCCGTCGCCTTATCTCCTGGGCGGCGAGCTGCTCCTCACGGCGGGGGCGGGCCTGACGGTGGGGGCGTCCGGTCCGGCCGGCGAGGGCCACACCGGGCGCAGCCCGGCCCCGGCCGGCGAGGCCGACGCGGGCGGCCCGGGCGCCGGGCCGGGCGACGCCGGCAGCGCGCCCGAGGTCGGGGACGTCACGGCCGCCTCAGGCAGCGCGGCCGGACCGAGAGGCACGGCAGACGCCGCCGCCCACGAGGCCTTGGCCGCCGGGATCGGCTCGGGGGGCCGGGATGCCGAGGAGGCCGCCGATGCGTACGTGCGGCGGTTGGTCGGGGCGGGGGTGGCCGCGCTCGGGTTCGGGGTGGCGCCGCTGCACGCGGAGGTTCCCCCGGAACTCGTACGGGCGAGTGCCCGGCACGGGCTGCCGCTGCTGGAGGTCCCGCCGCAGACCCGGTTCACGGCCGTGGCCCGCGCGGTCTGGCGCCTGATGGCCGAGGCGCGGACCCGCGAGCTGCGCCGGGTCACCGAGGCCCAGCAGGCCCTGGCGGCGGCCGCCGCCCGCCCCGACCCGGTCCCGGCGGTACTGCGCCGCCTGGCATCGAGCCTGAACGGCTGGGCCGCCGTACTGACCCCACCACTCCCCGCCGCAGACACCACGGCCGCAGGGCCCACCGAGCCCGCAGGGGGCACCGGGTCCGCTGCCGGGCCGGCAGGGGCCACCGGGGCCGCAGGGGCCGTCGAGAGTGCAGGGTCCGCAGGGGTTAGCCAGGCCGCAGGGGGCGCTCGGGCCGCAGAGGCTGCTGGGCGGGGTGGGGGCGGGGTGGGGCGTGTATCCGTCTCCGCCGGGCCCGTGCCCGGTGGAGAGGCGGTGGAGGCGCTGGTCGCGCTGGCCGGCCGGGTGGCCCCCGGCACCGCCGCCACGGCCACCGCCACCGCGGGCGGGGTCCAGCTCTCCGCCTACGCCCTCGGCGGCGGCCAGGCCCTGGGCGTGGCCACGGCCGGGCGGGCGCCCGGCGACCACACGATCGCGTCCGTGGCCGCCGTCCTGCTGGCCCTGCTCACCGCCGACCGGCCGGCCGGGGCCGAGGCCGCCGCGCTGGCCCGGCTGCTGCTGGGCGGCTCGCCCGCCGCCGCGCTGGGCGGACCCGGGCCCTGGTACGCCGTCCACGCCCGGGGTGGCACCGACCCGCAGGCCCTCGCCGCCGCGCTGGGCACCGTACTGCTGGACCCGCACGGCCCGGCCGTACGGCTGCTGACCGACCGGGACCCAGCACCGCAGCCGGGATGGCGGCTGGGTGTCAGCGCACCGGCCGGGCCCGACGCCCTGGCCGCCGCCGACGCACAGGCCCGCCGCGCCCTGGAGCGCGCCGAGGCGGCCCGCGCCCCACTGGCCCGGCACGCCGACCCCGGCCTCGCGGGCCTCGTGGGCGAGGCCGAGGCCCGGGCCCACGCGGAGGCCCTGCTGGGACCGCTCTCCCCCGCCCTGCGCGACACCGTGCGCGCCTGGCTGTCGCACCACGGCAGCTGGGACCGCAGCGCCGCGGCCCTGGGGGTGCACCGCAACACGGTCCGCCAGCGCATCGCCCGCGCCGCGTCCCTGCTCGGCCGCGACCTCGACGACCCGGACACCCGGATGGAGCTCTGGTTCGCCCTGCGCCGGGACGCCGGAATCTGACGGGCCGCGTCCCGCGGCTGCGCCGTCAAGGACGGACTCGGGCCGCACCGCAGCGGGTCGCTGCCGCGCGGCGTGGGGCGGCCTGCGTTCGCACTGCATCCCCCGCCCCACCCCGCCCCACCCCGCACCCCACCCCACCCTGAAAGGCAGTAGCCGTGCGCTCGGTCCGCCTCGCCCTGACCGCTCTCGCCTCCGGTGGCATCGTCCTGGCGGGCGCGTCCGCCGCCTCGGCCGACGACGCCTTCACCGTCTACGCGCCGATCGACAACACGTACTCGATCGTCTTCGGCGACCTGAACCAGCTGGCCGGCGGCGACGTGTTCAACGCCGGCCGCGACAACACGGTCGGTTCCCACAACGGTGCGGCCACGGCGGGCGACATCGGCACGGCGGCCCTGCCCGGGACGCAGGTCCTGGGCAACGGCACCCTGACGCGCGGCGCCGCCGGCCAGTGGACCGGCGGCATCTCCGGCACGTAGCCCCCGCCGCCGGACGGCCGACGGGGCACCGCTGCGGCGGTGTGCCGTCGGACATCACACCCGCTACCCCTTCCCCCTCTCTGGACAGCCCGCCCAACCCACCGGTAACTTAGAGGGTCTGAGCAAGCGCTTAGACACGGCGCGACAGCGCGACGGGCGACAGGATCAAGGAGGCGGCTGTGCGCCGTACCGTTTTCAACGAGGACCACGAGGCGTTCCGCGAGACCATCCGTGCCTTCATAGAGGCCGAGGTCGTCCCCGTCTACGACGAGTGGTTCGCGGCCGGCCAGGCCCCGCGCGACTTCTACTACAAGCTCGGCGAGCTGGGCGTCTTCGGCATCAACGTCCCCGAGGAGTTCGGCGGCGCCGGCCTGGACACCCACAAGTTCGAGGCCGTCCTGTACGAGGAGACCTCCCGCGCGGGCGTGAACTTCGGCGGCTCCGGTGTGCACGTGCTGCTCGCCCTCCCCTACATCAAGATGCTGGCCGACGACGAGCAGAAGAAGCGCTACCTGCCGAAGTTCGTCTCCGGTGAGGAGATGTGGGCCCTGGCCATGACCGAGCCGGGCACCGGTTCCGACGTCGCGGGCATGAAGACCACCGCCAAGCTCTCCGAGGACGGCACGCACTACGTCCTCAACGGCTCCAAGACCTTCATCACCGGCGGCGTGCACGCCGACCGCGTGATCGTCTGCGCCCGCACCGCCGCCCCGCGCGAGGACGACCGCCGCTTCGGCATCTCCCTCTTCGCCGTGGACACCAAGTCCGAGGGCTACTCGATCGGCCGCAAGCTCGACAAGCTGGGCCTGCGCACCTCCGACACCGCCGAGCTGGCGTTCGTCGACGTCAAGGTCCCGGTCGAGGACCTGCTCGGCGAGGAGGGCAAGGGCTTCTACTACCTCGGCCACAACCTGGCCTCCGAGCGCTGGGGCATCGCGTTCGGCGCGTACGCCCAGGCCGCCGCGGCCGTCCGGTTCGCCCAGCAGTACGTCACCGACCGCACCGTCTTCGGCAAGCCGGTCGCCCACTTCCAGAACACCAAGTTCGAGCTGGCCGCCTGCCAGGCCGAGGTGGACGCCGCCCAGGCCGTCGCGGACCGCGCCCTGGAGGCCCTGGACGCCGGCGAGCTGACCCCCGCCGAGGCCGCTTCCGCGAAGCTGTTCTGCACCGAGGTCGCGCACCGCGTGATCGACCGCTGCCTCCAGCTGCACGGCGGCTACGGCTACATGAACGAGTACCCGATCGCCCGCCTGTACGCCGACAACCGCGTCAACCGCATCTACGGCGGCACCAGCGAGATCATGAAGTCGATCATCGCCAAGTCGATGGGCCTGTAACCCTCTTGGCCGAGTTCGAAAAAGACGCGGCCCTGGCCGACCTCCTCGATCTGCTCGACCTGGAGCAGATCGAGGAGAACATCTTCCGCGGCACCAGCCGGACCTCCCTGGTGCCGCGCGTGTTCGGCGGCCAGGTCGCCGCGCAGGCACTGGTCGCCGCGGGCCGGACGGTGCCCGGCGACCGGCTGCCGCACTCGCTGCACTCGTACTTCCTGCGCACCGGCGACTCGGGCGCGCCGATCGTCTACTCCGTGGACCGGATCCGCGACGGGCGCTCCTTCACCACCCGCCGGGTGGTCGCGGTCCAGCACGGGCAGCCGATCTTCCACCTCTCCGCGTCCTTCCAGAAGTACGAGGACGGGTTGGAGCACCAGGGCGCGATGCCCGCGGCACCCGACCCGGAGTCCCTGCCCACGGCGGCCGAGGCGCTGCCGCACTACCGGGACGCCTTCCGCGACCCCGGCACCGTCGAGCGGCTGCTCGAAGCGCGCGGCGCGGTGGACCTGCGGTACGCGACCACCCCGCCCTGGGGTTCGGTCGGCCGGCCGACGGAGCCGCGCTCACAGGTCTGGTTCCGCACCCGGGGCAAGCTCGTGGACGACCCCCTGCTGCACATCTGCCTGGCCACGTACGTCTCGGACATGACCCTGCTCGACTCGGTGCTGCTCGCGCACGGCCGGGGCGGCTGGGCGGTCGGCGACGTGGTGGGCGCCTCCCTGGACCACGCGATGTGGTTCCACCGGCCGTTCCGTGCCGACGAGTGGCTGCTGTACGACCAGGAGTCCCCGTCGGCGGCCGCCGGACGCGGCCTGGGACAGGCCAGGATCTGGACGCAGGACGGCCGCCTGGCGGTGACCGTCATCCAGGAGGGCGTGGTCCGCGTCCCGCGCGCGTAACGCCTCCCCGGGCGGTCAGTCCCACCAGAACCCCCAGTGGGCGACGCCGGTCACCGCCTCGTCGGCGTAGGCGCGGATGCTGCCGGAGCCCTGCCAGACGTTGTCGGGGCAGAAGGCGAAGTGCTCGGCGGCCACCGGCAGGGCCGCGACCGCCGTCGGGGGCGGGGCGGCCACCGACAGGTGGAGCTCGTCGAAGCCGAGCGCCACGACCCGGGCGCCGAACCGCTCCTCCCACGAGCGCACGACGGTGGTGAGCAGAGCCGTGTCCTCCTCGTGGTTCGCCGCTCCCTGCCAGCCCATCGCGGTGGGCACGTCGGCCCCCCGGCCGGCGGGGATCAGCGCGAGCCGCGGGCCCGGCAGGACGCCGTCCCGGATCAGGTCGTCGGCGAGGGCGAGGGCGGCCTCCTCCGGATCCTCCAGCGCCACCCGCTGCTCCGCCAAGCCGGGCCAGTCGCGGCCGAAGGGGGCTATGAGCCCCGCGCCGTCGGGCCCCTCGCCCTCCTCGGGATCGGGAACCACCCCGGCCCAGAACTCGCGCAGCACCGGCTCGACGTGGTGGTCGTCGGGGTCGGACATCGAACCGGGGCGCAGCTCGTCGCGGGTCCACCAGTGCTCCAGGCCGCGCCGGTCCTGGAGGAGCACCGCCTGCAGGCCCGCGTCGGCCAGGGCGGGACGGGCGCGGCAGGCGGCCAGCGCGCCGACGCCGACCGGCTCGTCGGAGACCCACAGCAGCGGCTCCCGCCGCGCTCCGGCGCGCAGCGGGGTCCGCCGCCCGGCGGGTCCGTCGACGATCGTGCCGCGCGGCAGGTCAAGCCCCAGCGCACGGCCTTGCGGGTCCCCGGCCAGCAGGGACAGCGCGTTCTGCTTCTTCGGCGGTTTCGTCACGCCTTCGACGCTAGCCCCGGCCACTGACAACGCCCTTTGGCGGAAGGGCCGGTGACGCGCCTCAGGCTTCGGGCCTCGCGCCTCAGGCTTCGGGCTTCGCCTTGAGCTTGGCCCAGACCGCTTCCAGCGCGGCTATGTCCTCGTCGTCGAGGCGGTCGTCGAAGGCCTCGGCGAGGGCTTCCCGGCGGGTGGCGTCGGCCTCCGCGAAGGCGCGGCGGCCGGCGGCGGTGAGGGCGATGCCCACGGACCGGGCGTCCGTCGGGGAGGGGACCCGTTCGACCAGGCCGCGGGCCCGGAGCGAATCGGCGACGCGGGAGACCTGGCTACGGCTGAGCAGGGTCCTCGTGCCCAGCTCGGACGGGGCGACCGGCTCCTGCTGCACGCTCAGCCACAGCATCACCTCGAACCACGACAGCGGCAGGTCATGCCGGCGCGTGAGCGCCTGGTCGACCCGGGCGGTCAGGGTGGTTCCGGCCCAGACCAGACCGTAGAAAGCGTGGTCGCGGGGGGTGAGGCCGTCCAAGTTGAGATTCGCGTGCGCCATGGGGAAAGGATACCGGGTTGCGTGCACGTGCACACATCGTTAATGTGTGTGTGCACGCACAAATCGAGGGAGCCTTCCATGACCACCAAGACCACCGCCAAGACCGTCCTCATCACCGGCACCTCCTCCGGCATCGGCCTGGCCGCCGCGGTCGCCGCCGCACGGGCCGGCTGGCACGCCGTCGCCACCATGCGCGACACCACCCGCTCCGACGCCCTGGTCAAGGCCGCCGCCGAGGCCGGCGTCACCGACCTCGTCCAGGTCAAGCGGCTGGACGTGACCGACGCGGACTCCGTGGCCGCCTGCGTGGCCGAGGTCGTCGCCGAGCACGGGCACCTCGACGCCGTCGTGAACAACGCCGGGGCCGGCTTCGTCGGCACCGTCGAGCAGCACGGCATGGAGCAGGTGCGGTCCGTGATGGAGGTCAACTTCTTCGGCGTCGTCGAGCTCACCCGCGCCGCACTTCCCCACCTGCGCGCGTCGGGCGGCCGGGTCATCACCGTGACGAGCGTCGGCGGCGTCGTCGGCCAGCCGTTCAACGAGTCCTACTGCGCGGCCAAGTTCGCCGCCGAGGGCTTCATGGAGTCCCTCGCGCCGGTCGCTTCGGCCGCGGGCGTCCAGGTCTGCGTCGTCGAACCGGGCGCCGTCTCCAGCGAGTTCGTGAACAACGTCGGGCTCGACATCCCGGCCCTGCTCGCCCAGGCCGGTCCGTACGCCCCGCAGCTCCAGGGCTACATCAACCACGCCCTGCAGTCCTTCGGCAGCGACACCGCGCAGACCCCGGAGCAGGCGGCGGCGCCGGTCGTCGAGGCGCTGACCGCCGAGAAGATGCCGTTCCGGATCCAGACCTCCGACTGGGCCCGCACCTTCGTCGGCATGAAGCTCGCCGACCTCGACGGCTCCGCGGTCCAGACCGAGATGGGCTCCTGGCTGGGCTAGTCGGCGGGCCGGCCGGTCCGCCGGAACGCCGGCGGGGCCAGGTGAGGCCCCGCCGGTCGGGCTACAACAGGCCGGCCGACGACAGCAGGTAGGCCACCATCGGGTCGTAGAAACGCGGGTCGCGCACGTGGTCGTCCAGCGGGACCGCCACCTGGAGGGTGCCCTCCGCCTCACCGAGGAACAGCGCGGGGTCGTTGCAGTCCGCGTACCCCACCGCGTCCAGCCCGCGCTGCGCCGCACACCCCGCCCAGCCGTGGTCGGCGACGACCAGGTCCGGCTGGGGGCGGTTCGCCGCCGCCAGGCCGTCCAGGATCGCGGCCATCGGCTCCGGGGAGTGGGTGTGCCACAGCGTGGCGCCCCGTTCCAGCACGGCGACGTCGGCGAACTGCCAGACCGAGCCCTCGTCCGCGACCAGGTCCGGCGGGATCACCACGATCTCGCAGCCCGCCGCGCGCAACGCCGCCGCCGTCGCCCGGTGGACGTCCAGCAACCCGCCCGGGTGTCCCGTGGCGAACAGCACGCTCTGCCGGTCCAGGGCCGCCTTGCGCAGCCGGGCCGCCATCCGGTCCAGGCCGGAGACGGTCAGCTCCGGGTCGATGGTGTCCTGGCCGAAGCGGTGCGCGGCGTCGTCGACGACGCCGACCCGCTCCGCCATCACGGCGAGCACGTCCTGCTCGTCCGTCCAGCGGTCGCCCAGCTCCAGGCCCAGCCAGTAGTGCCGGTCGCCATTGGCGAGCTTGCGGTAGTGCGACAGGTTGTTCTCGCGCGGCGTGGCGACCTGACCGGAGATCCGGGTGCGGACCAGGTGGTCGATGAGTTCGGCGCGGTTCGGTACGGGCGTCTCTATCGGCTTCGGCATACGGCCCATTCTGCCGCCGCCGAACCCCCGTCGCCGGTTCCATTCCGACCAGCGGACGTGTCGCCTCACCCCGACAGCGCCCCGAACGCCCCGTGCGCCAGCCGCCGCAGCAGCGATTCCGTCGCCGCCCGGCCGAGCGCCGCCAGGTGCGGCGTGGAGTTGAGCAGACCGAACACGGCGTGGACGGAGACGCGCACCTCGGCCTCGGCGACCTCCGGGTGCAGTTCGCGCACGACCTCCACCCACAGCTCGACGTACTGCCGCTGGAGCTGGCGCACCAGCTTGCGGTCGGCCTCCCGCAGCCGGTCCAGCTCCCTGTCGTGCAGGGTGATCAGCGCCCGGTCGTCGAGGGCGAAGTCGATGTGGCCGTCGATGAGGGAGGCCAGCACGCGGTCCGGGTCGCCCGCGGCCTCGGCAACCCGGTGGCGGCCGCCGGTCAGCAGGCGCTCGCTGATCCCGACCAGCAGCTCGGCGAGCATCGCGTCCTTGCCCGCGAAGTGGCGGTACAGTCCGGGCCCGCTGATGCCCACCGCAGCCCCTATCTCGTCCACGCCGACGCCGTGGAACCCGCGCTCGGCGAAGAGGCGGGCGGCCTCACTGAGGATCTGCTCGCGACGGGTCGGGGCGGCCGCTCTGGTGCTCATGGGAATCCATTCTAGACAGGGCCGTTAGCGCTCGTTAACCTAGGCGGTACATGCGTTAACGCTCATTAACAGCGTGCACCGAGCAAGGGAGCTCGACCGATGCAGCAGGCACCAGTGCTGACGAGCGCCGCGGACCCGGCGTCCGAGGCCTGGCGGACCAACGAGGCCGCCCACCGCGAGCTCGCCGAGGGGCTGCGGGCCCGGCTCGACGCGGCCCGGCTCGGCGGCGGCGAGAAGGCCCGCGCCCGCCACACCGCCCGCGGGAAGCTGCTCCCCCGCGACCGCGTGGACACCCTCCTGGACCCCGGATCGCCCTTCCTGGAGCTGGCCCCGCTGGCCGCCGAGGACATGTACGGGGGCGCGGCCCCGGCCGCCGGGGTCATCGCGGGCATCGGCCGGGTCAGCGGCCGCGAGTGCGTGATCGTCGCGAACGACGCCACCGTCAAGGGCGGCACGTACTACCCGATGACCGTCAAGAAGCACCTGCGCGCGCAGGAGGTGGCCCTGGAGAACCGTCTCCCCTGCCTCTACCTGGTCGACTCGGGCGGCGCCTTCCTGCCGATGCAGGACGAGGTCTTCCCCGACCGGGAGCACTTCGGCCGCATCTTCTACAACCAGGCCCGCATGTCCGGCGCGGGCATCCCGCAGATCGCCGCCGTCCTCGGCTCCTGCACGGCGGGCGGCGCGTACGTCCCGGCGATGAGCGACGAGGCCGTCATCGTCCGCGGCCAGGGCACGATCTTCCTGGGCGGCCCGCCGCTGGTGAAGGCCGCCACCGGCGAGGTGGTCACGGCCGAGGAGCTCGGCGGCGGCGAGGTCCACTCCCGGACCTCCGGCGTCACCGACCACCTCGCGGAGGACGACGCGCACGCGCTGCGGATCGTACGGAACATCGTGGCGACCCTGCCGGAACGCGGGCCCCTGCCCTGGCCGGTCGAGGCTCCCGAGGAGCCGAAGGTGGACCCGTACGGGCTGTACGGCGCGGTGCCGGTCGACTCGCGCACCCCGTACGACGCCCGCGAGATCATTGCGCGGATCACGGACGGCTCCCGCTTCCAGGAGTTCAAGGCGGAGTACGGGCAGACGCTGGTCACGGGCTTCGCCCGGATCCACGGCCACCCGGTCGGCATCGTCGCCAACAACGGCATCCTGTTCTCCGAATCCGCCCAGAAGGGCGCGCACTTCATCGAACTGTGCGACCAGCGCGGGATCCCGCTCCTCTTCCTCCAGAACATCTCGGGCTTCATGGTCGGCCGCGACTACGAGGCCGGCGGCATCGCCAAGCACGGCGCCAAGATGGTCACGGCCGTGGCCTGCACCCGCGTCCCGAAGCTGACCGTGGTCGTCGGCGGCTCGTACGGCGCGGGCAACTACTCGATGTGCGGCCGGGCTTACTCGCCCCGCTTCCTGTGGATGTGGCCCAACGCCAAGATCTCCGTGATGGGCGGCGAACAGGCGGCGTCCGTGCTCGCCACCGTCAAGCGCGACCAGATCGAGGGCGCCGGCCAGGAGTGGCCCGCCGAGGACGAGGAGGCCTTCAAGGCCCCGGTCCGCGCGCAGTACGAGGAACAGGGCAACGCCTACTACGCCACCGCGCGGCTGTGGGACGACGGGGTCATCGACCCGATGGAGACCCGGCAGGTGCTGGGACTGGCCCTGACCGCGTGCGCGAACGCCCCGCTGGGCGACGCGGGCTTCGGCATCTTCCGAATGTGACGTGTGACGTGAGGACTTCTTCGATGTTCAGCACTGTTCTGGTCGCGAACCGGGGCGAGATCGCGGTGCGCGTCATCCGCACCCTGAGGGAGCTCGGCATCCGCTCGGTGGCCGTCTTCAGCGACGCGGACGCGGACGCCCGTCACGTGCGGGAGGCCGATACGGCCGTCCGGATCGGCCCGGCCGCCGCCGCCGAGAGCTACCTGTCGGTGGAGAAGCTGCTCGACGCGGCCCGCCGCACCGGCGCCGAGGCCGTCCACCCGGGCTACGGCTTCCTCGCCGAGAACGCCGCCTTCGCGGCCGCCTGCGCGGAAGCCGGCCTCGCCTTCATCGGGCCGCCGGCCGCTGCGATCTCCCTGATGGGCGACAAGATCCGGGCCAAGGAGACCGTGAAGGCGGCCGGGGTCCCGGTCGTACCCGGTTCCTCGGGCAGCGGCCTGTCGGACGCCGAACTGGCCGCGGCCGCAGCGGAGATCGGCATGCCGGTGCTGCTCAAGCCCTCGGCGGGCGGCGGCGGCAAGGGCATGCGCCTGGTCCGGGACGCCGCGCTGCTGGGCGAGGAGATCGCGGCGGCGCGCCGCGAGGCCCGGTCCTCCTTCGGCGACGACACGCTGCTCGTGGAACGGTGGGTGGACCGGCCCCGGCACATCGAGATCCAGGTGCTCGCGGACGCACACGGGAACGTGGTGCACCTGGGCGAGCGCGAGTGCTCCCTCCAGCGGCGCCACCAGAAGGTCATCGAGGAGGCCCCGTCGGTCCTGCTGACCCCGCAGATCCGGGCGGCGATGGGCGCGGCGGCCGTGGAGGCGGCGCGCTCCTGCGGTTACGTCGGCGCGGGCACGGTGGAGTTCATCGTCCCGGGCGGGGACCCGTCCTCGTACTACTTCATGGAGATGAACACCCGCCTCCAGGTCGAGCACCCGGTGACGGAGCTGATCACGGGCCTGGACCTGGTCGAACAGCAGCTGCGGGTGGCCGCGGGCGCGGAACTGGGCTTCGGCCAGGACGACGTCACCCTGACCGGCCACGCCATCGAGGCCCGCGTGTGCGCCGAGGACCCGGCGCGCGGGTTCCTGCCGTCCGGCGGCACGGTGCTGGCGCTGTCCGAGCCGTCCGGCGGTGCGGTGCGCACGGACTCGGGGCTGCTGGCCGGGGTGGACACGGGTTCCACGTACGACCCGATGCTGTCGAAGGTCATCGTCCACGGCCCCGACCGGGCGACGGCCCTGCGCATGCTGCGGGCCGCCCTCGCCGACACCGTGATCCTGGGTGTCCAGACCAACGCCGGCTTCCTGCGCAGGCTGTTGGCGCACCCGGACGTGGTGTCCGGGAACCTGGACACGGGACTGGTGGAGCGGGACCTGTCCGGCCTGCTCCCGGACGGCGTGCCGCCGGAGGTGTACGCGGCGGCGGCCCTGCTGGCGCTCCCCGCCGCCGCTCCCTCCCGGCCGGCCGGGGGCTCGGGGAACCCGGGCTGGGTGGACCCGTTCTCGGCCGCCGACGGCTGGCGCCTCGGCGGCACCCCGGCCTGGACGGTGCACCACTTCCGCCTCCCGGGCCGGGACCCGGTCCAGGTCCGCACCCGTCCCGCCGGGCCGGGCACCGGAACCGGTCCCGCCACGGAGCTCCTCGTGGCCGAGGGCCCCGGCGCTCCGGCCCGCGGGCGGGTCGTCAGCCGCACCCCGGACGAGGTCACCGTCGAACTGGACGGCGTCACCCACCGGTTCAGCCACGCCGCCTCCGCGGAGGGGACCTGGCTGGGCCGCGACGCGGACAGCTGGCACGTGCAGCGGCACGACCCCGTCGAGGCGGCCCTCAGCGGTCGCGGCCACGCGGGAGCCGACACCCTCGCCGCCCCCATGCCCGGCACCGTCACCGTCGTCAAGGTGGCCGTCGGGGACCAGGTGGTGGCCGGCCAGAGCCTGCTCGTCGTCGAGGCGATGAAGATGGAGCACGTCATCGCCGCCCCGCACGCCGGCACCGTCACCGAGCTCGACGTCTCCCCCGGTACGACCGTCGCCATGGACCAGGTCCTGGCCGTCGTCACCCCCGACGAGGAAGAGGAGGCGGCCGCGTGAACGGGCTGCCCATGAGCGTCCCGGCCCCCGGGCTGCCGCCCCGCGTCCGCATCCACGAGGTCGGGGCGCGCGACGGGCTGCAGAACGAGAAGACGGCCGTACCGACCGGGGTGAAGGCCGAGTTCATCCATCGGCTCGCCGCCGCCGGGCTCACCACCATCGAGGCCACCAGCTTCGTGCACCCCAAGTGGGTCCCGCAGCTCGCCGACGCCGAGCAGCTCCTCCCGCAGCTCGCCGACGTGGAGGCGCACCTGCCGGTGCTCGTCCCCAACGAGCGCGGCCTCGACCGCGCGCTCGCGCTGGGGGCCACCCGCATCGCCGTGTTCGGCTCGGCGACCGAGACCTTCGCCTCGCGCAACCTCAACCGGACCGTCGCCGAGTCCCTCGCGATGTTCGAGCCCGTCGTGGCCCGGGCGAAGGAGGGCGGGGCGCACGTCCGCGGCTACCTGTCCATGTGCTTCGGCGACCCCTGGGAAGGCGCGGTCCCGGTCCACCAGGTCGTCCGCGTGGCCAAGGCCCTGCTCGACCTCGGCTGCGACGAGCTGAGCCTCGGCGACACCATCGGCGTCGCCACCCCGGGCCATGTCCGGGCCCTCCTCGGCGAGCTCAACGAGGAGGGCGTGCCGACCGACCGGATCGGCGTGCACTTCCACGACACCTACGGCCAGGCCCTGTCCAACACCCTCGCCGCCCTCCAGCACGGGGTGACCACCGTCGACGCCTCCGCGGGCGGCCTCGGCGGATGCCCGTACGCGAAGAGCGCCACCGGCAACCTCGCCACCGAGGACCTGGTGTGGATGCTCGACGGTCTCGGCATCGAGACCGGCGTCGACCTGGCCGCCCTCACCGCCACGAGCGTGTGGATGGCCGAACAGCTGGGACGCCCCAGCCCCTCCCGTACCGTCCGCGCCCTCTCCCACAAGGAGTGAAGAAGATCATGGCCCTCGACCACCGGCTCACCCCCGAGCACGAGGAACTCCGCCGTACCGTCGAGGCGTTCGCGCACGACGTGATCGCCCCCAAGATCGGCGATCTGTACGAGCGGCACGAGTTCCCGTACGAGATCGTCCGCGAGATGGGCCGCATGGGCCTGTTCGGCCTGCCCTTCCCGGAGGAGTACGGCGGCATGGGCGGCGACTACCTCGCCCTCGGCATCGCCCTGGAGGAGCTGGCCCGCGTCGACTCCTCGGTCGCGATCACGCTGGAGGCGGGCGTCTCGCTCGGCGCCATGCCGCTGTACCTGTTCGGCACCGAGGAGCAGAGGCAGCAGTGGCTGCCGAAGATGTGCGCCGGTGAGGTGCTCGGCGCGTTCGGCCTGACCGAGCCGGACGGCGGTTCCGACGCGGGCGGCACCCGCACCACCGCCGTCAAGGACGGCGACGAGTGGGTGATCAACGGTTCGAAGTGCTTCATCACCAACTCCGGCACGGACATCACCGGTCTGGTCACCGTCACGGCCGTCACGGGCCGCAAGGCCGACGGCCGCCCGGAGATCTCCTCGATCATCGTCCCGTCCGGCACGCCGGGCTTCACGGTGGCCGCGCCGTACTCCAAGGTCGGCTGGAACTCCTCGGACACCCGTGAGCTGGCCTTCGACAACGTACGGGTGCCCCTGGCCAACCTCGTCGGCCAGGAGGGCCGCGGCTACGCCCAGTTCCTGCGCATCCTCGACGAGGGCCGCATCGCGATCTCGGCGCTCGCGACGGGCCTGGCCCAGGGCTGCGTGGACGAGTCGGTGAAGTACGCGAAGGAGCGCAAGGCCTTCGGCCGGCCCATCGGCGACAACCAGGCCATCCAGTTCAAGCTGGCGGACATGGAGATGCGCGCGCACATGGCGCGGGTCGGCTGGCGCGACGCGGCCTCCCGCCTGGTGGCCGGGGAGCCGTTCAAGAAGGAGGCGGCGATCGCGAAGCTGTACTCCTCCACGGTCGCCGTGGACAACGCCCGGGACGCCACGCAGATCCACGGCGGCTACGGGTTCATGAACGAGTACCCCGTGGCCCGCATGTGGCGGGATTCCAAGATCCTGGAGATCGGCGAGGGCACCAGCGAGGTGCAGCGCATGCTCATCGCCCGTGAGCTGGGCTTCGCCGGGTAGCGGGCCCGGCGTGCAGCCGGACGTGGACGACCGCCGGGCCCAGGAGGGGGCCGGCGGTCGTCCGCGTCCCGGCTACGCCTGTTCCCGCTCCGCGTCGGAGACGAACGGCTGCAGGAAGTGCGCGATGTGCTGCTCGACGTCGGTGATCCGCTGCTCGAACGCGTAGAGCTGGTCCCGCATGCCCGTCTTGTCCTGCTCGTCCTGCCGGGACTCCTCGATGTTGCGCTGGACGATGCCGATGAGGTCCTGGAGCTGGAGGTGGAGCGTTCCGCTGATTCCGCCCCACATCTCGCGCAGGTCGGCCGAGCGGCTGCCCGCGTACTGGCGGGCGGTCTGGGCCGCCGAGTCCTTCACGTGGGCCGCGAACTCCTCGGCCGCGCGCGTCTGCAGCTTGCCGTCGGCGAAGAAGACCGCCCCCGAGGCCAGCAGCGGCCCGATCGCGGCGCCGATGGCCACTGCCACGCCGACCGGCGGAACGGCCAGGCCCAGGCTGATCAGACCGGCCGCCGCGGCCGCGGTCGTCCCGCCGGCGACCACCGCGCCGCCGCCCGCGCCGAGCGCCATGAGGGAGCTGGGGCGGAACATCAGCGGCACGTCGTCGCGGCGGCGGGGCCCGTCGCGTCCGTTGCCCTTGCCCGCCGCGATGGCCAGCGTGTAGATCAGGTAGTTCTGGTCCCGCTCCGACTGTGAGCCGGTGAGTTCCGCGCGCAGCTTGTCGAGGAGGTTCGCGTGCGCCCGGATCAGCGGTTCCAGCTGGCGCACCAGATCGGCCTGCCGCTGCTCGATGACCTGGTCGAGCTCCTGCGCGCAGAACACCTGCATGTGTTCCTGGAGCCGGACCGTGTACGCGTCCATCAGCTCGTGCTGGGCGGCGACGCGGCCGCCCTTGGTGAAGGACCGGATGGCCCGGCTCAGGCGTCCCGGGCCGCTCGTGAGGTGCCACTCGCCGATCTCGCGGCTGACCTCGGTCAGGAACGCGGCGAACCTCAGCTGGAGTTCGTTCTCGATGCCCTGGATCTTGCCGCTGACGATGTCGCGGATCGCGTCGGCGCTGGCGCGCAGCTGGTCCTGGGTGGACTGGCTGCGGTCGAGGAGCTCGCGCAGCTCCGCCGTCGACTTCATCAGGATCGCGCCCTCGTCGTGCAGGCGCACGCGCAGGTTGACGGCGTTGTGGCGCAGGAACTCGGCGAGCCGGACGAACTTCACCCGGGCCGCGTCGCGCATGCAGAAGACCTCCAGCGCGGACTCCAGCGCTCCGATCCCCGAGGCCGCCAGCTGCGCCTCGTCCCCGTCGATCCGGGACCGCAGGGCCTGCAGGGCGCTGACGAAGAAGACGTTGGCGGCGGCCGTACCGGATTCCCCGGCGAGCTCGGCGACCGCGTTGCGGCAGCGGCTCATCACCTCCGCCCGTTCCTCCTCCTCGATCCGGTCGAACTGGTTCACGACGAAGAAGATGTCGCGGTGTCCCAGCTTCCGGACCCGGGTGAGGTAGTTCTCGGTCTCGTGGAGGGTGAACGGCCGTCCGGCGTCGGTGACGAACACGACGGCGTCCACCTCCTCCAGGTACCGCAGGGTGACCAGCTCACGGTCGGAACTCTCGTTGATCCCGGCCGAGTCCACGATCTCGACTGACCTGCGCAGCAGCTCCAGCGGCTGCTCGACGACGGCCAGCGCGAAGGACGGGGTCCGGGGTGCGCCCTTCGCATCGATCTGGAGGGCGACCTCCCGCTTGAACTCCTCCGTCGTGACGGCCGTCTCGGCGCCCCGCCGGTCCCCGTCCCGGTACAGCCAGGCCCGCTCGGTCTCACCCCAGCGCAGGACGGTGGTGAAGGCGGTGGCCGGATTGGCCTTGGTGGGCAGCAGCCGCTTGCCCAGCAGGGCGTTGATCAGGGTGCTCTTGCCGCTGCTGAACTCGCCGATCACCATGATCCGGAAGGTCTCGCGCTCGAAGACCGCCCCGTTGATGCCGAGGTCCAGTGGCCCGCCCGGGGTGCCCGGCGGGGCTATGACGACCGCGGCCTCGCCGGCCACCTGCTGGAGGCGCTGGTAGTACGAGCGCAACGTGCCGATGTTCTCGCTCCAGCCGCGGAACTGCGCGGCCGGTGACTCCTGTCCGGCCGGCCGCCGGTTCTCGTGTGCCATCAGGCCCCTTCCAGGGGTGAGAGGTGGGCGTGCACGGAGCGGCTCAGCGTGCGCGCCGTGCTCTGCAGTGAACGCCAGTGGTCCAGGGACTCCGGCCGGGCGGCGACGGCCGTCGTGTGCAGCCGCCACCACTGCTCGTCGCGGTCCCGCGCCTGGTCCAGCAGGTGGTCGTACACCTGGCCGATGCGCGCCTCGGTCCGTGCCACCTGCTCCGCGAACGCCGCCTGGACGATGCGTTCCAGGTCGTCGATGGCGCGTTCGCGGCGCTCCGCCTGGCCGTGTTCGAGCGCCTCCGTCACGAGCGCCGTACCGGCCGCGCCCGCGATCTGCCCCACGGCCTCGGCGGACATCGGCGTCAGCACGCTCTCGATGGCGGTGCCGACGAACTCCGGCAGCCAGGAGGCGTCCCAGCCGGTCGCGCTGCGCGACTCCGCGGCGGCGGCCTCCTCGGCGACTCGGGGCAGGGCCGCGGCCGGTACGACCCGCCCGGCGCCGGGGGCGGCCAGCCCCTGGAAGAGTTCCTCGCCGGGCCGGTTGCGGAGCAGGGCCTCCCGCAGCCGGCGGATGTCCCCTTCGAGCGCCCGGTCGACGGCCCCGGTGATCCACGCCTCGAAGTGCTGGAGTGCCTCGGCGGTGTACGGGACCGCGTGGAGGCGTATGAAGTGCTGCTCCTCCGGTGTGTCCAGCATCGCGGAGAAGCGGGCGGCGAGTTCGCGGGCCGCGGCGGCCCGCCGCCTGCGCGCCTCGGCGGCGATCGTCTGGACGAGGGTGGCGCGCCACTCCCCCGCGTCGGCGCTGAGCACGATCCAGTGGAAGCGGGCGCTCTCGTGGGCCGTGTGCCAGATCTGGGCGGCCCGCGTCCGGACCGGGTCGGGCCGGTGCACGTCCGCGAGCGCCCGCCCGGCGGCCTCCTCCACGAGGGCGCAGGTGGCGGCGAGGAGGTGCAGTCTGCGGATGGTCCGCAGCGCTCGGCGCAGGCGGATCCCGGCCAGGTGGCCCAGGACCGCGCGGAGCGGGTCGACGCCGTCGGGCTCCCCGGCCCCGGGGGCCGCGCCGGGCGCGGGGACCGGTCCGGGCGCGGGGACCGGTCCGGGCAGTACCAGCGCCTCGGGGGCCAGGACCGAGACGAGGTGGTTGACGCGGCGCATGATGTCCGCCGCTTCGTCGTCGACCTCGGCGAGCTTGGTGACGACGACGGCGAGTGGAGGGCTGTGCGGGGCGGCGGCGAGCGCCTTGATCCGGGCCTGTTCGGTGGCGAGCATCGCGCGGCGCGCCTCGGTGACGACGACCACCACGTCGCAGTCGCCGACGATCCGGGCGAGGGCGGCGGTGTCGGGCTGCCGGATTCCGGACCAGCCCTCCCAGCCGGGGGTGTCGACGAGCTCCACGCCGGTACGGGCCGCCCAGGCGCCGGAGGGGACCTCAACGCGTACGGTACGGAGGCCGGACCCCGGGCCGGCGGACCGGCCGGATCCCGCGGGTGCGGCGGGCGCTGAGGAACCGTCGGCCCCCGGGGCCCCGGCGGCCCCTAAGTACTCCCCGGACTCCCCCGGCTCCTCCGGCTCCCCCCGCTCCTCCGGCCCTCCCGGCTCCGCGGCGTACGGGCGCACCACCACGGGCGGGCCGTCCGTCGGGTGTACGGACACCGGCACGCACACCGCGCCGATCAGCTCGTTCACGAGGCGGGACTTGCCGACGTTGCTGCCGCCGATCACGCATATCCGGGCTCGCGGGGATTCCGCTCGGCGGGCGGTGCGGCGGATCAGCGAGGCGGCCGAGTCCGCCCCGGCGCGGTCGGCCAGCAGGGCGACCTGTTCCGCGAGTTCGCCCTGTCGCAGCTCACGCCCGTGCTCGTCCGTACCGGCCACAGCGCCGCCACCCCACCCCGTCGGGACCTCCTGGCAGGGCCATGATGCCAACGGATGGAGCCGGGCGCCCCCGGTTCGGCGGGAAGGTCCCGCGTACGCGCCGGGGAGGCGCGGGGGAGAAGGAGCCCAAGCAAACTTAGGCCCGCCTTACCAACTTCAGACAAGGTTAGGCTAACCTTCCCTGAGAACGGCCCAGTGGCCGCCCGGCAACGCATGAAAGCGGACAGAGACATGCCCAAGTCCCGTACCCCCTACCTCTCCCGCCGAGGTCTCATCGCGGCCGGTGGCGCCCTCGGCCTCGTCGCGGCCCTCACCGCGTGCGGCGGATCCGACGCGAAGGACGGGGCGGGCGACAAGGACAAGGGCGCCGCCGCGTCCGGCCCCTGGACCTTCAAGGACGACCTCGGCAAGGACATCAGCCTCAAGGCGAAGCCGAAGAACATCGTCGCGTTCACCGGGACCGCCGCCGCGCTGTACGACTACGGCATCCAGGTCAAGGGGGTCTTCGGGCCGACCAGGACCGCCGACGGCAAGGCCGATGTCCAGGCCGGCTCGATGGACATCTCCAAGGTCGAGATCCTCGGCAACGTCTACGACGAGTTCAACGTCGAGAAGTACGCGGCCCTCCAGCCCGACCTGCTCGTCACCAACACCTGGGACGGCACCTACTGGTACGTGCCCGAGGCCTCCAAGGACAAGATCCTGAAGCTGGCCCCGGCCGCCGCCGTCGGCGTCGGCGGCGACGTCTCCATGGACAAGGCCCTGGAACGCACCGCGGACCTCGCCAAGTCCCTCGGCGCCGACATGAACGCCAAGTCCGCCGCCGACGGCAAGGCCCGCTTCGACGCCGCCGCCGCCAAGGTCCGCGAGGCCACCAAGGCCAACCCGGGCATCAAGGTCCTCGTCGGCTCCGGCTCCGCCGACCTGTTCTACGCCTCCTCCCCCGACACCTCGGCCGACCTGAAGTACTTCAAGTCCCTGGGCGTCGAGTTCGTCACCCCGGACAAGCTGGGCGAAGGCAACTTCTTCGAGAGCCTGAGCTGGGAGAACGCCGGCAAGTACAAGGCCGACCTGGTCCTGCTCGACAACCGCACCGGCACGCTGCAGCCGGAGGAGCTCAAGGCCAAGCCGACCTGGGCCGAGATGCCCGCCGTCAAGGCCGGCCAGGTCGCCCCGCGCGTGACCGAGCCCATCTACTCGTACGACAAGTGCGCCAAGGTCCTGGAGGACCTCGCGAAGGCGATCCAGAACGCCAAGAAGGTCAGCTGACCCTCGACGCCCGGACCAGGCGCCGCTTCCACTCCCAGGGGGACCTCCGCATGACCGCCACCGCATCCGACGCCACCGCCTCCGACGCCGCGTCCGACGCCGCCCCGGCCGCAGCCCACTTCCGGTTCTTCGAGCTCGAAGTGCTCCGCACCCGTCGGATCGGCCACTCGTTCCTGCGGGTCACGTTCGGCGGAGAGTCCCTCGCGGGCTTCCGCTCGGGCGGCTACGACCAGAGCCTCTCGCTCTTCCTGCCGCCCGAGCACGAGGAGCACACCGTGCTCCCGTCCACCGACGAGGACACCTGGTTCGGCGCCTGGCGCGCCGTGCCCGACGCCGACCGGCCGGTGATGCGCTCGTACACCGTGCGCGAGCAACGCCGTACGCCCGGGGGCGTGGACGAGGTCGACATCGACTTCGTCCTGCACGGGGATGCGTCGCCCGCGTCCCGCTGGGCCGGGCGGGCCGTGACCGGGCGCCGGATCATGGCGATCGGCCCGGCCGTCGCGGAGAACAAGTCCGTACGGTTCCAGCCGCCGGCCGCCACCGACGCACTGCTGATGTACGCGGACGAGACGGCGCTCCCGGCCGCCGCCGCGATCCTGGACCGGCTCCCCGCCGGCACCCCGGTCGCGGCCTGGTTCGAGGTCCCGCACCCCGACGACCGGCTCGTCCTGCCGACCCCCGCCGACGCGGACATCACCTGGATCGTGCGGGAGGGCGGCACGGGCAAGGAGCGCGTCGAGCGCGTGCTGGAGGTGCTCCGGGCGGCCGGACCGCCGGTCGCCGAGGCTCCGTACGCCTGGCTCGCGGGCGAGGCCGGCACGGTGCGGGCGGTCCGCCGGCACCTCGTGCAGGAACGTGCCGTCGACCGGCGCGCCGTGCGGTTCACCGGCTACTGGCGCCTGGGCGCGAGCGAGGAGGAACTCCTCGCCGAGGCGTACGCGGGCCAGGCCGCCAGCGAGGACTCCACGTCCGAGCTGTAGTCAACTCCCCTTTTCCACAACGGTTTTCAGCGATGGGCCCCGGCTTTTGGCCGGGGCCCATCGCCATTTGGTGCGTAGGTTAGGTTAGGCTAACCTAAGGCTCTTCCCCGCCCCTCTTCCCCACCTGCCCGGAGGAACGTTGATGCGCTCGCATCTGCTGAACGAGACGACCGCAGACCTCTACCGGCGTTCCGTCACCGAAGGCGTCGAGCGCGTGGCGGCCAAACTCGCGACCACGCAGCGCCCCCACACGGGGATTTCCGTCGACGAACTCGCCCCGCTCATCAACGGGATCGACCTGGACCGGCCGCTCGATGACCCGGCCGCCGTCCTCGACGAACTGGAAGACGTCTACCTGCGCGACGCGGTGTACTTCCACCACCCGCGCTACCTGGGCCACCTCAACTGCCCGGTCGTCATTCCCGCCGTCCTCGGCGAGGCCGTCCTGTCGGCCGTCAACTCCTCCCTGGACACCTGGGACCAGTCCATCGGCGGCACGCTCATCGAGCGCCGCCTGATCGACTGGACCGCCCGGCGCATCGGCCTCGGCCCGGACGCGGACGGCGTCTTCACCTCCGGCGGCAGCCAGTCCAACTTCCACGCGCTGCTGCTGGCTCGCGACGAGGCCTGCCGCAAGGTCATGCAGAGCGGCGACCGCCCGCTCGCCAAGTCCGAGGTCCTGCCCCGGCTGCGCATCTTCACCTCCGAGGCAAGCCACTTCAGCGTCAAGAAGTCGGCCGCCATGCTCGGGCTCGGCTACGAGGCCGTCATCGCCGTCCCGGTCGACCGCAACCGCCGCATGGACACCTCCGTGCTCGCCCTGGAGCTGGAGAGCTGCATCCGCGAGGGCCTGTTCCCGATGGCCGTCGTCGCCACCGCCGGTACCACCGACTTCGGGTCCATCGACCCGCTCCCCGAGATCTCCCGCCTGGCCGCCGAGCACTCCGCCTGGATGCACGTGGACGCCGCCTACGGCTGCGGACTGCTGGTCTCCCCGACCCGCCGGCACCTCCTCGACGGCATCGAGCACGCCGACTCCGTCACCGTCGACTACCACAAGTCGTTCTTCCAGCCGGTCAGTTCCAGCGCCATGCTGGTGCGCGACCGCGACACCCTCAAGCACGCCACGTACCACGCGGACTACCTCAACCCCCGCCGCATGGCGCAGGAGCGGATCCCGAACCAGGTCGACAAGTCCATCCAGACCACCCGCCGCTTCGACGCGCTCAAGCTCTGGATGACCCTGCGCACCATGGGCGCCGACGGCCTCGGCTCGCTCTTCGACGAGGTCATCGACCTGGCCGCCGCCGGCTGGGAGATCATCGAGGCCGATCCGCGCTTCGAGGTCGTCGTCCGCCCGCAGATCTCCACCCTGGTCTTCCGGTACGTGCCCGGGGGCGAGGTCCGCAAGGACCTCGTCGACGAGGCCAACCTGCACGCCCGCAAGGCGCTGTTCGCCTCCGGCGAGGCCGTCGTCGCCGGCACCAGGGTGGACGGCGACCACTACCTGAAGTTCACGCTCCTCAACCCGCAGACCACGACGGCCGACATCGCGGCCGTCCTCGACCTCCTCGCGTCCCACGCCGAGCAGTACCTGGGAGAATCCCTTGTCCACGCCTCGTGAGCCCCGCCGCCCCTTCGACTTCATCGGTATCGGCCTCGGTCCCTTCAACCTGGGACTCGCCTGCCTGACCGCACCGATCGGCGAGCTGGACGGCCTCTTCATCGAGACGAAGCCGCACTTCGAGTGGCACGCCGGGATGTTCCTGGACGGCGCGCACCTGCAGACGCCGTTCATGTCGGACCTGGTCACCCTGGCCGACCCGACCTCGCCCTTCTCCTTCCTGAACTACCTGAAGGACAGGGACCGGCTGTACTCCTTCTACATCCGGGAGAACTTCTACCCGCTGCGGACGGAGTACAACGACTACTGCCGCTGGGCCGCCGACCGCCTCGACAACGTGCAGTACTCCACCTCGGTTACGGAGGTCACGTACGACGAGCGAGCCGGGCTGTACGAGGTCCACACCGACCGCGGCGAGACCCACCTGGCCCGCCGGCTGGTCCTGGGCACCGGCACCCCGCCGTTCGTCCCGCAGGCCTGCGCCGGACTGGGCGGCGACTTCACGCACAACTCCGCGTACGTGCAGAACAGGGCGGAGCTCCGGCAGAAGAAGTCGATCACGCTCATCGGCTCCGGCCAGAGCGCCGCGGAGATCTACTACGACCTGCTGTCCGAGATCGACGTCCACGGCTACCAGCTCAACTGGGTCACCCGCTCCCCGCGGTTCTTCCCGCTGGAGTACACGAAGCTGACGCTGGAGATGACCTCCCCGGAGTACGTGGACTACTTCCACGCCCTCCCCGAGGAGACCCGCTACCGGCTGGAGACCCAGCAGAAGAACCTCTTCAAGGGCATCGACGGCGAGCTCATCAACGCCATCTTCGACCTGCTGTACCAGAAGAAGGTCAGCTCACCGGGCCCGGTCCCCACCACCCTGCTGACCAACACCTCACTGAACTCGGCCGCGTACGACACCACCACGGGCGTCTACACCCTGGGGCTGCGCCAGGAGGAGCAGGAGCGGGACTTCTCGCTCTCCACCGAGGGCCTGGTCCTCGCGACGGGGTACAAGTACACGCTGCCGGAGTTCCTGAACCCGGTGCGCGACCGCCTCGTCTTCGACGGCCACGGCCGCCCCGACGCGGCCCGCAACTACAGCATCGACGTCACCGGCCGCGGGGTGTTCCTCCAGAACGGCACGGTGCACAACCACTCCATCACCTCGCCCGACCTGGGCATGGCCGCGTACCGCAACGCGTACATCGTCGGCGAGCTCCTCGGCCGCGAGTACTACAAGGTCGAGAAGTCCATCGCGTTCCAGCAGTTCGCGGCCCCGGAAGGCATGCACGCATGAGCACCACCACCGAAACCCTCTACACGCGCAGCGACGCCGTCCTCGGCACCTTCGCGATCCGCCCGCTGGACCCCTTCGCCGACGCGGAGCTGCTCCACGGCTGGGTCACGCACCCCAAGGCCTCCTTCTGGATGATGCAGGACGCCTCGCTGCCGGACGTCGAGCGCGAGTACATGAGGATCGCCGCGGCCGAGCACCACGACGCCTTCATCGGCCTCCACGAGGGCCGCCCGGCCTTCCTGATGGAGAAGTACGACCCGAGCAGGCTGGAGCTGGTCGGCCTGTACGAGGCGCAGCCCGGCGATGTCGGCATGCACTTCCTCGTCGCGCCGACCGAACGGCCCCTGCACGGGTTCACCCGCGCCGTGATCACCACGGTGATGGCCGCGCTGTTCGCCGACCCGCAGACCGCGCGGGTGGTGGTGGAGCCGGACGTGGAGAACACGGCGGTGCACGCCCTGAACGAGGCCGTCGGCTTCGTCGCCGACGGCCCGGTGCACAAGCCCGAGAAGACGGCCCTGCTGAGCTTCTGCACCCGTGCGCGGTTCGAGGCCGCCACCGGCCTGACGGGAGGGTCGATATGAGCCTCACCGACGCGATCTCGCACCTCTCCCCCGAGCTGTGGGCCCGGGCGAACCGGGCGCTGGTCCGCAAGGCCCTGGCCGAGTTCTCGCACGAGCGCCTGCTGACCCCGAAGCCGCTGGGCGACGCGGCGTACTCGGTGTCGAGCGACGACGGCTCGGTCGAGTACCGCTTCACGGCCGCCCGCCACGCCCTGGACCACTGGGCGGTGGACGAGGCCTCGGTCACCCGCCTCAAGGACGGCGTCGAGCTGCCCCTGGACGCCCTCGACTTCCACATCGAGATGCGCGAGGCCCTGGGCCTGAGCGCCGAGGTCCTGCCGGTCTACCTGGAGGAGATCTCCTCGACCCTGGCGGGCTCGGGCTTCAAGTACACGAAGCCGCAGGTCCCGGCGGCGGTCCTGGCGAAGTCCTCGTTCCAGGACATCGAGACGGGCATGACCGAGGGGCACCCCTGCTTCGTGGCCAACAACGGCCGGCTGGGCTTCGGCGTGCACGAGTACCTCTCGTACGCCCCGGAGACGGCGAGCCCCGTCCACCTGGTGTGGGTCGCGGCCCGCAAGGACGTCTCCACCTTCACTGCCGGCGCGGGCCTGGACCACGACGCGTTCATGCGCGCCGAGCTGGGCGAGGAGGCGATCGCGGGGTTCGAGGCCAGGCTGTCCGCCCTGGCCCTGGACCCGGCGGACTACCACTTCCTGCCGGTCCACCCCTGGCAGTGGTGGAACAAGACCACGGTCACCTTCGCGGCCGAGATCGCGAACCGCCGCCTGGTCCTGCTGGGCGAAGGCTCGGACGCGTACCTCGCGCAGCAGTCCATCCGTACGTTCTTCAACACCAGCGCCCCGGGGAAGCACTACGTCAAGACGGCGATCTCGGTGCTCAACATGGGCTTCATGCGCGGGCTGTCCGCCGCGTACATGGAGGCCACCCCGGCGATCAACGACTGGCTGCACCAGCTGATCGAGGGCGACGAGGTCCTGCGGTCGGTGGACTTCTCGATCATCCGCGAGCGTGCGGCGATCGGCTACCACCACCGCCAGTACGAGCGCGCCACCGACCGCTACTCGCCCTACCGCAAGATGCTGGCCGCCCTGTGGCGCGAGTCGCCGGTGCAGTCGCTGAAGGAGGGCGAGCGCCTGGCGACCATGGCCTCGCTGCTGCACGTGGACGCCGAGGGCCGGTCCTTCGTCGGCGCGCTCATCGAGGAGTCGGGACTGACCCCGGCGCAGTGGCTGCACCACTACCTGCGGGCGTACCTGGTCCCGCTGCTGCACTGCTTCTACCGGTACGACCTGGCGTACATGCCGCACGGCGAGAACACGATCCTCGTCATCGAGAACGGCGTGGTGAAGCGGGCGATCTTCAAGGACATCGCCGAGGAGATCGTTGTCATGGACCCGGACGCGGTCCTGCCGCCGGCGGTCGAGCGGATCAAGGCCGACATCCCGGAGGACATGAAGCTCCTGTCGGTCTTCACGGACGTGTTCGACTGCTTCTTCCGCTTCCTGGGCTCGATCCTGGCCACCGAGGGCATCTGTGAGGAGGACGTCTTCTGGAAGGCCGTCGCCGACTGCGGTCACGCCTACCAGGACTCCATGCCGGCCCTGGCAGAACGTTTCGCCCGCTATGACCTGTTCGCCGAGGAGTTCCAGCTGTCCTGCCTGAACCGGCTCCAGCTGCGCAACAACAAGCAGATGGTGGACCTCGCCGACCCGGCGGCCGCCCTCCAGCTGGTCGGCACCCTCAAGAACCCCGTCGCGCCGTACGCAGCGCGGCGGTGATCAAGGGGGCGGGTGCGCTGTCGAATACGGTCCCTCGACAGCGCACCCGCCCCTGCTCCTGCTGCCCGGGGCGCGTCCGCGAAGTCCTGACCGGCCCTCTTCGCGGACGCGCCCCGGGCCCTCCCGCTTCCCCTACTGCCAGGGGACGTCCGGGGCCCGGTAGTACGTGATGTCCTGGGCCTCCAGCCTGGGGGCCTGGGCCGCCAGCCGGGTGCGGTACTCCGTCCAGTCGCGGGGAGCCCGGCTCCATCCCAGTTCCGCGAGGCCCAGGACCCGGGGGAAGGCCATGAACTCCAGGTCGGTGCGGGTCGCGACGGTCTCCGTCCACAGCGGGGCCTCGACGCCGAGCACGGCGGATTCCGGGACCCCGGCGGCGGCCAGGTACGTTCCCGGGTCCCAGTCGTAGGCCCTGCGCACCGGGACGAAGCCCGCCCACGCCAGGCCCGGCTTCGTGGACGGGTCGTACTTCATGTCCAGGTACAGCCGGTCCGCGGGCGAGAGGACCAGCGGATGCCCCGCCTTCGCCGCCGCGGCCACCGCCGCCTTCTCGGTCGCCGCGGTCCTGTCGTGGCCCCAGTACTGGAGCACCGCCCCGGGCGCCGGACGGGCCGTCGCCAGCTGGTGCCAGGCCACCACCGTCTTGCCGTGGCGCCCCACGATCTCCTGGGCGCGGTCCATGAACGCCGCGTAGTCCGCCGCCGGAGTCGAGTGCGCCTCGTCGCCGCCGATGTGCAGGTAGCGGCCCGGCGTCAGTTCGGCCAGCTCGCCGAGCACGTCGTCGACGAACTCGTACGTCCGCTCCTCTCCGACGCACAGCGAGCTGAAGCCGACCTTGACGCCGGTGTAGCGCTCACGGGCCTTCCCGTCGCAGTTCAGTTCCGCGTACGAGGCCTGGGCCGCGTTCACGTGCCCCGGCATGTCGATCTCCGGGACCACGTCCACGTACCGCTCGCCCGCGTACGCCACCAGATCCCGGTACTGGTCCTTCGTCCAGTACCCGCCCGGCCCGCCGCCCACCTCGCTGCCGCCCCCGTACTCCGCCAGCCGCGGCCAGGAGTCGATCGCGATCCGCCAGCCCTGGTCGTCGCTCAGGTGCAGGTGCAGCGTGTTGACCTTGTACTGGGCGAGCTGGTCGACGTACCGCTTGACCTGCTCGGCCGTGAAGTGGTGCCGGGCGATGTCGAGCATCGCCCCCCGGTACGCGAAACGGGGCGCGTCGGTGATCTCGCCTCCGGGTACCGTGCCCGGGCCGGCCGGCGGCAGCAGCTGCCGCAGCGTCTGCCCCGCGTGGAACAGCCCCGACGGGGTGGCCGCGGTCAGCGTGACCCCGTCCGGGCCGGATTCCAGCCGGTACCCCTCGGAGCCGGTCCCTGCGGCCCCCTCGTCGAGGCGCAGCCGGATCCCGTCCCCGCCGGCCCCGCCGACCACCGGCAGCGGGAGCCCGCTGGGACCCCTGAGCTGCTGCGCGAGGAGCTCGCCGACCCGGCGGACCTCCTCGCCGCCGGTCGGGCCGGTACGGATGACCGTGCCCGCGCCCAGGGCGTACCCGGGGCCCCCGGCGCGGGCGGAGGCGGGCGCCGGCAGGAGCTGCGCGTAGGGGGCGAGGAGGGCGGGGCGCGCGTCGCCGGGTCTGGCGTCGCCGCCGGGGGACGCGGCGCAGGAGGCGGCCGCGCCGAGGACGAGGAGGGTGCCGAGCGTGCGTCGCAGGACTCTCATAGGGCAGGTATAGGCCAACTGGCCTGCCGGGGGCGGTGCGAGAATCGACGGATGGCGGAAATCATCCAGAAGGACGGCACATGGACCTTCGACGGCGACGCGGTGCGCATCGTGCCCGGCCGCGACAAGGGGGTGGGGCTGCTGCGCCAGACGCTGGGCGAAGTGGTCGTCCCGCTGCGCGCGCTCGCCGGCATCAGCCACGAACCGGGCCGCAGGAGCGGCCGGTTGAGGCTGAAGCTGCGTGAGGGGGCCGACCCGCTGCTCCAGGTGACGGGCGGGCGGCTGCCCGAGGCTTCCGATCCGTACCGGCTGACGGTGGACGCGGACCGCACCGGCGTGGCGGAGTACTTCGTGGACGAGGTGCGCAACGCGCTGCTGCTCGACCAGGTGGACGCCGGCCCGGCGGACGCGTACCTGCTGCCCGGGCCGCCCGTGCCGATCTCGGTGGCCGCCGGTGACGGGACCGTGGCCTTCGACGGGGACCGGGTGGCCCTGGACTGGAACTGGACGACGGAGGAGGCCAAGAGCTCCGGCGGCCCGCGCGAGTTCCGCGTCGCGGACCTGCGGACGGTGGAGTGGTCCCCGTCGAAGGGCCTGGACAACGGATGGATCCGGTTCACGCTGGCGGGCGCCCCGGCCGCTCCCGCGCCCAAGTACGACCCGTACACGGTGGAGCTGTTCGGCTTCAAGAAGGACCCGCTGATGGCGCTCGTCGCGGCGGCCGTGGCGGTACGGATGCCCCATCCCCGGGATGCCGCGTCCCCCGCCGAGGCCGTCCCGTCCCTGTCCCCGGCGCCGGTGCCGGAGCTCGCGGCCTCGGCTCCCGAGCCGACGGCCCCCGAGGACCACGACGCGCTGCTGCGCCGGCTGCGCGAGCTCGGCGAGCTGCACCAGGGCGGCATCCTCACGGCCGAGGAGTTCGCCGCGGCCAAGCAGGCCGTTTTGCGTCGTTTCTAACCGTTTACCCTCCTTCAGTGACCGGATTTACGCCTTCCACTGGTCTGGACCAGATGGATCCTGCCCGATTTCGGGCAGGATCTTTGCGTTCCCGGCCGTAGCCCGTCAATATCTACGAGTGCTCGACCGCCACCCGTCACATGACGATCTCGTCGACCACCTGGTGCGCAGCACCGCGCTGCAGCGCGGGGAGGCCGCCCGGGTGGTGCTCGACGTGCTCGCGTACTTCGACGAGACCACCGAGGAATTCGTGCGCCGCCGCCACCGTGAGCTCCAGTCCGGCGGCGCGGTCAACGCGGAGATCTTCGAGCGGATCGCGGCCGAGCTGCCGCACCGCGCCGTGGCGCCGCCGGAGCTCTCGCTCCGGCAGCTGCGCCGCATCGTCTACGGCTGAGCGACAGACCGGCCGACGGCAGGCGCGGCGACAAGAGCGGCAAGGGCAACCGAACTTCAGGAGGGGCAAGACTTTATGTGCGGAATCGTGGGTTACATCGGCAAGCGTGACGTGGCACCGCTGCTGCTGGAAGGCCTGCAGCGACTGGAGTACCGCGGGTACGACTCCGCGGGCATCGTCGTCAACAGCCCGAAGTCCCCCGCGCTCAAGGTGGTCAAGGCCAAGGGCCGTGTCCGCGAGCTGGAGTCCCGGGTGCCCAAGCGCTTCGCCGGCACCACCGGCATCGCCCACACCCGCTGGGCCACCCACGGCGCGCCGAGCGACATCAACTCGCACCCGCACCTGGACCCCGAGAGCAAGGTCGCGGTCGTCCACAACGGCATCGTCGACAACGCCGCCGAGCTCCGCGCCAAGCTGGAGTCCGAGGGCGTCGTGTTCGTCTCGGAGACCGACACCGAGGTGATCGTCCACCTGATCGCCCGCTCCCAGGCCGACACCCTCGAGGAGAAGGTCCGCGAGGCCGTCAAGGCGATCGAGGGCACGTACGGGATCGCCGTCATGCACGACGACTTCGCCGACCGCATCGTCGTGGCCCGCAACGGCTCGCCCGTCATCCTCGGCATCGGCGAGAAGGAGATGCTCGTCGCCTCCGACGTGGCCGCGCTGATCGCCCACACCCGCCAGGTCGTGACCCTGGGCGACGGCGAGATGGCCACCCTCAAGGCCGACGACTTCCGCACCTACACCACCAGCGGCACGAAGACCACCGCCACCCCGGAGACCGTGGAGTGGGAGGCCGCCTCGTACGACATGGGCGGCCACGACACCTACATGCACAAGGAGATCTCCGAGCAGCCCGACGCGGTCGACCGCGTGCTGCGCGGCCGGATCGACGACCGCTTCAACACCGTGCACCTGGGCGGCCTGAACCTGGACCCGCGCGAGGCGCGCGGCATCCGCCGCGTCAAGATCCTGGGCTGCGGCACCTCGTACCACGCGGGCATGATCGGCGCCGGCCTCATCGAGAGCATGGCCCGCATCCCCGCGGACGCCGAGCCGGCCTCCGAGTTCCGCTACCGCAACCCGGTCGTGGACCCCGACACCCTGTACATCGCCGTCTCCCAGTCCGGCGAGACGTACGACGTGCTGGCCGCCGTGCAGGAGCTCAAGCGCAAGGGCGCCCGCGTCCTCGGCGTCGTCAACGTGGTGGGCTCCGCCATCGCCCGCGAGGCCGACGGCGGCGTGTACGTGCACGCCGGTCCCGAGGTCTGCGTCGTCTCCACCAAGTGCTTCACCAACACGGTCGTGGCCTTCGCGCTGCTCGCCGTGCACCTCGGCCGGATCCGGGACCTGTCGGTCACCGACGGCAAGCGGATCATCGAGGGCCTGCGCAAGCTGCCGGCGCAGATCCAGGAGATCCTCGAGGGCGAAGAGGACATCAAGAAGCTGGCGGCCGAGTACGCGGAGGCCAAGTCGATGATGTTCATCGGCCGCGTCCGCGGCTACCCGGTGGCCCTGGAGGCCTCCCTCAAGCTGAAGGAGATCTCCTACATCCACGCCGAGGCCTACCCGGCCTCCGAGCTCAAGCACGGCCCGCTCGCGCTCATCGAGCCGGCGATGCCGACGGTCGCGATCGTCCCGGACGACGACCTGCTGGAGAAGAACCGCGCCGCGCTGGAGGAGATCAAGGCCCGCAGCGGCCGGATCCTGGCGGTCGCCCACCGTGAGCAGGAGAAGGCCGACCACACGATCGTCGTGCCCAAGAACGAGGACGAGCTCGACCCGATCCTGATGGGCATCCCGCTGCAGCTGCTGGCGTACCACACGGCCCTGGCCCTGGGCCGGGACATCGACAAGCCGCGCAACCTGGCGAAGTCCGTCACCGTCGAGTAGCCGACGGGGCGCGCCCGCTCGGCGCATGGAACGGCCCCCGGGATTCCCCCGGGGGCCGTTCCCGTACGCCGGCACGCCGACCCGGCCGGTCCGCGGCGCTCAGCCCGCGGCGACCGCGCCCCTGCGGGAGGCCTTGCCCAGTGCCATGGGCCAGTGGGCCAGCGCCGCCGTGGCGCCGTACCAGAACATCAGGCCGGAAACGGCGGCCGCCCAGCCTGCGGCCTTGGCGAGCCCGCCGCTGTCCGCGAAGGAGCCGACCGCGAGGAGCAGCAGGGAGAGGGTGAGCAGGGCGTACGCGCCCTGACCGAAGAGTCCGCTCGACGCGCTGACGGTGAGGGTCAGCGCCAGCAGGGCGAAGAGGACCAGGAACAGTCCGGCGGCGTGTGCCGAAACCTTTCCGTCCGCCCCCGAGGCCCAGGTGAACCAGAAGGCGCCGAGGCCCGCGAACGCCGTGCCGTTGAAGCCGTTGCCGCCGCGGAATTCCAGGACTCCGAGGACGAACAGGGCGAGACCGCCGACGTAGGTCGCGAGTGACACGGAGTTGGCAGCGGACACGCCGCTGACGATGGCGGTGTGGCCGATACCGAATGCGAGAAGGGTCAGACCCAGGGCTATGTTCCCGAGGGTCGAGGTCGAGGCCGTGCTTCCCGCAGAGACACCATTGTCCACGGCGGGCTCCCTTCGATCTGCAGTTGTTTGCTGCGTCCCAGCAGCACTTATCTACCCTTTACATGGGGGTTCACAACCGCACAATCGACATACAGGGGGTTACGGAATGACAACAACCGGTCGCTGTGCGCGCTTGGCCAGCCGGCCCGCCACGGACCCGAAGATCCGGCCGACGATCCCGTGGGTGGAGCCGACCACGATGGCGTCCGCCGAGTACTCCCGGCCGACCTCCTCCAGCTCGTGGCAGATGTCCCCGCCCCGCTCGACCAGGATCCACGGCACCTCGGTCAGGTAGTCCGCGCAGGCGAGCTCCAGCCCCAGCACCTCGGTGCGGTGGTCCGGGACGTCCACGAAGACGGGTGGCTCGCAGCCGGCCCACACGGTGGTGGGCAGCCGGTTGGCCACGTGCACGATGATCAGGCCGGATCCGGAGCGGCGGGCCATGCCGATCGCATAGGCCAGGGCTCGCTCACTGGACGTGGAGCCGTCGAAACCCACCACGACCCCGTGCCGGAAGGCCGGATCGCAGGGATGACGCGTCTGTTCCACCGCGCGCAGGTCGCTCGACGTGTGGTCGGCGAGCGGTTTGCGCTTGCGGTCCGCGGGTTCGTGGAATTCGTGACCGGCCATGGATGTCTCGGCGAAGAGGTCCTCGGGGGAAGGGACAAGGCGACGGGGCGACATTGGGCGGAAGTACCGATTGAAAAATGACGACTCAGGGTGACGGAGCTCTGTCCGGGAAGCATCTTCCCAAGCCCATACCCACCAGGGTACGGCGACACTCCTGTCCTGCACAGGGCATGCCGCCCTTGGAGAGCGTCCCAGGGAGCATGCCGGAGCGAGGGCTCCTTGGCAATGGCCGCTGTCCCCTACAGGCAGTGACGGGCCGCCGCGCGCGCCACCCGTGCGCGCAGTGACCGAGCCCCGCCGCGCGCCGTTGGACAGGCGTCCGACCGTCCAGGAAGAGCCCGCAGGGAGCACGCCGTGCCCGGCCATCCGGTTCACCCCGTCCAGCCCGCTCAGCCGACCGTTCACCCGTCCGTGCAGCCCGGCAGACGCCCCCACGACGACCCCGCGGGTGACGTGGTGCGCTGGGCCGCCTTCAGCTGCCTGCTCGTGCCGGTGGTGCTCGTCGTCTACGGAGCCTCCTTCGGCGGGGCCGCCGTCGCGACCCTCGGGCTGGTCGCGGTCACCGCGGCGTGCAGGGCGATGCTGCGCTACTCGGAGAAGGCGGAGCGGGCCGCCGCCCTGGTGCTCGTGGAGGAGCGGGTGCCGCCCGGCCCCGGGCGCCGCCGGCATTCGCGCACCGGGGCCGGCTCCGGACCCGGTCCGGGGAGCCGGGCGCGCCGCGGCTGCTACACGTCCGGTGGATTTTCCTCAGGGGACTGACTGATTCGCACACCCACACCCGCATGTTTTCAGCCAACTTCCCGGAACAGTGCCGGTCTTGCCGGAATGCCCCCTCAACCCCTCCACCACCAGCGACGACAGACCCAGGGGGGCCTGGAGACCCTACGGGTACTGGCCATGGCCGGAGGGCAAGCTTCCCACTTCGGTAGCGGAGTGGAAGGCTTCCTGATCGAATGCTTTTCGCCAAGTTGCCAAGTCGACATAGCGCTGCGTGCTGAACTTGTCACGCCGACACCACGGGACGCAGTAGATTCGATCATGTATTTACGGCGGGGGATCCACGTGCAAGGCCGAGGGGAAACGTGCAGGTGCGACCAGACCAAGGAGTCGCGACACCCAAGGGGGGCTTAGCCATGAGCCAGGATTCCACCGCCGTCATTGCGGACGCCGGCAGGAAACTCGCGGGGCGTCGCCGCAGGGAGATCGTCGCGGTGCTGCTGTTCAGCGGCGGCCCGATCTTCGAGAGCTCCATTCCACTTTCCGTGTTCGGCATCGACCGGCAGGACGCGGGAGTTCCACGCTATCGACTGCTCGTGTGCGCCGGGGAGGAAGGTCCGCTGCGGACCACCGGCGGACTCGAGCTCACCGCGCCGTACGGGTTGGAGGCGATCGCCCGGGCAGGCACGGTCGTCGTTCCCGCCTGGCGCTCGATCACTTCACCGCCGCCGCCGGAGGCGCTCGACGCACTGCGTCTGGCGCACGAGGAGGGCGCCCGGATCGTCGGACTGTGCACGGGGGCCTTCGTGCTCGCCGCCGCCGGTCTGCTGGACGGCCGGCCCGCGACGACGCACTGGATGTACGCGCCGACGCTGGCCAAGCGGTACCCGTCCGTCCATGTCGATCCGCGCGAGCTGTTCGTCGACGACGGCGACGTGCTCACGTCCGCGGGCACCGCGGCCGGAATCGACCTGTGCCTGCACATCGTGCGCACGGACCACGGCAGTGAGGCGGCCGGGGCACTGGCCCGCCGGCTCGTCGTCCCGCCGCGGCGCACGGGCGGCCAGGAGCGCTACCTCGACCGGTCGCTGCCGGAGGAGATCGGCGCCGACCCGCTCGCCGAGGTCGTCGCCTGGGCGCTGGAGCACCTCCACGAGCAGTTCGACGTGGAGACGCTCGCCGCCCGCGCGTACATGAGCCGGCGCACCTTCGACCGGCGGTTCCGCTCGCTCACCGGCAGCGCGCCGCTCCAGTGGCTGATCACCCAGCGGGTGCTCCAGGCCCAGCGGCTGCTGGAGACCTCCGACTACTCGGTCGACGAGGTCGCCGGGCGCTGCGGGTTCCGCTCGCCGGTCGCCCTGCGCGGACACTTCCGGCGGCAGCTGGGGTCCTCCCCGGCCGCCTACCGCTCGGCCTACCGGGCCCGCCGGCCGCAGGCCGACGTGTCCCAGGTGACCGAGATGCCGGGGAGCCCGCTCCCGCACCAGCGCACCCCGCAGCCCCAGCGGGCGGCGGCGGCGCTGGCCGCGGCCGGCCCGACGGTGACGGAGCTGTACGCCCCCAACCGGGTCCTGCGCGAGCACGCGTAGCCCCCGCCAGGGGCATTGCCCGACGAAGGTCCCCCGCATCGGTCCTCACCGAAGCGGGGGACCTTCCGCATAATCCGCATAAGCTGGGCCGCATGAACGATCGCATGGTGTGGATCGACTGCGAGATGACCGGGCTCTCGTTGACGGACGACGCACTTATCGAGGTGGCCGCACTGGTCACCGACTCGGAGCTCAACGTGCTCGGCGAAGGCGTGGACCTCGTGATCCGCCCGCCGGACAGGGCCCTGGAGACCATGCCCGACGTGGTGCGCGAGATGCACACCGCCTCCGGGCTGCTCGACCAGCTGGCCGACGGGATCACCCTCGCGGACGCCGAGGCCCAGGTCCTGGCGTATGTACGGGAACACGTCAAGGAACCCCGCAAGGCTCCGCTGTGCGGGAACTCGGTCGGCACCGACCGCGGTTTCCTGCTGCGTGACATGCCCGCGCTGGAGAGCCACCTGCACTACCGGATCGTGGACGTGTCCTCGGTGAAGGAGCTGGCGCGCCGCTGGTACCCGCGGGCCTACTTCAACAGTCCGCCGAAGAACGGCAACCACCGGGCGCTCGCGGACATCAGGGAGTCCATCGCCGAGCTGCGCTATTACCGGGAGGCGGTCTTCGTGCCCCAGCCGGGGCCCGACTCGGACACCGCCCGGGCGATCGCCGCCAAGCACACCCTGTCCGCCGAATAGGACCCGGCAGGACCCTCCGGAGGCGGGGCGGGGAAAAGGAGTGCGCGAGCACCCTCCCGGACCCTGTACCCTTTTCTTCGGCCGGTCGGTTTTCCGACCGGACATGGTGGGTGTAGCTCAGTTGGTAGAGCACCTGGTTGTGGTCCAGGTGGCCGCGGGTTCAAGTCCCGTCACTCACCCTGCGAGAGGGCCCCGGTACGCGAAAGCGGACCGGGGCCCTTTGCGTTGTCCGGCCCGGGCGCCTCCCCGGCGATCCGCGCCCCTGCCGGGCTAGCCCCGGAAGGCGTCCGCGTGGTCCCGGGCCCAGGTGTCGAAGCTGCGGGCCGGGTGCCCGGTGAGGTGCTCCACGGTGTCGGTGATCTGGACCGGGAGGCCGTCGCCGGCGGCCCAGTAGTCCAGGAGCGCGTCGGCATAGGGGCCGGGTATGTACCCGTCGACCTCGGACTTCCACTCCTGCGGGGTCACCGACTCGAAGGGCACCGGGGCTCCCAGGACCCCGCCGAGTATCGCGAGCTGCGTCGCGAACGTCAGCGACTGCGGGCCGGTCAGGTGGTAGGCGCGCCCGCCGAGGGCCGGGTCGCTGAGGACGGCGGACGCGGCCTCGGCGAGGTCGGCCTCATGGACCGGGTCACCGTGGGAACCCGGGTAGGGCAGACGGATCGGGCGGCCGGACTTCAGCGACCGGGCCCAGCCGAGGGCGTTGCGCGCGAACGCCCCGGGGCGCAGCAGGGTGGTGCGCAGCGGGGAGGCCTTCAGAGTCTCTTCCACGGCGAGATGAGCGGCGGCCAGCGGGCTGTCGGCGGCGCCGGGGCCCAGCACCGAGGAGGAGGACAGGAGCACGACGTGCTCGACTCCTGCGGAGACGGCCTCGTTGACGAAGGCTTCGATCGCGGAGGCCTCGGCGTAGAGGAAGACCGACCGGATTCCGGCCAGGGCGGCGGGGAAGGTCGAGGGATCGCCGAGGTCGCAGTGGACCGTGCCCGGTGTGTCCGGTGCCCGGGAGGCGAGGCGGTGAGGGATGTCGCGGGCGGCGAGGAGAGGGGCGAGGCCACGGGCGACGGCGCCGCGGGCGCCGGTGACGAGGATCGACATGGCGGGTTCCTGCTTCCTGTTCCGGAGCGTGTTTCACGCTAGGATATGAACGTGGCACAGATTCTGCACGACAAACATTCTGCGCCACACAGATAAATTTCAGGCAGGGAGACGCCGATGTCAACCGATTCCCCTCGTTCGAGTGAGACCCGCGAGCAGTGGAGCCGCGCCGAGCTGCTCGCGCGCATCGTCACCGAGAGCCAGCGGCACTACGCCGACTACTCGCTCTTCAACCAGGCGATGGCCGACCACGTCGGCCTGCACCCCACCGACATGCAGTGCGTCGCCCTCCTCGACATGGAGCCCGGCCCCGTCAGCACCGGCGACATCGCCCGCCTCACCGGCCTGACCTCGGGCTCCGCCACCCGCCTCGTCGACCGGCTGGTCAAGGCCGGCATCGTCGAGCGGCACGCCGACCCCCACGACCGGCGCCGCTCCCTCGTCTCCCTCGCCCCCGAGGCCCGACAGCGGATCGGCGCGGCCTGGGACACCCCCGGCCGGGCCTTCGGCGCCGTCCTGGAGAGCTACTCCGACTCCGAACTCGCCGTCATCGCCGACTACCTGCACCGGGCCGCCGAGGTCGGCCGATCCCAGGCCCAACGCCTGAACTCCGGCGGCTGAGCTCCCCCGACCGGACTCCCCCGGTCCGGGCCCGCGGGCACCCGGGGCCTACCGAAGCGCACGTTCCCCGGATACGGTCCCGCCCAACGGGCAACGCAGCGCGCCGGAGACACGGGAGGGTCGGCGTGCGGATGGAGGTTGCCCCGTGTCCGCATCCGGTTCCGGATCCACGTCCGCCGCTCCCGGCGGCTTCCGCGGAGTCTTCGCGCTCGGCGGGACCGCCCTGCCCGTCCACGCGCTCCTCGCGCGACTGCCCGCCGCGCTGTGCCCCATCGGGACGCTCCTGCTCGTCAACGAACGCGACGGCATCGGCGCCGCCGGGGCCGTCGCGGCCGCCCTCTGGCTCGGCCAGGCCCTCGGCGGCCCGGTCATCGGCCGGCTCGCCGACCGGCGCGGCCACCGCCCCGTCCTCCTCGCCGCCTGCGGTGCGAACGCCGTCGTCCTCGCCGCCCTCGTCGCGGCCGTCCTCGGCGGACTGCCGCTGTCCGCCCGGCTCGTGCTCGCCGTCGCCGCCGGACTCACCGTCCCCCAGGTCGGCCCGCTGGCCCGGGCCCGCTGGGTGCACCTGGCGCGGGGGGACGGGGCCCTGCTCGGCGCGGTCCTGTCCTTCGACACCACCCTCGACGAGATCGGGTTCATGCTCGGGCCCGCCCTCGCCGGGATCCTGGCCGTGACCGTGCACCCGGCCTCCGCGCTCGTGCTCGCAGCCGGGCTGATCCTGGTCTTCGGGACCCTGTTCGCCGTCCATCCGAGCGCGCCCGGCCCTCAGGCCGCCCCGCGCGCCGGTACGCGGGCCGACGTACGGCTGTGGTCGCCGGACCTCGCGCTGCTGTGCGCCATGGCCGTGCTGCAGGGCGCCGCGTGGAGCGCGGCCAACACCGGGGTCAACGCCCTGGCCGACTCACTGGGCACGCCGGGGGCCGCCGGGCTGGTGTGGGCGTCGATGGCCGTGACCAGCTCGATCGCCGGTTTCGTGACCGTCGCCCGGCCGGGGGCCGCGGACCTCTCCGTACGGCTGCGCCGGACCATCGCCGTGCAGGCGGCGCTGACCGTGCCGCTGCTCGCCGTGTCGGGGCTGCCCGGCGCGACGTGCGCCGTCGCCGGGATCGGGCTGGCCGTGGCCCCTCATCTGATCGCGCTGTTCGGGCTCGTCGAGCGGGCGGCTCCGCCCCAGCGGATGGGCGAGGCCATGACGATGGCGGGAAGCAGCCTGATCATGGGCCAGGCGCTGGCCGCCGCGGCCGCCGGGCCACTGGCCGGCGCGTACGGCCATCGGGCCGCGTTCGCCGTGGCGTGCGCGGCGGCGGCCGCCTCCGCGCTGCTCGCGTGGGCGGCCGCCGGCCGGGGGTCGCGTTCTCAGCCGGGTGAACCGGACATCCCCGCGAGCCCCTTCGCCAGTCCTGCCGCGTCCATCACCGGAGCCACCTCCACCTCCGCGTTCTGCTCGAACAGGTCCTCCAGCAGCGGCGGGAGGTCCGAACTGTCCTGAAGGTCGAAGACGATCCAGCAGGACCGGACGCCCTCGTGGAGACCGAAGTAGGCGGCTTCGGGCTTGACCGTGTCCATGAGCTTCTTCACGGCGTGCGGGAGGGCACCGGTCTTGACGGCCTCGTTGGTGGCGACCGTGTCCATGTGGGCCCTGAGCATGACCTTCATGCCTGACTCCTTCCGTCAGGGCCCACATTCGGCGCGGCCCCGGGGACCGGCAACATCTCGGCGTCCATCCGGGACGGACGGCGGCGGACGGGCCCTCAGCCGGTCTGCGGCGGCGCGCTCTGGATGTGGAAGTTGAAGTCCGTGTGGCCGAGGGCGCCCATCAGGCGCAGCCAGATGGGCAGGAGCATCTCGGTGCCGCGGGCCGTCTCGATGCCGCCGAGGTCGATCACGCTCGCCTCCGGCCAGCCGAAGGAGTACAGCAGTTCGCGTACGGACTTCTTGGCGTCGGCGTCGTCACCCGAAAGGAAGACGGTGTGCTCGCCAGGCACCCGGGCCGGATCGACCATGATCTGGCAGTTCATCGTGTTCAGCGTCTTGACCACCCGCAGCCGTGGGAACGTCCGCTGGAGCAGCTCGCCGAGGCTGTCGTCGTCGACCGGGTCGAGGGTGGGCGGGAACCCGTGCGAGAAGTCCAGCGGGTTGGCGATGTCGATCAGCACCTTGCCGTCGAGGTGTTCGGCGTCCGCCTCTTTCAGGGCGGTCACGCTGACCTGCCCGCCGGTGGCGTTGACCAGGACGTCGCCGTGGCGTGCGGCATCCGCGAAGGAGGCGAGGCCGACCTGCGGGTGGGCCCGCTGCCATTCGGCGTACTCGGTACGGGCGAGGGTCGCCCCGGTGTCCCGGGTGCCGATCACCACCTCGTGGCCGAGGGAGGCGAGGCGGGCGGCGACCGTGCGGCCGACGATCCCGGTGCCGAGGACTGCGTAGCGCATGACCGGTTCCATTCCGTTCGGGGGAAGGAGCGAAGAACAACCCAGCACCCCGTACGGTATGCCGCCCGGCGCCGCCGCACGGCCAAGGCCCGTGCGTCGGCCGGGAATTCACCACCGTGCCGGCCTGTCAGCCGCGGCGTTTGCGGCGGCCCCGGCGCGTCCGTACGCCGTCCGCCCCGCCCCGCGCCCGGCCGTCCAGGGCGATCCACACCCTGACCTCGGTCCCGCCCAGCATCGACCGGCCGATCCGGACGTCCCCGCCCGTCGACTCCGCGACGCGGCGCACGATGTCCAGGCCGAGGCCCGTCGAGCCGTCCCGCCCGCCGTCGTTGCCGCGCCGCAGCGCCGCGTCCGGGTCGGCGATCCCGGGGCCCGCGTCCGAGACGAGCACGATGACCGCGTCCCCCGCGTCGTGGACGTCCACGGCGAACGGGGTGCCCTCCGGGGTGTGCCGGAACACGTTGCCCAGCAGGGCGTCGAGGGCGGCCGCGAGCTCCGGACGGGCGACCGGGAGCCGTACCGTACGGTCCACCCCCGCGAGCCGCACCTCGCGGCCCTCGTCCTCCGCCAGCGCCGACCAGAACGCCATCCGGTCGCGGATCACCTCGGAGGCGTCGCAGCCCGCCCCGGCCCCGCCCGCGGCAGACGCGGGGGCGCGCTGTTCGCGGGCCGTACGGATGATCGTGTCGACCTCCCGTTCCAGCTGCTCGACCGCGGCCCGGGTCTGTTCCGCGGCCGGCCCGTCGCCGAGCGAGGCCGCGTTGAGCCGCAGCACCGTCAGCGGCGTCCGCAGCCGGTGCGAGAGGTCGGCGGCCAGCTCCCGCTCGTTGGCCAGGAGTTCCACCACCTGGTCCGCCATCGAGTTGAACGCGACGGCCGCCGAGCGGAGTTCCTTCGGCCCGGCCTCCTGCACGCGCGCCCCCAGCCGGCCCTCCCCCAGCTGGTGCGCGGCGTCCGCGAGCCGCTCCGCCGGCCGGACCAGCCGGGCGCCGAGCCGGTCGGCGACCGCCACCGAGCCCACGATCAGCGCCAGGCCCACGCCCGCGAGGACCACCCAGGCCGTCGCGACGCCGTTGCTGACCTCGCTCTCGGGTACGAAGATCTCCACGACGGCGATGTCCCCCGACCCGAGCGCGGTCGGCTGGAGCAGCGCCGAGCCCCCGCCGGCCAGCGGGGCCGTCATCGCCCGGCCCATCCTCCGGGTCTCCTCCACGGCGTGCGCCCCGGCCCGGCCGGTGCCGATGTCCACCGGCGCGTCGCCGCCGACCGCCGGGACGTGGACCGCCATCCGCCGGGCCGCGCCCGTCTGCGTGGACTCCACGGCCTTGCGCAGCTGTACCGGGTCGGTGGTGATGGACAGGGTCGGCCCGATGGTGGCGGCCTGCCGCTCGGCGTTGGAGAAGGCGCGGTCGCTGGCCATCTCCTGGACGACCAGCCCGAGCGGTACGGCAAAGGCCACGACCACCATGGCCGTGACCGCGAGGCACACCTTGACCAGCGCCCACCTCATCGCACGCTCACCGTGCCCGGCGCGCTCACAGCGGTGGCTCCAGCTTGACGCCGACCCCCCGGAGCGTGTGCAGGTAGCGGGGGTTGGCCGCCGTCTCACCCAGCTTGCGGCGAAGCCACGACAGGTGCACGTCGATGGTCTGGTCGTCCCCGTACGACTGCTGCCACACCTCGGCGAGCAGCTCGCGCCGGGCCACGACCACCCCGGGGCGTCCGGCGAGGAAGGCCAGCAGGTCGAACTCCCGCCGGGTCAGGTCCAGCGCGACGCCGTCCAGCTCGGCCTGCCGCCGCAGCGGGTCGATGGCGAGGCCGCCCACGCGCAGGACGCGCGAGGGCGGTTCGGCCCCGGCGGCCGCGCGGGCGCGGCGCAGGACGGCGGCCATCCGGGCGGAGAGGTGCTCCACGGAGAACGGCTTGGTCAGGTAGTCGTCGGCGCCGTCGTTGAGGAGCCGGACGATCTCGGCCTCGTCGTCGCGGGCGGTGGCGATGATCACCGGCACGTCGGTGATGCCGCGCAGCATCTTCAGGGCCTCCGACCCGTCGAGGTCGGGCAGCCCGAGGTCGAGGATGACCACGTCGAACCGGTGGTGGGCGACCTCGCGCAACGCCTCCAGGGCCGTACCGACGCTGCGCACGGTGTGCGAGGCCTCGGTCAGGTGCCGGATCAGGGCCGAACGTACGAACTGGTCGTCCTCGACCACGAGCACACTTGCCATGGGCGGCACCGTAGTCCATTCGGGGGACCCGGCGGGGTGTCGGTCCGCCTCCCGGACGGGTGGTGCAGTATGTGCCCTGATGCACCGAGGACTTGTTCATGCTCTCGCCTGGACGCTGGCGACCGGGGCGGCGGTGACGCTGTCCTGGTGGGGCGTGCACTCGGTCATGTCCGGAACCGCCTACGATCCGCCGCTGGCGGTGCCGTTGACGACGCGGCCGCTGTCCTCCTCGACGCACGGCGCGACGGCGTCGCCGGATCCGGCCTCGGCTTCCGCTTCGCCGTCCCCGTCCGACTCCCCGTCGGGTTCGCCGTCCGCCGCGGCCTCCCCGGCGAAGCCGTCGCCGAAGGCGGCCCCGCCGGGCCCGAGCCCGGACGGGCAGCGGGGCGACGGCGAGGATGCCGGCAGCGTGAAGGCCTACCCGGTCAACGGTGGCCGGGTGGTCTTCGACCTCGGGACGTCGTCGGCCGAGCTGGTGTCGGCGACGCCGGACGCCGGCTGGCAGATGCAGGTGTGGAAGCAGCCGTACTGGATCCGGGTCACCTTCACGAGGGCGGGCCGGGAGATGTCGGTCTTCTGCACCTGGAACGGCCACCCGCCGATGGTGGAGACGTACGAGGGCTAGGCCGTCGTCCGGAGCCGTCGTCCGGAGCCGTCGTCGGGATCAGGGCGGCCCCGCCCGGGGCGCTCACGGCGAGGCCTGCCCGCCTCCGCGGTGGTCGGAGCGCCAGGTCGTCCGAACGAGGGCGGGTCGCGGCGGGGCCCCGCGCTCAGCGGAAGACCGACGGCGGGGGCTCCGGCGAGGCCACCGCCGAGGCGTCCGCGACGGGGGCCGCGCCGCCCGCGAAATCGGCGAGGCCGCGGCCGTGCTCGACCCGGCCGGGGTGCGGGTCGCTCGCCACCCGGCGGGTGAACTCGGCGACGGGCAGCTCCCGGTCGGCGGCCACCAGCACCGCATTGCCGAATCGTTTCCCCCGCCACACCACCGGGTCGGCGGCCAGCGCCAGGTGCGCGAAGCGGGATGCGGCGGTCGCGATCTGGCCCTTCAGGTGCGCGAGCGGCGGGCCGTCCGCGAGGTTGGCCACGTACCACCCGCCGGGCGCGAGGGCCCGCCGTACGTCGTCCAGGAACTCGGCGCTGGTCAGGTGCGCCGGGGTGCGCGCGCCGCTGAACACGTCGGCGATCACCAGGTCGGCCCAGCCGTCCGGGACCTTGGCCAGGCCGGCCCGCGCGTCCACCGCCCGGACCCGGACCCGCGCCTGCGGGTCCAGCGGCAGGTGTTCCCGTACGAAGGCCACCAGGGCGGCGTCGATCTCCACGACCTGCTGGGTCGAGCGGGGGCGGGCGGCGGCCGTGTAGCGCGCGAGGGTGAAGGCGCCCCCGCCCAGGTGCACCACGTTCAGCGGCTGCCGGGCGGGCGCGACGAGGTCGATGAGGTGGCCGATCCTCCGCTGGTAGGCGAAGTCCAGGTACTGCGGATCGCCGAGGTCCACGTGCGACTGCGGGGCTCCGTCGATCAGCAGCGTCCAGCCGTCCGCGCGCTCCCGGTCGGGAACCAGCTCCGCCGTGCCGCCGTCCACCTGCCCGACGACCGCCTCGGAGTTCCCGCGCCCGCGCTGCCTGCTGCTGCCCTTGCCCTTGCCTGCCACCCCACCATTGTCGCCGGTCAGCGACAGTTGTCCGCGGCCTCGATCAGGCGGGCGGCCTCGCCGAGCGCGGCCCGCAGCACCTCCGGGTCGGTGACCGGACCGACGGCGTCCGGGGGGAGCAGCCAGCCGGTGTCCCCGGCGGTGGGCGACACGTCGAAGCGCATGCCGCGCCCGTTGGTCTGGGTGCAGGCGCTGCCCGGCATGTCCCAGGCGTCGGCGGTGCCGGGCGGGACGAGGAAGCCGAGGGTGTCGCCGGACCCGTCGTGCAGCACCGGGCCGACCCCGCCGGCCGGGCTCGCGGCGCGGCGGATGATGTCCACGGCCTCCAGGCCCTGCCGGGCGGGCACGGTCACCAGGTCCGGCGCGTCGGCCGGGGCGCTCGTCACGCTCGTCACGGCGACGGCGGCCGGAGCGACGGCGACGGCTGGGACGGCCGGGACGGCCGCGGTGGCCACGACGACCGCGGTGGCCACGACGGCCGGGACGGGGGACACGCCCGAAGACACGGGCGCGGTGTTCATTCCAGTGCTCTCCATGCCGCCCTCCACCAAGGGAACCCCTCCTGCTTCGCGTACGAGCGGGGCGGGAGGAGCCACCTCACACCCCGCATGGGCTCAACGCGCCAAAACGTCAACGGGTGCGGCGGCAAGACGCTGCAAAGGATGGCAGTTCATGGCGGATCGTGGGTGAGATATCCCTTTTGTAGCCAAACACCGCATCAACGGGCCCCCTCCGGCGGTACGTTCATGCGCGCCGGGCCCGGACCGTGTCCCGCGGAACCGGCGGTGCGTCCCTTGCCAGAGAGGCCACGTCCATGGCGGCGTTCCCGCACTCACCCAATCAGACGTTCCGGCGACTGCGCGGCCGGCACTCCCCGGCCGAGTTCGCGGCCATGGTGCGCCGGGCCGCCAAGGAGATCGGAGAAACGGTTTCCTGCGACGCCCGCTACATCGGCCGGGTCGAGTCCGGCGAGATCCGCTGCCCCAACTACGCCTACGAGCGGGTCTTCCTGCACATGTTCCCCGGCCGGACCCTGGCCGACCTCGGCTTCTCCCCGCGCGAGGCGGTCCGCGGCCGGTCCGCGCAGCGCACCGCCCCCTTCACCCTCAAGGAGAGCGACGTGCTGCGTCGCGCGTTCATGGCGGGCGGTTCCGCGACCGTGGCGGCCGCGACGATCGGCCTCACCCTGCTCGGCGACACCCGTCGGCCGCCCTCCCGGGCCGGCGAGTCCGAGGCGGCGGCGGTCGAGGAGGCCGTACGCCAGATCCGGCTGCTGGACGACCGGCACGGGGCCGACGCCCTCTACCGCAAGGCCGCCGAACCCCTGCGCGCCGCCTACGCGCTGCTGGACGCCGGGGCCACCCGGCAGTCCACCGAGGACCGGCTGCACGCGGGCGCCGGCGAACTGGCCATCTCCGTCGGCTGGCTGGCCCACGACTCCGGCCGCTTCGACGACGCCCGCTCGCACTACGCGGAGGCACTGGCGACGGCCCGGGTCTCGGGTGACGCGGCCCTGGAGGCGCACGCCTTCAGCAACATGGCCTTCCTGGCCCGGGACTGCGGCCGGCCCCGGGAATCGGTACGGGCGGCCCAGGCGGGCCGCCGCGCCGCCCGCTCCCTCGGTTCCCCGCGGCTCCTGTCGCTGCTCGCGCTGCGGGAGGCGGGCGGCTGGGCGGGCCTTGCCGACCGCCGGGCCTGCGAGGAGGCGCTGACCCGGGCGCACACGGAGTTCTCGCGCGGCGAGAGCGCCGCGGACCCGGAGTGGATGTCCTTCTTCGGCGAAGCCGAGCTGGAATCGCTGGAGTCACGGTGCTGGGCGGCCCTCGGCGAGCACGCCCGCGCGGCCCGGCACGCCCGCCGCGCGGCGGACCTGCAGGATCCGCACTTCGCCCGGAACGTGGCCCTCTACACCGCCGAGCTGGCCGACGACCTGGCCCGTGCGGGCGCCCCGGACGAGGCGGCCTGGGCCGGCGGGCGGGTCCTGGACCTGCTCACCGAGGTCCAGTCCACGCGGATCCGGTCCATGCTCTCGGGCACGGCCCGCGCCCTGGTCCCGCACCAGCGCAGCCCCCGCGTGGGGGCCTTCCTCGCCCGCCACGCCTCGACCTGACCCGCCGCGACCCACCCGGCCCACCCGGCCGCGCCGCTCCGACGCGGCCGGGCCCGTACGGGTCTTCGGCCGCGCCGCTCCGACGCGGCCGGGCCGTACGGGACTTCGGGCGCGCCGCTCCGACGCGGCCGGGCCCGCAGGGGACTTCGGGCCGGGCGGTCAGAGGTCCAGGTGGCCCGTGTCGTTCCAGCGCTCCAGCGCGGGGGCCCCGTACGCCCAGCCCAGGACCGAGAGGGACGTGGGCTCCAGGCGGATGCGCGCGCCGAAGGAGGCCTCCAGGCCGAGCCAGCGGGCGGCCAGGGTGCGCAGGACGTGGCCGTGGGCGAAGACCAGGACGTCGTGCTCGGCCGAACGGGCCCAGGAGACGACCTCGTCGGCGCGGGCCGCGACGTCGGCCACCGACTCGCCGCCCGGGACGCCGTCGCGCCAGATCAGCCAGCCCGGGCGGATCGCCTGGATCTCCGCCGGGGTCATGCCCTCGTAGTCGCCGTAGTCCCACTCCATCAGCGCGTCCCACGGCTCCGCCCGGGCACCGAAGCCCGCGAGGTCGCAGCTCTCGCTCGCACGGACCAGGGGGCTGGTGCGCACCTCCACGCCGGGCAGCCCGTTCCACGGGGCGCGGGCCAGCCGCTCGCCGAGCAGCTTCGCGCCCCGCCTGCCCTCCTCCAGCATGGGCACGTCCGTGCGTCCGGTGTGCTTGCCGAGCTGGGACCACGCCGTCTGGCCGTGGCGGGCCAGGAGGATGCGGGGGGCCATAGGAAATACTCCCGGTGCGAAGGGTTCGTACGGTTCATGCGGGTTCGTACATGTTCGGGCGAATGCGTCGTCCGTACATCATCCATCACATGAACACCGGGCAACCCACCCAGTCGCACAAGCGTCCTACACCGTATGACTGATCGGCAGAAGCCCACCCGGTGGTGGGCCGAACTGCTGCTCCTGGGACTCGTCTACGGCGCGTACACCGGTGGCAGACTCCTCGCCCGCGGTGACGTGCACCTCGCCACCGGCCACGGACTCGCGATCCTCCGGACCGAGGAGCTGCTGGGGATCGACTTCGAACACCCCCTCAACCGGCTCTTCTCCCATCAGGGGCTGCTCGGGATACCCGCCGACTTCGTCTACGCCTCCCTGCACTACCTCGCAACCCCGGCGGTGCTGGTCTGGCTGTACCTGTGCCGGCCGGGGCACTACCGCAGCGCCCGTACCTGGCTGGTGGTCTCCACCCTCCTCGGGCTCGTCGGCTTCACCCTGATGCCCACGTGCCCGCCCCGGCTGCTGGACCCCGCGTACGGGTTCACCGACACGATGGCCCAGTACAGCGGCTACGGCTGGTGGGGCGCCGAGGCCAGCGCCCCGCGCGGGCTCGGGGGCCTGACCAACCAGTACGCGGCCATGCCGAGCCTGCACGTCGGCTGGGCGCTGTGGTGCGGGGTCCTGCTGTGGCGTTACGGGCGCCGCCCGCTGCTGCGGGGACTCGGCATCGCCTATCCGGCCCTCACCGCGCTCGTGGTCATGGGCACCGCCAACCACTACTTCCTGGACGCGGCCGCCGGGGTCGCCGTGACGGCCGCCGGGTACGCGATCGCGCGCCGGCTGCCCGGCCGAGCAGCCGGTTTTCGCGGTACGACCACGATTGTCAGTGGCGGATGGGACACTTCCGCCCGTGAGCTCCTACCCGCCCAGCGGCCCGCCTCCGACGACGACACTGCGGCAGCGGCTCGCTGACCTGCGCGGCCCCGCCGTGCCGCCCCGTCCCCTCGACGCCCGTGCGCTGGCGGCGCTCGCCGCCAACCCCGGCTGCGGCAGACGCACCCTGCTCGACGGAGCCGGCGTGGACAAGACGGCCCTGGCCGCGGCCCTGGGCTCGCCCGCCCCGTTCGGCCAGTCGCAGTTCGCCATCGCCCGCGGGAACTCCTTCGAGGCCAGGGTCAAGGGCGACGGCGGAGCCGTCCTGCTGGAACTGGTCCACCGGCACCTGGGCGCCGGGGCGGAACCGCCCGGCCCGGACGCCCGCGTCCCCGACCTGACCGCCGCCGGGCCGGAGGGCCGCGCCGCCCGCACGGCCCTCGCGCTGCGCGAGGCGACCGCCGCCGCGGCCGCCTCCGGCGCCTGGACCCTGCTGGACCACCCGATGCTGGCCCTGGAGGTGGCCGGCTCCCCCGCCTACCTGGAGCCGGACGCCGTCGTGGTGCACCCCGACGGCCGCTGGACCGTCGTGGAGATCAAGTCGTTCCCGATGATCGACGGGGCCGCCGACGCCGCGAAGGTGGGCGCCGCCGCCCGGCAGGCCGCCGTGTACGTCCTGGCCCTGGAGAGGACCGCCGGAAAGCTGGCCTCCGCCGTGGTCGGGCACACCGTGCTGCTCGTCTGCCCGAAGGACTTCTCCAACCTGCCCGCCGCCGCGCCCGTCGACGTCCGCCGCGAGCGGGCCGTGACCCGGCGCAGGCTGGAGCGGCTGACGCGGGTCGAGGAACTGGCCGCGGCCCTGCCCGAGGGGCTCGGCTTCGACCCCTCGCTGCCCGCCGAGGAGCTGACCGCCGCGGTGTCGGCGGTCGCGGCCGCCTACGCCCCCGAGTGCCTGGCCGCCTGCGAGCTCGCCTTCCACTGCCGCGAGCGGGCCCGCGCCGCCGACGAGGTGACCGCACTGGGGCGCTCCGTACGGGGGGAGCTCGGAGCGCTCACCACCGTCGGGGAGGCCCTCGCGGCCGCTTCCGGCGGCGGTGGCCCCGACGACCCCGCCGCGGCCGCGCTGCACCGGGCGGCGCGGCTGCGCGCCGAGGCCCTGGAGGCCGCCGCATGTCCCTCCTGAACACCCTCGCGCGCCTCCAGGCCGTCCGGACGGGCCGGGCCGAGGCGCTGGCGACCGTACGGCACCGGCATCTGAGCGAGCGCCCGTTGGTCCTCGTACCGCTGACGACGGCGGGCGAGGCGGGGGCCCCGCTCGGCGTGCTGGTCGGCACGGACCCGGCGGAGCCGCGGCTGCTGGTGGTGCCGCAGCCGCGCGACCGGGACCTGCGCTGGAGGTTCCTGGCGGACCTCGCGGAGACGGTCCTGCCCTACGTGGACGCGTACGCGGACGACGTCGAGTACGTCGAGCGGACCGAGACCGACCCGGAGACCGGCGCGAAGAGCAAGGTCGCCGCCGAGCTGTGCCTGGACGCGCCGCAGCTGATCGTGCCGAGTCGGGCCGGCATCGAGTACGTACGCCTCCTGGGCCGGTCGATGCGGTTCCGGCGGACGGCGGAGGAGGATCCGGAGAATCCGTACCCGGTGCCCACGCGGGTCCCGCTGCTGGGCCGCTGGTTCACGCACCTCGGCGAGCGCTCCCGGGTCCCCGGGGCCTCGATGCTGCTGGCCGCGACGGAGCTGCTCTCACGGCACTGGGCCACCGGGCAGAGCAGTCTGGAGGACCAGCACCTGGGCGCCCTGCTGTCGTGGATAGCGCCGCCCGAGGGGGAAACGGGGGCGGCGGCCGCGCTGCGCGCCGAACTGGGCCGCGACCGCGACGGGCAGCTGCTGGTCCCGCCCGCCGGACCGGCCACCGACCCGGCCTTCGACAACAAACTGCTCGCCCCGGCGATGGCCCGCTACGACGCGGCGCGCACCGACGGCGACCCGCGGGCCGTGGCGCGCGCCGAGGCGGCCGTGCGCGAGCTCGTCGCGGAGCAGATGCGGCCCACCTGGCGGGCCGTGTGGCAGTCGCTGGAGCTGCTGCGCGCGCTGGAGCCCGGGGAGCGGGCCGAGGAGCGCTGGACCCGGGACCGCTGGTCGTACACCGGCCACCGGGACCGGGTCCGGGCGGGCGAGCCGCCGCAGCCGCGCCGCGACGACGCGGTGACGGCGGCGCAGAAGCTGGCGACGCGGGAGACCGAGCAGGTGCGCCTCGACGCCCAGGAGGCGCTGGACGACCCGCTGGTGATGGCGGGCCGGCGGCTGGCGGGCGAGGCCTTCGCGGGCGAGGTCACCGAGGTCGTGATGGAGTGGACGGAGTCGAAGCGGCCGAGTCCGCGCCCGCTGGTGACGGTGGCGACGGAGGACCGTCCGCAGCTCGCGGAGGGCGGCGGCAAGGTGTTCCGGTCGCTGGAGGGGCGCCCGCAGGCCGCGCAGTTCGTCCGCTTCGATGAGGACGGGCGGCTGGTGCTGCGGCTGCTGGACAAGATGGGCCGCGGCCGGGAGCCGGAGCCGGGCTCGGTGCCGGAGAAGGGCGACCGGGTCTGCTGGACGCTGTTCGAGCACGACGCGCGCGGCGGCCCGAAGCTGCCGGACCCGGAGCGGACGCCGTGGACGCACGGCGGACCCCCGGCATCGTCGACCGCCACCGCGCCGCCCGACACCGCGCCCGACCCCGTGACCGCCGAGGACATCCTGTGAGCACCGCATTCGACCCGGGCGCGGCCGCCGCCGAGGCGACCGCCGCCATCCTGCGCGACACCCTGCACGGGAGCGAGCGGGGCGTGGTCGTCGACTCCCCTCCGGGGGCCGGCAAGTCCACGCTCGTGGTGCGGGCCGCCCGGGAACTGGCCGCGGCCGGGCGCCGGCTGATGGTGGTCGCGCAGACCAACGCGCAGGTCGACGACCTGGTGCTGCGGCTCGCGGACAAGGATCCGGAGCTGAAGGTCGGCCGGCTGCACAGCAGCGACGGCGACGCGTACGACCCGGCGCTGCGGGAGCTCCCGTCGGTCACGCTCTCGGCCAAGCCGGGGGACCTCGCGGAGCTGCCGATCACCATCTCGACGGCGGCGAAGTGGGCGTACGTGAAGGACACGGAGCCCTGGGAGCACGCCATCGTCGACGAGGCGTACCAGATGCGCTCGGACGCGCTGCTGGCCGTGGCGGGGCTGTTCGAGCGCGCGCTGTTCGTGGGCGACCCGGGGCAGTTGGACCCGTTCAGCGTGGTCGGCGCAGAGCAGTGGGCGGGCCTTTCGTACGACCCGTCGGCCAGCGCCGTCAGCACCCTCCTCGCCCACAACCCGCAACTGCCGCAGCACCGGCTGCCGGTGTCCTGGCGGCTCCCGGCGACGGCCGCGCCGCTGGTCTCCCGCGCGTTCTACCCGTACACGCAGTTCCGCAGCGGTACGGGCCCCGGTGAGCGGCGGCTGTCGTACGGGGTCGCGGGCGACGGCTCGGGTCCGGACCGGGTGCTGGACGAGGCCGCCGAGGCGGGCTGGGGCCTGCTGGAGCTGCCCGCGCGGCACACCCCGCGCACCGACCCGGAGGCGGTCCGGGCGGTGGCCCTGGTGGTCCGCCGCGCGCTGGACCGGGGGGCGGTGACGACGGACGAGCAGTCCGCCGCCCCGGCCCCGCTGACCGCGGACCGGATCGCGGTCGGCACCGCGCACCGGGACCAGGCGTCGGCCGTCCGCGCCGCCCTGGCGGACCTGGGCGTCACCGGGGTCACCGTGGACACCGCGAACCGGCTCCAAGGGCGGGAGTACGACCTCACGGTGGTGCTGCACCCGCTGTCGGGCCGCCCGGACGCGACGGCGTTCCACCTGGAGACGGGCCGTCTGTGCGTGCTGGCCTCGCGGCACCGGCACGCCTGCGTGGTCGTGGCCCGGGCGGGCATCGCCCAGCTGCTGGACGACCATCCGTCCACGGAACCGGTCCAGTTGGGCGTGACGGTGAAGTTCCCGGACGGCTGGGAGGCCAACCACTCGGTCCTGGCCCACCTCGCGGAGCACCGGGTGGCCTGGCGGCCGTAGCCGCGGGAGCGGGGGCCGCGGAGGCCCCGGGGCGCGTCGCGGCCCCGCGCGCCGCCCGGGGGTGGCCGCCCGACCCCGGCTAGCGTCGGGCCATGGCCATCCTGGACAAGATCTACTACGTCGACCGCTCCGACGTCCTGCCCGGTCGGCTCGACGACGCGAAGGCCGCGATGCGCGATCTGGCGGCCTTCGTCGACGTGGTCGAACCGCAGCTGCTCGCCTACCACTTCTACGTCGACGAGCCGACGGCCACCATGACCCTGGTGGCGGTCCACCCCGACGCGGCGTCGCTGGAGCTCCACATGGAGCTGGGCGGGCCGAAGTTCCGCGCCTTCGTCCCCCTGATCCGCATGCGCTCCATCGACGTGTACGGGAGCGTCGGCCCTTCCCTGCACGACCGGCTGCGCGCCAAGGCCGCTCTCCTCGGCGGCGCCACCGTCACGATCCACTCCCGGATCGCCGGCTTCACGCGCTGACCGGCCTGCGCGCAGCACCGCGCAGGACCGCCCGGGACCGCCCAGGACCGCCGAAGAGCCCGCCACGACCGGGGAGTGGCGCTCTTGCGCGACGTTGGACAATGGAGGGTGGCCCGGAAGGATCCCGAACGCGCACCAGGAGGACAGGCATGGCAGAGCCCGAGCGGACGACCGAGCGGAAGCCGCGGCCCGCGCCGCTGCTCTTCGAGCCCTCGGAGGCCGCCACGGACCCGGAGCACTTCTTCGACCTGGAGTCGATCGAGGATCCGCGCGAGCTGCTGGCCCGCGCCACCGAGCTGACGCTCGCCTTCCGGGCGGCGCAGGAGCGGGCGGTGGAGTTCCAGGCGCTGGCCGCCGCGCAGCTCGCCGATCCCCGCCGGTTCGACCGGCTGCCGGCGGCGGAGATCGCCGCGCGGGCGGAGTGGACCGAGGACTACGCGTACAAGATGATCGAGTTCGGCGAATCCCTCCGGCGCGAGGCGGGCCCGGAAAGCGCATAGGCCCGGCTCGGCCGCACCCGGCGGCCCCCTCGGATGCGACGGATCTCACACCTGGCATATGCGGGGCGCAACATAGCCCATCACCCCCCACCCTGTCCGGATTTTCCGTAACTCCCGGAAACCGATTCGCTACGCCGGGTAGACCGGTCCGTATGACGACGCTGACGACGGCACCCGCCTGCCCCACCCTCGACGCACGCACCGCCACCCACGTCACCCCCCAGGGCGCCGCCTGGCTCGCCTCCGCGTCCGCGCACCCGCACCGCACCCTGGAGCTCTGGGAGGCCCGGGCCACCGCGCCGGCCGTGCTGCCCTGCGGGACCGCCTTCGACGTCGTCAGCGTCCCGGTCGTCCTCGGGCGCCGCATGCTCGACCTGCTCTGGGCCGAGGGCCCCGGCTCCGGGCCCGTCGCCGTGCACCGGGGACGGATGCTGCTGTTCGCCGCGACCGGGACCGCGCACCGCCTGCCCGCGCTGCTCGCGTGGGTGGGGGACCCTCCGACGCAGTCAGGGGGAGAGTGGGGCAGTTCCGTTCCCGCGCCGCTGTGCCACGGCCACGGTGACGCCGTCACCGTGCCGCCGCTGGCCGCCACCCCCGGCCCGTCCCGCTGGCTCGTCGCCCCCGACACCCGCACCCCCTGGCTGCCGGGACCGGAGGCGCTCCTGTGGGCGTACGTCCGCGCCGCCCGAGCTGCGGATATCGATTTTTCCTTCCGGCCATCTCCCTGCTAATGTCTTCCTCGTCAGCAAGCGCCGCTAGCTCAGTTGGTTAGAGCAGCTGACTCTTAATCAGCGGGTCCGGGGTTCGAGTCCCTGGCGGCGCACAGACGGAAGAAGGCCTCCACGCAAGTGGGGGCCTTCTTCGTCGTGCCGCACCGCCGCACTAGGTCGTGATCTTGACCGTGTACGCGCCCGACGGTGTGCGGTCCGCCACTTCGATCCTGATCCGCTCCCCCGGCACCGTGAACGCCTCGCCCACCTCCAGCGGCGCGTCCGCGAGCGGCGGGTACACCGAGCGGTCCCAGCACGCCTCCGTGCCCGGATGCCCGTCGAGGACCTCGATCGGCCCGCCGCCCGACGCGGCCTCGTTGCGCACCCGGTAGACCAGGACGCCCTCGGTGCAGGTGTCCCCGTCGTTGCCGGCGGAGCCCCGCGCCTCGACCGCGATCGCACTGCCGGTTCCGGTGCGGATCACCGCGAGCCGGGTCCCGCCCGTCGCACCCGGCGCCGGGGCCTGGGCCAGCGGCAGCAGGGTGTGCAGCGAGGAGCCCGACTGCACGCAGTCCACCTGCGAGGCGTCCAGCCAGCCGAGCTTCCACTTGTGCCAGGCGAACAGGTCCGGCGCCATGCCGAACTGGCTGCCCATGACGTCCCAGTCGCCGACGTACGTGTCCCAGTCGCCCTTGCCGTCCGTCGGCCGGTGGTAGAGGTCGGGCAGGTCGAAAACGTGGCCGGTCTCGTGCGCCAGTACGTTGCGGTCCGGGGGGTGCCGCTCGAAGACGGTCACGATCCGCCGCAGGTCCTTCCCGTCCGCCCTGATCGGACGGTCGAAGTTGACGACCTTGGTGGCGTCCGAGTCCACGCCGGGCGCGTCCGGGTCGGCGATGAAGTACACGATGTCGTACTGCGAGAAGTCCACCTCGCGGTCGGCGGCCGCAACCGCGTCCCGCAGGTACGCCGCCCGGTCCTCGGCGGCCCAGTCACGCTGTATCCCGTACGCCGTGGACGGCTTCGGCATCCGGATCCACTGCTTCTGCGGGTGCGGGACCAGCCGGAACCTCCCGTAGGAGGCCCGCTCGAAGAAGTCGCTGGTCGCGGGGAAGTAGTCGCCGGTCAGCTGGTCCGTCGTCAGCGTGGTGCCGTGATCGGGGAAGGAGAGGAAGACCATGACCGCGTTGAGGGTGCGCACGGGCCTGGGATAGGCGCGGTTCCAGGTGTCCAGGCCGAGGGAGTGGTGGGCCGACGTGCGGGTCAGGGCGCACGGGGCGGCCCCCGGATCGGCGACCGCGGGACCCGCGACGAGGGACATGGCGGCGAGCGCCGTCATGGAGGTGAGCGCGGCCGCCGTGCTTCTCATCGGGGAGCGTTCCACTCCCCCGGGTGTCTGCTGTCGCCGCACATCGACCTCCGGTGGTGGATTCGTACCATCTCGTCCCACCCTGAGGGGATTGTCTTACTAATGCCCTGTTCCGGTGCCCCACACGAGTGAGCACTACGGCAAGCCGGTGACCCGCGGGGTTCACCCACATGCCTACAGAACGTCACGACCGATCACAGGAGATCAACAGCAGGCTTCCGCTGCTCAGAGCTGTGCAGAAACGATCGCGCGGTACGTGATCGAGGAGGCGTCAGCACGCCGAAGTCCCGTGCCCCGCACGGCGACGCCGCTGGATAGGGCCGTACGGTGCCTCTATGATCGGCACACTTTCCTGCACGGACACTCACGAGCACTGCGGGAGCCAACGGTGAGCGGAACCTCAGAGGGAACCGGTTCGGCGGCCGGCAGCATCCGATCGGACATTACGGAGCGTCACCAAGCCGTGCCGGACACGCCGCCGAAGCCCACCCGCACCGAGTCCGAACTGCGCGACTACCGGGCCGCCTTCAACGCGGCCCACCTCGCCATGGCCGTCGTCGACCGGTCCGGCCACGTCGTCGCCGCCAACGCTGCCCTGGCCGGGCTGCTGGGCACCGAGCCGCACGCGCTCGTCGAACAGGCCGCGGCCGACCTGGTCGACCTGGGCGCCGAGGCCCGCACCTGGCAGGCCTACCAGGAGGTGCTCCGCGGCCGGCAGGCCCGACTGCGCTGCACCCGCCGGCTCAAACACCCCGACGGGCACTCGCTGTGGACCGAGGTCACCCTCGGGCCCGTGCCCGGCACCCGGGACGTCCTGCTGTCCGTGGCCGACATCAGCGACCGCCGCGACCTCCAGGCCCGGCTGCGCCACCTCCAGATGCACGACCCGGTGACCAGGCTGCCCAACCGGGCGCTGTTCTTCGAGCGGCTCTCCGCCGCCCTGGAGGCCTCCTCGTACGAGCAGGGCGGCACCGGGCGGATCGGCCTGTGCTACCTCGACCTCGACGGGTTCAAGGCGGTCAACGACACCCTCGGCCACCGGGTCGGCGACCGGCTGCTGACCGCCGTCGCGGCCCGGCTGACGCAGTGCGCCGACCAGTCCGGCTACGGGCGCACCGGCGGGCACCTGGTGGCCCGGCTCGGCGGCGACGAGTTCGCCCTGCTGGTCGAGGACTCCACCGGCACCGAAGAGCTCGCCGACCTGGCGCGCAGCGTCCTGGACGCCGTACAGGAGCCGTTCGACCTGGCCGGGCAGCGGCTGTCGGTCTCGGCGTCGATCGGCGTGGTGGAGCGGCCCACGGACGGGACCTCGGCGACCGGGCTGATGCAGGCCGCGGACACGACCCTGTACTGGGCGAAGGCGGACGGCAAGGCGCGCTGGACGCTGTTCGACCCGGAGCGCAACGCGCACCGGATGACCCGCCAGGCGCTCAGCTCGACCCTGCGGCCGGCGGTGGAGCGGGGCGAGTTCGAGCTGGAGTACCAGCCGCTCGTGGACCTCGAGAGCGGCGCGGTGCGCGGAGTGGAGGCCCTGGTCCGCTGGAACCACCCCCAGTTCGGCACGCTGACGCCGAATCGGTTCATCGGGATCGCCGAAGAGGACGGCTCCATCGTCCAGTTGGGGCGGTGGGTGCTGCGGACCGCCTGCCGGCAGGCACGGCGCTGGCAGATCGAGCAGCCGAGCGACTCCCCGGTCTTCGTCTCCGTCAACGTGGCGGTGCGGCAGGTGTGGGACTCCGATCTGGTCGGAGACGTGGCGGAGATCCTGGCCGAGACCGGGCTGGCCCCGCAGCTGCTGCAGCTGGAGCTGACCGAGTCGGCGGTGATGGGTTCCGCGGGACGCCCGCTCCAGGCGCTCCAGGCGCTGAGCGACATGGGGGTGCGGATCGCCATCGACGACTTCGGCACCGGCTATTCGAACCTGGCGTACCTGAGCCGGCTTCCGGTGTCCGTGCTGAAGCTGGACGGCTCCTTCGTCCACGGGTTCCGCTACGACGAGGGCGCCCACCCGAACCCGGCCGACGAGACCATCGTCGAGGCCCTGGTGCAGCTCGCGCACCGGCTGGGCCTGACGGTGACGGCGGAGTGCGTGGAAACGGCCGGTCAGGCGGCCCGGCTGCGCCGCGTCGGCTGCGACACCGGCCAGGGGTGGCTGTACTCGCGCGCGGTGGCCCCGGAGCGGATCGCCGAGATGATCGGCACCTGCCCCGGGGCGTGACCCTGCGGGGCGGCGCGGGGGCCGCTGCGCGGTGCCGTCTCCCCGCCCCGCCCTTTCTCCGTTTCCCCGGGCTCCGCCCGGACCCCTCAGAGGCTGCGCACGAAGGCGGCGAAGGCCGCGGGGGCGACGGTGAAGGCGGGGCCTTCGGGGTCCTTGGAGTCCCGGACGGCGACACCGCAGGGCTGAGTGGCCACCTCGACGCAATCACCGCCGGTCCCGCCGCTGTACGAGGCCTTGCGCCAGGCGGCGCCGCCGAGGGGGGCGCACTCGACGCAGTCGCCGCCGGTCCCGCCGCTGTAGCTGGACTTACGCCACAGCACGCCCGTCAGGTTCTGAATGGTCCCCATAACGTTCCTCTCGTACGCGGGCGATCAACGCGGCCGAGGCCTCCACGGAGAGCGCCGCTGCCTGCAGATGATCGTAGCGATGCGCACAGTCGCTGGCCGTTTCCGGATTTGCCGTCACGTGGGCCGACCCGTAGCTCTCGGCATAGACGAGGTCCGGGTCTCCCTCAAACCGGAGAACGTTGAACGCCCCAACCGTGGCGGGGTGTTGTCCGACGCTGAACGGGAGGATCTGGATCCGCACCTCGCGCCGGTCTTGGAACTCCAGCAGGCGGCTCAGCTGCTCACGCATTATCTCGCGGCTGCCGAAGGGACGGTGCAGTACTGCCTCGTCTAGGACCACCCAGACGAGCGGCGGGCGCTCTCTGTCCAGGATGCGCTGACGCTCCAGCCTCGCGGCCACCGCCTCATCGAGCTTCTCCCCCCACCCTGCCTTGAGGACCGCCCGCGCGTACGCCTCCGTCTGAAGCAGTCCGTAGACCAGCTGCGGCTGGAACGACGAGATGTGCGTTGCCCTGGCTTCCATCTCCGCATAGGCCTGGAACCAGCTCGGCAACTGGCTCCGCAGGACCAGCCCCACCAGACGTGAGAACACCCCGCCGGTCCCCAGCGCCGCGTCCACCCGCTCCGAGAAGTCCCGGGTCGGTACCCGCTTACCGTTCTCGATCATGCCGATCAGGGAACCCGTGCAGAAGATGACTCCGCCCAGCTGCGCCTGCTTGAGGCCGGCTTCCTCTCTCAGCCGGCGGAGCTCGTAGCTGTAGTAGTCCAGCGGCGAGGCGCTGGGATCGATGTCGCGGGCCTGGACCATGAGATGGCACCCCCAAGCGGAAAACAAGCGTGTGGCCGAGCGTAGCGAGGCCGCCACGCAGCGGTGTCCGGAATCCGGGAACCATGTGACACACCTCCGCCCCGCACCGGGGGAACCGGGTGCGGGGCGCAGGCATCGCTCGGCGCGGGGTGGGGGGAGATCAGCAGGCGCCGAGGTCCTTCCAGACACCCCACTCACCCGTGGTGCCCGGGGTCTCGTTCTGCGTCCACCACTGGGCCTTGTACTTGCGGCCGTTGTAGGAGACCTCCTGGCCACCGGTGTAGACCGTGCCCGCGACGTACGCCGGGGTCGAGCCGCAGCCCGTGGTGGGCGGCGTGGTCGGCGGAGTCGTCGGGGGCGTGGTCGGCGGGGTGGTCGGAGGCGTGGTGGGCGGGGTCGTCGGGGGCTGCGTGGTGCCGCCGAGGGCGTCCGAGATCTGGTTCAGCAGCGTCGTGTTGTTGTCCAGGCCGAGCAGGGAGTACATCATCGCCCCGGCCAGGCCGCGCTGCTTGCCGTAGTCGACCCGGGCCTGGATGGACTTCTGGTTCAGGCCGGTGAAGAACTCGCCGTCCTTGTAGAAGTACGAGGCCTTGGCCTGGTCGTCCCAGAAGGTGGCCGACGGGTTGTCGACGATCCCGCCGAGCTCCTTGTAGTTGGCGATGCCGGCCTGCTGGCTGCTGGGCCGGGCGCCGGAGGCGCCGGTCGCGGGCTGGGCGAGGCCGCCCGCCGTGCCGGCGGGGACGCCCTTCCAGCCGCGGTAGTAGAACTCGTAGCCCAGCGTCAGCTTGTTGGCGGGGAAGCCGCCGGCGATGCCGTAGGCGGGCTTGCCGTCGATCCAGGAGTCGATGGCGTTGTCGATGCTGTACTTCTCGGTGCCCGGGGCGATCGGGTCGGTCGGGTCGTTGGTGCCGGAGTACAGCGGGGACTGGTGGTACGTCGGCCCGTCGCCGTCCCAGGCGCCGTGCATGTCGTACGTCATGATGTTCGCGTAGTCGAGGTACGCGCCGATCTTGTCCGTCTCGATGTACTTGATCTTGTCCTGGCCGGCCGGGAGGGCCGAGGTCAGCAGGTACTTCTTGCCGCCGTTGGCCGCGCCGTAGGCGTCGAGCTGCTCGCGGAACTCCTTGAGCAGGAGCGTGAAGTTCTGCTTGTCCTCGGGGGCGTAGTGGTTGCCGAGGTGGCCGCCGGAGGAGCCGGGGTACTCCCAGTCGATGTCGATGCCGTCGAAGATGCCGGCCGCGCTGCCCGGGCCGCCGTAGCCACCCTCGACCGGGAGGTTGCCCTTGATGTACTGGTCGATGCAGGAGGACACCAGCTTCTTGCGGGAGGCGTCGGTCTTGGCCGCGTCGCTGAAGTACTTCGAGTAGGTCCAGCCGCCGATCGAGATGTTGATCTTCAGGTTCGGGTACTTGGCCTTCAGCTGCTTGAACTGGTTGAAGACGCCGACGATCGGCTGGTCCCACTTGTCGGCGACCCCGCTGACGCTGTCCGCCGCGCTGAAGGACTTCTGGTAGTCGGCGTACGAGTCGCCCGCGCCGTCACCGGCGTTGGGGTTGTTGTCGTCGCCCGCCGCCTTGTTCGCCTCGAAACAGGTGAGGTTGGTGGGGTGGATGTTGCCGAACGAGTAGTTGATGATGTCCAGTTTGCCCGCTATGCCGCGGGTGTCGAGGTGCTTGGGGTAGAAGGCGTTCCCGTACACGCTCCACTGGTCGTAATAGGCGATCTTGACGTTGCCGCCACCGGCGGCGGCCGCGTCGGCGGCCTGTGCGGTGCCGAGCCCCGCGAAGCCGGCCAGCGCTCCGGCTGCCAGCGCGGCCGTGGCGGCGGCCGCGATGAGGGGTTTACGGATGTGCATGAACTGCCTCCGGGGGGATGGGAGGGGGAAGCAAGAGGTTCGGGTGTGAGAAGTGATAGCGATCACCCGAGGCCCGAGTCAATGGTTTGGACCAAAGAAGGACTAGACCACTTGGCGGGGAAATCCCCTTGTCAGAGGCTTGAGCGCACATACGGAACCGCTCGCCACCCCGGGTGACGAGCGGTTTAAGGGTGCCTTAGGCCACACTCCCGCAAGGTTGCGGCAACAAACCAGCAGAACTCCGTTCGCCTGCGATCCATCACCTCGCGGGCGTACCGGGCCGGCGCCGCCGCCGGGTCAGACCGACCAGCGCTCGCGCATCGTCTGCACCTCGCCCTTGGAGTCGAGCGTGATCTCGTAGACGTTGCCGTAGCAGGAGTAGGGCTGCTTGACGACGTTGTAGTCCTCGCGCAGGCAGCCGTCGATGTGCTTCGACAGCTCCTCCCGGTTCACCGCCTGGAACCTGCCCGGGCCGGTGGCCAGTTCGCCCTTGACCCCGGCGGGCAGCTTGTAGCCCTTGGGCTCGCCCTCGCCGTGGTAGATCCAGTCGTTGGACGTGCACTTGGGCTGGGCGTCCATGGCCTCGAAGACCCCGATGTCGCGGTGCGGGCCCACCTGGACGATCTTGACGCCGGCGGGCGGCGTCGGCGGCTTGCCGGCAGTCGTTCCCGCCGCCGCCCGACCCGGCGGGGTCGGTCTCGGAGGCGCCTGCGGACGCGGACGGCTTCGCCACCGAGGACGGGCCGGAGGAGGATCCGCCGGCGGCGTCCTCCTGCGGTCCGCACGCGGCCAGGCAACCGGACGCCCCGGCCCTGGACTCACCCCGCTCCGGGCGCCGGGCGGGTCACGCCGCGGTGGCCGCGCCCGGCGCCCGGACCGGCATTCCGTACGCGTCCGCCACGAGTCCGTACGAGCGCACCCGCGCCGCCCCGCTGTGTGCGTTGGAGGTCAGCATCAACTCGTCGGCGCCCGTGCGCTTCACCAGGGCGTCGAGCCCGGTGCGGACCTCGTCGGGCGTGCCGTGGACGACGTTGGCGAGCCAGCCGTCCACGAACTCCCGCTCCAACGGCGAGAACTGGTGACTTGCCGCCTCCTCGGGCGTCGGGATCAGTCCGGGCCGGCCGCTGCGCAGCCGCAGCATCGACAGCGCCCCCGTGAGCACCTGGGCGCGGGCCTGCTCGTCGGTGTCGGCGGCGAGCGCCGAGACCCCGATCACCGCGTACGGGGCGTCCAGCACGGCGGAGGGCCGGAACGTCTGCCGGTAGAGCTCCAGCGCGGGCAGGGTGCCGGCCGCCGAGAAGTGGTGGGCGTACGCGAAGGGCAGACCGAGCTCGGCGGCGAGGCGGGCGCTGAACCCGGAGGAGCCGAGCAGCCACAGCGGGGGCCGCCCGGCGGGGCCCTGCACGGGACCGGGCACCGCGTGCACGCGGGCGTAGGGGTGCCCGTCGGGGAAGTCGTCGTCGAGGAAGCGGGTGAGCTCCACGAGCTGCCGGGGGAACTCCTCCGCGGCCTCGTCGAGGCGCCCCGGCCCGCGCAGCGCCGCGGCCGTGCGGCCGTCGGTGCCGGGGGCCCGGCCGAGTCCGAGGTCGATCCGGCCCGGGGCGAGCGCCTCCAGGGTGCCGAACTGCTCGGCGATCGCGAGCGGGGCGTGGTTGGGCAGCATGACCCCGCCCGAGCCGAGCCGGATACGGGAGGTGTGGGCGGCGAGGTGGGCCAGGATCACCGCCGGGGAGGAGCTGGCCACCCCGGGCATCGAGTGGTGCTCGGCGACCCAGTGGCGGTGGTACCCGCGGGACTCGGCGAGGCGGGCGATGTCGACGCTCGTGCGCAGGGAGTCGCGGGCGGTGCTGCCGCTGCCGACCGTGACGAGGTCCAGCACCGAGAGCGGCACCGGCGCGTGGCCACGGGCCTCACCCCGGATCCGGTCTCCGCGGCCGTCCCGGTCCGCACCCCGACCCGCGTCCCCGGTGTCACTCATAGTCGCTCCCGCCTCGCTTCGCTGTCCGTACGAAGAACTCGAACCATCGGCGGCGCACGGTCATTCCCGGCGCGCCCGGCGGGGCGGCCATGCCGGTGGCATATGCCAGAGGGGTAGACGCTGGCGAGGGGGCGTGATCGAGCCATCAATATCCCCAACAGGCGCTCCACGTGGGCCTCTTGATGGCTATCGTGGTAGGGCAAGCGGTAACAACCTGCTAGGGGGAAAACCGTGGCGCTGAAGCCCGAGCCGACCGCGCCGTTCCATTCGGTGCAGTACGCCCTGCGCGTACTCGAAACGATCGCCCGCCACACCGGCGGTGTGACCGACGTACAGATCGCGCGCGAGACCGGCCTGCCCGCGGCCCATCTCGCCCCCATGCTCCTCATGCTGCGCCGGGAGGGGTACGTGCTCCAGGTGTCGGACGGCGCCTACGCCATAGGCGACTCCCTGGTGCTGCTCGGCTCCGGCATAGACAGGCAGCAGGCGCTCCAGAACAAGCTCCAGGACACCCTGGACCGGCTCCGGGACTCGGTGGGCGCGGCGGTCTACATCAGCCGGTACGTGGACGGCGAGGTGAAGATCACGCAGTTCGCGGACAGCCCGCGCACCCCGAAGGTGCACGAGTGGGTCGACTTCCGCTCGGCGGCGCACGCCAGCGCGGTCGGCAAGTGCCTGCTGACGCAGCTCGACCAGAACGGGCGGCGCGACCACCTCTCGCGGCACAAGATCGCCCGGCTCACGTCGAAGACGATCGTGAACGAGCGGATCCTCTTCTCCAAGCTGGACAGCCAGCCGGCCACGGTTCCGGTGCTGGACCTCCAGGAGTACGCGGTGGGCACCGTCTGCGCCGCGGTACCGATCACCGCCGGGGCGTCGGTGGGCTGCCTGGCCCTGTCGATGCCGGTCGAGCACGCGCACCGGCTCCGGGCCGCCGCGGAGGCACTGAACCGGAAGGCCGCGCCACTGCTGCTGTCGCTCACGCTGTGAGCCACGGTCTTCCTGTGAGCCGCGTCCGCACGGGCCGAGAGGGCGAGGGTCCGAACGGGGCGGAAACACTTCGGGCGGTTCCCGGTGAACCGGAAACCGCCCGAAGTACAGGTGCGCCGCCAGGGACTCGAACCCCGGACCCGCTGATTAAGAGTCAGCTGCTCTAACCAACTGAGCTAGCGGCGCCTGACAGAGAAAATACTACCTGGTCCTCAGGGGTGCTCAAAACCAATGCCCGCGAGCTCGGGGATCAGCGGTCCAGGAGCTCGCCCCGGCCGTGCGCCGCGTACGCCGCCAGCAGGCCGGTGAGGTCCTCCGGGCCCAGGGGCCGGTAGCCGGAGCTGCCCGGCGGGCGCCACCAGACCGGGTCCGGGCAGCGGAAACCGGAGCGGCGCAGGGCGACCCGGTGGACCTTGTTCGTCGCCGTGGTCGGCATCGACCCCACGATCCGGACGTAGCGCGGCGCCATCTTCGTGCCCAGGTCCGGCTGGGCGGCGAGGAACGCGGAGAACTCCTCCGGCGAGAACCGCCGCCCCTCCTCCAGTGCGACCGCCGCCATCACCTGGTCGCCGGCGGCCTCGTCCGGCACCGCGTAGACGGCGACCGCGGCCGCCGCGGACCAGCGCGCAAGGATGTTCTCGATCACCGCCGCGGCGAGGTTCTCGCTGTCGACCCGCAGCCGGTCGTCGGTCCGGCCCGCGAAGTAGAGGAACCCGTCCGCGTCGCGGAAGAAGAGATCGCCCGTCCAGTACCAGCCGTCCCGGGTGCGTGCGGCTTCCGCGGCGGGATTGCGCCAGTAGCCCTCGAACAGGCTCCGGCCGCGGTTGACCAGCTCGCCGATCGCCGCGGAGCCGTTGAGGAGGCGGCCCCGCGCGTCCAGGACGGCCGGCGGGCACTCCGCGCCCGTCTCCGGATCCACCACCGCCAGGTCGTCCCCGGCCCCGGCGCGGCCCAGGGCGCCCGGCGGGGTGTCCGGGGTCCTCTGGACGGAGGCCCCGCCCTCGGTGGCCCCGTACCCCTCCACCAGCCGGACCCCGAACCGCTCGGTGAAGCGGGCCGCGTCCACCGCCCCGGCCTCAGTCCCGAAGCCGAGGCGCAGGGTGTGGTCGCGGTCGTCGGGGCGGGGCTCGGTGGCCAGCAGGTACTGGACCGCCCGGCCGACGTAGGTGAAGTACGTCGCCCCGTACGCGCGGACGTCGTCCAGGAACGCGGAGGCGGAGAACCGGGGGCGCAGGGCCACGGCCGCCTCCCCGGCGAGGGCGGGCAGCCAGTCGGCGATGACGGCGTTGCCGTGGAAGAGCGGCATGCAGACGTAGTGCACGTCGTCCGGGGTCACGGAGAACTGCCGGGCCAGCGAGGCACCGGCGGCGGCGATCCGGCCCTGGCTGCAGAGGGCGGCCTTGGGGGCGCCGGTGGAGCCCGAGGTGAAGTAGAGGAGGAAGCGGGAGCCCGGGCCGGGGGCGGCGAGGACGGCCTCGCCCGGTTTCGCGCCCGCGTACGGGGCGAGCTGGGCCGCGTACGCCTTGGTGCCGGTCACCAGGATCCGTACGCCCGGCAGGTCCAGCCCGCGCAGCAGCGGCAGGTGGGCGCGCTCGGTGACCAGGATCCGGCAGTCGGTGTGCAGGATGTCGCGCGCCAGCTCGGGACCGCGCCGGGTGGGGTTGATCCCGGCGACGGCGGCCCCGGCGAGGGCCGCCGCGCCGAGCCAGAACGGGAACTCGGGGGTGTTGTCGAGCAGCACCCCGATGTGCGGTTCGGCCTCCGCCGGCAGGAGGTCGACGAGCAGCGCGGCGCGCGCCGCGGCCTCCTGGGCGGTCCGGTGGCGGCTGAGGACGGCGGTGTCCGCACTGCCGCCGTACTTCAGCCCGGGCCGGTGGTCGCCCCATTGGCGCGCGATGAGCTCCGCGACGGTTCCGGGTGTCGTCCGCATGCCGCCGGAGGGTAGCTGACGTTCCGTCAGAATTGAATGCCGGCCGGCGGGGCGGCCGCCGGGCCGGGACTCAGAACTGGACGTCGGAGCAGGAGTAGAACGCCATGGGCGTGTCGTTGACGGTCCAGACGGCCAGGATCATGTGCCGGCCGGTCTTGCCGCTCGGCATGGTGCCCTGGTGGACGGTGGTCATGGCGGGCCGGGCGCCGTTGTAGGCGACGGTGAGGAAGGGCTGGGATTCGAGGGAGGCGCGCGTGAGGGGCCTGGTGGGGTCCCAGCCGTTCTTGGTGACGTAGTACTTGAAGTCGGTGGTGGAGTGGTTGGCCGTGAACTGCCACCGGAAGCCGTAGCTCTGCCCGGCGGTGACCTTGGTGGTGGGCCAGGCGCCGCCGCGCGGGTCGTCGAGCTGCGCGAACTCGCTGTGCCCGCCGGAACATATCTGGCCGTCGGCCGGACCGGCGGCCGGGAAGCCCTTGTAGCCCTCGACGCTCTGCGGTTCCCACTGGATCGGGCCGCAGTCGGAGACGGTCTTGTTGGCGCAGAGCTTCTGGCGGCTGATGGGGGTGTCCGTGTAGCCGTGGCTGCTGGCGGTGGGGGCGGTGAGGAGCGCCAGGCCGGCGATGACGCCGAGGCCGACCGTGGCGGCGCCGGCTCGTCTGGGCAGGTGAACGGGCATGCGGATGGGACGCATGATGCTCCTTGGACGTGGGGGGACGGCGAGAGCGTGCGCACGCATGGGGATTCAGGTCTAGACCAAGTACCAGGTTATTGACGGGAGTTGGACATGTCCAGACCAATGAGGGAACGGGTGGTCCGGTCGGATCCGGCCACCCGTTCGCTCGCTCGTCCCGGTCCCGCGCCCCGCGGGACGCGCCCCGCAGGACGCCCTACTCCGGGCGGCCCGTGTAGAAGGCGACGGTGAGGTCCTTCACGAGGGCCTTGCGCTCGTAGTCGTCGAGCTCGACCAGCCCCCGCGAGGTCAGCCGGTGGACGGTGTCGTCGACCGCGTCCACGACCGAGGTCAGCACCGTGTCCCGGTGCTTGGCGTCGATCGCCGCGACCCTGCGCCGCCGCATGGCCTCGGCGACCTCGGGGGCGTACTCGATCCGGGTCGGCTGGGCCGAGTACACCTCGATCCCCACCGCCTCGGTCTCGGTCGCCAGCATCCGGGTCAGCGCGTCGCCGACCGCCTCGGAATCGCGCAGGGTCGGGGCGTCCTCGTGGAAGGCGTCGGCCGGCAGCTGGGACAGGACCCGGGCCATCGCCGACTCGACCTGCTCGGCGAGGTACTCGGTGTGGTCCTCGACGGCGAGGGTGGCCCGCGCCGTGTCCTTGACCTGCCACACGACCTGGACGACGACCCGCAGGGCCAGGCCGCCGGAGTCCACCGCCGGCATGGGCTCGCTGCGCCAGTGCCGCAGCCGGACGTCGACGCGCCGGCGCAGCAGGAGGGGGCTGACCCAGGTGAGCCCGGTGCGCCGTACGGTGCCGCGGTAACGGCCGAACAGGGTGAGCACCCAGGCGTGACCGGCCTTGGCGCGGCCGAGGCCGCCGAGCGCGAGCAGCGCCACGATGCCGAGGAAGGCGAGCGGGGGCCAGTGGGTGGCGCGCAGCCCCTGGTAGGCGCGGGGGCTCGCGCCGAACGCGGCCACGAAGGCGGCGGGGACCGCCCCGGCGCGCCAGAGCACCGCCAGGCAGCCGGCGAGGGCGAGCCCGCCGACGCCGACGCCGACCCAGCCGGGCAGGACGGGGCCGCGGTGCTCCCGCAGCCGTTCGTCACCGCGCGGGACCCGCCGGCCGGGGGTGGGCCGGGAGGCCCGCTGGGCGCGAGCGGCCGCTGGGGTCTGCTCGGCGGCCGGGGTCTGCCCGGCGGCCGGGCGGGCCTTGGCGCGGAACGGGAGGTGCACCGGCACTTCGGTGGCCGCCGACCCGCGGACCGGCGCGACCCGCGGCAGGTCGTGCGTGTCGGCCTCCATGCCGCGTGCCACGGCCTGCGCGACGATGTCGGCGACGGCGGGGCCGGGCACTGCGACGGGCAGGGGCTCGTCGGCGTCGGCTTCGCCGTGCGGGTGCGAGTGCGAGTGCGAGTGCGGGTGCGGGAAGTGCGGGCCTGCGGGCCCGGCGTCGCCGTGCGGGTGCGGCGGGTACGGGGCCTCGGGGCCGGGCTGCGGGCCGGGGTGCGGACCGGGGTGCGGACCGGGGTGCGGACCGGGCGGCCACGCCTCGCCGTACCGGTGCGCGGGACCGTCGTCCACCGGCAGCCCGGACTCCGCCGGGCAGGCCTGGCCCTGCGGGGCCGGGGGCTCGCCCCCGCCGTCCAGGGCCCGCAGCCGCAAGGTGGCCACCCCGGTGGGCGCGGTCTCGTCGTGCGACCCGGCCGGGGCCGGTACGCAGACCACGGGGTCGGGTTCCCGACCGTACGAGCCCGCGCCGGACTCGGCGCGGTCGGCGGCCCCGGCCAGGGCGTGCACCGACTCGGGCTCGACCCGGGCCCGGGCCGCCGGAACCTCGCTCCAGCCGGCGCCCTCATCCGCGGCCGGCCGCCCGTGCGGCAACGCGACCTCCCGGGGCCCGTCCGGAGCGACGCCCCGGGCCCCTCCGACCTCGTCGGGCTCGACACGGCCCACAGGCGGCAGTGGACCGGCGGACTCCGCAACGGCCCGGGCCGCGCACGGTCCGGGAATCCCGGCCGCGGGCTCCGCACCGGGCAGCGGCTCCACCGGTGCGGCACGGAACGGCAGCTCCGGCACGGCCGTCAACGCCGGCTCCGACTCGGCCCCCGCCGCGTGCGCGGGCCCCGACACCGCCTCCGCACCGGCCTGGCCCGCGTACGGCTGGGCGCCCGCAGGCCCGGAAAAGTCGGCCCCGGCGCCAGCGCCCGCATCCACCGACACGGCCGTCAACGCCGACTCCGAATCGGCCCCCGCCGCGTACGCGGGTCCCGGCACCGCCTCCCGACCGGCCTGGCCCACGTACGGCTGGGCGCCCGCAGGCCAGGAAAAGTCGGCCCCGGCGCCAGCGCCCGCATCCACCGACACGGCCGTCAACGCCGGCTGCGACTCGGCCCCCGCCGCATGCGCGGGCCCCGGCACCGCCTCCCGACCGGCCTGGCCCACGTACGACTGCGCGCCCGCAGGCCAGGAAAAGTCGGCCCCGGCGCCAGCGCCCGCATCCACCGACACGGCCGTCAACGCCGGCTGCGACTCGGCCCCCGCCGCGTGCGCGGGTCCCGGCACCGCCGCCGGAGCGGCCTGGCCCGCGTACGCCTGCGCGCCCGCAGGCTCAGGCACCCCGGCCCCGGCCCCCGCGCCAGGGCTCGCGTCCGCCGACACGGCAGTCAAGGCCGGCTCCGGCTCGGTCTGCGCCGCGGGCCCGGGCTCCGGAACCGCCTCTCGCCCGGCCTGAGCCGTGTACGGCAGCGGGTTCGCGGGCCCGTGCAACTCGGCCCCCGCGCCAAGGCCCGCATCCGCCGACGCGACCCCCGCCGCATGCCCGGGCCCCGGCTCCGCCGCCGGACCGGCCTGAGCCGCGTACGGCTGCGGGTTCGCGGGCCCGGGAAAGTCGGCCGCGGGCGGCGGGCCGGCCTGCGGTGGTGCGGGTGGAGGGGGAGCCTCCGGCTCGACGCGGGGCGGGTGCGCCGGCGGAGCGGTCCACGCCGCTGCCGGGGACGGGGCGGGGGACACCGCCGGGGGCCCGGAGGGCGGCCCGGCCTGGGCCGCGTCCCGGCGCAGCGGCGGGGTGGGGTAGAGCTCGGCCGTGCCCCGCAGGGCCGGGGCCTTCGGGGGCTGCGGGGCCGCCGCAGCGGGTGGCACGCGGAAGGTGCCCGTCGTCGAGGTGGTGCTCGTGGGGTACATCGTTGCCTCCGTCATGCGAACAGCCGGCGCCAGGTTTCCGGGCCCGGGTAGCCGTCGGCCTCGGCGCCGCGCCAGCCCTGGGCGCGCTGGAAGGCCTCGACGCTGCGGCGGTCGGCCTCGCCCCAGAGGGGCCCCGGGCCGTTCGTGTAGTTCTTGCCGAAGCCCTTCTTCACCAGCTGGCGGCCGAGGGCGGTGATGAACGGGTGGGACGACCCGGGGCGGAACGCCGACATCCCCGGATGGGCCGGCACCCCGGCGGGCCCCGGCGCCGCGTCCACCGTCGGCGGGATGTCGTTGCCCTTGTGCTCGACGAGCAGTTGCCAGGTCTGCGCGCCCGGGATCCCGTCGGCGTCCGTGCCCGTCCAGCCCTGGGCGCTCTGGAAGGCCTGCGTGGCCAGCCGGTCGGCGTCGCTCCACGCCGTGCTCGCGCCCTTGGGGTAGAAGCGCCGGCCGCCCCGGTCGATCAGCATCCGGGCCAGCTGGGCGACGTGCTCGTTGTTCGCGCCGGGGCCGAACTGCGTGGCGCCGGGGAAGACGGTCGGGACCGCCGGCTTCGGGTCGGTCGTCGACGGGTCCTGCTCGGTGATGCCGCTCGTCACGCCGTTGAACCGGTACGGGAGGTACTTCGTCGCGTTGGTCCAGTAGCCGTACGGGGTGGCGCCCTTGCGCGTGTACGGGCGGGTCTGCTCGTACGCGACGTAGTGCGTGCGCGTCTCGTCGACCCACCCGCCGAAGAGCACCACGTGTGAGCCGTTGGTGGGGTCGGCCGGGTTGTGGAAGAGCAGCATGTCCCCGGGGAGCAGCTCCTCCTTGGTGATCTTGGTGGCGAATTTGTCGAGGCTTCCGGTCCACTCGTTCGAACCGAGGTTCCAGGCCATCGAGACGAAGCCGGAGCAGTCCTGCCGGTAGCCGTCGGACCAGTACGCGGACATGCTGTACGGGACCTTCGCGTCCAGCCACAGCTTCGCCCGGTTGATGATCGAGGTCCGGTCGATCCGCTTGACCGCCGACGGCGCCCCGGGCGCGCCCGGCGGCTTCGCCGGGGCCGGGCGGCCGTGCAGGGGGGACTGGCCGCCCTGCGGGGAGCCGGGGCCGTCGGCGGCGGGGCCGGGGCCGTCGACGGCGGGGCCGGGGCCGTCGACGGCGGGGGCGGGGCCGTCGGCGGCGGGGGCGCCGGTGGCGGGGGCGCCGGTGGCGGGGGCGCCGGTGGCGGGGGCGCCGGTGGCGGTGGCGGGGCCGGGGGTGTCGGTGGCGGGGCCGGGGGTGTCGGTGGCGGGGCCGGGGGTGTCGAGGGAGACCGGCTCCGGGCCGGGAACGGGGCCGGCCGCCGCCAGCGCCGCCGAGCCTCCGCCGCCCAGGACCACGCCCGCCGCGGTGGCCAGCACCAGGGCCCGGCGGGCGCCGCGCGCGGCCGGGTGGCCGCCGTCCCGGAGCGGTATGGCCCGCGCGCGGGCGAGGGCGCGACGGCGCTGCACGCAGCCCAGGCAGATGCAGTCACCTGCGGGCTCGTACTCCTCGAAAGCGGGCATCGGCATCGGCATCGGTGCAGTCGTCTGCACATGCATCGGAGGCTGGATCGTCATGCGGTTCCGTCCACTCCCCTGCTCGTCGCTGGTCAGGCGGGCCCGGCATCTGTCGGGGCATCAGATGCGGTTCGGCCCAGACATATCGTGCACGATGAACCCCTCAAACATGGGTTAATCGGACAAGGCGGGCGCGGCTGGTCACGAGCACCACTGGAGGTGGGGTAGAGTTTTCTCTGTCAGCAGGCGCCGCTAGCTCAGTTGGTTAGAGCAGCTGACTCTTAATCAGCGGGTCCGGGGTTCGAGTCCCTGGCGGCGCACCGACAAGGGGAAGCCCCTCGCAGCGAAAGCTGCGAGGGGCTTCTTCGTCATGTCCCCCGGTCGGCCCTCACACCGGCGCGCCGGGCCCTCCCGCACCGGCACCAGCACCCGCTCCGGCACCAGCTCCGGCTCCCGCGCCCGCCGCCGCCGGGCCCTGGCCCGTCAGGTAGGCCGAGACGACCACGTTCGCCGTGTACTCCTTGGCCGCCTTGTCGTACGTGCCCCCGCAGGTCACCAGCCGCAGCTCGGCCCGTCCCCCGATCCGCGGGCCGTAGGCCCGGTGCGCGTCGAAACCCGCCCGCTCGTAGACCCGTACGTCCTCGATCGTGAACTCGGCGACCGATCCGTCCATCCGCACCACCCGCACCTTGCCGCCGGGCTGCGCCGTGCTCAGGCCGTAGAACACCGCCGGCTTCGACGCCGTGTCCACGTGCCCGACCAGCAGTGCGGCACCCGCCTCGCCCGGCTTGACCCCGCCGCCCCACCAGCCCACCGTCCCGGGCCGCTCGAACGGCGGCGGCTCGATCGCACCCTGCGCGTCGAGGCTTCGGGAGATCACCGGCGCCTGGATGCCCAGCGCCGGCACGTCCACCCTCACCGGTACGGACGCGGCCAGCGGGGTGTGCGCGGCGGGCAGCCCGGGGACCGGGAGCCCCGACCCGCCGGCCAGTGCGGAGGAAGGGCGCGGCGGGACCCCGGTGATCTCGCGGCCCCACAGCCACAGGCCGAGCACCAGCACGGTCCAGGCGGCGAAGGTCAGCAGCCGCCCGCCGCCGGAGGACTTCGGCTCCCCCGAGCCCGTCACCTCCCGGCCCTCACTCGCCGCTGCGGCGCCGGCGCAGGCTCAGCGCCCGGAACGCGACGGCCAGGGTGGCCGCGGCGGCGAGCACGGCGCCGATCACGGTGTGCGGGAGGCCGGGCCCCTCGCCCCCGTGGCTCTTCTTGGCGGCCGCGGCCTGGCCCTGCGCCTGGGCGGCGAGCTCGGCGGACATGCCGCCCCCGCCCGCGTGGACGGGCCGGACGGGCGACTCGTGGGGGTTCGGCTTGTCGCGGTCACGGTCGTGGTCACGGTCACGGTCACGGTCACGGTCACGGTCGCGGTCGCGGTCCTGTTCCCGGTCGTCGCGGCGGCGGACGACCTCGATGGAGCCGCGTACGCGGTCCTCGCCGCCGTCGCACCTCACCTTGATGTCGTGCCGGCCGGGCTGTGCGTGCGAGCTGACCATCGCGTCGCCCCACAGCGTCTTGTCCCCGTCGCGGCCCGACGACAGGTGGACCTCCGACACGAAGACGGCGGACTTCGCGGACGCCCATTTCTCGTCGCAGCCGCGGACGCGCAGCTTGACCTGCGCCCCCGGCTCTGCCTGGTGCGGTTCGACCGAGACGCCACCGCGGTCCTCCTCGCCGGACGCCAGGGCGGCGGGCGAGGACACGGCGGTGAGCGCCGTCAGGGCGACGGCCACCCCGGTGGCACGGAGAGCGATCAGAGCACTGCGCATGGTGAACCTCCTCAACAAGGAGGTTCACGCGCGGCGCGCCGCTCCGCATCCGGAGCGCCGTGCGCTTGACCCGTTCGGATCAGACGAGATCGACCAGGTCGGCGATGGAGTCGACGGTCTTGGTCGGGCGGTACGGGAACTTCTCGGTGTCCTCGACGGAGGTCAGTCCGGTCAGCACGAGGAAGGTCTGCATCCCGGCCTCCAGCCCGGCCAGGACGTCGGTGTCCATCCGGTCGCCGATCATCGCGCTGCTCTCGGAGTGCGCGCCGATGGCGTTCAGGCCGGTCCGCATCATCAGCGGGTTGGGCTTGCCGGCGAAGTACGGCTGCTTGCCGGTCGCCTTGGTGATCAGCGCGGCGACGGCACCGGTCGCCGGGAGCGGGCCTTCGGTGGAGGGGCCGGTCTCGTCGGGGTTGGTGCAGATGAAGCGGGCGCCCGCGTTGATCAGGCGGACGGCCTTCGTCATCGCCTCGAAGCTGTACGTCCGGGTCTCGCCGAGGACCACGTAGTCGGGCTCGTGGTCGGTGAGGATGTACCCGATGTCGTGCAGGGCGGTGGTCAGGCCGGCCTCGCCGATGACGTAGGCGGTGCCGCCCGGGCGCTGGTCGTCGAGGAACTTGGCGGTGGCGAGCGCCGAGGTCCAGATGTTCTCGACGGGGACGTCGAGGCCCATCCGGAACAGCCGGGCCTGGAGGTCGCGCGGGGTGTAGATGGAGTTGTTGGTCAGGACCAGGAAGGGCTTGCCCGATTCACGCAGCCGCTTGATGAAGGCATCCGCGCCCGGGATCGGGGTGCCCTCGTGGATCAGGACCCCGTCCATGTCGGTGAGCCAGGATTCGATCGGCTTGCGCTCTGCCACTGGACTGTTCTCCGCTCTCTGACCGCTGGTCTCCCTCACCCTATCGGGGCCGGGCCGCGGACGCGTTCGGCGTCCACGGCCCGGACTGCGGGGGCCTGCATGCCCGCGCCCCCGGCGGTGCGGGAGGTGCCGCGCTCCCGGAGGGGGAAATCAGCTTCCGGTGGCCGACTTCCACGCGTCGACGTAGCCCGCGAGGTTCTTGTCGATGTCCGCCCAGTCCGGCTCGAAGACCTCGACTCCGGTCATCAGCTTGGTGAGTTCGACGGCGTTGGCGTCGGTCGGCTTGACGTCGGTGCGCGCCGGGAAGCCGCCGCCGACCTCGCTGACCAGCTTCTGCGCGTCCTCGCTGAGCAGGTAGTCGAGGAGCTTCCTGCCGTTCTCGGTGTGCGGGGCCCTGTCCAGCAGGCCGGCCGCGTACGGCAGGGCGAACGTGGTGGGCCTGCCGCCGTCCTTCGCGGGGAACCAGATGCCCAGGTTCGGCATGGACTTGGCCTGCGCGAAGTTCATCTGGACGTCGCCGTTGGCGACGAGCAGCTCGCCCTTGTCGGTCTTCGGCGCGAGCTTGCTGGTGGAGGAGGACGGGCCGACGTTGTTGGCCTGGAGCTTCTTCAGGTACTCCATCGCCGGCTCCTTGCCGCCGAAGTCGTGCATCGTCTTGACGAGGACGGCGGTGCCGTCGCCCGCGACGCCCGGGGTGGAGTACTGGAGCTTGCCCTTGTACTCGGTGTCCAGCAGCTCCTCCCACGTCTTGGGCGCGTCCGTGAGCTCCTTCTTGTTGTAGACGAAGCCGAAGTAGTTGTTGACGACCGAGGTCCACTTGCCGTTGGCGGCCTTGTTCGCGCCGTTGACCTTGTCGGAGCCCTGCGGCTTGTACTCCTGGAGCAGGCCCTTGCCGTCGGCCTGCTGGATGAAGGGCGGCAGGGTGACCAGGACGTCGGCCTGGGTGTTGGTCTTCTCCCGGACGGCGCGCTGCACCATCTCGCCGGAGCCGCCCTCGACGTACTTGACTTGGATGCCGGTCTTCTTGGTGAAGTCGGCGAAGACCCTGTCGTACCAGCCGTCGCCCTTGTCGCTCTTGAGGCCGTCGGCGCTGTAGACGGTGACGACCTTCTCGCCGCCGTCCTTGGACCCGGTGGCGGAGGAGCCCGTGCAGGCGGTGAGGCCGGCGGCGAGGGCGAGGCTTCCGGAAACGGCGGCTGTGGTGCGCAGGGCGGTACGACGTACGGGGGTGCTGGTGCTGGACATGGAACTTCCTTAGGGGAGAAAGGGAGTCAGCGGTAGGAGGCTCTGGTGCGGATGCGGGAGACGGCCAGGAGGACCAGGAGGGTGGCGGCCATCAGGACCACGGCGACGGCGGAGCCGCCGAACAGTGACCCGCGGTCGGTGGCGGTGAAGATCCGGACCGGGAGGGGCGTCCAGTCCGGCGGGTAGAGCATCATCGTGGCGCTCAACTCCCCCATGGACAGGGCGAAGCAGAGTCCGGCCGCGGCGGTGAGGGACGGCAGCAGGAGGGGGAGTCTGACCCGCCACAGTACGTACGCGGGGCCGGCGCCCAGGGAGGCCGCCGCCTGTTCGTACGCGGGGTCGAGACGGACGATGGCGGCGGAGACCGACTGGTGGGCGAACGCCGTGACAAGAAGCGTGTGCGCCAGGATCACGATCGAGCTGGTGCCGTTGAGCAGCAACGGGGGCTTGCTGAAGGCGACCAGCACGGCGAGGCCGACGACGACGGACGGGACGGCGACGGGCAGCATGAACAGGGCGTCCAGGGCCCGCTTTCCGCGCCGTTTCAGCCCGGCGGCGGCCAGCGCGGCCCAGGTGCCCACGGTGAGCGCGAGCAGGCTCGCGACGAGGGCGGTCACCAGCGAGGTGGTCAGCGCCCGGAGGGATTCGCCCTGCACGGCGGAAGCGTAGTTCGCGGTCGTCGGGCCGGAGGGGAAGGCCCCCGACCAGTGGGTGGCGAAGGAAGCGGCGACCACGACGAGCAGGGGCAGGGCGAACAGGGGCAGGAAGAGGAGGCCGAACAGGATCCAGGCGGCCCAGCGGCCGGTCCGGCTATGCACCAGCACGCTTGCTCACCACCCGGTAGAGGCCGAACAGGCCGAGGGACATGGAGATGTTGACGACGGCGACCACGCAGGCGGCCGGGTAGTCGGATTCGAGGATCGCCTTGCCGTAGACGAGCATCGGCAGCGTCGTGACGTCCTTGGCCCCGGTGAACAGGACGATCCCGAACTCGTTGAGGCACATGACCAGGACCAGGCTGCCGCCGGCGGCGAGCGCCGGGAGGGCCTCGGGGAGGATCACCCGCCGGATGATCCGGGCGGGCTTCGCACCGAGCGAGGAGGCCACCTCCAGCTGTGCGGTCTCCAGCTGGGAGAAGGCGGCCAGCAGCGGCCGCATCACGAAGGGCGTGAAGTACGTGATCTCCGCGAGCAGTACGCCCCACGGGGTGGTGAGGAAGTGGAAGGGCCCGTCAACGGCGCCGGTCACGCCGGTCCAGAGCCCGTTGGCCATGCCGACCGTGCCGTAGATGAACAGCAGGGCCAGGGTGATGAGGAAGGAGGGGAAGGAGAGGAAGACGTCGATGAACTTCGCGACGGCCCGGGCTCCGGGGAACGGGACGAAGGCGATGATCAGCGCGAGGGCGAAGCCGAGGACGAGGCAGCCGGCGGTGGCCCCGGCGGCCAGCCAGACCGTGGTCCCGAGCGCCCCGCGGAAGGCGTGCGAGCGGAACACGGACGCGTAGGCGCCGAAGGCGCCGCCGCCGTTCACGCCGTTCTCCGGGGTGAGGGACTGCTGGACGACCAGGGCCAGGGGGTAGAGGAAGACCAGCGCGAGTACGGCCACGGGCGGCACGGCCCAGAGCCAGCCGGGCACGCCACGGGCCCCTGCGCCCGCAGCCGCGGCGCGAGCGCGCCGCGGGGTGTCCGGCGTGGCGGCGGTGTGCCCCGGCGATCGGGGGGCCGCCACCTGCGGGGCGTCCGTCATCCGACGCCCTCCCCCGGGCTGTCGCCGGAGGGAACCCCGGCGGCCAGCAGCACCGCGTCCCGCGGTGCGAAGTGCAGCGTCACCCGCTCGCCCAGCGCCGGGGTCTCGCGCAGCTCCGGCAGGTCGGCCTTGATCCGGTGGCCGGCGACATCGACGTACAGCCGGTGCATGGAGCCCCGCCACTGCACCTCGGCGATCGTGCCGGTCAGCGCGTTGGGCCCGGCGCCGAGGCCGAGCAGGTGCGGCCGCACGCACAGGGTCGCGCTCGCGCCGGGGACGGCGCGCCCCCGGTCCAGCTCCAGGGGCTGCCCCGCGAAGAGCGCCCCGGAGTCGGCGACGGTCACCGGCAGCAGGTTGGCGTTCCCGACGAACGATGCGGTGAACTCGGTCCGCGGCGCCCGGTACAGCTGCTGCGGAGTGCCGCAGTCCTGGAGCCGGGCCCGGTCCATGACCGCGATCCGGTCGGCGAGCGTCAGCGCCTCCACCTGGTCGTGGGTGACGTACAGGATCGACACGTCGGGCAGTTCGCGGTGCAGCCGGGCCAGTTCGGCGAGCATCCCGGAGCGCAGCTGCGCGTCGAGCGCGGACAGCGGCTCGTCGAGCAGGAGCACCCCGGGCCGGATCGCCAGCGCGCGGGCGATCGCCACGCGCTGCTGCTGCCCGCCCGAGAGTTCGCGCGGGTAGCGCCGGGCGTACGAGGCCATCCCCGTCATCTCCAGGGCCTCGGCGACGCGCCCCGGTATCCCGTCCTTGGGCGCCTTCTGCGCCTTGAGGCCGAACGCCACGTTGTCCTGCACGCGCATGTGCGGGAAGAGCGCGTACTGCTGGACGACCATGCCGATGCCGCGCTTGTGCGGCGGGAGCGCGGTGACGTCCCGGCCACCGATCAGCACCCGGCCCGCGGCGGGCCGTACGAAACCGGCGACCGCGCGCAGCGCCGTGGTCTTCCCGGACCCGGAGGGGCCGAGCAGCGCCATGACCTCGCCGGGCTCGACGGTCAGGTCGAGCCGGTCCAGCACGGTGGTGGCGCCGTACGCGACGCTGACGCCCTCGAAGCGGATGCCGCTCACGCCGACTCCAGCAGGATCCGGGGCAGTTCGGTGACCGAGCCGAGCACGTGGGTGGCGCCGTGCCCGGTGAGCGCGGCACGGTCGTGGGCGCCGGTGAGGACGCCGGCGACCAGGCCGGCGCCGGAGCGGCGGCCGCTGAGCATGTCGTAGGCGGTGTCGCCCGCGACGACGATCCGCCGTACGTCGTCGACGGCCCCGGTGCGCAGGAACGCGGCCAGCACCATGTCCGGGTACGGCCGGCCGCGGCCGCCCGCGTCGGCGGGGCAGAGGGTGAGGTCGGCCAGGCCCTGCCAGCCGAGGGCGTCGAGGACGGCGTCCTGGGTGACGCGGGCGAAGCCGGTGGTCAGGACGACGGTGCGGCCGTCGGCGCGGAGCTTCTCGATGGTCTCGCGGGCGCCGGGGACGGGGGCGATCAGCCCGCCGTCGACGAGCTCGCCGTACGCCTCCTCGAAGGCGGAGTTTGCGCGTCGGGCCAACTCCTCCGTGCCGAAGAGGTGACGGAAGACGGAGATCTTCGACTCGCCCATGGTCTCGCGGACGTACCGGAGCTTGGCCTGGTGGTCCGCGGTGCCCGGCTCGACGCCGAGGCGCTCGGCGGCGCGCTCGAAGGCGCGCTCGACGAGGCCGCCGTCGGCGACGGTGGTGCCGGCCATGTCGAGGACGACCAGGTCGCGGGACGCGGGGGTGCTGGGGGTGTTGGGGGTGCTCGGGGTGTTGGGGGTGCTCATGTTCTCTACCAGCCCAGTTCGTTCGCGGTGGTCTCGGCTATGGCGGGCGAGCAGGTCATCCCGCGGCCGCCGGGTCCGGTCACCAGCCAGACGCCGTCGGCCACCTGCTGGCGGTGGACGACGCGGGTGGTGTCGGTGCACTGCGCGTACACGCCGGCCCAGCGGTGCCTGATCTTCGGCAGCGGGCGGCCCAGGAAGGACTCGACGACCCCGGTGAGGTGCTCGTACGGGTCTTCGAGGGTGTCGAACGCGAAGGGGTGCTCGTACTCGTGGGTGTCGCCGATCGTCAGCCCGCCGTCCCGGCGCTGGACCATCAGCAGCTGCATCTTGTGCGCGGCGGCGACCGGCGCCTGCGCCTGCTCCGCGTCGAGCGCGTCGAGGGCGTCGCTCTTGTAGGCCGGGTAGTAGCGGAAGCTGTCGGCGTCCGCGACGGAGGTGGTGAGCGCCTCGCCGAGCGGGGCGGTCTGCATCATCTGGAGCCGGACGCGGCGCACGGGCAGGTCGGGGACCAGTTCCCGGACCAGTCCGGACAGCCAGGCGCCGGTGGCCAGGACGACGGCGTCGCCGCGGTGGACGTCGCCGTGGTCGTCGCGGACGGCGCCGGCGGCGACGACCTCGCGCACCTCCCGTCCCGGCAGGAAGGTGTACCGGCCGCTCGCCCGGAGGGCCTCGCGCAGGTGGAGCTGGGCGGTGCGCGGTTCGACGGCCGCGTCCCGCTCGCACCACAGGGCGGCCTCGAAGGATCCGCGCAGGGCCGGGTTGATCTTCCGCGCCTGCTCGGCGGTGACGAGTTCGTACCCCCGGGCGGCGGCGTCGGGGCGGGCGGCGGCCGCCTCGGCGACCGCGTGTTCGCGGGCGTTGCGGACGGGGGTGAGGGAGCCGATCGCGCGGAAGCCCAGGCCGGGCACCTCCGCGCCGATCCGCTCCCAGAGCTCGCGGGCCCGCAGGGCGGTCTCCAGTTCCTCTCCCCCGGCGCGTCCGCTGACCCAGATCTGGCCGAAATTACGCAGTGACGCGCCGCGCGCCTCCGCCTCCCGTTCGATCTGGACGACCTCGTGGCCGCGTTCGACTGCTTGCCAGGCGTGCATGGTGCCGACCACGCCGCCTCCTACGACTATGACTCTCACGCGCTCCACGGTGGTCGCGGCCCGTGGACCGGGGGGATTCCGGCGGCAACGGGACGGTGAACAACCCTCGACGCTTGGACTAGACCCGTTACCTTCTCGTGACCCGCATCGGCCCTCCATACGTCCCTTTCCGGCGCCTTGGCGGTGATCCGCTCGGGCTAGCCGGGCCGCAGACGGGTCGTGAAGCTGAACCGGTCGCCACGGTAGAGCGAACGCACCCGCTCCAGGGGACGGCCGTCCTGGTCCCGCGAGAAACGGTGGATGAGCAGCATGGGCAGGGCCGGCGGGGTGCCGATCAGCAGGGCCTCGCGGGGGGTCGCCAGGACGGTCTCCAGCTTCTCGTCGGCGTCCCCGAAGGAGATCCCGAGCCGGTCGAGGAGGTACCCGTAGAAGGAGGAGTCCGGCGGGAAGTCGCTGCCGAGGCGGGGCGCCCGCGCCACCCGGATGTACGTGCTCTCCAGGCCCACCCGCTCGTCGTCGGCGAGCAGGACGCGCTCCAGGTGCCAGACGGGCTCGCCGGGCTCGGCTCCGATGCCGGGGGCGAGCTCGGGCGGGCAGGGGAACTGCTCCAGCCCGATGAGGTTGCGGCCGGGCCGGCGGCCCTGGCGGCGTACGCCCTCGGTGTAGCTCGCGAGCGACAGCGGCTGTTCGAGCTTCGGACCGGCGACGACGGTACCGCGGCCGGAGCGGCGCAGCCGGCCCTCCAGCAGCAGCTCGCGCAGCGCCTGCCGCACGGTCTCGCGCGACACCTCGTACCGCTCGGCGAGATCCCGCTCGGTGGGCAGCAGGCCGCCCTCGCCGAGGTCGTCGAGAAGATCCGCGATCAGGGCCTTGACGGCGTAGTACTTCGGGATGCGGCCGTGCTCCGGGATGCCGGAGCGCACGGGCGAGCCGGGGCGGTGCGGCAGGTTCTGTTCTTCCACCCTGGGACTGTACGCGGACCGGGTGTACGGAGATCAGCGCGCCGGAGTACCGGGGGTGCGCGGGGCGCCGGCGGATCCGCGGGTCCCCGAAGCGGCCTGCGTACCGGAGGTGCGCAGTTGGCGGGACGCCAGCAGGAGCCCGGCGCCGGAGGCCACCGCGACGGCCGCGCCGGCGCCGAACGCCCAGTCGCGGGGGCCGGTGTGGGCGAGGGACCCGGCCGCACCCGTGTCAGCCTCCTCCGGGCCCTCTACCGAGAAGCGGTAGGCACCGGCCTCGCCGACCCAGTCGCCGTCGTCCCCCTTGCGCTGGACGAGTGCGGCATCGGCGACGACCTCCCCGGCGGGGGTGCCGGGGGCGAACGCCAGGCGGACCTTGACGGTCAGGGACCCGCCGGCCCGGACGGCGAAGCCCGCGAAGGCCTCGCCCCCGTCGAAGACGGCGATGATCTCGTCCCGGTCGCTCCGCTCCAGGGTGACGGGGAGCGTCCCGCCGGGGGCCTCGAACTCCATCCGGAAGTGGTCGGGGAGCAGCGCCCGGGCCTTGTCCGTGAACACCACGACGGGGTGGATGGCGGTGCACTCGGAGTTCGTCGTGTTCGTGAGGTCCAGGTACCAGGTCTGCGGCCCGCCGCCGGTCCGGTACACCGCCGGTCCGCCGCGGATCCGCGCGCCGATGGGAAAGGCGTTGCTCTTCCCGTCGCCGCAGGTGGCCTCGATCCGGGACGGCAGCGCAGGGGCGGGCCGGGCGCCGCCGCCGTTGCCGACGTCCGCGGCGGCCTGCGGCACGCAGACGGAGAGGGCGGTGGCGGCCAGGACGGCGGAGTGGGCAAGGGCTTTGCGCAGTCGCATGGAAGACCTTCGCTTCGCTGCTCGCCGGACGGGACGGGGAAGGGGACGGATGGCACGGGGACGAACGGGACGGGCCTGCGCGGGCCCGGGTGATTCCGGTTGATGATCGAACGAGACGACAATCACCCCGGCCTGCCCGCACCCTCCCACGCCTCCGGCACCCCCTCCGGCCGCCACGCCTGCCGACGCACCGCATACGCCTGATCGGCCCCACGGCGCGGGGTTCAGCCGAGGAAGAGCGGCAGCCGCGTCGCCCGCGGGCCGAGTTCGGCCAGCTCGGAGGCGGTCGGCGCCCGACGTCCGGTGCCGACCAGCAGTGCGTCCCGGTCGGTGAACGAGGAGGGGAAGGCGGCGCCGGCGATCTCCTCCAGCAGTGCACGGGACCGGGCCAGGCCCTTCGGGGGTGGGGGTGCGGCATGCGGGAGGTGTGCGGTCAGGTCGAGGTGGTGGAGCGTCCATTCCAGGACGTACGCCGTGAGGTAGTCGGCCACGGTGAGCGCCTTGTCCTGCGTGCGCACCCGCAGGCCCGGGTCGGCGAGTTCCGCGGCGCGGGCGGCGGCGGAGCCGAGGTCGTCGAGGTGGAACGTGAGCAGGTGGGGTTCCCCGTACGCGGCGGCGAGCCGGACGATCAGCGCGTCCAGCGGGTCCTCGCCGGTCGGCGGGTGGTCGAGGACGGTCCAGTAACGCGCGGCGTCGGCGGTCGGTTCGGTCCCGGCGGGGGTGACGAGGGTGATGAGGACGTCCTGGGCGTCGATGACGAGGTGACACACGAGGTCGCGCACCAGCCAGCCGGCGCACCCGGACGGCCGCTCGAAGTCCCGCTCCGCGAGCCCCCTGACAACCGCCCGCAAGGCCCCCCATGACTCCAGGAATTCCTCCACGGGCCCAACCTATTACCCCCGCCCGCCCGTCCGCCCGGATCCGGCTCCCACCCGGCCGTGTTCCGGCCCCACCGCCCGGATCCGGCTCCCACCCGCCCGTTGTCCGGGTCACCCGCCCGTTGTCCGGGTCACCCGCCCGGGTCGGCCCCCACCCGCCCGGGTCCGGTCCCCACCTGCCCGGGTCCGGCCCCGCGAGGTGCCGTGGCGGGGGCCGCGAGGTGCCGTGGGGGGGGCCGCGCCGACCGTTCAGCCCACGCGTCCGAAGAGCGGGGCCAGGGCCAGTTCCGCCGCGCCCTCCGCGACGCCGTCCTCGGACGCCGCGACGTCCGGAACCGGGCCGCCCAGCGTGCGGGCCTCCAGGACCCGGCGGACGCCCGTCGTGAAGACGTCCGGGGCGGAGTCCACCACCCGGCCCCCCAGCCACACCCGGTCCACGTCCAGGAGCGCGACGACGTTCGCGGCGCCTTCACCCAGGATCCGCGCCGCGTCCGGGAGGTCCCCGCGGGCCACCGCGTCGAGGCACAGCACCTCCGCGCACCCGCGGCCTCCGCACCGGCAGGCCGGGCCGTCCAGCATCAGGACCTGGTGCCCGAACTCGCCCGCCGCGGACCGTTCCCCGCGGAAGACCTCGCCGCGCAGCCGGAGTCCTGCTCCCAGGCCCGTGCTCAGGTGGAGGTACAGGGAGGTCCCGGTGGACCGGCGGCCGGGGACCGCGGCCCCCGCATTGGTGTCCTTGTCCAGCACCACCGGCGGGGCGTCGGGCCCGAGCCGGCCTGCCACCGCCTGCCGCAGCGGGAACCCCTCCCACTCGGGGTATCCCGTCACCCGGCCCAGCACTCCGGCCCGCCAGTCGAGCGGTCCCGGCGTGGCGATGCCCACGCCCAGCAGGGATCCCGCGCCCGCCTCCCCGCAGAGCCGGTCCACGGCCCGCACGATCTCGTCCGCGACGGCGTCCGGGCCCGCCGCGAAGTCCAGAGGGCCGCGGAACCGCTCGACGACGGTGCCCAGCATGTCCACCCGTACCGCCCGCATCTCGTCGCGGTCGGCGTGCACCCCGACGGCGTGCCGGGCGCCGGCGGCCAGCTGGAGCAACGTCCGCGGCTTGCCCCCGGTGGACGCGCCGCGCCCCGCTTCCGAGACGAGTCCCTCCGCACGCAGCCGAGCCGTGATCTTGCTGACGGCCTGCGGGGTGAGGCGCGTGAGGGCGGCCAGATCCGTCCGGCCGAGGCCCTCGATGCCCGCCTCGCGCAGCAGGGCGAGGACGAGCGCGTCGTTGTGCCCGCGCACCGCCGGCAGGTTCGCGCCGCTTCCGTTGCTCCTGCTTCCCCAGTCCACCTCTCCATTGTCCACCTTCCTTGCACTTAAGCAACAGTGTTGTCAAAGTGGGTCCATGAACGCCTCCACCTCCACCTCCGCCTCCGCCTCTACGTCCACCTCCCCCACGCGCTCCCACGGCCCCTTCCGTGTCGGCCTCATCGGCTACGGACTCGCCGGCTCCGTCTTCCACGCGCCGCTCGTCTCGGCCACCGACGGCCTCGTCCTCGACACGGTCGTCACCTCCGACCCGAGCCGGCAGGCCCAGGCGCGCGAGGCGTACCCGGACGCCCGGATCGTGAGCACCGCGGAGGAACTCTGGGACCTCGCTCCCGCCCTCGACCTCGTCGTCATCGCCTCCCCCAACAAGACCCACGTCCCCCTCGCCACGGCCGCACTGAACGCCGGCATCCCGGTCGTCGTCGACAAGCCGCTCGCCGCCACCGCCGCCGAGGCCCGCGAACTCGCCGCGCTCGCCGACAGGACCGGCACGTTCCTGTCCGTGTTCCAGAACCGCCGCTGGGACAACGACTTCCTCACCCTGCGCCGCCTCATCGCGGACGGCGAACTCGGCGAGATCCAGCGCTTCGAGTCCCGGTTCGAGCGGTGGCGTCCGCAGCTCAAGGGCGGCTGGCGCGAGTCCGGGGCCCCGGAGGAGATCGGCGGCCTGCTGTACGACCTCGGCAGCCATGTCGTCGACCAGGCGCTGGTGCTGTTCGGCCCGGCCGTGCGCGTGTACGCGGAGACCGACGTACGGCGCCCCGGCGCCGAGGCGGACGACGACACCTTCATCGCCGTCACGCACGCGAACGGCGTCCGCTCCCACTTCTACGTCAGCGCGACCACCGCGCAGCTGGGTCCGCGTTTCCGGGTCCTGGGCTCCCGGGCGGGCTACGTGAAGTACGGGCTCGACCCACAGGAGGCCGCCCTGCGCGACGGGCAGCGGCCGGGCGGCGAGGGCCCGTGGGGCGAGGAGCCCGAGCACCTGTGGGGCCGGGTGGGTTCGGGCGAATCCCCGCTGACCGGCGGCGGGGCCCCGGTCCCGACCGTCCCGGGCGACTACCCCGCGTACTACGCGGCGGTGGCGGCGGCCCTGCGCGAGGGCGGCCCGGCGCCGGTCACCGCACACGAGGCGGCGCGGTGCCTGGAGGTACTGGAGGCGGCGCGGACGTCGTCCCGGGACGGGGTGACCGTGAAGCTGAGCCCCACCTTGTCCTGAATATGGACAGTTTGAGGTTCGCGGGCGATCTATCCTGCACAGGTTGTAGATCATCACGCGTGTGAAGAATGGAATTCGTCTGTGAAGCTGCCCCGGATCGCATCGGTCGTCGCCACCGCCGCGATAGCCCCGGCCGTCCTGCTCTCCTCGCCCGCCTTCGCCGCCGACGCCCCGTCGGGGGGCACGCCTGCCGGGCCGAGCGTGCCGGACCGGCCCACGGGCGGGGCTGGGGGCGGGCAGGCGGGTGAGCACGGCGGCGAACAGGCGAGTGAGCCGGCCGACGAGCAGGCGAGCGGGGCGAAGTCCGGAGCGGAGGACGGGGAGGGGCACAAGCCGGCCGCGAACCCCGCGAACCCCACGAACCCGCAGACGGAGGGCCTGCAGACGGAAAGCCCGCAGACGGAGAGCCCGCAGGCGGCGAAGGACCGGGCCGCCGTCGAGGCGATCCTGGCGGACCCGGCGAGCGGGCCGGGCGTACGCGAGGCGGCCGAGAAGGCGCTCAAGGGCTCGGCGGCGGACCTGCGGACGTTCCTCGAGGTGGAGTGGGCCCGGCAGCAGCTGGAGGACGACCGGGTGCGGGTCGCCCAGATGATCGAGGCGGGCGGCCGAGCCGTACGGCAGGCCGGCAAGGAGGCCCTGAGGGCGAACACCCGGGCCGCACTGACCGAGTTCCTCCAGCACGGGCAGCACAAGGCCCGCTTGGAGGACGACAGGGTCGAGATGCTGCGGATGCTCGACGGGGCGGGCCGGGGGATCACCGAGGCGGTCAACCGGCTGCTCGACAGCGGAACGCCCGAGGAGGTCCGCGCGTTCGTCGCGACCGGTCAGCACAAGATCCGGGCGGTGGACGACCGGGTGGCGCTGTTCGCGATGCTGAACGGCGCCGGCCCCGGCCTGAAGGAGGGCATCGTCAACCTGCTGAAGGGCACCCCGAGCCCTGCGGAGCTGCGCACGTTCATGACGACCACGCAGCACGAGCTGCGCGACGAGGACAACATGGTCCTGATCTGGGCCATGCTGAACGGCGCCGGCCCGGAGCTGAAGAAGGCCGCGATCCACGCGATCAACGGCACGCCCGCGGACCGTGCCGAGTTCCTGAAGACGGGGCAGAACACGGCCCGCGACAAGGACAAGGCCGCCACCGGACAGACCGGCACCGGCACCGGCACCGGCACGGGAACGGGAACCGGCACGTCGACGACCGGCATGACCACCACGGTCACGACCGCCACCGGAACGTCCGCCACCGGCAACACGCACGTGGGGGTGGCGGGTGGTTCGGGCGCGCTCGCGAGCACGGGCGCCGGGACCGCAACCGCCCTGATCGCGGGCGGCAGCGCCGCCGCGCTGGGCGCCGGCGCGGGTCTGGCCTACGCCGGCCGGCGCCGCCGCGCAGCCTCGCGGGGCTGAGCGACGGGCGCAGGGGGACGGGCGCAGGGTGACGGGGCGCAGGGTGACGGGCGCAGGGTGACGGGGCGGGCCGCGCTCGGCGGGCCGCCGCCGCCCCGTACCTGGTGGCCCTGCGCCGGGAACTACGCGCTCTTGAACTCCTGGCGCTGGCGGCCGAGGCCCTCGATCTCCAGCTCCACGACGTCACCGGCGCGCAGGTACGGCTTCGGCTCCGGCTGGCCCATGGCCACGCCGGCCGGGGTGCCGGTGACGATGACGTCGCCCGGGTACAGGGTCATGAACCGGCTCAGGTACCGGACGACCTCGCCGACCGGGAAGATCTGGTCCGCGGTGTTGCCGTCCTGCCTGAGCTCGCCGTTGACCCACAGCTTCACGTCCAGGGCCTGCGGGTCCGCGACCTCGTCGGCGGTGACCAGCCACGGGCCCAGCGGGGTGAACGTCTCGCAGTTCTTGCCCTTGTCCCAGGTGCCGCCGCGCTCGATCTGGAACTCGCGCTCCGATACGTCGTTGACGAGCGTGTACCCGCCCACGTGGGCCAGGCCCTCCGCGGCGGAGGACAGGTACCGGGCGGTGCTGCCGATCACGACGCCGAGCTCGGCCTCCCAGTCGGTCTTCACGCTGCCGCGCGGGATCAGCACGGTGTCGTCCGGGCCGACCACGGTGTCCGCGGCCTTGAGGAACAAGATGGGCTCGGCAGGCGGCTCCGCGCCGATCTCGGCCGCGTGCCCGAAGTAGTTCAGCCCGATGCCCACGATCTTGCCGATCCGGCCGATCGGCGACCCGATCCGCAGGCCCTCGCCGTCCAGGACCGGGAGCTCGCCGGAGGCCGCCGCGTCCCGCACCCGGGACAGCACGGAGTCGTCGGCGAGCAGGGCGCCGTCCACATCCGTGATCAGGCCGGACAGGTCGCGCAGGGTCCCGTCCTGGTCGAGCAGCGCGGGGCGCTCGGCCCCGACCGGTCCGACACGCAGCAGCTTCATGGGCATTCTCCCGTGGTCGTGGGTGGTCGGCCGGGGACGAGCCCGGGCCTGCCGATGGGTTGCGGCCATCGGAGAATTGGTTGATCCTCCAAGATGGCCACCCAATCCGCAAGACCCTGTTCACAGACTGGAACGCTCGCGCCCATCGCCCGCCCCTGCGGCCGCCCCTTCGCCCGTTCCTTCGCCCGCCCCTTCGACCGCCCCTGCGGCCGCCTCCTTGCGGTGCTGGAGCCAGGCCCGTTCCGCCACGGACCAGGCGGTGGTGGTCACCAGGTACAGCCCGGCGGCCAGCGGCACCACGGCCGCCGTGATCAGCGTCCCGAACGACAGCAGCGGCAGTACGCCGCCGATCTTGCGCGCGGCCTCCTGCTGCTCGGCGGTCAGTCCGGCGGGGGCCCCGCCGGGCCTGCCCTTGGCGCGGGGCGCGGGTACGGGAGCCGTGGCGGCGACGGCTGCCGCGGCGGCCGCGCGCCGCCCCCGTACGGCACTGCACGCGGCGACCGCGGCGACGGCCGCGAACAGCCCCAGGAAGACGAGCCCCTGCTGCCCGAGGAGGCCGCCCGCTCCGAGGGCGTCACTCCAGCGGGCCCCGAGCGGCGTGGTGAGCAGCCGGTGGTCCAGCAGCTCGCCGGACGAGGAGAAGGCCCGGTACATGAGGAAGAACACCGGCAGCTGGAGCAGCACGGGCAGGATGCCGGCCAGCGGGGTCGCACCGCGGAACGCGGCCCGATTCAGCGGATGCAGGGCGAGCCGTACGAGCACGGTGAACAGCACGATCGCGGCAGCGGTCGCGGACTCGGCCAGCACGGGCTCCAGGAGCCGGCTCAGCTCGGCAACAAGACGGGTGAAAACGGACACGGGGGCCCTCCGGGGGGACTCGTCGAACGTCGAAAGAACTGCATTTCGGCGCGACGACCCACGAGGGGCGCAGCAACTCGCGACAAGAGCTCGCGGCGGCGAGCTCGCGACAACAGAAGGAAGGGGCGCCCCTACGCGGCCGTCGGTACGAGACGACCGGGCGCCCTGGGCCGCGACCGGCCCGAGGCATCGGGATCACGCTGCGGCAGGAACGCCGTGCGCTGCTCGCGATCACGGATCGCGGTGCGTATGCGGTGCGGCGGCACGGGCCGTACGAGCCGGGCGGCCAGGACGGCGGCGCCCACGGCGACGGTGGCGGCCAGGACGACCACGACGGCACCCAGCCCGCTCCCCGGCTCCCCGGAGGACATCCCGAGGAAGGTGAGGAGCCCGAGGATCCCGGCGAACAGCAGCAGGGGCATCAGCAGCCGCCCACGATCGTGCCGAGTCATGCGACGCCCCTCCTTCCCGAGATCGATTGCCTGCCGAAGACAAGAACGCAGGTTAGCGCTTGAGGGTTCCCCAGACCACGAGCCGATATCTGGAGGTGTACTCGGGCGTGCAGGTGGTGAGCGTGATGTACGCGCCGGGCTCGCCGTACCCGTACTCGGGCCGGACCGTGCTGCGCGGCACGGGCGCGATCACGCCGGTGTCCCGCTCGCTGGTCTCCGCCAGTACCTTCCCCACCTCGTACGTGTAGCGCTGCCCCCGTACCTCGACGGTCAGCTCGTCCCCGGCCCGCAGCCGGTTGATGTACCGGAACGGCTCGCCGTGGGTGTTGCGGTGCCCGGCGAGCGCGAAGTTCCCCTCCGCCCCGGGCTGCGCGGTCCCGGGGTAGTGCCCGACGTACCCCCTGTCGAGCACGGCCCGCTTGTCGACGCCCTGCGCGATGGGCACGACGACCCCGATCCGGGGGATCCGCAACACGCCGTACGCCGACCCCTGCGCCGGGGGCGTGGAGCGCTCGGCCGAGGAGGAGGGAGAAGCGGACGAGGAGGAGGAAACCGATCGCGAGGAGGAAGGAGAGGACGAGGGAGGGGAAGAGGAAGAAGGGATGAGGAGGTCAGGGGCGGGGGAGGACCCGGCCGACCCGGCCCAGTCCCTCTCCAGCTCGCGGACCTGCTCGTGCGCGGCGGCCAGGGCCTGCCGGTTGGTCCACCACACCTGGTGCACCACCAGCAGCAACACCACCACACCGACCGTGACGGTCAGCTCGGCGGCGCCCCACAGCACCCCGGCGAGACCGGGCCGGCGCCGCCGCCGGCCACCCCCCTGCACCACCACACGCATGTGATCCCGCACGGGCCGCACCTTAAGACCTCCCCCGTCAACAGACCAGCCGCAGTACGGTGTGAACCATGCGCCCTGACACGCCTGCCGAGCACATCGCCGAAGCCGAGCGCCTCATCCGCACGGCGACCCGTTACCCCGAGGACCAGGAGCCCTTGCTCCTCCAGGCCGCGGCCCACCTCGAACTGGGCGACGCCCGGGAACGCGCCAGCGCGCTGTACGACCAACTGCTCGCGGCCTCGCCCGCCGATCCGCACCTGATCAAGGCGCTCCAGGCGGCGAACCTGTGGGAGTACGGCCACGAGCCCGAGGCCCGCGCCCTCATCCAGGGCATCCGCGCGGCGGCGCCGGCGGACCCGGCACCCTGGGAGGTCATCGCGGAAGCCCTCGAAACGCACGACGAGTTGACCGCGTCGGAGGAGTGCTTCACCCAGGCGGCCACGCTCCTGATCACGGAGGACACCCCCCTCACCCCGGCCACCACGGCCCTGCTCACCGGCCGCCACCGGGTCCGCCGCCTCCTCGGACTCCCGCACGACGACTGGGACATGGTCGCCGACACCCGCCACATCGGCCCGATCCCGCTGGACGAGCTCCACGACCCCAAGCGCATCTGGGCCCTCGGCTCCGACGACCCGGCCGAGTTGCGCGCCGAGATCGCCCGCCTGCGCGCGGAGCTGGGCGACCGCCGCGCCGCCCTGTCCCGCCCGTTCCCGGTGGCCATCCTCCACTGGCCCGCCCGCGAACTGGCCGAACTCCTCACGTCGTACCCCACCCTGGCGGCGGAATACCCCACGCACGAGGCGCACCTCACGCACATCGAGGCGTCCCTGCGCGCCCTGGCGGCGTCGGGCACGACGAACCTCGGCATCGTGACGGCGAGCGTCCCGTCGTACGAGGCCTTCGCGGCGTCCGAGAAGACCTCCCCGGCCTCCCCGTCCCTCCTGCCGGAATACGCCACGACCCTGGCCGCCCGCGGCAAGGCCACCCCCTGGCCCCCCGCCCCCAACTCCCCCTGCTGGTGCACATCGGAAAAACCGTACGCGGAGTGCCACGGGGCCGAGACTTACGGCCGATGAGCAGAGGGCGACTGGTTCTGCAGGCGCCAGGCGAGGTCTGCGTCAATACCCTTGCCGGGCCGCACGTCCTGCTGAGCCCGGAGCAGGACACTGAAATGCTGGCCGTGCGGGACTGGCTACGCCCCCTTGACGTGGCCGGGCTCTATACGGGCGCTATAGCCAACGCGATCGACTACGTGCTCGACGGCCCGCGGACAGGCAGATACGACCTCATGGGCCCAGATGTCCACCCAGGCGAGAAAGCCTCGGTCGGAGCCAAACTGGAATACGAAGTATTGCGGTCCTTCGGCCTGCCGAAACAGCCGCCGCTCGACACCTTGATCGCCGGAGTGCCGGTCGACATCAAAGCAACCGTGGGATCGAACTGGTCGATCCCGGCCGAGGCCCACTGCCGGATCTGCGTCTGCACGCAGATACAGCTGGGAAAGAGCAGGCACCGCTCCTGGCTGGTTCGGGCGCACCGTTCCTGGCTATACCGGGGAGCCGGCAACCGCGACGGCAAGCGTGGCCTGGCTGTGCACGCCCGCGATCACTGGAGTGTCCCGCTCTACGACTGGACTCCCCTGCCGGTGAATCCCCTGACTCTCCTCACGCCGGAACAGGCCGGACAGGTTCTGGCCGGGCAACCGGGGCAGGAGCGGCGGTTCACGATGATGTTCCAGTTCCTGGCGGGGCACGTCATCCCACGCAGCGTGATCTCAACGGTGGGAGCCGGAAAACACGACCCCCTGAGGCGTGCCAGGAACATACGCGCCAGCCTGCAAAGTGGCGGTCTTACCCTGCTGTGTGGCAAGTTCCCTCAGCAGCGGGACCTGGCGGCGGCTCACAAGATCACGCTGGGGCCGGAGGACTGGATCGCCTTGCGGATGGACGGAGAACACAGCGGTGCCGGATGAGATGGACTGGCAGCCGCCCGAAGGATCCTGGGCATCCTCGGCAGCCCGTCGGCGCAACATGCAGGCCATCCGCAGTCGCGACACGAAGCCCGAGAAGGTGATCCGTCGGCTCGTCCATGCGAAGGGGCTGCGCTATCGGGTCGCCGCCCGCCCGCTCCCTGATCTCCGCCGTACGGCGGACCTGGTCTTCCGGCCGACTAAGGTAGCTGTCTTTATCGACGGCTGCTACTGGCATGGCTGCCCTGAGCACTACGTGTCGCCGCGGACCAACCCCGGCTATTGGTCGGAGAAGGTCGCCCGGAACATCGCCCGTGACCGCGATACGGACCAGAAGCTGACGGAGGCCGGCTGGCTCGTGCTCCGTTTCTGGGAACACGAAGAGTCGGGCCACTGCGCGGCGGAGATTACCGAAGCGGTCCGGGAGCGCCAGAGCCGCTCCCGGACCGTGGACGGCTAGGCGTCGGCCTGGCCGGAAAGGTGGGCGGAACGAAGGACCCGGGCGATGCTTTCGCCTACCGCGCGGGCCACCGGAGGGGGAAATGCGTTGCCGACCTGGCGGTACTGCGCTGTCTTGCCCGGCAGCGGCTTCTCCGTCTTCTCGTCTCCGGCAAAGTCCCACTCCTCGGGGAACCCCTGGATGATCGCAGCTTGTGTGACGGTAAGCATCGGGCCCTCCTCACGGAGGAGGTCCCGGTCCCAGCTCTTCTTGTCCTCGACCTCATCAGGCGAGTTGGCGACTCCCAGGGCATTGACTCCGAGCAGCTTCCACGCGGCCTTCGCCCGGCTCGGACCGAGGTCAGCACCGCCGTGCTTCTTGGATCCGCCGACGAGCGTCGGGGCGATCCCGTCTCGCTTTCCCTCCCAGCGCTCCAGGGCTTTCTCTGCCTGAGCTCCCAGCACCCCGCCCTTCTCCACGAAGGGCTTGAACCGCGCTCTCATCGACTCGCCCAGAGCAGCCTTTACCGTGACCGCCCCCGGCCTCGCCTCGGGCCACTCGAAATCTGTGTCCCCCAGCACGTCGGTCCGGATGGCTACGAGGATGGCCCGCGGGCGCAGCTGCGGCACTCCGAAGTCGCTGGCTTCAAGGACCTCCCAGCCACAGACCCGGTAGTCGCCCTTGTACTCGACTTTCTCACCAGTCTGCGGGTCCTTGGCCACGCCGCCTTCCAGCCGCGCCATCACCCAGTCGCGGTAGTCCTGGAACTTGTCGTCCTTAATTCCCCGGACGTTCTCGATCATGACTGCCTTGGGCTTGAGCTCGTCCACCAGCGCAAGCATGCGAGGGAACAGGTCGCGCTCATCGTCCTTGCCCAGCTGCTTCCCCGCATGCGAGAAAGGAGGGCACGGAACTCCCCCTGCGAGCAGGTCAAGATCGCGCGCCTTGAGTGAGCCGCCGAGGTACCCGACCGGCTTTTCCAGCTCACTGAGCGGCTTAAAGTCATTGACATCCTTGTGAATGATGTCGCAGTATTCGCGCTCGAATTCCCAGCCGTCTCGATGGGCGATGTTGCGCCGCAGTGTCGCCGCGGCGTACTGGTCGATCTCGACGAGCGCTAGGTGGCTGAAGCCAGCCTGGTGGAGGCCGATGGCCTGTCCCCCGGCTCCGGCGCAAATCTCAATCGAGGTCAGCGTGCGATCGCTGGCACCCATCGAGTCCTCCTGGTGTGGCAGATGCAGACAGGCAAGTGTCGCATCTGCCACTGACAGAGCGCCCCCTCATGCACCAGGAGACGCGACACCCGCCGCCCGCCACATGCAGCCCCCGCTGATCTCACCTGAACGACGCTGCCCCCATGTGCTCCAACAGCGCGCGCACATCGGCTTCGTCCATCCCGACAGTCACCGGGCCTTCCTCCTGGAGATCGCCCAGCTGCCGGACTGATGGATCATCGAGGATCGCACCCATGAACTCGAGCTTCTCCGCAAGCCTGAGCGCAACCACTTCGTCGATCGTGCCGGAGGAGGCGAGCACGGTCACCCGTGTCTGCGTATCCGGAGCCAGTCCCAGGCGGTGGATGCGGTCCAGGCTCTGGAGGAACCGGCCCGCCATGAAATCCCGGTCGATGTAGACCGCGTCATGGCACTCACGGTGAAGGCTGATCCCTTCGCCCAGGGTGGCCGGGTTGGAGATGAGAACGAAGCAGTCCGGATCTTCGCGGAACCTGCGGATCTCCTCAGCCCTGTCCGCCGTACCTCCGTGGACCACGGCGGGCCGGAAGTCCCCGAGAACCCGCTCCAGGCTGGTGATATTGCGAACAAAAGTCGACCACACCAGTGTCTTCCGCCCGGCGTCCGCATTTTTCGACACGATGTCGCGTACTTCGAGGTATTTCGGCGGCACCTCATGCTGGTGCAGGTTCTGGAGCAGCTTGAAGAGGGACTCTCCCTCAGGAATCTCCAGGGGCGGCACCTGGAAATTGAGGGGTTCATACTTGCTGGTCCCCTCGACCAGCAGGGCGGGACTCGTGGCAGCCATGAGCAGCCTGAGCATCGCCTTCCCCAGGCCGTCGAAATCCTCGCGGGACAGTTCTGCCCGGGCAGTGAAGCGCCCCACGAGGGCGTCGTAGATCTCTCTGTGCAGACCGTCCAAGGGCACGGAACGGATGACCGGCTGGAAGGGCGGCAGCCCCAGTTCCTTCTTCGTGGTCCGCGTGAAGAGGGGCCGCAGCACGGAGCTGGCATGCGCCAGGTCCCCGCCCGCGACAGCCTGGGTCACCACCCGGCGGCCGTGGCCGGGCCAGACGAACGACAACAAGTTCTCCAGGTCCCGCGCGCCGTTCGGGGCCGGCGTGCCCGTGAGGATGAGACGCCGACGGCTCAGGGGGCCCAGAGCCATACACGCACTTCCGTAAGTGCCGTCCGCTCCGAGCTTCATCCGGTGCGCTTCGTCCAGGATCACCATGGAGGGCGCTGCCCGCAGCCAGCCTGCCAGCCCGGTGAGGGAGCGATCGAGCCGCTCGTAATTGACCACCATGATCTCAGCGTGCGGATCAGGGACCTTTCCCATCACCTTCGTCACCGGTGCCTCGTCGAAGCATTCGCCGCTTTCGGTGATCCACGACTCGTAGGCGGACTTCGGACTGACGACCAGCAGTCTCCGGGCGTCGCCCTTCTCTCTGGCCGCCGCATACACGGCGAGTCCGACCCGGGTCTTACCCGCCCCCGGGACACTGAAGTTTGCCCCATGGCGCATGGAGAGCAGCCGGGCGATGTCCCGGCGCTGGAAGCTGGTCAGATCCGCCCGCCATCCAGCACCGAGACGGCCGGGGAGAGAGCCGGCCTCCACCCCGTCGACGGGCTGGGGGCTATGGTCCAGGCAGTCGGCTGCCTGATCCGCGTCGTCGAGCACATCGTTGACGAGGGTGAGGAGTTCTTCCTCCCACTCCACCGATTCAGGGTGCGGCCAGTCCGACAGCACGTGGAGGCCTGAAAGGAAGTCGTCGAGGGGCACTTCCATCGTCAGAGGACCGCGCTGACCCCCTGCTGGGAACCCCGCGGCCAGATGCGTCAGATCAGCGCCGAACGGCTCGCCGGCGCGGAGGACCGCCCTGGTCCGCGTGACGTCAAACCCGATCCTCAGAGACGGGTCATTCAGATCCCTCTTCTCGGTCACTCCTGCTCCTGCCGCACCGCGGCGAGCAGCCACGCGACACCCTCGCCGTGTTCCTCGATCCGCGCGGCCTCACGGGCAAGCTTGAGCAGACTGCCCTTGAGGGAGAGGAGGGCTTCATCCAGCGTCTCCTCGTCCAGGTTGCGGGATGCACGGGCGAGCGTCATGTCCGTCACGCACTGATCGATGCTCTGAACGGCGTCGTGGAGCCGGTCGGGAGCAGCCTGCTTCCGCTTCCGGACCCTGGCGTCCTTGCCCGCCGGCACCAGCGCCTCCTCTACGGCTTCGCGCGCCTGCTTCCACAAAGCGGCAGCCTGGTCGGACGTCTCCTGAGTCACCGCCTCCGGCGCACGTTCGACCGCCTTGGCTCGCAGCAGCAGGTTCGTGAACTCCTTGGCCTCTGCCACCTGGGGGCTGTCGCCCCGCACAGCACGGTTCAGCCCCGGGATAACCCGGGCCTCCTGTGTCTGGGCAGGAACCTTCTGGAGGTCATCGGAAAGGTGGCGCTGGAGATACCGGGACCTGAAGTCGATGTCCGCAAGACGGACATCCGTCTTGGAGAAATCGAGCACGATCAGAGCCAGCTTGTTTTCCTTCAGCAGGTCAGCCTGCGCCGGGTTCTGCCGCGAGGCCTTGGCGAAGGCGCGGTGGAGCTCTCTCAGCTTTTCCTGCTGGTCCTCGAAATCCATCAGCTTGAGCTCGGCCGGACCGTTCTTGGAACGGTTCACGAGGTCCTTGAGCGTGGCCAGAACCCACCGGTCCTGCTCCGCTGTCTCCGTCCGGATCCGGAACTCCTTAGCGATCTCCGCAATCGGCCGGCCCGCGGTGACTTGCTCCTCGATAGTGAGCAGCCGGTTGATGTACGAGTACGGCCGGCGCGTGTCATGACGGAGCTGAAGAGACAACTCAACTGCGTTGATATCGGCCCAAGTGCAGGATTCCGGGAGGACCCCGACCCGAACGCTCGATACGCCAAGCTCGCGCAGCGCCGCCACACGAGTATTGCCGTTGACAAGAATGCCGTCGCGTGTGATGAGCCCAGGCTCGTTCTGGCGGTACTCCTTGAGGCTGCTCATGAGCTCGTCGAAGTCGACATCACGCTTGGCGGGGTTCGACGGGAGGGCCTTGAGCAGGTAGTCCAGGTAATCCTGGCCTGCAGCGCCCCAGGGGTTGGCAGTCAGCAGCCGGTCGCGGTCGGGATCGAACGTGCGCTGTGCCCGGATCCGGTGTGTGGAAGGATTGAAGTAGACCTGGTCGATGGGCATATCAATGACCTGCACCACCAGGGGCTTCGTCCGCCACTCGACGGTCAGCGTCTCCTGCAGCCTGCCCTCGGCGCTGACTTCCTTGAGCCGCTTCTCCACCAGTTCCTGGTTCTCTGCGGCTCGGGGCGGCCGGCCAAAGTCCATGCTCACGGGGTGTTCTCCTTCTGACTGCAGGTCCATGGGATGGGTGGGACGAAAGCGGGGGCCGGGTCCAGACCCGGCCCCAGTGTCGTTCGTATGGTCAGACTGCCGGCAGCAGGAGGGCCTCACGCACCGCATTCCGGGCATCGGCCGGCAGCGTCCGGATCTCCGCCCACAGCCGCTCCACCTCGGCGAACTCCCGGGCGTCTGCCAGCATCCAGTCCGCCAGAGTCTTGCGGTCCATGCCGCCGAGCCGGCCCAGGCGGGCCAGAACGTCGGGAAGGTCAGCCGTCAGGCCCCTGCCGCCGACACGGCAACGGTTACATTCAGCCACGTGCTCCACGACGGTAGTTCCGTCCGGCTGGAGCACGGGGCGCCGTGCGATGTCGAGCTGGGCCGACACGTATGTACCGGGGAACGTCTCTCCCGACGTGATGCCGCACGAGCGGCAGTGGTGCCCGTCACGCGCCAGAACCTCACGGCGCTGGGTGTCCGTGATAGATGAGGCCGGCCGCGTCCCCTTCCCGGGTTCCCAGACCGGCTCACCCTGCGCGACGAAGCGCTGCTCATGCTGCCCGAGCGTCAGGTCTTCGCGGTTGGTGTCGATCCGCCACCCGAAGTCCCGCAGATCGCGCACCCTGCGGTCCGCCTGACTCACCCCGGGGAAAGCCTTCTTCACGTCTTCCTTCGTGAAGACATTCCCTTCCCCCACCACAGCGACGAGCCACAGCCCGGCACGCTTCATGGTGCCAAGCTTCTGGTCAGTCCAAGACGGAAGTCCCATTGACTCTCTCCTTGCTCCGGTCAGTCGCGAAGTGCCCACTGAGCGCCCGAGGATCCCCCCCCTGGCACTCTCGGCGGGCTCCGCAACTCTTACGCAGCAGACGACACCAAAGCCACCCCTCAGCCGGTTTCGAGGTCAGATGAAAACATCGGGCTGTTCACCTGACGGCCTTTTACGGCAAGACTTCGCAGAACCAGTGATGAGCGGGAGATGGGAGCTGTGGTGCCACGGAAGACAAGGAATTGGAAACCACTGCCCTCGCAGCTATCGGAAGAGCACCGCGCGTTCGTGATCATGCTGCGCAGGGTCCGTGACTGCAGCGCGCGGACGCAGGCCAGCATCGCCAAGGATGGACACATCGTGGCAACGACCCTCTCCAACCACCTCAACGGAGGCCGAATCCCGGAAGAGCCGCAGATCAGGGCCTTCTTTGGAACGGTCCAGCAGGAGGTGGCACTGGTGGGCAACGAAGCCGTGAAGCTGCCTTGTTCGCTCGATGAACTGCTGGATCTGCGGCGGCTAGCCCGCAAGCAGCACTGCGACTGCGTCCCGCACACAGGCGGCGACAAGCCCGCACCCCCCGACGTGGCTGACGAGTCGCCGGCTTTGCCTGTTCCAAGTCCCGGATCCGAAGAGGACCACCTTTTACCTGCCGCTGGTCGACGCCGGGCTGGTCCGCGGCCTCTTCCCCCTTCTTCACCATCACGACGCCTGCACCCCCGCTCCAGAGCTCTCTCGCGCGCCTCCGTGTTGGCGGCGTTGGCACGGAGGAAGGTGCCGGTCCCCCCCGAGGAGGGGGACCGGCAGCACAGGGACTTGCCTCCAGCCCAGTGGAGCGAGCTGGAGACCCTGACCGGATTCATCTTGAGCGGCAGAAAACGAGATGCCGGTCTGCTCTTGTGGCGTGCCGGGATGACGCTTTCGGCGCCCGAACTCATCGGCGCCGTCAGCTCCTGCCGGAGCGCGGGGCTGCACGAGGCCGCGGAATCCGTGCTCTCCGGTGTCACCGAACGCACGGACCGGCAGGCCGTACTGAATATCACCGCCGCGTTCCTGCATGCCGGCAGGCTCGAGGATGCCGGCTTCCTGCTGGCAGCCGCCGCCCACTAGGCGAACGGCAGCGGAAGGGACAGCTGTTGGTGGCCGCGGGCGCGGGCTGTGGGTGGGGTGGGGCGGGTTGTCGTGAGGGTGAGGAGGGTGCGCAGGGCCGCGATGACCTCCGTGGGGGTGTCGCGGATCATCGACGGGGTCGCGCTGACCACCAGGATCCCGTGGGACTCCAGGCGCAGGCGGCGCCGGAGGGTGGCGTGCCAGGCGTCGCGGGTGTAGTGGTACTCCGCCGAGTCGATCTCCAGGGCCACGCCCTCGTCCGGCCAGTACGCGTCCGGGCTGGCCAGGAAGGTGCCGTCCGCAGTGTGCAGGCGGGCGTTCCACAGCGGGGTCGGCAGGTCCGTCGCCGTGAGGGTGTCCCGGGCCAGGGCCTCGGCGATCGAGCGGACCCCGGCAATGAGCTCCGACGCGGCGGCGCGGACCTCCGGGCGGGTGAGGAGGCGGGCCGTCCGGAGCTCGGCGTGCAGGTCCTGCGGGTGGCACCAGCCCGCTTGGACCACGTGCGCCAGCGTCGAGCGGATCCGTACCGGATCTGCGGCCCGGGAGGCGAAGTCGGCCGCCGCGCGCACCGGGCGGGTGCTCGGGATCCCGGAGACCGTGATGGTGCGCGGCCAGCGGGCCGTGGCCAGCGGGCGGACCTCCGGGGTGCCGGTCAGCCGGCGCGGGGCGCGGACCAGGACGTCGGCCGGGGTGTGCGGGACGTCGCGGATGCCGAGGAGGGCCAAGGCGGCGCCGCCGGTGAGGACGGCGGTTTCGCCGGACAGTGGGTCCGCTGCGGGCTCGGCGGCGTACAGGACGGCGGCGAGGGCGCGTTGACGGTGGTCGGGGGGTCCGGTCTGCAGGAGGTAGACCCGGGGCAGTAACCGCTGCCAGGGCCCGCCCGGGCGGGTGCGGGAGGTGATGGTGCCGTCCGGGATGCCGGACGCGGTGAGCTGGTGGCGGGTGGCCAGGTTGAGTTGCCTGCGCAGCAGCGGCTTCGGTGTGATCATGCCGCGGGTATGCCCGGCAGGATCGGCGGGGACTCCTCAGGGTCGTCCCGTGATCCCCGGTGATCAGCGCGCGGCGTCGGATGCGGGGCACCGCACGGCGGAGGGGCGTCCGCGTCCTGGGCGTTTCCGGGCGTAGCCGCACGCATCCGGGCGTTCCGGCAACGCGGCGAGGTGCCGTAGCCGGTGTCGCGCGCCCGCCGGGTTTACGGGACGGCCCTCAGCGGCCGGGGTGGTCCGGGGACAGGAAGACGATCACCCCCGTCTGCGTGCCCGGCAGGGCGGCGACCTCGTGCCAGCCCAGACGCCGGTACGTGGCCACGGTGTCGGTGGCCAGCCGGGAGGTCAGCAGCCAGGCCCGCCGGTCCGGGGCGTCGGCGGTGATCTCGGTGAGCAGGGCCCGGCCGGTGCCGTGGCCGCGCGCGTAGGGGCGCACGGCGAGTTCGTCTATCTCCAGCGCGCCCGCGAGGAGTTCCCGCACCCGCTCCGGACCGAGCTGCGCCGCGACCTGGGCGTATCCGCGGCGCGTGGGGAACGCCGCCGGGGTGATCCAGCCGGTGGCGAAGCCGTCGACACCGGCCGCGGACTGGGCGAGAGCCGTACGGAAGCCTTGGCGTCGGCTGTCGGCCTGGAGGCGGACCGCGAATTGGCGAATGGTTTCTTCGTCCTCGTTCCACGGTGGCGCGGAGAAGACGTCGGCGTAGGCGTCGACCAGTTCGTCCGCGAGGTCGAGGACGGCCCGTCCGTAGCAGATCACGATGTCCGAGCTCCTCTTTTTCCCGTTTGGGCTGGGAGAGTCAATTTATGCCCGTCCGGTTGCCTGGGCACGTATCGCACGGATCCGGCGAGTGTGCGACAAATCCCCTCCGGCCTTCCGTGTCGGGCGACGGCGGAGCGCGTTGAGCAGCGCGTGGACAGACTGCTTCGAGCGGCCGGCCGGTGCGTGCTCGCCTTCCTCTTGGTCCTGGGCGTGGTGGCGCTGCTGCCGCGGGCCGTGCAGGACGCCGTGCCGGACGGTGTCATCGGTGGGGCGGTGCTCGTCCTGGGGGCGCTGGGTGCACGCCGGGTGGTCAAGGGCCCGCGTTAGCCTCGTGGTGACACACGGGAGGCCGATCAGTCGGGTCACTCCGACCGGTCCGATCGGTCCGATCAGTCCGATCAGTCCGATCAGATGACTTGAGGGCGCCCTCGGGCGAGTTGAGGAGATGGGCAGCATGGTGCGCGTACCGAGTTCCGCAGTGGCGGCCGCCGGACTGGTCGGCGGTTACGCCGTCGCCCGGTGGACGAAGAAGCGCCCGCTGGGCGGTGTCGTGCTCGGCGCCGCGGGGCTGGCCGCCGGGCGGGAGTGGCACCGCAGCGGCGGCGCCCCCGCCGCGGCCGGGCTCGGCGCGCTATACCTCGCAGGCTTCGCGGGCGCGCACCCGCTGGCCAAGAAGGTCGGAGCGTGGCCGGCCGTCCTCGGTGCCGCCACGGTGGTCGCGGCCGCCTCCTGGGCCGTCGCGGACCGCGGCTAGGCCGCTGCCAGACCGTCTCCCTCTGCCTCTGCCCGGTCCGTGAGCCGGGCGGCCCTCGCCGGATCGGCCGGGGGCGGCGGCCCGGGACGGGGCGGCCGCCCGGGCGGGGACGGCCGCGCTCGCCGAGGCGCCCGCGGTCCGGGCGGGCGGGCCGGCGGGCCGGACTTCCGGCCGGGGCGGGATCATCACCGTCGAGGCCGACCGGCCGCGCCGCATCCCCGAGGTCGTGGCCCTCGCCTACGGGCTCCGCAAAGCCTCCGCGGCCGGGGCCGTGCTCCGACCGGGGCGGGATCCTGCCGAGCCCGGTCCGCGGGACGGGCCAGGCCCCGTGTTCCGGATCGGGCCGGGCCAGCCCGCGGCGTCCGGTGCGGTGCGTCGCAAGGCCGAGGAGGGAGCCACTGCGGCGGGGGCACCTCCCGGCGGTAGCCAGGGGGAGCGCCGCGGGCCCGGCTGAGCGGGGGCACCTCCCGGCGGTAGCCAAGGGGAGCGCCGCGGCCGGGGCTGAGCGGGAAGACGGGCGCTAGGGAGTGTCGTCAAAGTAGCGTCGGCCGCCCGAAGGGCGGGGCCGGCGGGGCCTGGTGCGTGCGATCGCAAGGCGGAGGAGGGAATCGACGCGGTGGGGGCACCTCCCAGCGGTAGCTGGGGGACGTCGGTGACCGACGACAACGCGGCGAGCGTGCGTACCAGGCCCCGCCGGCCAGACGGGACTTTGACGACACGACCTAGGCGCCGAAGGCCTGGGACACGGTGTAGATCAGCAGGCCCGCCAACGCGCCGACCACCGTGCCGTTGATGCGGATGAACTGGAGGTCCCGGCCGATGTGGGCCTCGACCTTCCGCGACGTGTGCTCGGCGTCCCACCCCGCCACCGTGTCCGTGATCAGCGAGGTGATCTCCGCCCGGTAGGTGGTCACCACGTACACCACCGCGCCCTCGATCCAGCCCTCCACCTTGTCCTGGAGCCGCCCGTCCGTCGCCAGCCGCGCCCCGAGCGACAGCAGCGACGACCGGACCCGCAGCCGCAGCTCGCTCTGCTCGTCCTCCGCCGCCGAGATGATCATCGACCGGATCGCGGTCCAGGCGGAGGTGATCGCCTCCTGCACCTCCCCGCGCTGGAGTATCTCGGACTTCAGCCGCTCCACCCGGGCCCGGGTGTCCGTGTCCGACTGCAGGTCGGCCGCGAAGTCCGTCAGGAACCGGTCCACCGCCCCGCGCGCCGGATGCTCCGGCATGTCCCGCATCTCCGTCAGGAAGCGGAGCAGTTCCTTGTACACGCGCTCGCCGACCTTGCGGTCCACGAACCGCGGGGTCCAGCCCGGGGCGCCGCCCTGGACCGCGCCCATCACCGAGTCCGCGTGCAGCACCAGCCAGTCGTGGGCCTTGAGGCAGACGAGGTCGACGACGCGGCGGTGCCCGCCGTCCGCGACGACCCGTTCCAGGGTCTTGCCGATCCCGGGCGCGATCTCGGCGGTCTCGGCCCGCCGGGTGATGGCCTCCCCCACGACGGCCTGCACATCGGAATCGCGCAGTACGGTCAGCGCTCCGCGCAGCGCCGTCGCCAGCTCGGCGGTGACCCGGTCGGCGTGTGCGGGCTCGGCCAGCCAGGCGCCGAGGCGGGCGCCGATGCCGAGGGCGTGGAGGCGGGTGCGGACCACGTCCGGGGAGAGGAAGTTCTCCCCGACGAACTCCCCGAGGGAGACGCCGAGCTGGTCCTTCTTGTTCGGGATGATCGCGGTGTGCGGGATGGGCAGGCCGAGGGGGTGCCGGAACAGTGCGGTGACGGCGAACCAGTCGGCGAGCGCACCGACCATGCCGGCCTCGGCGGCGGCCCGGACGTAGCCGGCCCAGGCGCCGGCCCCGGTGTGCTCGGCCCAGGTGGTCAGTACGTAGACCAGTGCGACCAGGACCAGCAAACCGGTGGCGGTGGTCTTCATGCGGCGGACGCCGCGACGGCGCTCCTCGTCGGCCTCGCTGAACACGAAGCCGCCAGGGCCGGCCCTGCCGGCCCCCGTGATGCGGTTGTCCACGTGCTCCTCCCTTCCCCGGGCGCCTGTTTTGTCTGCATAGCATCCGACTCCCCGGAGCGCCGAGGAGTTCCCGGCGCGCCGATTATCCGTACGGGCACACGTGGCGGCCCGCGCGCCGGCGGGCCGCCACGCCACCGGCCTGACGGCCCGCTCGGCCCGCACGGCCGCCCGCGGGCCCACCCGGACGCAGCCAGGTCAGTCCCCCTGGCTGACGCCCGGGCCCGGCAGCAAGGGGCACGGCTCCCCACTGCCCGGGGGCCACGGCTCGGCCCCCGCCGGGGGCACGGCTCCCCACCGCCCCCGGCCAGGGCTCAGCCCCGCCAGGGGTACGGCTCCGGCCCGCCCGGCGGCGTGGCTCCGGGCTGCGTCGGGGGGCGGGCGCGGGGGAGCCGCTGCCTACAGCTCCTTGCGGAGGTTGGCGCGGGAGCCCTTGAGGGGTTTCGGGGATTTGGGGGGCTTGGGGGGTTTCACCTTGACCTCCACGCCGCCCCAGAAGGCCAGGCCCGTCACGACCACCCTCGGGGCGCCCGGGTCGGCCGGGCCCGGGGTGTCGCGCTGGTCGAAGGCGCCCATGAAGCCGAAGCCCCGGACGTCGACCTCCACGCCCGGCGGGACGGTGATCTCGATGCCGCCCATGATCGCGACGCAGTTGATGACCACCTCCCGCTCAGCGAAGTTCGCCTCGCGCAGGTCCAGCTCGCCGCTGCCCCAGAACGCCACCGCGTCCAGGCGGGCGGGCACCGTCCAGTTGCCCTTGCGCTGGAACGTGGACATCACCGCCACCGCCGCCGAACCGGCCGCCTGCACCCCGGAGCCGCCGATCCGCGACGGCCACGAACCGTCCGCCGGCGCCGGGGCGGCCGCCGCGACGGGCATCGGCGCCCCGCCGGGCGCCGGCAGGTCCCGGGTCAGTGGCTCCAGCTCCGCGTACGTCTTGGACGTGTACGCGACCTCCAGCCGCTCCTCGAACTCGTCCATGTCGATCCGGCCCTCGGCGACGGCGTCCCGCAGACGCTCCACCACCCGTTCGCGGTCGGCGTCCGACGCCCTCAGCTCCGGCAACGGCTTCTCCGGCCGCTCGTCAGTCATGAGAAGCAGCCTATGCAGCCACGCAAGGGAGTTGTATGGCCCGACCCCTGCCCGAACCCCGGCCCCACCCCTGATTTATCCCTGGCCCGGGCCTCGGCCCGAGCCCCGACCGCGTGCCCCACCCCCGACCCCGAGCCCCGACCCGAGCCCTGACCATCCAGACCCCCACCCCGGACCCCGACCCTGACCCTCACCCCACCCCGGACCCCGCCCCACCGGTCGCCCCCGGTCGCCCCCCCCCGGTCGCCCCCCGGTCGCCCTCGCACGCCCCCTCAGTCCCGCCCCGCGTACATCCTCGCGATCACGTCCTCGATGTCCGGCTCCCGCACCGAGAGGTCCAGGAGCGGGTACCGCGCCGCCACCTCCGCCACCAGGGGCGCCGCCGAGGTTCCCGCCGGGAAGGCGAGCCACTGGCGCGGGCCGTCCACCTTCACCACCCGCGCCCCGGGCACGCTGATCTCCGGAAGCTCCCGTTCCAGGTCCACCACCAGCGTCCGCTCGCTCTTCCCCATCGAGTGCAGGCCGGCCAGCGCCCCGTCGTACACCAGCCGTCCGTGGTCGATCACCATCACCCGCTCGCACAACTGCTCGATGTCCTGGAGGTCGTGGGTGGTCAGGAGCACCGTCGTGCCGAGTTCCTCGTTCAACTGCCGCAGGAACCCCCGTACCTTCGCCTTGCTCACCAGATCGAGCCCGATCGTCGGCTCGTCCAGGTACAGCACGTCCGGATCGTGCAGCAGCGCCGCCGCGATGTCCCCGCGCATCCGCTGGCCCAGCGACAGCTGCCGTACCGGCACGTCCAGCAGCTCGGCCAGGTCCAGGCGGTCCACGCAGCGCTCCAGGTTCTCCTTGAACCTGGCCTCCGGGATCCGGTACATCCGCCGCATCAGCCCGTACGAGTCCTTCAGCGGCAGGTCCCACCACAGCGTGGTCCGCTGCCCGAACACCACCCCGATCCGGTGCGCGAGCCGCATCCGCTCCTTCGCCGGATCGATGCCCGCGACCTGCAGCCGGCCGCCGCTGGGGGTGAGGATGCCGGTCAGCATCTTGATGGTGGTCGACTTCCCGGCGCCGTTGGGCCCGATGTAGCCGACCACCTCCCCCCGCGCCACCTCGAAACTGATCCCGTCCACGGCCCTGACCTGCCGTTTCTCCCGGCGCATCAGGCCGACCCGGCGCCGTACGCCGAAGACCTTCTCGACTCCGTCCACCTCGATCAGCACGTCGTTGCCCGCCACCGCTCAGCTCAGCTCCCTGTACTCCGGTACGAACGAAGACCCGCGCGCCACGCCAGTGACGCGGGTACGAACACCACCACCGCCACCAGCGGGCTCAGGAACGCCACCCACTCCGGCAGCCCCAGCGGATACGGCCGCCCCAGCAGGTACAGGGCCGGCAGCCAGTTCACGAAGGCCAGCGGAACGACGAACGTGACCCCGCGCAGCAGGTCCGCCGCGAACACCGTCGGCGGGTACTGGAGCATCGTGTTCCCGCCGTACGTGAACGAGTTCTGCACCTCCGCCGCATCCCCTGCGACGAACTGGAACGCCGCGCCGGCCACCATCACCGCCCCGAAGATCGCCGCCCCGGCCACGATCATCACGGGCACCAGCAGCACCTTCCCGGCCGTCCAGTCCACGTCCAGCGCCGCGAGCGACCACACCAGTACCGCCAGACCCTGCCCGGTCCGCCCCACCCGGCGCAGTGCGAAGCGGTCCGCGGCGACCTGTGCGAGCACGGGGACCGGGCGCACCAGCATGGTGTCCAGCGATCCGTCGCGGATGCGGACGCCGACCCGGTGCGTATTGCCGAGGACCAGGTCGGCGATCCCCAGGGAGACCGAGGAGGACCCGTACAGCAGGGCGATCTCGGGCAGCGTGAAGCCGCCCAGCGCGTCCACGTGCGAGAACATGATCCAAATCGCGACGAAGTCGAGGAGCTGGATCGCCGCGTTCCCGAAGGCGGACAGGAAGAACGACGTCCGGTACGCCATCGTCGACCGGACCCACATCGCGACGATCAGGCCGTAGCCGCGCAGCCCTTCCACCATACGACTGCGCTTCGGCACGTCGAGCGGGGCATCGAGCGGGGCATCGAGCGGGGCGAGCGGCAGACGACCCCCGCGCCCGGTCGTCGCCGCCTCCGGCACCACCTCGGCCGCATCAGCCACCTTGGACCACCACCTTCCGCGTGGCAGCCGACTGCAACAGCCGCCCCGTGCCCATCAGTACGAGCACCCACACCGCCTGGAAGCCCAGCGCACCCACCGCGGTCCCGGCACCGGCGTGTTCGCCCATCAGCACGTCCAGCGGCACCTGGACCATCGCCGACCACGGCAGCAGACGGACGAACTCCCCGAAACCGCCCGGGAACACCGTCAGCGGCAGCAGCATCCCGGAGAAGAAGATCGTGACCACGGTGGCCATCAGGTTGATGCCCGTCCCGTCCATCAGCCAGAACGCGGCCAGCCCCAGCAGGTACCGCACCGCGAAGCTGACGAGCAGCCCGAGGGTCACCGACACCAGGAACAGCAGCCAGCGCAGCGCGTCGGCGGGCAGCGCCAGTTGGAACGCCAGCGCCCCCGCCAGCAGCGGCACCACTCCGCGCCCGAGCAGCTGGAAGCCCGCCCTCCCCAGATCGGCCGCGAGCCACCACAGCTGGAGGTCCGCCGGCCGGTACAGGTCGACGGCGATGTCACCGGTGCGAATGCGCTCCTGCATCTCCTCCTGGAAGCCGCCGCCGATCAGCGCGCCCGCGGCGAGCAGCGACTGGCTCACCCAGACGAAGGTCAGGGCCTGCGCCTGGTCGTAGCCGCCCAGTCCGGGCCGCTCGTCCCACAACGCGACGTACGTGTAGGCGAGGATGAAGCCGAAGACGGTGTTGGTGAACACCCCTGCCGCCGTCGCCGTCCCGTAGGTGGCGTAGCGCCGGAACCCGCCGGCCGCGACGGCCGGATAGAGCCACGCTCTGCGAGCCGTTCCCTGGCGCACCGTATCCCTCCGTTTTCCCGGTCGTTCCTACGTCGGCCAAAGCGCGCGAGCTTAGTGCGGAGGGGCGATCCACGCGACCGATTTACGCCCGTCCGACGCGGAATGAGCGGCCATCGGGTAGACAGCATGAGGTACAGACGTGGATATTTCGTACGGCGTCGAGGAGTTCTGGCGATGAGCGACCAGTCACCACCACCGGGCTGGAACCCTCGCGACCCGGACACTCCCGAAGGGCCCCGCGGGCAGCCGCAGCCGCAGTCCCCGGCGGCGTCCCCGGGCCGGAGCCAGGGCCGGAACCAGGGCCCCAAGAGCGACCGGCAGGCCCGCAGGGACGCCAAGAGGGCCGAACGGAAACGGAAGCGGACCGGCTGGCGCCGTCTGATCCCGACCTGGCGGATGGCCCTCGGCGCCGTGCTGCTGCTCGCCCTGCTGGTCGTCGGCGGCCTCGTCGCCGGCTACCTGCTGGTCCACATCCCGCCCGCCAACGCCGCCGCGACCGCGCAGTCCAACCTCTACCTCTACGCCGACGGCTCCCAGCTCGCCCGCGACGGCGAGGTCAACCGCGTCAACGTCCCGCTCTCGCAGATCCCCCGCACGGTGCAGGAGGCCGTACTGGCCGCCGAGGACCGGGACTTCTACTCCGAACGGGCGGTCGACCCCAAGGCGATGCTCCGCGCCGCCTGGAACACGGCGACGGGCAAGGGCACCCAGTCCGGCTCGACCATCACCCAGCAGTACGTGAAGAACTACTACCTCGGCCAGGAACAGACGATCAAACGGAAGATCAAGGAGTTCTTCATCGCGATCAAGCTCGGTCGCGAGAAGTCGAAGGACTACATCCTGGAGGGCTACCTCAACACCAGCTACTTCGGGCGCAATGCGTACGGCATCCAGGCCGCCGCCCAGGCCTACTACGGCAAGGACGTCGGCAAACTCACCACCGCGGAGGGCGCGTACCTCGCCACCCTGCTCAACTCCCCCAGCGCCTTCGACGTCGTGTCCCACCCGCAGAGCCGTGAACGCGCACTCGCCCGCTGGAACTACGTCCTCGACGGCATGGTCAAGAAGCAGTGGCTGCCCGCCGCCGAGCGGAGCGCCACCCGCTTCCCCGAACCCGGCAAGGTCCGCCCGGCCGCCGGACTCTCCGGCCAGCGCGGCTATCTCGTCGAGGCCGTCAAGGACTACATCGTCGACCACAAGATCCTCGACGAGAAGACGCTCGCCGAGGGCGGCTACCGCATCACCACCACCATCGACAAGCGCAGACAGAACGCCTTCGTCGACGCCGTCGACGAGAAGATGGCCGACGACCTCGACCCGCAGGCGCGCAAGGCCGACCGCGTCGTGCGGGCCGGCGGGGTCTCCATCGACCCGGCCACCGGCAAGGTCGTCGCCCTGTACGGGGGCGTCGACTACACCAAGCAGTACGTCAACAACGCGACCCGGCACGACTACCAGGTCGCCTCCACCTTCAAGCCGTTCGTGTTCGCCTCCGCCGTCGAGAACGACTCCCGCACCCAGGACGGCCGCCGCATCACCCCCAACACCGTCTACAACGGCGACAACCGGCGGCCCGTCGTCGGCGGCCGGATCCGCTTCGCCCCCGAGAACGAGGGCCAGGTGTCGTACGGCCCGATCACCGTCAACACCGCCACCGACCTCTCCGTCAACGCCGTCTACGCCCAGATGGCCGTGGACGTGGGCACCAGCAAGGTCAAGGAAACCGCCATCGCGCTGGGCATCCCCGAGAACACCCCGAACTTCCTGCCCGTCCCGGCCATCGCGCTCGGCACGCTCCAGGCCAGCGTCCTGGACATGACCCAGGCCTACGCGACCCTCGCCGACCACGGCCGCTACACCCCGTACACCTTCATCGAGAAGATCACCAAGGGCAGCGACAGCGTCCCGCTGCCCGACCGCACCCCGAAGCAGGCCATCAGCCGCGAGGCCGCCGACACCACCACGTCCATGCTGGTCAGCGTCGTCGACAACGGCACCGGTACGGCCGCCCTCGCCGCCGGGCACCCCGCCGCCGGCAAGACCGGCACCGGAGAACTGGACCGCTCCGCCTGGTTCGCGGCGTACACCCCGGACCTGGTCACGGTCGTCTCGATGATGGGCCAGGACCCGGACACGGGCACACTGGAATCCCTGTACGGGGCGCTCGGCGAGGCCCGCATCGGGGGCGGCGGCTACCCGGCCCGGATCTGGGCGCAGTACACGAAGACGGCCCTGGAGGGCGGCGACCCCCTGGACTTCGACCTCGAACTCGAACCGGGCGCGGCCCCGTCGCCCCCGCCGGCCGTCCCCAGCAGCCCGGAGCCCACTCCGGACGAGGAGAGCACGCCGCAGTCCCCGGCCCCGCCGAGCCGCCCGAACCGCCCGAGCCGCCCGACGCCGCCCACCGGCGGCCGGAACGAGGGTCAGGACCAGGGCCAGGACCAAGGACAGGACCAGGGACAGGACACCGGCGGCCAGAGCACGGAGGGCGACACCACGGGGGGCCGGTCCGACGCGGGCACCTCCACCGGGACCGGCACGGGAACGACGTCGGGCACCACGACGGGCGCCACGGCCGGGGCACTGGGCGGCGTCACCGGCGGCCTGCGCGGCCGCCCGCCCTCGGAGTACCTGGAATAGGCGCCCGGCTCAGTGACCGGAGGTCGCCTTCAGCCCCACCACGGCCACCAGCAGCAGGCAGATGAAGAAGATCCGGGCGGCGGTGACGGGCTCACCCAGCACCGCCATGCCGAGCACGGCCGCCCCGGCCGCACCGATGCCCACCCATACGCCGTACGCGGTACCGATGGGCAGCGTCTTCGCCGCATACGAGAGCAGCACCATGCTGGCGACGATCCCCGCGCCGGTGAACACGCTCGGCCACAACCGGGTGAAGCCCTCCGTGAACTTCATACCGATCGACCAGCCGACCTCGAGCAGACCTGCGACGAGAAGCAGAACCCAGGCCATGACAGACACCTCCGGGACGAGAGCGAACGGGGTGCGTCGTCTTGTCCTGCGGCCCAGGCCACCCGGTACGGCGCGTCTCGTCGGGGTTCCCCCACCGTAGCAAAAGCCATACAAAAGGGCCGGTGACACCGGTCACCGGCCCTAACCGCACGGGAAACGATCCAGAACTGATCCAAAAGTGATCTAGAGGTACAGCCCGGTGGAGTCCTTGGACCCCTCCAGCCGCTCCGCGGCCACGGCGTGCAGGTCCCGCTCGCGCATCAGCACGTACGTCGCACCCCGCACCTCGACCTCGGCCCGGTCCTCGGGGTCGTACAGCACCCGGTCGCCCGGCTCCACGCTGCGCACGTTCTGCCCGACCGCGACCACCTCGGCCCAGGCCAGCCGCTTGCCCACGGCAGCGGTCGCCGGAATCAGGATGCCGCCGCCCGAGCGCCGCTCGCCCTCGGGCGAATCGGACTTCACGAGCACACGGTCGTGCAGCATGCGGATCGGCAGCTTGTCGTGGCTGGTGGTGTTGGTGTCGTCGCTCACGCCACGAACCTACCCGTCCGTGGCCCGCCCGTACGCCGCAGGGTCATCAGCGCCTGCGCCGAGCCGAGGTCACGAGCACGCCGACCACACCCACCGCGAGCAGCGCGACGGGCACGATCCGCTCGAAGCGCGGGGTGCCGTCCTCGTGCCGCATGCTGTCGCGCACGTCCGTCAGGAGACGGTTCACGGCGACGACGGCGCGCCCGGCGGTGTGGTCGACCGTCGAGGCGACCCTGGCCTTCGCGTCCCCGATGATCGTCTGCGGGTGCATGCGCACTCCGATCTCGTCGAGCGTCTCGGCGAGCTGTTCGCGGCGGCGGACGATGTCCGCCTCGATCTGTGCGGGGGTCCTGGCTTCCGGCACCGCGCTGCCTCCGTCGTCGTCGGGTCGAGTAGGGGGCGTAGCCCACCATGAACAGTCTGTCAGCTTAGTCTCGGACCCGTACCGATCCCCTCCCGAGGAGACTGTTGACATGAGCGAGCGACTCCAGCCGGGCGACACCGCCCCCGCCTTCACCCTGCCCGACGCGGACGGCAACGAGGTCTCGCTCGCCGACCACAAGGGCCGCAAGGTGATCGTGTACTTCTACCCCGCGGCACTGACGCCCGGCTGCACGAAGCAGGCCTGCGACTTCACGGACAACCTGGCGGTACTGGCGCAGGCCGGCTACGACGTCATCGGCGTGTCCCCGGACAAGCCGGAGAAGCTGGCGAAGTTCCGCGAGCAGGAGCACCTGAAGGTCACGCTGGTGGGCGACCCGGAGAAGCAGGTCCTGGAGGCCTACGGGGCGTTCGGGGAGAAGAAGCTGTACGGCAAGACGGTGACCGGGGTCATCCGGTCGACGGTGATCGTGGACGAGGAGGGCAAGGTCGAACGCGCCCTGTACAACGTCAAGGCGACGGGCCACGTAGCCAAGATCATCAAGGACCTCGGCATCTGACCGATTCCCACCGGGATCCCGCCCCGTTTCTCCGTCCCGCCGCCGTAGACTGACCGCAGCCACTCCGGGCCGATGTCCATTTCGACCCGATTCGTGGGCGGTTGTGGTGGAATTGGCAGTCACGCTGGGTTTAGGTCCCAGTGGGTTAACACCCGTGGGGGTTCGAGTCCCCCCAACCGCATTCAGCGAAAGGCCCCGTACGTGAGCAGCACGTATGGGGCCTTCCGTGTTGCGGGCGGAGGCGGTCAGGCCACCAGGGCGCGGATGAAGGGGACCAGGGCGCGGAAGGCCTGGCCCCGGTGGGAGATGGCGTTCTTTTCCGCGGGGGTGAGTTCCGCACAGGTGCGGGTGTCGCCGTTCGGCTGGAGGATCGGGTCGTAGCCGAAGCCGCCCGTGCCCGCCGGGGTGTGGCGGAGGGTGCCGAGGAGGCGGCCCTCCACGACGCGCTCGGTGCCGTCCGGGAGGGCCAGGGCGGCCGCGCACGCGAAGTGGGCCCCGCGGTGTTCGTCGCCGATGTCCCCGAGCTGGGCCAGCAGCAGGTCCAGGTTGGCCTTGTCGTCGCCGTGCCGGCCCGCCCACCGTGCCGAGAAGATGCCGGGGGCGCCGTTCAGGACGTCCACGCAGAGGCCGGAGTCGTCGGCGATGGCCGGCAGGCCCGTGGCCCGGGCCAGGGCGTGGGCCTTGAGGAGGGCGTTCTCGGCGAAGCTGACGCCGGTCTCCTTGACGTCCGGGATCTCGGGGTACGCGTCCGCGCCGACCAGCTCGTACGGCAGGCCGGCGTCGGACAGGATGGCGTGGAGCTCGGCGACTTTGCCCGCGTTGCGGGTGGCGAGGATCAGGCGGCTGGTCATGGCGGCCATTATTCCGGCCGGCTCCTCGCGGAAGCGGGCGCGGGCCCCGGTCAGCCCGGCGTGCAGACCTTCGACAGTTCCTTCGCCGCGTCGGCGACCGGCTGGATGTCCGGGTTGGGGTTGCCGTTCTCGATGGCGGTGCGGACGTTCTTGACCGCGGTGGTCATGGAGGAGACGGCCTTGCTCAGGTCGGCGTTGTCCGTCTGGTCGCCGACCTTCTTGAGGCTGGTCTCGATCTGGTTCAGCGCGTTCTGGGCGTCCTGCGGGCTGTTGCCGGCCTGGGAGACCGCCTGCTGGAGGTCGTTGGCCCCGTCGGTGATGGCCACGGCCGTGTTCGCACAGTCCATCGCGGTCGAGATCGCGTCGCAGGACGTCAGCGCCGGGACGGCCAGGGCCGCGGCCAGGACGACCGCCGCTATGCGGTGCTTCGGGTTCATGTTCGGGTCTCCCAGGGTGCCGAGAAGGACATGGACGTGGATACGGGGACGGGCGCACGGCTTTGACACCGTGCGCCCGTGTACAGGGAGACGCGCGAGCGCCCTCTGCGGTTCTGGCGGCCGCCGTGGGGGCGGGGGCCGGTCAGAGCTGCAGGGCGCCCAGCTGGATGGCTTCGAGGTCGGCGCAGCCGCCGGCGGCCAGGTCCAGGAGCGCGTTGAGCTCCTTGCGGTCGAAGGGCTCGCCCTCGGCGGTGCCCTGGACCTCGACGAAGCGGCCGTCGCCGGTGCAGACCACGTTCATGTCGGTCTCGGCCCGCACGTCCTCCTCGTAGCAGAGGTCGAGCAGCGGGACGCCGTCGACGATGCCGACGCTGACGGCGGCGACGGTGCCGGTGAGCGGCTTGCGTCCGGCCTTGATCAGCTTCTTCTGCTGGCCCCAGGCGACGGCGTCGGCGAGGGCGACGTAGGCGCCGGTGATGGCGGCGGTGCGGGTGCCGCCGTCGGCCTGGAGGACGTCGCAGTCCAGGACGATGGTGTTCTCGCCGAGCGCCTTGTAGTCGATGACGGCGCGCAGGGAGCGGCCGATGAGGCGGGAGATCTCGTGGGTGCGGCCGCCGATCTTGCCGCGTACGGATTCGCGGTCGCCGCGGGTGTTGGTGGAGCGGGGCAGCATCGAGTACTCGGAGGTGACCCAGCCTTCGCCGCTGCCCTTGCGCCAGCGCGGGACGCCTTCGGTGAAGGAGGCGGTGCAGAAGACCTTGGTGTCGCCGAAGGAGATGAGGACGGAGCCCTCGGCGTGCTTGCTCCATCCCCGTTCGATGGTGACCGGGCGGAGCTGTTCGGGCGTGCGGCCGTCGATGCGAGACATGGGTCCGAGCCTAGTCGGTGCCGGGCCGGGCCCATGTCCGTGTGCGGGGGCCCGGCCGCGGGCGTACGAAGACCCCGTCCGGACAGGTGCGGGACGGGGTCTCGTGGGGTGTGCGAGCGGGTGGTCAGCTCACATCATGTCTTCGATGTCGGCGGCGATCGGGTCGGCGTCCGTGCCGATGACGACCTGGATCGCGGTGCCCATCTTGACGACGCCGTGGGCGCCCGCGGCCTTCAGGGCGGCTTCGTCGACGAGGCTGGGGTCGGCGACCTCGGTGCGCAGGCGGGTGATGCAGCCTTCGACCTCTTCGATGTTGTCGATGCCGCCGAGCCCGGCGACGATCTTCTCAGCCTTGGTGGCCATGTTTTCTCCCTGAGTTCTACGAAGAACGAGTCTCGGCGGTCCAGGTCCAGCCAGCGGGGCCCGCTTTGTCACGGTAGCCCACTGTTGGCCCAGCTACGCGAGCGCGGGTCCAGCTTCTGCCGAATGATGACGATCAGCAGCGACCTGCCCTCCGGGCGGGTGAGTGCGACCTCATCACAAGTGGTCTACACCAGTGTGCCGCACGGGGCGCACCTGCCCAAACGGGCTCGCCAGGGAGGACGCCGATGAGCGCGAGCAGCACCACAGCAGCACCGGAGCCGAAGTGGTGGAGCGGCTTGTACCCGGCGCTGCAGAAGATGGGGCGGAGTCTGCAGCTGCCGATCGCGGTCCTGCCCGCGGCGGGCCTGCTCAACGGGCTCGGGCAGCCGGGCGTGTTCGGCGAGGACGGCCTGAACTGGACGATCGTGGCCAAGGTGATGGTGGCCGCGGGTGGCGCCCTGCTGAACGCGGACCTCGGGCTGCCGCTGCTCTTCTGCATCGGCGTGGCGATCGGCATGGCGAAGAAGGCGGACGGTTCGACGGCGCTCGCGGCGGTCGCGGGCTTCTTGGTGTACCGGGGGGTGCTGCACGCGTTCCCCAACACCTGTCCGGCCGGTACGCGCGACATCGGGGGCGGCTGCCTGGGGCCGAACAACACGTTCGTGGAGTTCACGTACCAGAACCCGGGGGTGTTCGGCGGCATCATCATGGGCCTGCTGGCCGCCTGGTTCTGGCAGCGCTTCCACCGTGTGAAGCTGGTCGACTGGCTGGGCTTCTTCAACGGCCGCCGTCTGGTCCCGATCATCATGTCGTTCGTCGCGATCGGGTTCGCCGCGCTCTGCCTGTGGGTCTGGCCGCCGGTCGGCAGTGCGCTGGAGTCCTTCTCGGACTGGCTGGTGGGGCTGGGCTCCTGGGGCGCCGGCATCTTCGGCGTCGCCAACCGTGCGCTGCTGGTGATCGGCCTGCACCAGTTCCTGAACGTGCCGGTGTGGTTCCAGTTCGGCAGTTACACCAAGCCGGACGGGACGACGGTGCACGGCGACATCAACATGTTCCTGGCGGGCGACCCGGACGCGGGGCAGTTCCTGAGCGGCTTCTTCCCGATCATGATGTTCGCCCTGCCGGCGGCGGCGCTGGCGATCACGCACTGCGCGAAGCCGCAGCGGCGCAAGGAGGTCGGCGGCCTGATGCTGTCGGTGGCGCTGACCTCGTTCGTCACGGGCATCACCGAGCCGCTGGAGTACTCGTTCCTCTTCGTCGCGCCGGTGCTGTACGCGATCCACGCACTGCTGACGGGTGCGTCGATGGCCGTGACGTGGGGGCTGGGGGTGCACGACGGGTTCAGCTTCTCGGCGGGGCTGATCGACTACCTCATCAACTTCAGCCTGGCGACGAAGCCGTTGCTGATCATTCCGATCGGTCTGGGGTTCGCCGTCGTCTATTACGTCGTGTTCCGCTTCGCGATCACGAAGTTCGACATCCCGACGCCGGGGCGGGAGTCGGACGAGGAGATCGCGGCGATGGAGGCGGAGAACACCAAGGCGTAGAGCACGAAGACATCACGGCACCGCGTCGCGTGAGGCCCTCGGATCCATGGATCCGGGGGCCTTCCGCTTGCCCCGGGCCGCAGGTCACCCCCGCGGGCGGAGTGTGGCGTAGACCACAGGAAATCGAAGGTTCCTTATCTATCCCCGACCATGCTACAACTGGTCTACACCACCCATTGGTGTAGACCACGCAAGCCCGGGTCCGGAGCTCGCGTACCCCCATTTTGAGACGCCGCCGGCCCCCGTTCGTCCCCCGGGCGGCGCCTTGCCTTCTGGAGGAACCTCATGTCCACAGCCACCGCTGCGGAAAAGAAGAAGGGCGCGGGCGTGATGGCCGTCATGCAGCGCATCGGCCGGAGCCTCATGCTCCCCGTTGCGGTGCTGCCGGCGGCCGCGCTGCTCGTCCGTCTCGGCGACAAGGACATGCTCGGCGACCCCTCGCTGCCGACGTTCCTGACCAAGATAGCCGGATACATGTCCGCCGGCGGCGGCGCGATCCTCGCCAACATGGCGCTGCTGTTCGCCGTCGGCATCGCGATCGGCTTCGCCAAGAAGTCCGACGGTTCGACCGCGCTCGCGGCCGTGACCGGCTACCTGGTCTTCTCGAAGGTCCTCGCGACCTTCACGGACCCGAGCCTGCCGCAGGTCGAGGCGGTCGTCGACCACAAGGTCGCGCTCGTGGACGCCCCCGTCGACGCCAAGGTGCTCGGCGGTGTCGTCATGGGCATCGTGGTCGCCCTGATCTACCAGAAGTTCTACCGGACCAAGCTCCCCGAGTGGGCGGGCTTCTTCGGCGGCCGCCGTCTGGTCCCGATCCTCTCGGCCTTCGCCGGCCTCGTCATCGGCATCGTCTTCGGCCTGATCTGGCCGGTCCTCGGTACGGGTCTGCACAGCTTCGGTGAGTGGCTGGTCGGCTCCGGCGCCGTCGGCGCGGGCATCTTCGGTATCGCCAACCGCGCGCTGATCCCGGTCGGCATGCACCACCTGCTGAACTCCTTCCCGTGGTTCCAGGCGGGCGAGTACCAAGGCAAGAGCGGCGACATCTCCCGCTTCCTCGCCGGTGACCCGAGCGCCGGACAGTTCATGACCGGCTTCTTCCCGATCATGATGTTCGCCCTCCCGGCGGCCTGCCTCGCGATCGTCCACTGCGCCCGCCCCGAGCGCCGCAAGGTCGTCGGCGGCATGATGTTCTCCCTCGCGCTGACCTCCTTCGTCACCGGTGTGACCGAGCCGATCGAGTTCACGTTCATGTTCATCGCCCCGGTCCTGTACGCGATCCACGCGGTGCTGACCGGTGTCTCGATGGCCCTGACGTGGGGGCTCGGCATGAAGGACGGCTTCGGCTTCTCCGCCGGCGCCATCGACTACCTGCTGAACCTGGGCAAGGCCACCAACCCGCTGGGCCTGGCGGTCGTGGGCCTGTGCTTCGCAGTGGTCTACTACGTGGTCTTCCGCTTCGCCATCACGAAGTTCAACCTCCCGACGCCGGGCCGCGAGTCCGACGAGGAGCTCGCCGAGCTGCTCAAGGCCGAGGCCAAGTAACCACGGCGCCGCGCACCGCGAAGCCCCCGCCCTCCTTCCGGAGGGCGGGGGCTTCGGCGTACGGGCGACGGTGCGTCAGACCTCGTAGACGGCGCCCGCGTACGCCAGGTCGACCGGGCCGTCGTAGACCTCGCGGGCGTCGGCGATGTTCCGGCGGGCGTCGGTCCACGGCGGGATGTGCGTCAGGACGAGCCGGCCGACCCGGCCGCCGCGGGCGAACTCCCCGGCCTCGCGCCCGTTGAGGTGGAGGCCCGGGACGTCCTCCTTGCCGTGCGTGAAGGACGCCTCGCACAGGAACAGGTCGGTGCCCTCGGCGAGCACCCCCAGCTCGGGGCAGACGCCCGTGTCACCGGAGTACGTGAGGGAGCGGCCGCCGTGCTCGACGCGGATGCCGTAGGCCTCCACGGGGTGGCTGACCCGCTCGGTGCGGACCGTGAACGGACCGATCTCGAAGCTGCCGGACTTCAGGGTCCGGAAGTCGAAGACCTCGCTCATCGAGCGCTCGTCGGGGACGTCCTCGTACGCCGTCGTCAGACGCTTCTCGGTGCCTTCGGGACCGTAGACGGGGATGCTGCCGCAGCGGCCGCCCTCGTGGCGGTAGAAGCGGGCCACGAAGTAGGCGCACATGTCGATGCAGTGGTCGGCGTGCAGGTGGCTCAGGAAGATTGCGTCGAGGTCGTAGAGACCGATGTGGCGCTGCAGCTCGCCGAGGGCGCCGTTGCCCATGTCGAGGAGCAGCCGGAAGCCGTCGGCCTCGACGAGGTAGCTCGAACAGGCCGATTCCGCGGACGGGAACGACCCCGAGCAGCCGACGACGGTGAGCTTCATGGAGCGTAAACCTCCGGGGACGGTCCGTGGACGGAATGCGGGCCGTGCGTGGGTCGAGCGTAAGGCGCGAAACGTCAGGTCGCTCCTCCGCGGCAGGCCGTTGTGGGGGGAATCACCTGTGCTGTCACCCGGGGGAGCGACGCTGGGCACGGGCGTGCCGGTGTACTGCCGTGCCGGGGGGTGCGGGCGCGGCTACCTTCGGAATATGGACACGTCCTGGTGGCCGGCGGCAGCTGCGGTGGTGGCCGTGGTGCTGGTGGTGCTGGTCGCGGGGCGTCGGCCGGCGGCCGCCCGGCGGGCCGCGCCGCAGCACGGGCCGGGTGCGGCGCCGCAGCCGCAGGCCGGTGAGCTGTGGTCCCTCGCCGACGGGCGGCTGTGCCTGGTGCTGGCGGTGGCCTCCGTACGGACCCACCGGGCGCGGGTCGCGTGGATCACCGGGAAGTACGACGACCGGCGGGCCGGGGTGATCCCGCTGCCGCCGGGGACGGTCGGGGCGCAGGGGGGGCGGGTGAGCTACCTGGAGGCGGACCGGCCGGCCGAGGTGTCGGTGTGGGAGTTGGGGAGGCGGCTGGGCGTGCTGGATCCGGCGGTGTGGGACGAGGTCAGGGGACTCGGAGGCGGCGGCTGATGGGGGTGCGGGTGCGACGGGTCTACGACCCCCCGGAGCCGGGGGCGGACGGCGTACGGGTCCTCGTGGACCGGCTGTGGCCGCGGGGCCTGGCGAAGGCGGTGGCGGCGGTCGACGAATGGCCGAAGGCGGTGACCCCGTCGGGGGAGCTGCGGAAGTGGTTCCACGGCGGCGGGGGCCCGGCGCAGGAGTTCCGGGCGCGGTACGAGGCGGAGCTGGCGGAGCCGGAGGCGGCGGCGGAGCTGGAGCGGCTGCGCGCGCTGGCCGAGGCGGGTCCGGTGACCCTCCTGACTGCGGTCAGGGACCCGGCCTCCAGCCACGCGGCCGTCCTGGCGGACCTGCTGTCCGGCTGACCGGCCGGCGTCCGAGCGCCCGGGCCCGGGGGCGATCCGGGCCGGCCGGTCCGGCTGTGCGCCGTGCGGCGCCCGGCCTCCGGCCACGCGGCCGTCCTGGCGGAGCTGCTGTCGGCCGGCGGGTCGGCGGGCCCCGGATCGGCTGGTCCGGCTGTGCGCCGTGCGGCCAGGACCGTACTCGGGCGGGGTGTCTGCCGCCGGCGGCGTCCCGCCCGTGGGGCAGTCTCCCCGCCCCGCCCCCACCGTTCCCCGGGGCAGGCCCCGGACCCCCGGCTTCGGCGCCGAAGGGCTGGACGAACCCGGTCGGCGCCGGCGCGGGCGGGGCCGGATCAGCCCCGCGGCCGGGCCGGGGCCGGGGCGGTGTCCCGGCGGGTCAGGCCCAGAGCTGGCCCTGCAGGGTTTCGATCGCCGCTTCCGTCGTCGCGGCCGTGTACACGCCCGTCGACAGGTACTTCCAGCCTCCGTCGGCCACCACGAACACGATGTCCGCCGCTTCGCCCGCGGCCACCGCCTTGCGGCCCACGCCGATCGCCGCGTGCAGGGCGGCGCCCGTGGAGACGCCCGCGAAGATGCCCTCCTGCTGGAGGAGTTCACGGGTGCGGGTCACCGCGTCGGCCGAGCCCACGGAGAAGCGGGTCGTCAGGACCGAGGCGTCGTACAGCTCCGGGACGAAGCCCTCGTCCAGGTTGCGCAGCCCGTAGACCAGGTCGTCGTACCGCGGCTCCGCCGCGACGATCTTGACGCCGTCGACGTGCTCGCGCAGGTAGCGGCCGACGCCCATCAGGGTGCCCGTCGTGCCCAGCCCCGCCACGAAGTGGGTGATCGACGGGAGGTCCCGCAGGATCTCGGGGCCCGTCGTCGCGTAGTGGGCGCCCGCGTTGTCCGGGTTGCCGTACTGGTAGAGCATCACCCAGTCGGGGTGTTCCGCCGCCAGTTCCTTCGCCACCCGGACCGCGGTGTTCGACCCGCCCGCCGCCGGCGACGAGATGATCTCGGCTCCCCACATGGCCAGCAGGTCACGCCGCTCCTGGCTCGTGTTCTCCGGCATGACGCACACGATCCGGTAGCCCTTGAGCTTGGCCGCCATCGCGAGCGAGATCCCGGTGTTTCCCGAGGTGGGCTCCAGGATCGTGCAGCCGGGGTACAGCCTGCCGTCCTTCTCGGCCTGCTCGACCATGTGGAGCGCGGGCCGGTCCTTGATGGACCCGGTCGGGTTCCGGTCCTCCAGCTTGGCCCAGATCCGGACGTCGTCCGAGGGCGACAGCCGGGGCAGCCGGACGAGCGGCGTGTTGCCGACCGCGGCCAGCGGGGAGTCGTAGCGCATCAGACGGAGCCGCCGGCGACCGCCGGGAGGATGGTGACGCTGTCGCCGTCCTTGAGGGCGGTGGAGATGCCGTCGAGGAAGCGGACGTCCTCGTCGTTGAGGTAGACGTTCACGAAGCGGCGCAGCTTGCCGCCGTCAGCGCCCTCGACGATTCGCTCTCGAATGCCCTTGTGGCGCGTCTCCAGGTCCGCGAACAGCTCGGACAGCGTGGCGCCCTCACCGCTGACGGCCTTCTCGCCGTCGGTGTAGGTGCGGAGGATGGTGGGGATGCGGACCTCGATGGCCATGGCTGGCTCCAGTGGTGAAGTAAGGCGGGAGGGGCGTAAGGGCGCGCGGCGCGATGGCCCCCGCGCGAGGGGCTGTGGTGCTCAGGCGGCAGGACAGATGCTGCTGGCGAGGCGGCACAGGTCGACGTGCAGCCGCGCCACGAGCAGCAGCCTGCCGGGCGTCTCGATGCTCACGTCGTGGGGAACCATGCGGTCATGTTAACGATTCCCGGTCCCCCGTTTGGAGTGTGATCCCGAATCGTGGACGCAAACCGACCACATCGTGGTCAGTAGGCCTCTACGACCTGCACTTCCTCCTCGGTGATGACGCCTTCGACGATCCGGTACGAGCGGAACTGGAACTCTCCGAGGCCGTCGGTGTCCGCCGTGGAGACCAGGACGTAGTGCGCGGCGGGCTCGTTGGCGTACGTGACGTCCGTACGGGAGGGGTAGGCCTCGGTCGCGGTGTGCGAGTGGTAGACGATCACGGGTTCCTCGTCCCGGTCGTCGAGCTCGCGGTACAGCTTGAGCAGATCCTTCGAGTCGAACTCGTAGAACGTGGGCGAGCGGGCCGCGTTGAGCATCGGGATGAACCGCTCGGGGCGGTCGGTGCCGGCCGGTCCGGCCACGACGCCGCAGGCCTCGTCGGGGTGGTCCTTGCGGGCGTGCTCCACGATCCGGTCGTACAGCGCCTGGGTGAGGGTCAGCATGGTCGACAGGATAAGCAGACGGGCCCTCCCGTACCGAGGTGTGGTACGGGAGGGCCCGGATGCTGGACACGAGGCCCGTCGGGGCCCGGTGGGAGGAGCGGTCAGGCGACCGGCTCGGAGGCCCGCTCGGAGGCCTTGTTGAAGGCGGCTCCGCCCGGGTTGCGCTTCTTGAGCACCAGGTACGAGACGCCCAGGATCAGGCCCCACAGCGGGGCGCAGTACAGCGAGACGCGGGAGTCCTTGTCGACGCCCATCATCACGATGACCATGCCGATGAAGGCCAGGGAGAACCAGCTCGTGTACGGGGCGCCGGGAGTGCGGAAAGTGGACTGGGGCAGCTCGCCGCGGTCGGCCTTGGCGCGGTAGCGGATCTGGCAGACCAGGATGACGATCCAGGCCCACATGCCGGAGATGGTGGCGAAGGAGACGACGTAGTCGAAGGCCTTGCCGGGGGCCACGTAGTTGATCCAGACACCGACGAGCATCAGCGCGGCGGAGAAGGTGGTGCCCACGAGCGGGGTGCCGGTCCTGGTGAGCTTGGTGAAGAACTTCGGGCCCTGGCCGTTGAGCGCGAGGTCGCGCAGCATGCGGCCGGTGGAGTACATGCCCGAGTTGCAGGAGGACAGGGCGGCGGTCAGCACGACGAAGTTGACGATCGCGGCGCCGATGCCCAGGCCCATCTTCTCGAAGGCGAGGACGAAGGGGCTCTCGCCGGCCTTGAAGTTGGACCACGGGATGACCGACATGATCATGATGAGTGCGCCGACGTAGAAGACGGCGATGCGCCACGGCACGGTGTTGATGGCCTTGGGCAGGGTCTTCGCCGGGTCCTTGGACTCGCCCGCGGTGACGCCGACCAGCTCGACGGCGAGGAAGGCGAACACGACGATCTGCAGGGTCATCAGCGTCTCGCCGATGCCGTTGGGGAAGAAGCCGCGGTCGTTCCACAGGTTGGACACCGAGGCGCCGGCGGCGGCGTCGGAGAAGCCGACGGTGAGGATGCCGGCGCAGATCAGGATCATGCCGACGATGGCGGTGACCTTGACCATGGAGAACCAGAACTCCAGCTCGCCGAAGAGCTTCACGGAGATCAGGTTGGCGGCGTAGAGGATGACCGTGAAGATCAGCGCGTAGGCCCACTGCGGGAAGCTGTCGTGCGTCCAGTACGACATGTACTTCGCGGCGGCGGTGACCTCGGTGATGCCGGTGACCACCCAGAAGAGCCAGTACGTCCAGCCCGTCGCGTATCCCCAGAACGGGCCGAGGAACTCACGGGCGTAGTCCGAGAAGGAGCCCGAGACCGGGCGGTACATCAGCAGCTCGCCCAGGGCGCGCATGATGAAGAAGATGACCAGGCCGACGATGGCGTAGGCCAGGATCAGGCTCGGGCCGGCCTTCGAGATCGCCTTGCCGGCGCCCAGGAAGAGGCCGGTGCCGATGGCGCCGCCGATCGCGATCATCTGGATCTGGCGGGCTCCGAGTGCGCGGTGGTAACCCTCGCCGTCCTCGGCCGCGGCGCCCTCGCCGGGCGTCCTGTCGTGCTGCTCGACCTGCACAGAGGTCATGTCTTGGTGCGCCTTTCTCCACGCCGACCCGCGCCTCGAAGGCAGCGGATCGGGTCCTCGATCCCCCCGGATACGGATGGAGTTGCACCCGGCGGTCAGCCGGTTCGAACGGGCCGGGGGACATGGGTGGCGCCCCGTCGGCGGTCGTGAAGATTTATCACGGGCTTATGGGTGACCGCGGCGTGGAAATGTGACGCATAGCACATGGAATTCGGGACAGAGGTCCTGAAACGCATCAGATCACCGCATCGCGGTGATCTGATCGTTATCCGGATTTGAGCGTCCGCTGAGCGAACAATCGTGAACAATCGGCGAACGGCGTTCGCGTCAGAGGGTCTCGATGAGCGTTTCCTGGAGGCCGCCGAGCCACAGGTAGGCCATCACCATCGGCTTGCGCGGATCGTCGTCGGGCAGCCGGAAGAGCATCGCGCTCTCCTCGTCCTCGGTGATGTCCAGGCGGGCCGCGATCGTCAGGCGCAGGTCGTTGAGCGCGCCCAGCCAGCGCAGCGGGAGTTCCCCGGTGAGCTCCAGCACCGCCGCCCCGTCACCGCCGGGCGTGAGCCCGTCCAGGCTGCGCACGACGCAGAGGGCGTCCTCCCGCTTGCGGGTGCGCAGGTCGTTCTCGGTGAACCGGCGGAACTCCGCCGACCGGGCGGCGAGCTCGGCGGGGTCCACACCCTGGTCCTCGGGGCCGGGACCGCCGTAGGCGTCGGGGAAGAGCCGGATCAGCGCGGGGTCGGAGGGCCGCTCGGTGGGCCCCTCGCTGCCCTCGGCGAACAGCACGGCCAGCGGGTCGGCGTCCTCGTCCGGTTCGGGCGCGCCCGGGCCGATGAGCTCCAGCAGCTGGACGGCCAGCGAGCGCAGGATGGAGATCTCGATCTCGTCGAGCGCGATGGCGGCGCCGCCGCCCTTCAGGGCTTCGAACATTCCGGCGGAGCGCCCCATCAGATGCGGTCCTGGGAGAGGGTCGCCCACAGGCCGTAGCCGTGCATGGCCTGCACGTCGCGCTCCATTTCCTCGCGGGTGCCGCTGGACACGACCGCCCGCCCCTTGTGGTGGACGTCGAGCATCAGCTTGTGCGCCTTGTCCTTCGAATAGCCGAAGTACGCCTGGAACACGTACGTCACGTAGCTCATGAGGTTGACCGGGTCGTTGTGCACCAGGGTCACCCAGGGAACGTCGGGTTCGGGGACCGCGAAGGTCTCTTCGGCCGACTCGGTGCGTTCGATCTCAATGGGAGCAACACTCACTTGTCCCATGCTGCCACTGCGACCGGCCGGTCGCACAAACGGGTCCCGAGATCTCGTCAGTTTGACGAAATGTGCGCTAGCATCCGTGACATGAACCCTGCGGACCTGGGCCTGCCGGTGGACGTGCCGTCGACAGCGCTCTTCACGGATCATTACGAGCTCACGATGCTGCAGGCCGCCCTGGCGAACGGCACCGCCGACCGCCGCTCGGTCTTCGAGGTCTTCACCCGGCGGCTGCCCGAGGGACGCCGCTACGGGGTGCTGGCGGGCACCGGCCGCGTCCTGGACGCGGTGGAGAACTTCCGCTTCGACAGTGCGGTGCTGGAGTTCCTGCGCGAGCGGGCCGTCGTCGACATGCGGACGCTGGACTGGCTGTCCTCGTACCGCTTCTCGGGCGACATCTGGGGCTACCCGGAGGGCGAGGTCTACTTCCCCGGCTCCCCGGTCCTGCGCGTCGAGGGCAGCTTCGCCGAGTGCGTGCTGCTCGAGACGGTGATCCTCTCGATCCTCAACCACGACTCCGCGATCGCGGCCGCCGCCTCCCGGATGGCCTCGGCCGCCGGCGAGCGGCCGCTGATCGAGATGGGCGCCCGGCGCACCCACGAACTGGCGGCGGTGGCGGCCTCGCGGGCCGCGTACGTCGGAGGCTTCGCCTCCACCTCGGACCTGGCGGCCGGCTTCCGGTACGGGATCCCCACCGTCGGGACCTCGGCGCACGCCTTCACGCTGGTGCACGACACCGAGCGGGACGCGTTCCAGGCCCAGGTGGCCTCCCTGGGCGGCGGGACGACCCTGCTCGTGGACACGTACGACGTCGCCGAGGCCGTACGGACGGCCGTCGAGGTCGCCGGGACGGGGCTGGGCGCGGTGCGGATCGACTCCGGCGACCTGCTGCTCGTCGCGCACCGGGTGCGCCAGCAGCTGGACGAGCTCGGGGCCACCGGGACGAAGATCGTGGTCACCTCCGACCTCGACGAGTACGCGATCGCCTCGCTGGCGGCCGCCCCGGTGGACGCGTACGGCGTCGGCACGCAGCTGGTGACGGGCAGCGGGCACCCGACGTGCTCGATGGTCTACAAGCTGGTGGCGCGGGCGGCGTCGGCGGACCCGAAGGCCCCGCTGGTGCCGGTGGCGAAGAAGTCCTCCGGCGGCAAGACCTCGATCGGCGGCCGCAAGTGGGCGGCGCGGCGGGTGGACACGGAGGGCGTGGCCGAGGCCGAAGTGGTCGGGACCGGGCCGGTGCCCTCGGCCCTTGCGGACCGGCAGCTGCTGGTCCAGCTGGTCAAGGCGGGCGAGGTGGTGGCCCGCGAACCGCTGGAGACGGTCCGCGACCGCCACCGCGAGGCCCGAGCCGGACTCCCGCTCTCCGCGACGCAGCTGTCCCGCGGCGAGCCGGTGATCCCGACCGAGTACGCCTGACCCCGCGGGCCTGCCGCCGGCGCCGGGGTGCTGCGCCGGGGCCCCGCCCGGGCCCCCGCGGCGCCGTGCCGGGTCCGGCACGGGGTCGTACCGGGCCCGGTACGGACCGGCACGGCGTCCGTGCTGGGTCCGGTACGGGGCGGCCGTTTCGGGAAGGGGCGGGGTGGGGGAAGAGCCCCCCGCAGGGCCCGCCGCAGCACACCATCAAGCCGAAGGGCACGCGAAATGCACCGCGCACTGATCGTCGTCGACGTACAGAACGACTTCTGCGAAGGCGGCAGCCTCGCGGTCTCCGGCGGGGCCGACGTCGCCGCCGCGATCACCGAGCTCATCGGGCAGGCGACGGCCGGCTACCGGCACGTCGTCGCGACCCGCGACCACCACGTCGACCCCGGGTCGCACTTCGCGCACGCACCGGCCGAGCCGGATTACGAGAACTCCTGGCCGGTCCACTGCGTCGCCGGCACCGAGGGCGTCGGGTTCCACCCGAACTTCGCGCCCGCGGTCGCCTCGGGCGCCGTCGCCGCCGTCTTCGACAAGGGCGCGTACGAGGCCGCGTACAGCGGGTTCGAGGGCGCCGACGAGAACGGCACCCCGCTCGCACAGTGGCTGCGCGACCGGCAGGTCACCGAGGTCGACGTCGTCGGGATCGCCACCGACCACTGCGTGCGGGCCACGGCCCTCGACGCGGCCCGCGCCGGGTTCACCACGCGCGTGCTGCTGGACCTGACGGCCGCCGTGGCCCCCCACACCGCCGCACGGGCGGTGGACGAGCTCCGCTCGGCCGGGGTCGGGCTCGTCGGCGAGGGCCCCCGCCAGGGCCCGTGACGGACCCGCCCGGGCGGCGGCCCGGGCCCGGATCCGCCCGGGCGACGTGCCCGGCCCGGGCGACGGATCCGCCCGGGCGGCGGACCCGTCCGCAAGGCGGGCCTCAGTGACCCAGCAGGGTCCGGATCGGGTGCCAGAGCTCCTGGGCCCGGTCCGGGGCGCCGCGCCACAGCAGACCGTCCGGATGGTGCAGGACGGCCGTGACCTCGTCCGGGGTCGGCGGCTGGGCGTTGCCGCGCAGGTACACGGCCCGCATCCCGAGGTTCCGCAGCCTGGTCAGGGCGCGGGCCCGGTTCGCGGCGTGGACCAGCACGCGGACGTTTCCGCCCTCGCCGCAGGGCCTCGGCAGCGTGAGCGCGACCACCACGCTGCCGCCCGGCAATCTGACGAAACCTCCACCTGGCATGATCTTCAGCTCCCCCGTCAATAAGAAAACTCGCACCCGCATCTAAACGCGATCGGCCGCCGCCCGCTAGGGGGCGACGGCCGATCATGCTTTGACCTGCGATTTTGCCGAATTACTTGGCGGCGGGACCGACCTCGACCGTCATCTGGAGACCGTCGTAGGTCTCCTTCGCGATCTTGATCTTGGTGTTGGTGTCAGCGACCTTCACCGAACCGGTCGGGTTCTCGTCGTAGTAGTACTTGCCCTTGTGGTCGTCGAAGACCAGGTTCGCGGGCTTCGGCTTCAGGAACAGCGACTCACCGTTCTTGTGCAGGGTGAACGCGTCCGTCGAGTACGCGCTGAACGGCGCGTCGTACGGCTGGATCTTGTTGCGCAGCAGGGTGCCGTCCGACCACTTCATCGGCTTGGCGTTGGCGTCGATCGGCAGGATCAGACCCGAGCCGGGGTGCACGCTCGTGTTGTTGTCCTTCTGGGACTTGTCCCAGAGCCAGATCAGCAGGCCGTCCTGGTACGGGTAGTGCTCGACCCAGCCCGGCTTGGAGTTGGCCCAGCCGAAGTTGTACGGGCCCACCTTGAGGGTGGAGTCGTACGAGACGTAGCGGCGGTTCTCCGCGATGTAGTACTGCGGGTACTCCTTGGTGAACCCGGCACCGACGCGGGAGAAGCCCTTGCCGGTCCAGCCGTTGTCGCCGTTCTCGGCGCCGTCGGTGAACAGGGTCTGGCCGTCCGCGGTGATCGCGAGGGCGTCGGCGGTGAAGCCCTTGCCGCCCGCGCCGCCGTCCGTCTGGTAGCGGAAGCGGAGGTCGATCTTCTTGCCGGCGTAGGCGTCGAGCGGGAACTTCAGGTCCTGCCAGCCGCCGGAGACATCGGTGAGACCGGCGTTGCCCGCGGCGTCGGCCGGGATGGCCTTGCCGTTGGCGGTGCCGTTCAGGACGGTCCAGGTGGCGCCGCCGTCGGTGGACACCTCGGTGTAGAGGTAGTCGTAGTCCTTCTCGATGTCCCACCAGCCCTTGAGGCCCAGTGCGGCGGAGGACTTGCCGGTCAGGTCGACCGTGCGGGTGAGGGTGTTCTTGAGGTCGTCACCCATGTTGCTCCACCACTGCGAGGAGCCCTCGGCGGGAGCGACGATGTCGGTCTTGACCTGCTTCTTCGGCAGCTCGACGACCAGCGCCTGCTTGTCCTTGGTGTTGTACTCCGACACGCCCAGCTTGTGGGTGGACTTCGTCGCGGCCTTGGCCGTGTCGTAGTTCAGCCAGCCCAGCTGGAGCTTGTCCCAGGCGGTCATGTCGCCCGGCTTGTCACCTATGGAGTCCTTGCCCTCGCCGAGCCAGGAGCCGGCGGACATCAGGGACCAGAAACCGACCGAGTTCTCGCCGCCACCGGTGGTGTCGTAGAGGTCCGGCAGACCGAGGTCGTGGCCGTACTCGTGCGCGAAGACGCCGAGGCCGCCGTTCTCCGGCTGCATCGTGTAGTCGCCGACCCAGATGCCGGTGTCGCCGATCTGCGTGCCGCCGGCCTTGTTGTTCGCCGGGCCGGTCTTGCCCGCGTCGGTGCCGTAGGCGTACCAGCGGTGCGCCCACAGGGCGTTGGTGCCCTGGACGCCGCCACCGGCCGACTCGTCCTCGCCCGCGTGGACGATCTGGAAGTGGTCGATGTAGCCGTCGGGCTCGTTGAAGTTGCCGTCGCCGTCGTAGTCGTTGCGGTCCCACTGGTCGTACTGGGCCAGCGTGGCCTTGATCTCGGCGTCGGACTTGCCGGCCTTCTTCTGGGCGTCGACCCAGGCGTTGACACCGTCGCGGACGGTGTCCCACACGTTGGCGCAGTTGGTCTGGCCGCAGTAGTTGGAGCCGTAACGGGCCTCGTTGTTCGGGATCTTGACCCAGTCGGCGACCTGGCCGTCGACCGAGTAACGGCCCGAGGAGGTCTTCTCGTAGTAGGTCTTCAGCGAGTCCTTGCCCTGGCCCGTACCGAAGTACAGGTCCTGGAAGTAGTCGCGGCTGAAGTCCTTGCGCCAGGCCGTGCTGTTGTTCTGCGCACGGTCGGGCTGGGCGATCGTGTTGTGCAGCGGACCGGGGGTGCCGCCGTACTTCGGGACCGCCGGCTTGGGGCCGTCGGGGCCGTCCGGGTCGAACATGGTCGTGTTGTCGACCTGGTCGCCGAACTCGACGAGGATCGTGAAGATCTTGTCGGTCTTCTCGCGGCCGAGCTCGACGTACTTCTTGTCGTCGAGCTTGACGACCTTGGAGGCGCCGCGCTGCTCGACGGCCTTCTTGCCGCTCAGCACCTGGTCGATGGCTGCTTCGCGGGCCTGGGCCTGCTGGTCGCTGAACGGGCCCTTCAGGTTGTGCTGGACCTGCTCCTTGGCGGGAGCGGTCGGGTCCTGGCGCTCCACGGGGGCCGCGGTCGACGGCGCCGCAGAGGCCTGGGCAGTGACGAGGAAGGCGCCGGAAACCGCGGTTGCGGCCAGGGTCACGCCGACGGCTGCGGTACGCAGCGCTCGTCGACGACTGGAATTGCTGGTCACTTGATGTCGTTCCCCTCCCGCGGCCGCGACACAGGTCGGAACGTCTCCATAGGAGCGGGGGGTTCCGCGCGGCGCGCGTCTCAAGTGACGACATTTGACCGGAGAGTCTAAAGAAAAGACAGACCTTGACTTCTTCCTTACAACTGCACTATGCGGTCAGGGAGTTCCGCTATCCGGACGTTCCTCTGCCATACGGGACGAAGGGCGCGTCCTGGCCACATGGTGGGACGGGGGAATGAACCCGTGCGCCCCCCGTGCTCCGGGCACCGTGGGTTAGGTCACGCTTACTGGCGGTTCCGCGCGGGAATCCCCCGACGTAGAGTCTCTTGCCGCGCGACCTCGTTGACGACCCAGTTGAGCAGACTCCCCTCCCCGCCTTGAGGATGGAAATCGCCATGCCGCGTCCGACTGCCGCCCAGTTGTTCTACGGGTCCGCCACCGTAGTCGTGTCGACGATCGCCATGCTGCTGCTCTCGCAGACGAGCACGGGGCGCGGGATCGCCGTCATCGCCACCGCCGCCCTGGCCCTCGGACTGCTCGTCGCGCTCACCGCGGCGAACTCCCGCCGCCGCGGGCGCCACGCGGCGCCCGCCGGGGCCCCCGCGTCCACCGCGCACACCCCCGCCGTTTCCGCCGGTGTTGCCGAAATCACTCCCGGAACCGCTCCCGGAACCGTGTCCGGAGCCGAGACCGCGGCCCCGTCCGGGCCGGTTCCCGCGGACGCGCCGGCGGCCGCCCGGGTGCCGGAACCCCGGGCGGCCGCCTCCGAACAGCCGGTGCTGCCCCTTCGCTAGTAGTGCTTGGTCAGGTTGGTGTTGTTGGTGCGTGTCCTGTGGGTGCGGTGTGTCGTTGAAGAGGTGTGACGCCGGAGGAAATGGCATGTGT
>NZ_JBIVAL010000002.1:0-664440 GCF_044745505.1 Streptomyces sp. NPDC086989
CGCCCCCCCCGGGGGGGGGGGGGGGGGGGGGGGGGGGGGGGGGGGGGGCGGGGCCCCCCCCCCCCACCCCCCCCCCCCCCGACGCCGCACCCGCCCGGGTCCATGACGGTGGACGCGAGTGGGTCAGGAACGGCCGCCGCCGCCCCGGCGGCCGCGGGTGCCCACGCCGCCGAAGGAGCCCGGTCCCGGCCTCCCGCCGCCGAAGCCCCCGCTCCCGTCCCCGCCGCTCCCGTCCCCGCCGCCCCCGCGGCCGCCGCGCAGGATCTCGCCCAGGATGATCCCGCCGAGGACCGCGCCGCCCCTGCCGCCGCCCTGCCGCTGCTGCCCGCCGCCCCCGTACGCGTTCCGGTACGCCCGTACGTCCTCCTCGGCCAGCTGCTGCGCCTGCCGCGCCAGCCCGTCCGCCCGCTGTGCCTGCGCCAGCGCGCCCCCCGGGTCCGAACCCGCCAGCGCCGCCGACCGCTCCAACCGCCGCTGCGCCTCCGCCAGCCGCGTACGGGCCTCGCCGCCGACAGCGCCCCGGCTGGTGGTGACGTAGTCCGCCGCCGCCCCGAGCGCACTACGGGCCGCGAGCATCGCCTGGTCCAGCAGCGCGGCCGCCCGCTGCCGGCCGCTCTCGCGCTCCCGGGCCCCGGCCAGCGCCTCGTCGAGGACGGCACCGGCCTCCTCCACCCGGCGCAGCGCGTCGATCGGGTCGTACCGGCCGGCCGCCTGTTCCCTTCGTACGTCGGCCAGGACCGCCTCCGCCCGGCCCATCCGGCCCCGCAGGTCCGCCGTGGAGGTGCCCTCCGCCGTGCCGGTCAGCAGGCCGCGGGCATCGGCCAGGTCGGTGTCCGTCCCGGTGAGCGCCCCGGGCAGTTTCCCGACCGCCTCGGCCAGCTCCTGCGCCCGCCGCTCCACCGCCTCGACCAGCGTCGCCGCCTGGTCCACCGCACCCTCGGCGGCCCGTACGTGCACCACCGCCTCCCCGTTGCCGTCCCCGTCGACCGCCGCCCGGGCCTCGCCCAGGCTGGTCGCCGCGAAGAGCAACCGGTCCCGGGCCTGGTCGGCGGCGGTGGCCACCGGCGCGGACGCCGAGTCCGCGTACCGGCCCGCCAGAGCCGTCAACGTCGCCTCGGCCGTCGCCGTACGGCCCGTCAGGTCGCGGTAGTGCGCCTCCACCGCGGCGAGTGCCTGCGGGGCGTTCTTCTCCAGGTCCCGAAGCCGGTCGAAGTCCGCCGACTCGGCGTCCAGCCGCCGGTTCGCCTCGGTGCAGCGCGCCACGATCTCGTCGAGCATCCGCCGCCGCGCCGGATCGTCCTCGGGGTACGCGTCGTCGAGCTGCCGGCGCAGCCGGAACGCGGCCGTTAGCTCGCTCCGCGCGAAGGCGACGGCCTCGGTGAAGGCGGCGACCGCCGCAACGCCGAACTGCGCCGAGGCGAAGCCGAGCTCCTCGGTGCTGGTGCGGATCGCGTCGTCGGTCTCCACCAGCAGGGACTTGGCCTTGGCGTCCAGCTCGGACAGCGGGAGCACGGTCGTGGTCGCCGGCTGCGCGCCCCAGCCCGTCGTGCCGGTCCCTCCGGCGCCGCCCCCGCGCTTGCGGCGGCGGTACGCGTACGCCCCGAACGCGCCGGCCGCACCGACGACGACCACCGGGAGCACGTAGTCGCCGGCCCCGCCGCCTTCGCCCAAGTCCCCGCCGGGGTCCGCCACACCCGGGGTGACGGCCGGCACCGGTACGGGCCTGCCCGAGAGCACGGCGCCGTACCCGTCGGCGGCGCCGATCGCGGCGCCCGCCCAGTCGTTCTGCCGCAGCGCCGGCCCGATCGCCGTCCGGGCGACGTCCGCGAGCTGTGCCTGCGTGAACCGGGAGCCCACGTCGGCCGAATAGGCGTACCGGCGCGCCCCGGTCGCCACGGCCAGCAGCACGTCGTCCCGGCCGAGGCCGTTCTTCTGCGCGGTGGCGTCCGCCCAGCTCTGCGCGGAACGCCCGGAGAAGTCGTGCACGTACGTCACGAACAGCCGGATCCGGTGGTGGGCGTACAGCGTGTCGAGCGCGGCGGTGACGGCGGCCCTCCGGTCGCCCAGGGCGCCCACGCGGTCGGTGATCTGTCCCTGCGAGGACAGGGTGACGGGGTCCTCGGCCCGGACGGCCGGCGCCACGGCCACCCCCCAGCCGCCGAGCCCCAGCAGCGCGGCGGCCAGGACGAGTCCGGCCCGTACGGACATCCCGGTGGTGGTGCGTCGCGTCGTCCTGCTCCTGGGCGCCCTCACACCTGGGAGGGTATGGGCGGCCGTGGCCGCCCGCACCCGGAGGACCCCGGGGTTCCGGGGCCCGCCACGGGAGGGCGTACGCCGCCGGTTCCGGGCGGGACAGCACGAGGTGGTCGCCGACCATCTGCGCGTCCCCGTCGCCGAGCGCCGGCTGCTCCCACTGGCGGCGACGGCGGCCCGTCGCCGGATCCGGAACGGCGACGAACGGGCCCGACTCCCGGCTCATCCCCCACCCGCACCGCAGAGCCCCCTGGCATCACGTCATGCGACGTTCCCCCAGGGGGCATCGTGTCCTGCTGAGTCCCCGGCCGGGGGTGCTACGGCTCCCCGCGCCTGCGGATCTTGTTCCCGAGCCAGACCAGCGGGTCGTACTTGCGGTCCACCGCCCGCTCCTTCAGCGGGATCAGCGCATTGTCGGTGATCTTGATCCCCTCCGGGCAGACCTCCGTACAGCACTTGGTGATGTTGCAGTAGCCGAGCCCGTGCTCGTCCTGGGCCGTGCGCTTGCGGTCAAGGCCCGCGTCGGCCGCCGCGTCCAGCGGGTGCATGTCCAGCTCCGCGACCCGCATCAGGAAGCGCGGACCGGCGAACGCCTGCTTGTTCTCCTCGTGGTCGCGCACCACGTGACAGGTGTCCTGGCACAGGAAGCACTCGATGCACTTCCTGAACTCCTGCGAGCGGTCCACGTCCACCTGCTGCATCCGGTACGCGCCCGGGGCCACCCCCTGCGGCGGCACGAAGGCCGGGACCTCGCGCGCCTTGCTGTAGTTGAACGACACGTCCGTGACCAGGTCCCGGACGACCGGGAAGGCACGCAGCGGGGTGACCGTGATCGTCTCGGACCGGTCGAAGGTGGACATGCGCGTCATGCACATCAGCCGCGGCCGCCCGTTGATCTCCGCGCTGCACGAGCCGCACTTGCCCGCCTTGCAGTTCCAGCGCACCGCCAGGTCCGGGGTCTGGGTGGCCTGGAGCCGGTGGACGATGTCCAGGACGACCTCGCCGTCGTGGACCTCCACGGTGAAGTCCCTCAGCTCCCCGCCCTCCGCGTCGCCCCGCCAGATCCGGAAGCGGGCGTCGTAGTCAGTCACTCGTAGAGCTCCTCTTCGGCGAGGTACTTGGCCAGCTCTTCCTTCTCGAAGAGCGCCAGCAGGTCGGGGCGGATGGGTTCGGTGCGGGTCCGCACGAGGGAGATCCGGTCGGCCGCAGGATCCTCGGGCACCGGGTCGACCGGGCGGCACAGCAGGTTCACCGGGCGCCAGGTGCGCTCCATCGACGGGCAGTCCTCCCGGGTGTGCCCGCCGCGGCTCTCGGTGCGCTCCAGGGCCGCGCGGGCCACGCACTCGCTGACCAGCAGCATGTTGCGCAGGTCCAGGGCGAGGTGCCAGCCCGGGTTGAACTGCCGGTGCCCTTCGACGCCGGCCCGGGCTGCCCGTACGCGCAGGCCCGCCAGCCTCTCCAGCGCCTCGGCCATCTCGCCCTCGCGGCGGATGATCCCGACCAGGTCGTTCATGGTCGTCTGGAGTTCCTGGTGCAGCGTGTACGGGTTCTCCGCGCCCTCGGTGGCGTGGAACGGGGCCAGTGCCTCCTCCGCCGCCGCGTCGATCTCGGCCTGGGAGACCGCGGGCGGTGCGCCGGCGAGGCCCTCGGCGTACTCCGCCGCGTGCAGACCGGCCCGCCGGCCGAACACCAGCAGGTCGGACAGGGAGTTCCCGCCGAGCCGGTTCGAGCCGTGCATGCCGCCCGCGACCTCGCCCGCCGCGAACAGGCCCGGGACCCCGACGGTCGCGGCGGTGTCCGAGTCCACCGCGATCCCGCCCATGACGTAGTGGCAGGTCGGGCCGACCTCCATCGGCTCGGCGGTGATGTCCACGTCCGCCAGCTCCTTGAACTGGTGGTACATGGAGGGCAGCCGCCGCTTGATCCGCTCGGCGGGCATCCGGGTCGACACGTCGAGGAAGACCCCGCCGTGCGGGGAGCCGCGGCCCGCCTTGACCTCGGAGTTGATGGCCCTCGCCACCTCGTCGCGGGGGAGCAGTTCGGGCGGACGCCGGTTGTGGTCCGGGTCCTCGTACCAGCGGTCGCCCTCCTCCTCGGACTCCGCGTACTTCTCCTTGAAGACGTCCGGGACGTAGTCGAACATGAACCGCTTGCCCTCGCTGTTGCGCAGCACCCCGCCGTCGCCGCGCACCGACTCGGTGACGAGGATCCCCTTCACCGAGGGCGGCCAGACCATGCCGGTCGGGTGGAACTGCACGAACTCCATGTTCAGCAGCGGGGCGCCCGCGAGCAGGGCCAGCGCGTGGCCGTCGCCCGTGTACTCCCAGGAGTTCGAGGTGGTCTTGAAGGACTTGCCGATCCCGCCCGTGGCCAGGACCACCGCCGGGGCCTCCAGGACGAAGAACCGGCCGGACTCGCGCTCGTAGCAGAAGACCCCCGAGACCCTCGGCCCGTCCTTCGGGCTGCGGTCCTTCAGGACCCGGGTGACCGTGCACTCCTGGAAGACCTTGAGCCGGGCCTCGTAGTCCCCGAACTCCCTGAAGTCCTGCTGCTGGAGCTGGACGATCTTCTGCTGGAGGGTGCGGATCAGCTCCAGGCCGGTCCGGTCGCCGACGTGGGCCAGGCGCGGGTACTCGTGCCCGCCGAAATTGCGCTGGGAGATCCTCCCGTCCGGGGTGCGGTCGAAGAGCGCTCCCCAGGTCTCCAGCTCCCAGACCCGGTCCGGGGCCTCCTTGGCGTGGAGTTCCGCCATCCGCCACTGGTTGAGGAACTTCCCGCCGCGCATGGTGTCGCGGAAGTGCACCTGCCAGTTGTCACCCTCGTTGACGTTGCCCATGGAGGCGGCGATCCCGCCCTCCGCCATCACCGTGTGGGCCTTGCCGAACAGCGACTTGCAGATCACGGCCGTGCGCCTGCCCCGCTCGCGGGCCTCGATCGCGGCCCGCAGCCCGGCGCCGCCCGCGCCGACCACGACCACGTCCCACTGCTGCCGGTCCACTTGAGCCATGTCAGAAGATCCTCGGGTCGGTGAAGGTGCCGCTGGCCAGCAGGTACACGTAGAAGTCGCACAGCGCGACGCTGACCAGCGAGGACCACGCGAGCAGCATGTGGCGGGAGTTGAGCCTGCTGATCCATCCCCACAGCCGGTAGCGCACCGGGTGCCTGGAGAAGTGCCGCAGGCGGCCGCCCATGATGTGCCGGCAGGAGTGGCAGGACAGCGTGTAGGCCCAGATCAGCACGATGTTGACGAGGAACAGCAGCGTCCCGAGGCCCATGTGGCCCCACTCGTACCGGTCGTTGCGGAAGGTCAGGGCCGTGTCGTACGTGAGGATGCCCGCGACCGGAAGCGCCGCGTAGAAGAAGTACCGGTGCGCGTTCTGGAGGATCAGCGGGAAGCGCGTCTCGCCCGTGTACGTCGCGTGCGGCTCGGCGACGGCGCAGGCGGGCGGCGAGGCCCAGAAGCCCCGGTAGTACGCCTTGCGGTAGTAGTAGCAGGTCAGCCGGAAGCCGAGCGGGAAGACCAGGATCAGCAGGGCGGGTGACAGGCCCCACCAGCTGCCGAACAGGTCCAGGTTGGGGCCGCCGCGCATCTCCCTGCAGTTCTCCGCGAGACACGGGGAGTAGAACGGGGAGACGTACGGGGCCGCGTAGTAGTCGGCGTTGGCGAACGCCCGCCACGTCGAGTAGACGATGAAGGCGAGCAGCCCGGCCGCGGTGGCCGCGGGGGCCAGCCACCACCGGTCGGTGCGCAGGTGCCGGGCGGCGATCGCGGCCCGGGAGGCGTCGTGGACGCCGGTCAGCCGGGGTGGTTCCGTGCCTGTGGCCAAAGGGGACTCCGGGTGGAGTGATGAGGGGTGACCCACGAGGCCCAGCCGCGGACGGCTGGGCCGGGTGGGGTGCGGGGTGCCGCGCGTGCGGGGGGCGAGCCCTCCGGTCAGGGTGCCCGGCGGTCGCGGGCGCCGAGACCCTCGTCGTCGACGTCCTGCCACAGCGCGCTGTCGTACGGGGCGTCCGAAATGGGGACCATCCCCTCCTGGCGTGGCGCCCGCGGGGTGCCGGGGGACTGCCGGGCCGCGTCCTTGACGTCCCGCTCCAGCCGTTCCACCGAGCGGACCAGCTCGTTCAGGTTGCGTCGTACGGCGGTCAAATCGTCTTGCAGGGACATGACTTGCCCTCACTTCCGCTGGTTGCGGTGGCAACGCTCATGTGCGCCTGCGAGTGTCGCGCCTCCCGTCCCCGGTTGTGAAGGGACGTGCAGCGATTGCGGGCGCGCAGGCGCAATCTGTGCGCCCCTCCCCGCTCCCATTTTGATCCCTCTTCCGGGGGAACGCCCGCCCGTGGCGCAAGCGGGATTGGTCCGCACGGGTGGGGTTCGCGGCGTGGCGAGGGCCGGCTGCGAGAGGTGCGGCGGGCGGTGGATTTCAGTGTGTTGCGGCACCCAGTGTGATCAGCTCCATATACCCCCAAACGTGATCAAGCCGCCCCTTTCACGCCCCGTCCCGGAGGTACCGCCCATGTCCCAGAGAAGGCGCAGGCCCTTGGCGCTCCTGACCTCGGGAGTCCTCGCACTGCCGCTGCTCGCGGGCTGCGGCGCCGGTGACGACGACGGCGGTCCCGTGGCCGCCGGCCAGGACATCGCGGCGACGTCCCGCGACCAGGTCGCCGACGGCGGCGTGCTGCGCTGGGCCGTGGACACCCTCCCCGACACCCTGAACACCTTCCAGGCCGACGCGGACGCCACCACCAACCGGATCGCCGGAGCGGTGCTGCCCCAGCTGTTCACCCTGGACGAGAAGGGCCGGCCGGTCGCCAACCCGGACTACCTGGAGAAGGCCGCGGTCGTCGAGCGGGAGCCCAAGCAGGTCGTCCTGTACAAGCTGAACCAGCAGGCGGTCTGGAGCGACGGCCGCGAGATCGGCGCCGCCGACTTCGTGGCGCAGTGGCGCGCCCTGAACGGCAAGGACTCGGCGTACTGGACGGCCCGCAACGCCGGCTACGACCGGATCGAGAAGATCGAGCGCGGCAAGACCGACCTGGAGGTCAAGGTCACCTTCGCCAAGCCGTACACCGACTGGCGCTCCCTGTTCACGCCGCTCTACCCCAAGCAGGTCACCGGCACCCCGGACTCCTTCAACGAGGGTGCCCGCGGCACCCTCAAGGTGACCGCCGGACCCTTCAACCTCGGCGCCATCGACAAGAAGACCGGCACCGCGGCCCTGACCCGCAACGCCCGCTGGTGGGGCCGGCCGGCCAAGCTGGACACGCTCGTCATGACCGCCGTGCCCCGCGCCCAGCGCCCCGCCGCGCTGGCCGCCGGCAAGGTCGACCTGGCGGAGGTCGACCGCGCGGGCGCCGACCGGATCGCGGCGGCCCGCCGGGAGGCGGAGCACGCCCCCGGCTCGGGCGGGGCCCCGGCGCACGGGCCGGGCGCCGCCGTCACCCCGGCCGAGGCCACGCTGTCGTGGGCGGTGGCGAACGGCCCCGACGAGGGCAAGGCGGCGACGGAGCGGGACACCCGGGCGCAGAACGCCGAGACGGCCAGGAACTACGCCGACGAGCAGGCGGCCCTGCGCTCCTTCACGGTCCGCAAGTCCCTGGAGCCGGCCTACACGCAGCTCGCCCTGAACGGGGCCTCCGGCCCGCTGGCCGACGAGCGGGTCCGGCGGGCCGTGGCCCGGGCCCTGGACCGCAAGGAACTGGCCGAGATCGTACTGAAGCCCCTGGGCCTCCCCGCGAAGCCGGTCGGCAGCCACGTGGCGCTGGCCGGGCAGCGGGCGTACTCCGACAACAGCGACGCACTCGGCGGCAAGGACCTCCACGCGGCCGAGGCCCTGCTCGCGGACGCGGGCTGGCGCCGGGGCGGCAAGATCACCGAGCCGGCGGGCGCGAAGGCCGGCTCCGAGAACGCGGAGGGCGACGGCCAGGACGACTCGAAGACCCCGTCGGGCCCGGGCACCGGGAACGACGGCCTGTACATCGTGGGCCAGGAGGACGAGCGCAACGGCGACGGCCTGGAGCGCGGGATCCCGGCGGTCGGCGGGGAAACGTTCGCGCAGGGCGGCCGCGGCGAGCGGGTCTCCCCGGTGCCGGGCGCGGCCCTGCACGCGCAGGAGCAGAGGGCGGCGCTGCTGGCCCAGGCCGAGGCCCTCGACGCGAAGAACCCGGCGGACCCGGCCGAAGCGGCCGGCACGGACGCGGCGGGCACCGCCGATGCCGCGGCGGGCGCGGGCGCAGGTTCCGGCTCTGGCTCCGACGACGCCAAGCGCGGCCCGGCCCGCGACGGCGAGGCCCCCGGACCCGGCAAGGCGGGCAGCGCCTCCCCGGCGCCCGCCCCGGCCAAGCAGGCCCGCACCTCCGGGAACATGCTCGCCAAGGACGGCAAGGCGCTCAGCCTGCGCTTCGTCCTCCCGGCCGGCCCCGGCTCCGAGGCGCTGCGCACGGTCGGCGAGCGGATCGCCCAGATGCTCCGCAAGGTCGGGGTGAACACCGAGCTGACCAAGGTGGCCGACGAGAGCTTCTTCAAGGACCACGTCGCCTCGGGCCAGTACGACCTGGCGCTGTACTCCTGGCCGGCGACGGCCTACCCGGCCACCGACGCCCGGCCCATCTTCGCCAAGCCGGAGCCGGCCGCCGACGGCTCGCTCCTCGTCGAACAGAACTACACCCGGGTCGGCACCGACCACATCGACCAGCTCTTCGACCAGGCGCTCGGCGAGCTGGACGAGGACGCCTCGCGCGAGCTGATGCGCAAGGCGGACGCCCGGATCTGGGCCGCCGCCGGCTCCATCCCGCTCTACCAGCGCCCCGAGCTGGTGGCCGTCAAGCCGAACCTCGTCAATGCCGGCGCCTTCGGCCTCGGCACCCCCCGCTTCCAGGACATCGGCTGGAAGAAGCCCCCGGCCGCAGCGAAAGACTCGGGGAAGAAGAAGTGACAAAACGGGGCCAGACAGATTGAGCTTCGGCTCACAAGCTCAGATGTGACTCAAGTCGCTTGCCCGCCGGATCCTCCGGCGGGCAAGGTCGTGTCTACCCGTTGACCCGCGGCAATACCCGCAGTACCCCCAGCCGGGGACCCCCCACCCCGTACCCGGCTCTTCTCAGTCCTCCGGCCTCTTGACAGACCCCCCGGCGGGCGGTTCCCGCCACGCGACGTACGATGGGGTAAGGCCGTGGCAGGTTTTCCGCCCGGTCGAGGCGCGCGTGCCGGACCGTACGCGCCGCCATCCACGATCCCGGGAGAAGCGCCGAAGTGCCCACGCGCCACGACATCCGTAACGTCGCCATCGTCGCCCACGTCGACCATGGCAAGACGACCATCGTCGATGCCATGCTCAAGCAGGCCGGTGCCTTCGCCGCCCACCAGCACCTCGACGACCGCATGATGGACTCGAACGACCTGGAGCGTGAGAAGGGCATCACGATCCTCGCCAAGAACACGGCGGTGAAGTATCACCCCAAGGACGGCGGGGCCCCGATCACGATCAACATCATCGACACCCCCGGCCACGCCGACTTCGGTGGTGAGGTCGAGCGCGGTCTGTCGATGGTGGACGCCGTCGTCCTGCTGGTGGACGCCTCCGAGGGTCCGCTGCCCCAGACCCGCTTCGTCCTGCGCAAGGCCCTGCAGGCGAAGATGCCGGTCATCCTGTGCATCAACAAGACCGACCGCCCGGACTCCCGGATCGACGACGTCGTCAACGAGACGTACGACCTCTTCCTGGACCTGGACGCCACCGAGGAGCAGATCGAGTTCCCGATCGTCTACGCCTGCGGCCGTGACGGCATCGCCTCGCTGACCAAGCCGGAGGACGGCACCGTCCCCGCGGACAGCGACAGCCTGGAGCCCTTCTTCTCCACCATCCTGGAGCACGTCCCGGCCCCGGTGTACGACGACGAGGCGCCCCTCCAGGCCCACGTCACCAACCTGGACGCGGACAACTTCCTCGGCCGCATCGCGCTGCTCCGCGTCGAGCAGGGCGAGCTGCGCAAGGGCCAGACGGTCGCGTGGATCAAGCGTGACGGCACCATGTCGAACGTCCGCATCACCGAGCTGATGATGACCGAGGCGCTCACCCGCAAGCCGGCCGAGGTGGCGGGCCCGGGTGACATCTGCGCGGTCGCCGGTATCCCCGACATCATGATCGGCGAGACCCTGGCCGACCCGGAGAACCCGATCGCGCTCCCGCTGATCTCGGTCGACGAGCCGGCGATCTCCATGACCATCGGCACGAACACCTCCCCGCTGGTCGGCCGCGGCGGCACGGGCAAGGGCGCGGACGCGAAGTCCGCGGTCAAGGACCGCAAGGTCACCGCCCGCCAGGTCAAGGACCGCCTGGACCGCGAGCTCATCGGCAACGTCTCGCTCCGCGTGCTCGACACCGAGCGCCCCGACGCCTGGGAGGTCCAGGGCCGCGGTGAGCTCGCGCTCGCCATCCTGGTCGAGCAGATGCGCCGCGAGGGCTTCGAGCTGACCATCGGCAAGCCGCAGGTCGTCACGCAGGAGATCGACGGCAAGGTCCACGAGCCGGTCGAGCGCATGACGATCGACGTGCCCGAGGAGCACATGGGCGCCGTCACGCAGCTCATGGGCGTCCGCAAGGGCCGCATGGACAACATGTCGAACCACGGCTCCGGCTGGGTCCGCATGGAGTTCGTCGTCCCGTCGCGCGGCCTCATCGGCTTCCGTACGGAGTTCCTGACCAACACCCGCGGTACGGGTATCGCCCACTCGATCCACGAGGGCCACGAGCCGTGGTTCGGCCAGCTGGTCACCCGCAACAACGGTTCGCTGGTCGCCGACCGCGCCGGTGCGGTCACGCCGTTCGCGATGATCAACCTGCAGGAGCGCGGCGTCCTGTTCGCCGACCCCGGCACCGAGGTGTACGAGGGCATGATCGTCGGCGAGAACTCGCGCTCCGACGACATGGACGTGAACATCACCAAGGAGAAGAAGCTCACCAACATGCGTGCGGCTTCCGCGGACAACACGGAGAACGTGATCCCGCCGCGCAAGCTCTCCCTGGAGCAGTCCCTGGAGTTCTGCCGCGACGACGAGTGCGTCGAGGTGACCCCGGAGGCCGTCCGCATCCGCAAGGTCGTCCTGGACCAGAAGGAGCGCTCGCGCACCGCGTCGCGCGCCAAGTCCGGCAAGTAGGTCCGGCCCGCAGGCCCGCCCGCAGGTCCGGCCTGTAGGAAGTGGGCCCCGCGGGGCCGCTGTTCGGCAGACAACCCCTTCACCACGGCTTCGTGGGGGAGGGGTTGTCGTCGTTTGTCAAGCGGATTGTTGCATTCCAGTGTCCGCGGTGTCCGTATACCGACCGTGACACTCCGGATGGTGAGCTAACAGTCCGTTTCGCACGTGTCTGTCTCCTATCCGTTTGTCCGGATTTCGGGTTTTCGCCGTGCGGTGATGTTGTGAAAACGAGACCAGTTAAGTGTGGTTTACGGTCAGGTCGTCCCTGAGGATGGCTCCATTGAGCTCGGGTCAATGGGTCACACGCTGTGGGGAGCGTCGACTCACGAGCACACTCGGGGCACAGTTCATCTCGCCGTCAGGGGTGTCGGCGAATCGTTCATGTGTCCCGCACATCAAACAGTGGACTCATGAGGAGGAAACCCATGCGCGGTGCCAAGAGCGCCAAGTGGGTAGCGGGCGCGATTGTCGTCGCCCTGGCTGCGACCGCCTGCGGTGGCAACGACAAGGGCGACGCCGCCGGCAAGGGTGAGGTTGACCCGAACGGCATCTACTCCGTCGAGGTGGGCGAGCCCGAGAAGCTCCTCCAGCCGGCCGACACGATGGAGTCCAACGGCTCGATCGTCATGTCCGGTCTGTTCTCGCAGCTCGTCGACTACGACGCCGACGGCAAGCTGACCATGGTCAACGCCGAGTCGGTCGAGTCCAAGGACAGCAAGCTCTGGACCGTCAAGCTCAAGCCGGGCTGGACCTTCCACGACGGCACCAAGGTGACCGCCGAGTCCTACGTCAAGGCCTGGAACTGGGCCGCGAACATCAACAACAAGCAGGGCAACGCCTCTTGGTTCGCGGACATCAAGGGCTTCGAGGCGCTCCACCCCGAGGCCGAGGGCGCCAAGCCCACCGCCGAGGCGCTGGAGGGCCTGAAGGTCGTCGACGAGAACACCTTCACCATCGAGCTCGCGAACGCCGTTCCGTACTTCGCGTACAAGCTCGGCTACGAGGTCTTCTCCCCGCTGCCCGAGTCCTTCTACAAGGACCCGAAGGCCGCCGGTGAGAAGCCGGTCGGCAACGGCCCCTACAAGTTCAAGTCGTGGGAGCACAAGAAGCAGATCGAGCTCACCCGCTTCGACGACTACAAGGGCGAGAACAAGGCGAAGAACGGTGGTGTGATCCTCAAGAACTACTCCACCCTCGAAACCGCCTACGAGGACCTGAAGTCGGGCAACGTCGACGTCCTGCGTCAGATCGGCCCGAAGGACCTGCCGGTCTACCGCGCCGACCTCGGCAACCGTGCCGTGGACCAGGCGTACTCCGCGATCCAGACCCTGGCCATCGCGTTCTACGCCGACCAGTGGAAGACCCCGAAGCCGGTCGACCCGAAGGTCATCCAGGGCCTGTCGATGGCCATCGACCGTGACACCATCACCAAGACGGTGCTCCAGGGCACCCGCGAGCCGGCCACGGGCTGGGTCGCCAAGGGCGTCCTCGGCTACACGCCGAACGCCACCGGTGACGTCACCAAGTTCAACCCGGCCAAGGCCAAGGAGCTCATCACCGCGGGCGGTGGCGTTCCGAACAACGAGATCTTCATCCAGTTCAACTCGGATGGCGGTCACAAGGAATGGGTCGACGCTGTCTGCAACAGCATCACCCAGGCCACCGGCGTCAAGTGCACCGGCGACGCCAAGCCGGACTTCCAGGCCGACCTCCAGGCCCGCAAGTCCAAGCAGGTCAAGTCGATCTACCGCTCCGGCTGGGTCCTCGACTACCCCGTGAACGCCAACTTCATCAGCGACCTGTTCCGTACGGGCGCGGGCGGCAACCAGGGCGGCTTCTCGAACCCCGACCTGGACGCCAAGATCGCCGCTGCCGACACGGCCTCGTCGCTCGACGAGTCGGTGAAGGCGTACCAGGGCATCGAGAAGGACCTGGTCAACTACATGCCCTCGATCCCGCTCTGGTACTACAAGGTCAACGCGGGCTTCTCCGAGAAGGTCCAGAACGTGAAGTACGCCCAGGACGGCGACCCGATCCTCGAAGGCGTCGAGGTCAAGAAGTAAGTCCCACAGCGTAATTCCGCTCGACGGATGTGGGCCGGCGGGGAGCCGGCCCGCATCCGGGCCTAAATGCAGAGCCCCGGGGGGCCCTTTCGCGACGCAGTGACGATCCCGTCACGTGCGTGCGTGGCGAAAGGGCCCGTCCGGCTGCCTCTGCCGCATCTTCTACGGAGGCATGATGGGGCGCTATGTCGCACGACGACTGCTCCAGATGATTCCGGTCTTCTTCGGGACGACCGCGCTCATCTTCTTGATGGTCTACAGCCTGCCCGGCGACCCCGTGGCCGGACTCTTCGGTGACAAGGGAACCGACCCCGCCACGCTCGCCGCACTCCGGCACGAGCACGGGCTCGACCTGCCGGTGTGGCACCAGTACTACAACTACATCACCGGCATCCTGTTCCACTTCGACTTCGGACAGCAGATCCGCAGCGGACGTGAGATCACGGATGTCATCGGTTCCGCTTTCCCGGTCACGCTCCGACTGGCCTTCCTGGCCTTCGCGATCGAGATCGTCCTGGGTCTGGCCCTCGGCATCGTCGCCGGGCTGAAGGCCGGCAAGCTGGTCGACAACCTGGTCCTGATCCTCACGCTGCTGATCATCTCGATGCCGGTCTTCGTGCTCGGCTTCATCGTCAAGTCGGTCTTCGCCTTCCAGCTCGGCTGGATCGACCCCAACGTCAGCAACAAGGAGACGTGGGGCGAACTCATCGCGCCGGCCATCGTGCTCGGATCGCTGTCGCTGGCCTACGTGGCCCGGCTGACGCGCACCTCGATGGCCGAGAACCTGCGCGCGGACTACATCCGCACCGCCGTGGCCAAGGGTCTTCCCAAGCGCCGTGTCATCGGTGTGCACCTGATGCGCAACTCGATGATCCCGGTCGTGACCTTCCTGGGTACCGACATCGGTGCCCTCATGGGCGGCGCCGTCGTCACCGAGGGCATCTTCAACGTCAAGGGCGTCGGTGGTCTGATCTACGACTCGGTCATCCGCCGCGAGGGCCTCACCGTGGTCGGTGTCGTCACCGTCCTGGTCGTCGTCTACCTCATCGCCAGCCTGCTCGTCGACCTCCTCTACGCGGTCATGGACCCGAGGATCCGGTATGCCTGACATGACCAAGACCCAAGCCGTTTCGACCGAGGGTGCTGTGGCCCCCGTCGACGCGATCGCGCCCGCCACCAAGGAGAAGGCGCGCAGCCTCTGGGGCGACGCGTGGTCGGACCTGCGCCGCAACCCGTACTTCGTCGTCTCCGCGGCGCTGATCCTCGTCCTCCTGGTGATCGCCGCCTTCCCGGGCTGGTTCACCAGCGCCGACCCGACCAAGGGCGACCTGGTCCACCACTTCCTCGGCAAGCCGGAACTCTCCAAGGTCGGTTCGCCGGACTGGCTCGGATACGACGGCCAGGGGCGCAGCGTCTACGCGCGCCTCGTCTACGGCACCCGGGCCTCGATCATCGTCGCCACCTGCGTGACGGCGATCGTCACCCTCGTCGGTGGTATCACGGGCATGATCGCCGGCTACTTCGGCGGCCTCACGGACACGCTCATCTCCGGGGTCACCAACATCTTCTTCGGCATCCCCTTCCTGCTCGGCTCGATGGTCGTCCTCCAGGCCTTCACCAAGCGCACGGTGTGGACCGTCGTCTTCGCCCTGGCCTTCCTGGGATGGACGCAGATCACCCGCGTCATGCGCGGTTCTGTCATCACGGTGAAGCAGGCCGACTACGTGCACGCCGCCAAGGCACTGGGCGCCGGCACCAGCCGGATCCTGATGCGGCACATCCTTCCCAACGCCATGGCACCCGTGATCGTGGTCTCCACGATCGCGCTCGGCGGCTACATCGCGGCCGAGGCCACCCTGTCCTACCTGGGTCTGGGTCTCGCGGCCCCCACCATCTCGTGGGGTGTGGACATCTCCGCCGGCGCCGCGCAGATCCGAGTGGCGCAGCACATCCTGCTGTACCCCTCGATCATGCTGAGCATCACCGTCCTCGCCTTCATCATGCTCGGCGAAGCGGTCCGCAACGCCCTCGACCCCAAGCTGCGCTGAGGAGGGCGTAAGTGATCACCATGGACAACACCAGCACTGTTCCCTCCCCGCGTGACGGGAACCCGCAGACGCCGCTCCTCGAAGTGCGCGACCTGCACGTGGAGTTCCACACGCGTGACGGCGTCGCCAAGGCCGTCAACGGCGTCAACTACTCCGTCGGTGCCGGCGAGACCCTCGCCGTCCTCGGCGAGTCCGGCTCCGGCAAGTCCGTCACCGCCCAGGCCATCATGGGCATCCTCGACATGCCCCCCGGCAAGATCCCGCAGGGCGAGATCTTCTTCCGCGGCCAGGACATGCTCAAGATGAGCTTCGAGGAGCGGCGCAAGCTCCGCGGCCGGAAGATCGCCATGATCTTCCAGGACGCGCTGTCCTCGCTGAACCCGGTGCTCACCGTCGGCTACCAGCTGGGCGAGATGTTCCGCGTCCACCAGGGCCTGTCGAAGAAGGAAGCCCGGCTCAAGGCCATCGAGCTGATGGACAAGGTGAAGATCCCCGCCGCGAAGCAGCGCGTGGACGATTACCCGCACCACTTCTCGGGCGGTATGCGCCAGCGCATCATGATCGCCATGGCGATCGCGCTGGAGCCGGACCTGATCATCGCCGACGAGCCGACCACGGCCCTCGACGTGACCGTCCAGGCCCAGGTCATGGACCTGCTCGCGGAGCTCCAGCGCGAGCTGAACATGGGCCTGATCCTGATCACGCACGACCTCGGCGTCGTCGCCGACGTCGCGGACAAGATCGCGGTCATGTACGCGGGCCGGATCGTCGAGACGGCTCCCGTGCACGAGATCTACAAGCGGCCGGCCCACCCGTACACCCGGGGCCTGCTCGACTCGATCCCGCGCCTGGACCAGAAGGGCCAGGAGCTCTTCGCGATCAAGGGCCTGCCGCCCAACCTCCTGCGACTGCCGACCGGCTGCTCGTTCAACCCGCGCTGCACCGTCGCGCAGGACATCTGCCGTTCGGACGTGCCCCTGCTCCAGGTGGTCAGCGCGCAGGACGGCTCCGAGCTGCCCGGCCGCGCCAGCGCCTGCCACTTCTGGAAGGAGCAGCTCCATGGCTGAGCTCACCAAGAACGCCCCCGAGCGCGAGCCGATCCTCCAGGTCCGCAACCTGGTCAAGCACTTCCCGCTGACCCAGGGCATCCTGTTCAAGAAGCAGGTCGGCGCGGTCAAGGCCGTCGACGGCATCAGCTTCGACCTGTACCGGGGCGAGACGCTGGGCATCGTCGGCGAGTCCGGCTGTGGCAAGTCCACGGTCGCCAAGCTGCTGATGAACCTGGAGCGGGCCACCGCCGGCGAGGTCTTCTACAAGGGCCAGGACATCACCAAGCTGTCCGGCCGCGCGCTGAAGGCCGTCCGGCGCAACATCCAGATGGTGTTCCAGGACCCGTACACGTCGCTGAACCCGCGCATGACGGTCGGCGACATCATCGGGGAGACCTACGACATCCACCCGGAGGTGGCTCCGAAGGGCGACCGGCGCCGCAAGGTCCAGGACCTCCTGGACGTCGTGGGCCTGAACCCGGAGTACATCAACCGGTACCCGCACCAGTTCTCCGGCGGTCAGCGCCAGCGCATCGGCATCGCCCGCGGCCTCGCGCTCAACCCGGAGATCATCATCTGCGACGAGCCGGTCTCCGCGCTCGACGTGTCGGTGCAGGCGCAGGTCATCAACCTGATGGAGAAGCTCCAGGACGAGTTCAACCTCTCCTACATCTTCATCGCGCACGACCTCTCGATCGTCCGGCACATCTCGGACCGCGTGGGCGTCATGTACCTGGGCAAGATGGCCGAGATCGGTACCGACAGCGAGATCTACGACCACCCGACGCACCCCTACACCCAGGCGCTGCTGTCGGCCGTCCCGGTCCCGGACCCGGAGGCCCGCGCCCACCGCGAGCGGATCATCCTCACCGGTGACGTCCCCTCCCCGGCGAACCCGCCGTCGGGCTGCCGCTTCCGCACCCGCTGCTGGAAGGCGGAGGAGCGGTGCGCCACGGAGGAGCCGATCCTGGCGATCCCGACGCGCTTCGAGGGCGTCAACAGCCTCGCCGCGCACCAGTCGGCCTGCCACTTCGCCGAAGAGAAGGCCGTTCTGGGAGTCTGATCCTGCCGGACACCGGCCGGGGCACAGCCGATTCCGGTTGTGCCCCGGCCGCGGTTCACCCCCGTGACACCCGAGGAGGCCAGTACCCGTGCGCGCAGCGAGCAAATGGGTCGCCGGTGCCGTCGTCGTGGCGACCGCTGCCACGGCGTGCAGCACCGACCAGGACGCGACGGCCCACAAGACCGGCGGCCACATTTCGGTGGTGCTCAGTGAACCGCAGCACGGACTGGTGGGTCAGGAAACCGCCGAGTCCGAGGGGGCCGAGGTCCTCCACGCCCTGTTCACCGGCCTGGTCTCCTACGACAACAGGACCAACGAGCCGAAACTCGCGATAGCCGAGTCCATCGACTCCGCGGACTCCAGGACCTGGACCATCAGGATCAAGGACGGCTTCACCTTCCACAACGGCGAGAAGGTCGACGCACAGTCCTTCGTCCGTGCCTGGAACTGGGGCGCCAACCAGGAGAACACCGCCGAGGCGATGGGCTTCTTCTCGAAGATCGAGGGCTCCGACGAGCTTGCCCCCGGCGCCGGCAGGAAGCCCACCGCCAGGGAGCTCAAGGGCCTGCGGGTCATCGACGACAGGACCTTCACCGTCACCCTCAGGGCGCCGTTCTCCCAGTTCAAGACCATGCTCGGGTACAACGCCTTCTATCCGCTGCCCCGGGCGTTCGAGGCCGACCCGAAGGCGTTCGGCGAGTCCCCGATCGGGAACGGGCCGTTCCGCATGGACGGCGTCTGGGAGCACAACAAGCAGATCAAGCTCAAGAAGTACGACAAGTACCCGGCCGAGGGTCGCGCGAAGCTCGACGGCGTGACGTTCAAGATCTACGAGAACCCGGACGGCGCCTACAACGACCTGCGCAAGAACAAGCTGCAGATCGTCGACAGGCTGCCCGTCTCGGCGCTCCCCAACGTCGCCGAGGAATTCGGCGACCGCTACATCTACAAGCCGGAGGCATCCGTCGGCTACCTCGGCCTCCCGCTGGAGACCAACCCCGGGGCCTTCGGCAAGCCCGAGATCCGCAAGGCGATCTCGATGGCCATCGACCGGGACGCCATCTCCAAGACCGTCTTCAACGGCACCCGCAAGCGGGCCGACGACTTCATCAGCCCGATCGTCCCCGGCTACCGCAAGGGCGCCCTGGGCGAGGCCGGCACGTACAACCCGGCCAAGGCGAAGGCACTGTTCCAGCAGAACGGCGGCGTACCGGGCAACAAGCTGGAACTCGGCTACAACGAGGACGGCGGCCACAAGGAGTGGATCCAGGCCGTCGCCGCGCAGCTGAAGGCGAACCTCGGCATCGAGGTCACCACCAAGGCCTTCCAGAGCTCCGGCGACCTGACCGACGCCGTCAAGGCCGGGAACTTCAAGGGCGCCTTCCGCATGGGCTGGGGCATGGACTACCCCGCCGCGGAGAACTACCTGCGCCCGGTCTTCTCGAAGGAGGCCATCGCCAACGGCTCCAACTTCGGGCGCTACGGGAACGCCGAGTTCGAGGCCACCCTCGCCGCCGCCGACAGCGCCACCGACCCGGCCACGAGCCTGACGCTCTACCAGAAGGCCGACGACATCGTCATCCGCGACCTCCCCTACATCCCGGTCTTCACCTACATGTCCGCCGTGGCCTACTCCTCGTCCGTGAAGAACGTCGAGGTCGACGCCCAGGGCCGCATCGACCTGGCCCACGTCGAGCTCAACTGACACACGAGGGAAGTTGCGGGCGCACCGCGGCCGGGCGGACAGTGGCCCGATGACCGGGACACCGCACGCCCGCCGACGCCCGCGCACGCTGACCGTACGGCCCGCCGGGCCCGGGGACGCGTCCGACATCTGCGGCCTGCTCAACGCCGTCGACGTCATCGAGATCGGCAGACCCGAGACGGACCTCGCGGCGGTCGAGGCCGATCTCCACCACCCCGACGTCGACCTCGGCAAGGACTCCTGGCTGGCGTTCGAGGACGGCCGGCTCGTCGCCTACGCCCTGGTGTGGGCCGACTCCGGGCCCGGCAGGGCCGACTCCGACCACCACGTGCTGCCGGGGCGGCGCGAGGCCGCCGTGCGGCTGCTGGAGCTGATGGAGGTCCGGGCGCGGGAGCTCACCGCCGGAGCGGCCGAGGCCGTCATGCGGCTCCCGCTCAACGTGAGGACCACCCTCGACGCCGACGTACTGCCCGGCCGGGGCTACCGCACCGTCCGCCACCACCAGGTGATGACCCGGACCCTGCCCGCCGCCCACCCCCGACCCGCCCCCGCCGAGGGGCCCGCCGGGCTCGCCCTGCGGGACTGCGCCGCCGACGAGGCCGACCGCCGCCGGGCCCACGCCCTGGTCGAGGAGACCTTCGCCGCCCACTTCGGCCATGTGGAGCGCCCGTACGAGGCCTGGCTGGACCACCTGGACGCCCGCTCCCTCGACTGGTCGCTGGTGTGGATCGCGAGCCTGCCCGGCGCCGGCGACGTGGGCGTCCTGCTGACCCGCGACGACCGCACCAGCATGGGCTGGCTCAGCCGCCTCGGCGTCCGCGCCGACCAGCGCGGCCGGGGCATCGGCGGACACCTGCTGCGCCACGGCTTCGCCGCCTACGCGGCCCGCGGCCGCGACACCGTGGGCCTCGGCGTGGACGTCCACGACGAGACCGGCGCGCTCGGGCTCTACGAGGCGCACGGCATGCGCCTGCACTTCGCGGTCGACACGTGGGAGCTGACATTGCACTCGCAGGGGTGACAGCCGGGAGACGCGAGGGGGCAATCGGTCCAACGAGGAGTGTTCCCGCTCCCACATAGGGTGACATTGGGCCCTAAGTGAGTCTTGGGACCATAGGAGGCACTCCATGCGCGGAGCCACCCACGCCAAGTGGGCCGCATGTGCGGTGGCCGTCGCCCTCGCGGCGACGGCCTGCGGCGGAAGCGACAGCGGCGGGGGCGGCGGCGGTGGCGCTGGAATCGTCAGTTCCTCCTGGGGCGACCCGCAGAACCCGCTGGAGCCGGCCAACACCAACGAGGTGCAGGGCGGCAAGGTCCTCGACATGCTCTTCCGTGGCCTCAAGCGGTACGACCCGAAGACCGGCGAGGCCAAGAACATGCTGGCCGAGAACATCGCGACGACCGACAGCCAGAACTTCACGGTCACCCTGAAGGACGGCTGGAAGTTCAGCAACGACGAGCCGGTCACCGCCCAGTCCTTCGTGGACGCCTGGAACTACGGTGCGGACGTCCGCAACAAGCAGAACAACTCACCGTTCTTCTCGAACATCGTCGGCTACGACGACGTCCACCCCGCCTCCGGTGAGCCCAAGGCCAAGACGATGTCCGGGCTGGTCGTGAAGAACCCCAAGACCTTCACCGTCGCCCTGAAGAACAAGTTCTCCACCTGGCCCGAGACCCTCGGCTACCAGGCCTTCTCCCCGCTGCCCAAGGCCTTCTTCACCGATCACGCCGGCTGGCTGAACAAGCCGGTCGGCAACGGCCCGTACACGGTGGACTCGTACACCAAGGGCACCGGCATGAAGCTGCGCGCCTGGGACGCGTACCCCGGTGAGGACAAGGCGCAGAACAGCGGCGTCGACCTCAAGGTCTACACCGACAACAACACCGCCTACACGGACCTGATCTCCGGCAACCTCGACCTCGTCGACGACGTCCCCGCGCAGCAGCTCAAGAACGTCAAGAACGACCTCGGCGACCGGTACATCAACCAGCCCGCCCTCATCATCCAGACCCTCACCTTCCCGCTGTACGACCCGCAGTGGAACAAGGAGGGCATGGAGAACGTCCGCCGCGGCATCTCCATGGCGATCAACCGCGACGAGATCACCAAGCAGATCTTCCGCGAGACCCGCACCCCGGCCAAGGACTGGACCTCCCCCGCCCTCGGCGAGAAGGGCGGCTTCAACGCCACCCTGTGCGGCGACGCCTGCAAGTTCGACCCCGTGGCCGCCAAGAAGCTCATCCAGGACGCGGGCGGGCTCCCCGGCGGCAAGGTCACGCTGACGTCGAACGTCGACACCGGTTCGCACCGCGAGTGGATGGACGCCGTCTGCAACAGCATCAACAACGCGATCGGCGAGGGCCCGGTCTGCACGGTGAACCCGGTCGGCACCTTCGCCGACTTCCGCAACCAGCAGAGCGCCTACAAGCTGACCGGCCCCTTCCGCTCCGGCTGGCAGGCCGACTACCCGCTGATCCAGAACTTCCTCCAGCCGCTCTACTACACCGGCGCCTCCTCCAACTACGGGAAGTTCAGCAACCCGGAGTTCGACAAGCTCGTCGACGAGGCCAACCAGGAGAGCGACGCCACCAAGGCCATCGCGAAGTTCCAGGACTCCGAGAAGATCCTCGCCGCGCAGATGCCGTCCATCCCCCTCTGGTACCAGAACGGCAGCGCGGGCTACGCCGAGCGGCTCTCCGATGTGGCCCTCAACCAGTTCAGCGTCCCCGTCTACAACGAGATCAAGGTCAGCTGACCCCCTGTCGGATCGATCCCGGAGCAGTCCATGGGACGTTATGTGATCCGGCGGCTGCTCCAGATGATCCCGGTGTTCATCGGCAGCACGTTCCTGATCTTCTTCATGGTGTACGCGCTCGGCGACCCGGTCGCGGCCCTCTTCGGCGACAAGGCGCCCGACCCCGCCACCGCCGCGCGCATCCGCAAGGACCTCTACCTCGACCGGCCCCTGTGGCAGCAGTACCTCCACTACATGGGCCAGATCTTCCAGGGCGACTTCGGCACCGCCTTCAACGGCCAGCCGGTCACCGAGCTGATGGCCTCGGCCTTCCCCGTCACCCTGCGCCTGACCATCGTCGCGATCTTCTTCGAGATCGTCATCGGCATCACCCTCGGCGTGCTCAGCGGGCTGCGCCGCGGCAAGTCCGTCGACACCACCGTGCTGGTGCTCACCCTCGTCGTCATCTCCGTGCCGACGTTCGTGACGGGCTACCTGCTCCAGTACCTCTTCGGCGTCAAATGGGGCTGGGTGCGGCCCACCGTCTCCCCGGACGCCCCCTTCAACGAGCTGATCCTGCCCGGCATCGTGCTCGCCCTGGTCTCCCTCGCGTACGTCACGCGGCTCTCGCGCACCTCCATCGCCGAGAACGTCAAGGCCGACTACGTGCGCACCGCCACCGCCAAGGGCCTGCCGCGCCACCGGGTCGTCACCCGCCACCTGCTGCGCAACTCGCTGATCCCCGTCGTCACGTTCATCGGCACCGACATCGGCGCCCTGATGGGCGGCGCCATCGTCACCGAGCGGATCTTCAACATCCACGGCGTCGGCTACCAGCTCTACCAGGGCATCCTGCGCAACAACTCCCCGACGGTGGTCGGCTTCGTGACCATCCTCGTCATCGTCTTCCTGCTGGCGAACCTGCTCGTCGACCTGCTGTACGCGGTCCTGGACCCGAGGATCCGTTATGCCTGAGCGCAGCGAGCCCGTCTACGACCCACTCGAACCGGGAGAGGGGGAGGCCATCGCACCCACCGGCCAGGGCGGCCCCATGGATCTCGCGCTGGACGAGGCCGAAAGCCTCGAGAGGCCGTCGGGGGACGCCCCCACCGGGGCCGGGCCACAGGAGAGGGCGCGGTCCCTGTGGTCCGACGCCTGGCACCAGCTGCGCCGCAACCCCGTCTTCGTCATCTCCTCGCTGATGATCCTCTTCCTCGTGGTCATCGCGATCTGGCCGCAGCTCATCGCGAGCGGCGACCCGCTGCAGTGCGACCTGTCCAAGTCCCAGCAGGGCTCCGCACCCGGCCACCCCTTCGGCTACGACACCCAGGGCTGCGACGTCTACACCCGTACCGTCCACGGAGCCCGCGCCTCCATCACCGTCGGCGTCTGCGCCACCCTCGGCGCCGCCCTGCTCGGCTCCGTGCTCGGCGGACTCGCCGGGTTCTTCGGCGGCTGGGGCGACGCCCTGCTCTCCCGGGCCGCGGACATCTTCTTCGGCATCCCCGTCGTCCTCGGCGGTCTGGTCTTCCTGTCCGTGGTCACCAGCACCACCGTCTGGCCGGTCGTCGGCTTCATCGTGCTCCTCGGCTGGCCGCAGATCGCCCGCATCGGCCGCGGCTCCGTCATCACCGCCAAACACAACGACTACGTCCAGGCCGCCCGAGCCCTCGGCGCCGGCAACGGCCGGATGCTGCTGCGGCACGTGGCGCCCAACGCCGTCGCCCCCGTCATCGTCGTCGCCACCATCGCCCTGGGCACGTACATCGCCCTGGAGGCCACCCTGTCCTTCCTCGGCGTCGGCCTGCGCCCGCCCACCGTCTCCTGGGGCATCGACATCTCCAACGCGGCCCCGCAGATCCGCAACGCCCCGCACATGCTGCTCTACCCGGCGGGCGCCCTGAGCCTGACCGTGCTCGCGTTCATCATGCTCGGCGACGCGGTGCGCGACGCCCTCGACCCCAAGCTGCGCTGAGGAGTGGGCACCATGCTGCTCGAAGTCCGCGACCTCCATGTGGAGTTCCGAACGCGGGACGGAGTCGCCAAGGCCGTCAACGGCGTCGACTACTCGGTGGACGAGGGCGAAACGCTCGCCGTGCTCGGCGAGTCGGGCTCGGGCAAGTCGGTCACCGCCCAGGCCGTGATGGGGATCCTGGACGTGCCCCCCGGCCGGATCGCGGGCGGCGAGATCCTGTTCAAGGGCCGGGACCTGCTGAGGATGAAGGAGGACGAGCGGCGCAGGATCCGCGGCGCAGAGATGGCGATGATCTTCCAGGACGCCCTGTCCTCCCTGAACCCGGTGCTCAGCGTGGGCGCCCAGCTCGGGGAGATGTACGAGGTCCACCGCGGGATGTCCCGCAAGGACGCCAGGGCCAAGGCGGTCGAGCTGATGGACCGGGTGAAGATCCCGGCGGCGAAACAGCGGGTGGGGGACTACCCGCACCAGTTCTCGGGCGGCATGCGCCAGCGCATCATGATCGCGATGGCGCTGGCCCTGGAGCCCTCCCTGATCATCGCGGACGAGCCGACGACGGCGCTGGACGTCACCGTCCAGGCCCAGGTGATGGACCTGCTCGCGGAGCTCCGGCGGGAACTCAACATGGGGCTCATCCTCATCACCCACGACCTCGGCGTGGTCGCGGACGTCGCCGACAAGATCGCCGTCATGTACGCGGGCCGGATCGTGGAATCGGCCCCCGTGCACCAGATCTACGCCGCGCCTGCGCACCCGTATACGAGGGGCCTGCTCGACTCCATCCCGCGCCTGGACCAGAAGGGCCAGGAGCTGTACGCGATCAAGGGCCTGCCGCCGAACCTGCTGGCCATCCCGCCCGGCTGCGCCTTCAACCCGCGCTGCCCGATGGCGCAGGCCGTCTGCCGCACCGAGGTCCCCCCGCTCGCGGACGTCGCACCGGACCGGGCGAGCGCGTGCTTCTTCTGGAAGGAGTGCCTCGGTGGCTGAGACCATCCTGGAGGTCAGGGACCTCGTCAAGCACTACCCGCTGACCCAGGGCATCCTGTTCAAGAAGCAGGTCGGCGCGGTCAAGGCCGTCGACGGGGTCTCCTTCGGCCTCGCCCGCGGCGAAACGCTCGGCATCGTCGGCGAGTCCGGCTGCGGGAAGTCCACCGTCGCCAAGATGCTGGTCAACCTGGAACGCCCGACGTCCGGCGCGATCTCGTACAAGGGCGAGGACATCACCCGGCTGTCGGGCCGCGCCCTCAAGGCCGTCCGGCGCAACATCCAGATGGTGTTCCAGGACCCGTACACCTCGCTCAATCCCCGCATGACGGTCGGCGACATCATCGGGGAGCCGTACGACATCCACCCGGAGGTGGCCCCGAAGGGCGACCGGCGCCGCAGGGTGCAGGAGCTCCTCGACGTCGTGGGCCTGAACCCGGAGTACATCAACCGGTATCCGCACCAGTTCTCCGGCGGTCAGCGCCAGCGCATCGGCATCGCCCGCGGTCTCGCGCTGCGGCCGGAGGTCATCGTGGCGGACGAGCCGGTCTCCGCGCTCGACGTCTCGGTCCAGGCCCAGGTCATCAACCTCCTGGAGCGGCTGCAGAGCGAGTTCGACCTGTCGTACGTGTTCATCGCCCACGACCTCTCGATCGTGCGGCACATCTCCGACCGGGTCGGCGTGATGTACCTCGGCCGGGTGGTGGAGATCGGCACCGACACCCAGATCTACGACCACCCCACCCACCCGTACACCCAGGCGCTGCTGTCGGCCGTGCCCGTCCCGGACCCGCAGGCCCGCGCCCACCGCGAGCGGATCATCCTGACCGGCGACGTGCCCTCCCCGGCCGACCCGCCGTCGGGCTGCCCCTTCCGCACCCGCTGCTGGAAGGCGCGGCAGCGGTGCACGGACGAGGTCCCGCCGCTGGCCGTCCCGGAGGAGTTCCGCACCGGTGCGGCGGCCCATCCGTCGGCCTGTCACTTCGCGGCGGAGAAGCAGGTCGTCCCGGCGCCCGGAGACCTCCCGCCGCCACCGTCCCCGCCGCCGGTTCCGCCGGTTCCGCCGGTTCCGCCGGTTCCGCCGGTGAAGGAATGACCGGCGGAACCGAGGGGCGAAAACAAGCCACCCCGCGTGGATTCGCTCCGTTAGGGTTGCCTTCCCGCCAACACGCTTTACATCGAGGCAACTTGACCGTATCTGTCCCGAGATCTGGGCCGTGCAGCCTGGGTCCCGTGCGGCCGTGCGGGTGCCGACAGCCGGCCGGGGAGGGCGTACGGCCTCCCCGGCCGGCCTCCCCGTGACCCTGCGCATGCGCGGCATGCGCCCCTCGTGCTGCCGGAATTCGATCGATGCGCTGGTACGGATAGTTATGATCCGTAGCGCACGGTGGGTATGACTCCGCCGAGCACTGAGTACGAGTACGCGTACCGATGTCCGCTCGACGTGGAGGTGAAACGCCGTGGCACTCTCGATCTCGGCCGTGGTGCTGCTGGCGATCGTCGTCTTCCTGCTGGTCCGCCGGTCGGGCCTGAAGGCGGGACACGCCGCTGTCTGTGTGCTCCTCGGTTTCTACCTGGCGAGTTCGACCATCGCCCCGACGCTCAGCCAGCTGACCACCAACGTGGCCAGCATGATCAGTGGCCTCAAGCTGTAGGACGAGGCCGTCGGCTCGTAGTCTTGCCCCATGAACGGTCTTCCCGCCCGTCGTCTGCTCCTCGTGCACGCACACCCGGACGACGAGTCGATCAACAACGGCGTCACCATGGCCAAGTACGCGGCCGAGGGTGCCCACGTCACGCTCGTGACCTGCACCCTCGGTGAGGAGGGCGAGGTCATCCCGCCCGAGCTCGCCCACCTGGCGCCCGACCGCGACGACACCCTCGGCGCCCACCGCATCGGCGAGCTCGCCGCCGCCATGGCCGAACTGGGCGTCACCGACCACCGGTTCCTCGGTGGTCCCGGCCGTTTCCGGGACTCCGGGATGATGGGCGCCGAGCAGAACCGGCGCCCCGGCTCCTTCTGGTCGGCCGGCGTGGACGAGGCCGCGGCCCATCTGGTCGAGGTGATCCGGGAGGTGCGCCCGCAGGTGCTCGTCACCTACGACCCGGACGGCGGCTACGGGCACCCGGACCACATCCAGGCCCACCGGGTCGCGATGCGCGGTGCGGAACTGGCCGCGGAGCCCACGTACCGCCGGGACCTCGGCGACCCGTGGCGGACCGAGAAGATCTACTGGAACCGGGTCCCGCGGTCGGTGGTCGAGGAGGGCTTCGCCCGGCTGGCGGAGGCGGCCCCCAAGACGCCCTTCCCCGGGGTGGCTTCGCCGGACGACGTGCCCGGGGTCGTCGCCGACGACCGGATCACCGCCGAGATCGCCGCCGACGAGGCGGCCGTGGCGGCCAAGGCGGCCGCGATGCGCGCCCACGCCACCCAGATCGCCGTGGACGGGCCGTTCTTCGCGCTCTCCAACGACCTCGCGCAGCCGCTGTTCGCCCATGAGTACTACGAACTGGTCGAGGGCCGTCCCGGCGCCCCGGCGGGCGAGCGCGAGCACGACCTCTTCGCGGGGGTGCGGGCATGACCGCATCCCTGAACCCCGTGCGGATCGCCGTCCTGCTCGCCCTGTTGGTCCTCGGCGCGCTGACCGGCGCGGCCGGCTGGCTCGTCGTGGACCTGTGGTTCCCCGGCGGACTGCTGCTGGCGCTGCTGGCGCTCTTCGGGCTCTTCCTCGGCGGCCGGATCGCCGTCGGGAGCGGGCTCGGGGTGGGCGCCGGGGCGATCGGCTGGTTCCTCGCCTACGTGGTGCTCGGCGTTCCGCGCCCCGAGGGGGACTTCCTGCTCGGTTCGTCCGGAATCGGCATGTACGCCTACCTTTTGGGCGGGACGGTGCTGGCTGTGATGTGCGCCACGCTCCGCGGTCCGTTCGAAGGATCGGTTTCGGCCGCGCAGTCCGGCAAGTGACGTGGTGTTGAACTCGGTCGCGGTGTGTCTTCACGGGCGTTGGGACCGGGCCCGCGGGCTGCCCGGAAGGGAGGCGGAGGGGGCGAAGGGGAACCCCTGATTCCCCTAGGACAGTTGCGCGAGGGCGTCGGCCAGTATGGTGGTCGGGCCGCCGAGCTGCCCGCGCACGGCACGCGGGCGGCGGAGCCAACCGGGAGAACCTGCCTTGAGTCGTGAAACCGACAGTTCGTCCTCCGGGCCCCAGGGGCGCGGTGGAACCGCCTACCCCTCGGGTACGCCGCCGTACGGAAACGGCCGGAACCCGTCCTTGCCTGTGCCGCCTGGGCCCGGCGCGGTGACTGCCTCGGAGGAGAACCCTGTGACCTCGAACCCGTCCACGCCCGACACCGACGGGCCGAAGACCGAGACCACCCTGACGACCCGGATCCGGATCAACATCCCGGGTTCGCGGCCGATCCCGCCGGTGGTCGTGCGCAAGCCGGTCGCGGCCGCCGACACTGAGCCCGAGGCGGAGGCCGCCGCCGAGCAGCCGGTGGCGGAGCCCGCGCCCGCCGCGGAGCCGGAGGAGCCGACCAGCAACTGGTTCGCCCCCCGCAAGTCGCCCGCCCCGGCGCCCGCGCCCGCGCCCGCCCCGGCCGCGGCGCTGCCCACCCGCACCCCGGCCGCAGGGGGCCCGGCGCCCGCGCTGCCCACCCGCACCCCGGCCGGCTCCGCCCCCGCGCTGCCCATCCGCACCCCGGCGGCGCCCGGCCCGGGCGCCGGCTTCGCGCCGAGTGCCCCCGGCCCCTCGGGCTTCGGTACGGGCGCCCCCGCCGGCCCCGGCCACGACACGCCCGCCCACGGCTTCGCCCCGGCACCCGGTCCGGCCGGTCCCGGCCACGGCATGGGCGGTCCCGGTCCGGGCCCGGACGCCCCCCTCGCCGCGCGGCGGCCCGGCGGCCCCGGCGTCGGCACGACCCCGGTCATGCCCGGCTACGACGACGGCGGACCCAGCACCGAGGCGTTCCCCGCGTACGGCGGCCCCGCGGGCCCCGGCGGCTCCGGAGCCCCGGCGGGCCCCACCGGCGGCCCCGCGCTCGGCAGCGTTCCCGTGGGCGCCGAGTCGCCCCGTTGGCCCGGGCCCGAGCTGGACGACCCGTTCCCGGCTCCCGCGCCGGGCCCGGTCCCCACGCCGGTCCCCGCCCCGGCACCGGCCGCCCCCGCGCGCCCGAAGCCGGCCTCCGCGGCGCAGCCCAAGAGCAAGAAGGGCCGCTCCAAGCTGGTCCTCCTCGGCAGCGGCCTGTTCGCCCTGTTCGGAGTGGCCTACGGCGCCGGGCTGCTCCTCAACCACTCCGACGTCCCCAAGGGCACCACGGTCCTCGGCGTCGACATCAGCGGCAGCCGCGACGACGCCGTCGGCAAGCTCCAGGCGGCGTTCGGCAACCGGGCCGCGTCCCCGCTCACGCTCACCGTCGGCGGCAAGCAGGTCGAGCTCAAGCCCGAGAAGGCCGGTCTGAGCCTGGACGCCCAGACCACCGTCCGCAACGCGGCGGGCAGCGACTACAACCCCGTCACGGTCATCGGCTCGCTGCTCGGCAACCAGCGCGTGGCCGACCCCGTTCTGCCCGTCGACGACGAGAAGCTCCAGGTCGCGCTCCAGGAGCTGGCCGGAACCGCCGGCACCGTCACCGAGGGCACCATCACCTTCGACACCGGCAAGGCCGTCGCCGTACCCGGCAAGGCCGGCACCACCCTGGACCCGGGCGCCTCCGCGGACCTGGTCACCAAGGCCTTCCGCGAGATGGTCGCCACCGGCAAGGCCGCCCCGGTCGAACTCCCCGTCACCACCAAGAACCCCGTCGTGGACCAGGCCGAACTGAACCGGGCCATGAAGGAGTTCGCCGAGCCCGCGATGTCCGGCAACGCCACCGTCAAGGCGGGCGGCAAATCCCTCGCCTTCGGCGCCAAGTCCCTCCCCAAGATCCTCAGCATGCAGCTGGTGGACGGGCACCTGACGGAGAAGTACGACCTGGAAGCGCTCAAGGCCACGTACGGGAACGCCTTCGACGGCGTCCTGATCATGCGCGGAACCGGCGAGAAGACCGCCGTCACCCCGCAGGACGTCGTCGGCGCCCTCCGCAAGGCCCTGCGCGGCAAGACCCCGGCCGACCGGACCGTCACCATCGACACCAACGCCGGCTAGCGGCTGGCGGCCCGAGCCCCCGTCCGGCCCCGGGCGGGGGCTCCGGCGCACCCGCGGCCGGCCCCGGCCGCGGGACGGTCATGCCGGGCACATGACATCTGTCATCCACCAGTCACGACGGCAGACACTGCCGCCGACGCCCCCGTCCGGGGGAGTCTTCGGGCATGACGACGACCTCGGCGCACACCACCGCCGTGCAGGACACCGGACCCGGTGCCGGCCCCGTGGTGGCCTTCCAGAACGTGACCAAGAGCTACGGTGCGGTGCGCGCCGTCGACGGCCTCTCCCTCGAACTCCACCCCGGCGAGACCGTCGCCCTGCTCGGCCCCAACGGTGCCGGCAAGTCCTCCACCCTCGACCTGCTGCTGGGCCTGCGCCCCGCCGACTCCGGCAGCGTCCGGCTCTTCGGCACTACCCCGCGCGAGGCCATCGCGGCCGGCCGGGTCGGCGCCATGCTCCAGAGCGGCGGCCTGATGGAGGACGTCACCGTACGGGAGGTCGTCGCCCTCGGCTGCGCCCTGCACCCGCGCCGCTACCCGGTCGACGAGGTGCTCGGCCGCGCCGGGATCAGCGAGATCGCCGACCGCATGGTCAACAAGCTCTCCGGGGGCCAGGAGCAGCGCGTCCGGTTCGCCCTCGCCACCGCCGGCGGCAACGACCTGATCGTCCTCGACGAGCCGACGACCGGCATGGACGTCACCGCCCGCCAGGCCTTCTGGGCCACGATGCGGGAGCAGGCCGCCCAGGGCCGCACGGTACTGTTCGCCACCCACTACCTGGAGGAGGCCGACGCGATCGCCGACCGCGTCCTCGTCCTCAACAAGGGACGCCTCCTCGCCGACGGCAGCGCCGCCGAGATCAAGGCCAAGGCCGGAGCCCGCCGGATCGCCTTCGACCTCGCCCCGGACGCCCCGGCCGACGAGGCGGAGCTGCGCGCGCTGCCGCACCTGACGGCCTACGAGCGCCACGGCGACACCGTCAGGCTGCAGTCGCGCGACGCCGACGCCACCGTCCACGCCGTGTACGCGCTGGGGCTCTACCCCCGGAACCTGGAAGTCGCCGGCCTGGGCCTGGAACAGGCCTTCATCGCCCTCACCGAGGCCGAGGAGGCCCACTCGTGAACCAGCTCGTCAAGCTCGAGATCAGCCGCGCCCTGCGCAACAAGAAGTACCTGTTCTTCACCGTCCTGTACCCGGCCGCGTTGTTCCTGATGCTCGGCGGCACCCTGGACGGCACCACGAAGGTCATGGGCACCGAACTGACCATGCCCGCCTTCTACATGGTCTCCATGGCCTCGTTCGGCGCGCTGACGGCCGTCCTGATGGGCAACAGCGAGCGCATCGCCAAGGAGCGCGAGAAGGGCTGGGTCCGCCAGCTGCGGCTGACCGCCCTGCCGGGCCGCGGCTACGTCCTGGGCAAGACCGCCAGCGCCGGCGTGCTGTCGCTGCCCGCCATCGTCGTCGTGTTCGCCGTCGCCGCGGGCGTCAAGGGCGTGCGGTTCGAGGTCTGGCAGTGGCTGGCCCTGACCGTGGCCATCTGGGCCGGCAGTCTGGTCTTCGCCGCCCTCGGCGTGGCGATCGGCTACCTCGCGAGCGGGGACACCGTCCGCCCGATCACGATGCTGTTCTACTTCGGCCTGTCGATCCTCGGCGGCCTGTGGATGCCGACCGCCAACTTCCCGCACTGGCTGCAGGACATCAGCGAGTGGCTGCCGACGCGGGCGTACACGGGCCTGGGCCAGGCGATCGAGCTGGGAGGCGCACCGCACCTGCGGGACGTGGCGATCCTGGCCGTGTACTTCGTACTGTTCACCGGTGCCGCCGCCTGGCTGTACCGCAAGGACTCGCTGAAGGCATGACGGGTGTGACGAGCATGACGGGTACGACGGATGGCGCCGGGCCGACGACCGGGACCGGCACTTCGGTGATCAAGGGCGGACCCATGATCGGGCTCCGCCCCGAGAACCGCCGGCAGAAGGCCGTGAAGTCGCTGTGGATCGGCCTCTGGCTGTTCTACCTCAGCGCCCCCGTCACCGACCTGGTCAGCGGCGGCCACAGTCTCGGGGCCCGGCTGCTCGGCGTCCTGGGCCTCGTGACCTTCGTCGCCTGGTACCTGGTCCTGGTCTTCCGCACCGCCCGCCAGGACCACGTGCGGCGCGTACTGCTCTCGGTGGCGGTGCTCTCCGCGCAGGCCACGGTCCTGTCGCTGTGTCTGGGCCGCGAGTGGCTCGTCCTGTTCGTGTACGTGTCCATCTCCTCCGGAGCCGCGCTGCCGGCGGAGATCTCCCGCTTCACGGTGCCCGGTGCCACCGCCCTGCTCGCGGTCACGGCGCTCGCGGTGCCGGGCGGGGACGAGTACCTCGCCGGACTGGTGATCCCGGCCCTGATGGGCGGGTTCGCGATGGTCGGCATCCGCGCCATGATCCGGACGACGGTGGAACTGCGCGAGGCGCGCGCCACGGTGGCACAGCTCGCCGCCAACGAGGAACGCCTGCGGATGGCCCGCGACCTGCACGACCTCCTCGGGCACTCGCTGTCCCTGATCACGCTCAAGAGCGAGCTGGCCGGGCGGATGCTGCCCGGCAGCCCCGAGCAGGCCGCCCAGCAGGTCGCCGACATCGAACAGGTCAGCCGGCAGGCGCTGGTCGACGTGCGGGAGGCCGTGAGCGGCTACCGGCGGCCGACCCTGCCCGGCGAACTGGCGGGCGCCCGGACCGCGCTGACCGCTGCGGGCGTACGCGCCGACCTGCCGGCGGAGCCGGTGGAGGCCCTCCCCGAAGAGGTGGAGTCGGCCCTGGCCTGGTCGCTGCGGGAAGGGGTGACGAACGTGGTCCGGCACAGCGGGGCGCAGCGGTGCACCGTCCGGCTGGAGACGCTCCAGACCCTGGCGGGACGGGTCGTGGAACTGTCGGTGACCGACGACGGCGGGGGCGGACCCGCGGTGGCCGGCAACGGCCTGACGGGGCTCACGGAACGCCTGGAGGCGGTGGGCGGGACGCTGTCGGCCGGATCCAACGGAAAGAAGGGCTTCCGCATGCTGGCCCGCGTCCCCCTAGGATCGGGATCATGAGCGCACTTCCCATCCGGATCCTCCTGGCGGAGGACCAGTCCATGGTCCGCGAAGCCCTCGCGGCCCTCCTGGGACTGGAGCCGGACATCGAGGTGCTGGCCCAGGTCGCCCGCGGTGACGAGGTGCTGGCGGCCGCGCGGGCGCACGACGTGAACGTCGCGCTGCTCGACATCGAGATGCCGGGCATGACGGGCATCGAGGCGGCGGCCGCCCTGCGGGACGCGCTCCCGGACCTGAAGATCGTCGTCCTGACGACCTTCGGCCGTCCCGGCTACCTGCGCGGCGCGATGGAGGCGGGGGCCTCGGCGTTCCTGGTCAAGGACGCCCCGGCGGCGCAGCTGGCGGAGGCGGTGCGCAAGGTCCTGACGGGGGAGCGCGTCATCGACCCCACGCTGGCGGCGGCGGCCCTGGCGGAGGGCGCGAACCCGCTGACCGACCGGGAACGGGAGGTCCTGCGGGCGGCCGAGGACGGCGCGACCAACGCCGAACTGGCGGCCCTCCTCCACCTGTCCCAGGGCACCGTCCGCAACTACCTCTCGACGGCGATCCAGAAACTGGCCTCCCGGAACCGGGCCGAGGCCATCCGCGTGGCCCGCGAAAAGGGCTGGCTCTGACCCACCCCTGCCCGCCGCTCCGGGCGGGCAGGGGGGGCGACCGGGCGGGGTCAGTTCAGGAGGGCCCGGGCCGCCGTGGCCTCACTGCGGACCCGCGCCGCCGCCCCGGGGTCGATCGCGTCGACGACCACCGCGTACGACTCCAGCTCCGTCGCCCCGGACACGAACTCCCCCCGCTCGACCAGGAGCTTCGCCCGCTCGTACCGCAGCGACGCCGGGTGGGAGGGCAGCAGCAGCGACAGGTCCAGCGCCCACAGCGCCACCCCCGACTGCTCGGGACGGGCCGAGGCCCACGCCCGGATGTTGTTCAGGATCCGCAGCACGATGTCCCGCGTCCGGGCGGGCGTACGCGGCCCGGCGGCCAGTTCCGCCGGCCCCGCGCCCAGCGAGGCGCCCCCGGCGAACGGGTCCACCACCAGGCCTTCCTCCGGCTCGCCGAAGCCCACCACGAAGTGCCCCGGCAGCCCCAGCCCGTACACCGGCGCGCCCGCGCGCCGCGCCACCTCCAGCCACACGACGGACAGGAGGATCGGCAGGCCCCGGCGGCGCCGCAGCACCTCGTGCAGCAGCGAGGACGACAGCCGGTCGTAGTCGGCCGGGGTGCCGTGGAAGCCCATCCGGCCGCCCAGCAGCTCCGTCACCGCCGAGGCCCACGCCTTGGCGCTGCGCAGTCCGTACGGCAGCATCCCGGCCAGCCGGTCCAGTTCGATCTGCGCCCAGTCCATGGCCCGTTCGTCCAGATCCGGGTCCGCCTCCGCGGCGAGCAGCAGGCACAGCAGCGCCAGGTCCGGCCGCTCCGAGCGGGCTTCCTCCGCGAACCGCTCGCGGGACTGCGCGCTCATCGCCCCGCCTCCGCGGTCCGCGCCGCCCCGGAGCGGAAGTGGTGGTACGCGTGGTGCGTCGCGAAGCCCAGGCCGTCGTACAGGGCGAGCGCCCCCGCGTTGTCCGCCTCCACCTGGAGCCAGGCCGCCGACGCACCCTCCTCCAGCGCCCGCCGGGCCAGCACGGCCATCACCGCCGTGCCCAGGCCCGCGCGCCGCTGGCCCGGGTCGACCTCGACCGCGGCGAAGCCGGCCCAGCGGCCGTCCACGACCAGCCGCCCGATCGCCCGTCCGGGCAGCGTCGCGAACCACACCGACGGCCCCGCCACCAGCACCCGCCGGGCCACCTCCGGGTCCTTGACCCGCCCGTACATCCCGAGCCACTCCTCGTCCGGGGCGCGGGTCAGCCGCACCTCGGAGGCGCTCGCCGGGGTGTCCACGTCCGCGATCGGCGCCAGCGCCGCGATCCGGACCTGCGCCGACACCTCGTTCACCCAGCCCCGGCGCTCCAGCTCGGCGCCCAGCAGCTCCTGGGTGCCGGCCGCCCCCGTCGCCGTCTGCACATATGCCGGAAGCTCACGTTCCGCGTACCAGGAGGTCACCCGGGCGAGTGCATCGTCCAGCGGGACCCCCGGGTCGCCGAGCGGCAGCACGGAGTTGGCCCGCCGGGTGAAGCCGGCGGCGGCCCGCAGCGTCCACCCGCCCAGCGGCTCGCTCTCCAGCGGCTGCCAGGCCCGCGCCCCGATCCGCGCCAGCTCCTCGAAAGAGGCCGCGGGACCCCTCCGCCGGGCCGGAGCCGGGGGCACGACCTTGCCCGCCACCAGCGCCGATTCCGCGATGTGGACGGACTCACCGCTCTTTCGTGTGATCGTCAGCACACCTTGGTCCCAGGATGTGAGAACCCCTACCGTGTCAGTGAACGACGGCGCTTCGTCCGCCGCGCTCTCCACCCGTCGTACAGAGACTCGTTTACCCACGTCAGCCGGGGTGATACGGATCTCCAGCAGCCCGCCGGCAGTGATTTCCACAGCTCTGTCCGCCCCTCCTGTTCGGATCGTGCCCGGGAACGGAGATACTAGGCGTGGGCATCGACGACGCCGCGCTCCCGCGCGATATGGAAAGCCCTACCGAGGAGGAACGAGAGCGTGACCTACGTCATCGCGGAGCCTTGTGTCGACGTCAAGGACAAGGCATGCATCGAAGAGTGCCCCGTCGACTGCATCTACGAGGGCCAGCGGTCCTTGTACATCCACCCGGACGAGTGCGTCGACTGTGGTGCGTGTGAGCCGGTCTGCCCGGTCGAGGCCATCTTCTACGAGGACGACACTCCGGAGGAGTGGAAGGACTACTACAAGGCGAACGTCGAGTTCTTCGACGAGCTCGGTTCGCCCGGTGGCGCCTCCAAGCTGGGCCTGATCGAGCGCGACCACCCCTTCATCGCCGCGCTGCCGCCCATGGGTGAAGGCCACTGACGGCCACCGCCCCCACGGCGGAACGCGTGCCCCGGTCCCGTACGGCCCCCGTGCCGCGCGGGACCGAGGCATTTCCCGGCACGTCCACCCGGTGCGCCCACCGGGACATCCAGTACGTCCAGCACCAGTAGAGAGCAGAGACCACCGTGGCCGCAGTATCCGCACGTCTTCCCGCCTTCCCCTGGGACAAGCTGGAGCCGTACAAGAAGACGGCGGCGGCCCACCCCGACGGCATCGTCGACCTGTCCGTCGGCACGCCCGTGGACCCGGTCCCGCAGCTGATCCAGGACGCCCTCGTCGCGGCCGCCGACTCCCCGGGCTACCCCACGGTGTGGGGCACCGCCGCCCTGCGCGACGCGATCACCGGCTGGCTGAAGGGCCGCCTCGGCGCGAGCGCCGCCGGACACCGCAACGTCCTGCCGGTCGTCGGCTCCAAGGAGCTGGTGGCCTGGCTGCCGACCCAGCTGGGCCTGGGCGCCGGGGACAAGGTCGCCTACCCCCGTCTCGCCTACCCCACGTACGAGGTCGGCGCGCGGCTGTGCGGCGCCGAGGCCGTCGTCTACGACGACCCGACCGAGCTCGACCCGGCCGGCGTCAAGCTGCTGTGGCTCAACTCCCCGTCCAACCCGACCGGGAAGGTCATCCCGAAGGAGGACCTGGTCCGGATCGTGGCCTGGGCGCGCGAGCACGGCATCCTGCTCTTCAGCGACGAGTGCTACCTGGAGCTGGGCTGGGAGGCCGAGCCCGTCTCCGTCCTGCACGACGACGTCTGCGGCGGCTCGTACGAGGGCGTCGTCGCCGTCCACTCCCTCTCCAAGCGCTCGAACCTGGCCGGCTACCGGGCGGCGTTCATCGCCGGTGACGCCGAGGTGCTCGGCGAACTGCTGGAGATCCGCAAGCACGGCGGCATGATGACCCCGGCCCCCGTGCAGGCGGCCACGGTCGCCGCGCTCGGCGACGACGTGCACGTCGCGGAGCAGCGCGGGCGCTACGCCGCACGGCGCGAGGCCCTGCGCTCCGCCCTGGAGGCGCACGGTTTCCGGGTCGAGCACAGCGAGGCCAGCCTGTACCTGTGGGTGACCCGGGACGAGCCCTGCTGGGACACGGTCGCCCACCTCGCCGAGCTGGGCGTCCTGGTCGCGCCGGGCGACTTCTACGGCGAGGCGGGCGCGCGCTTCGTCCGCGTCGCGTTCACGGCGACGGACGAGCGCGTCGACGCGGCGGTCAAGCGCCTCGCCTGATCCGGTACCGGTCCGTACGCACCCCGTACGAGGCCGCCGGGCAGCCCGTACGCACCCCGTACGAGGCCGCCGGGCAGCCCGTACGCACCCCGTACGAGGCCGCCGGGCAGCCCGTACGCACCCCGTACGCAGCCCGAGGGGCCGGGAGTTCGCGCTCCCGGCCCCTCGGCATTCTGCTCGGCGCTCTGCCCGAGGCGGGTCAGCCGCCCAGGGGGAGGCCGCCCAGCGGCAGCGCCTGGGTGGGGACCGAGCCGGCCAGCTCGCCGGTCGGCAGCCCGCCCGTCGGCAGGCCCTTGGCCGCCGGGAGCCCGCCGAGCAGCGCGCCCGCGGTGTCGGTGACCTGGGCGGGGGCGCCGGGTACGGCCTTGGCGGCGGTGTCCGTGGCGGTGCCCGTCGCGGTGGTGGCGGCGGCTTCGCCGGTGCCGACCACGTCGCCCGCGGTGCCGGCGGCGTCCGGGCTGGTGAGCGCGCCCAGCTGCGGCACGGACTCCAGGCCCGCGGCGCTGGCCGCGCCGGCCGCACCGACCACGGGAGCTGCCCCGGCTGCGAGCAGCAGCGCGGTACGGGCGATCCGGCGGGTCAGGGGGAGGGACATGATGCTCCTAAGCGGTAGCGGCTGAGTACACCGTGTACAACCGCTCAGGGGGCGGGTGGAGTTGCGCAGGCACCGGGTAAAGGATCAGTAACGCATCGTTTAATCGGCTTCCGCGACAAGCCCACGAATGCGCGCCGACCAGGGGTTCCGTCCCTCCGGAGGCGGATCGGGACGCCCACCGGGTCCCGCCCGCACGGGGGACGCCTCGTACGGGCGACCGGTCGCGCGGGCCGGTTCAGCGCGCGACGAAGATCCGTACCTCGTCCTGCTTCGCCTCATAGGGATCCCCGGGGGCGGACTTCCCGCCGGCTGCGCCCGCCGGCTGCCACTTGCCCTTGGCCTGGCCGGCTATCCAGCCCGCCCGGTCGTACGACACCCGCGCGATGCCCATCCCGTGCGCGTTGGCCACTGCCCAGCCCGCCATCGCCTTGCTGCCGCGCGCCGCGGACGCGCCGCCGTCCCGCTTCTCCACGAAGGTCACCTCGGCCTCCTTCACCGCCCGGCCCGCCTCCGCCGCCCGGTTCGGGCCCGCCGGCGCGGAGTGCATCTTGTCCTTCGCGAAGATCCGGGTGAGCTCCGTGCGCACCTTCTCCGGGTCGCCCGGCGCCGTCGGAGCGGGCCCGCCGCACATCAGCTCGCCGTCACCGGCGAAGGCGGCCGTCAGGACGGTCGCGTCCGGCTCGTGCTTCGCGTACGCCTGGGGGAAACCGCTCAGCTGCACCTGCTGCGCCGCCTCCGTGAGCGGGAGCCGCGAGTACCCCTTGATCGCCGCGAGCCGGTCGTAGAAGATCCCGGCCGAGTACACCGGGTCCATGATCTGCTGCGGAGTGCCCCAGCCCTGCGAGGGCCGCTGCTGGAACAGGCCCAGCGAATCCCGGTCGCCGTGGTCGAGGTTGCGCAGCATCGACTCCTGCATCGCGGTCGCCAGCGCGATGGTCACGGCCCGGTCCGGCAGGCCCTTGGCCACGCCGACCGCCGCTATCGTCGCCGCGTTGGCCGCCTGCTCGGGGGTCATGTCGACCGCCTGCTCGCCCGTCCGCAGGCTGGCCGTGCAGTGCGGAGCGCCGCCGCTGCCGTTCGTCGAGTCGTACTGCGCGGCGCCGTAGCCGATCAGCGCGAGCAGAACGAACGCACCGGCGACCTTGAGCAGCGGTCGGCGGCGGCGAGGGCGGAGGTGATCGCTCTGGGACACGCCGCCCACCGTACTTGAGCCACGCGACGCGTCCACCGGCCGGACGTGGGAGGTTCGTCGCAGCCCGGGGCGTTAGGGTCAGAGCCATGTCCGAATCCGAGCTGGACCTCACCCTGGACGCCGCCGAGCTGACCGCCCGGCTCGTCGACATCCCGTCCGTGAGCGGCGACGAAAAGGTCCTCGCCGACCTGGTGGAGCAGGCGCTGCGCGCCCTCCCGCACCTCACGGTCGACCGGTACGGCAACAACGTCGTGGCCCGCACGCACCTCGGCAGGCCCGAGCGCGTCGTGCTCGCCGGCCACCTGGACACGGTGCCGATCGCCGACAACGTGCCGTCCCGCCTCGACGAGAACGACGTCCTGTGGGGCTGCGGAACGACCGACATGAAGTCCGGCGTCGCCGTGCAGCTGCGCATCGCCGCGACCGTACCCGAGCCCAACCGCGACCTCACCTTCGTCTTCTACGACCAGGAGGAGGTCGCCGCCGACCTCAACGGCCTGGGCAAGGTCGCCGAGGCCCACCCCGACTGGCTGACCGGCGACTTCGCGGTCCTGCTGGAACCGTCGAACGCCGAGGTCGAGGGCGGCTGCCAGGGCACCCTGCGCGTCCTGCTGCGCACCTCCGGCGAGCGCGCCCACTCCGCGCGCAGCTGGATGGGGTCCAACGCCATCCACGCGGCGGCCCCGATTCTCGCCAAACTCGCGGCGTACGCACCCCGCAAGCCCGTCATCGACGGCCTGGAGTACCACGAGGGCCTGAACGCCGTCCGCATCGAGGGCGGTGTCGCCAACAACGTCATCCCCGACGCCTGCACCGTGACGGTCAACTTCCGCTTCGCCCCGGACCGCAGCATGGACGACGCGATCGCCCACGTCCGTGAGGTCTTCGCGGACTGCGGCGTCGACGAGTTCGTGATCGACGACTTCTCCGGCGGCGCCCTCCCCGGTCTCTCCCACCCGGCCGCGGCCGCGTTCATGGAGGCGGTCGGCGGCCGCGCGATGCCGAAGTTCGGCTGGACGGACGTCTCCCGCTTCAGCGCCCTCGGCGTCCCGGCGGTGAACTACGGCCCGGGCGACGCCCTGCTGGCCCACAAGGTCGACGAGCGCGTCGAGACCAAGGCGATCCTCCACTGCGAGGAACGACTCCGCGCCTGGCTGACCTCCTGAATTCCGCTTCCCGTCACCTTTGTGCGCCTACCCTGATCCAACGATCAGCAGGAGGGAGCACATCATGGGCAACCCCGAAGGCAACGCTCGTCGTCGGCCCGTGGAGCAGCAGCTCGGGCCGGTGCTGCGCAGGCGGGGCCAGGTGCAGGCGGGCAGTACGACGGACCAGCGGCTGCTGGATTCGGCCGGGCCTTCCGAATGGGTGCACACCGATCCCTGGCGGGTCCTGCGCATCCAGTCCGAGTTCATCGAGGGCTTCGGCACGCTGGCCGAGCTGCCGCCGGCGATCAGCGTGTTCGGCTCGGCGCGTACGCCCGCCGGGTCGCCGGAGTACGAGGCCGGCGTGCGGATCGGCGGCGCGCTCGTCGAGGCGGGCTTCGCGGTCATCACGGGCGGCGGCCCGGGAGCGATGGAGGCGGCCAACAAGGGCGCCCGGGAGGCCAACGGCATCTCCGTGGGCCTGGGCATCGAGCTGCCGTTCGAGCAGGGGCTCAACCAGCACGTGGACCTCGGGCTGAACTTCCGGTACTTCTTCGTCCGCAAGACGATGTTCGTGAAGTACAGCCAGGGCTTCGTGGTCCTGCCGGGCGGACTCGGCACGCTGGACGAGCTGTTCGAGGCGCTGACCCTGGTCCAGACCCAGAAGATCACCCGGTTCCCGATCGTGCTGTTCGGGTCGGAGTACTGGTCCGGGCTCGTCGACTGGCTGAAGAACACGGTGATCGCGCAGGGCAAGGCCTCGGAGCGCGACCTCTACCTGTTCCACGTCACGGACGACGTGGACGAGGCGATCGCGCTGGTGACCAAGGAGGTCGGCAAGTAGCCGGCCCGCACCCCCGGAGCCCCCGGCGGCCCACCGCCGGGGGCACCGCTCACGCCAGGCCGCGCCGGGTCGCCGCCGGGGGGCGGTGGCCCTGGATGGAGCGGACCATGTCCAGCACCTGCCTGGTCTCGGCGACCTCGTGGACGCGGTAGACCTGGGCGCCCAGCCATGCCGAGACCGCCGTCGTGGCCAACGTGCCCAACAGGCGCTCCTTGACCGGCTTGTCGAGGGTCTCCCCGACGAAGTCCTTGTTGGACAGCGAGACCAGCACCGGCCAGCCCGTGTCCGTCATCTCGCCCAGCCGGCGGGTGGCCTCCAGCGAGTGGCGGGTGTTCTTCCCGAAGTCGTGGCCCGGGTCGATCATGATCGCGTCCCGGCGGACGCCCAGCGCGGCCGCGCGTTCGGCCAGCCCCACCGTGACCCGCAGGATGTCCGCCATCACGTCGTCGTACGTGGTCCGGTGCGGCCGGGTGCGCGGTTCGACCCCGCCCGCATGCGTGCAGACCAGACCCGCGCCGTGGCGCGCCGCGACCTCCGCGAGCTTCGGGTCCACCCCGCCCCAGGCGTCGTTCAGCAGATCGGCCCCGGCTTCGCAGACCGCCTCGCCGACCTCGTGCCGCCAGGTATCGACGCTGATCACCACGTCCGGGTGGCGGCGCCGCACCTCGGCCACGAAGCCGACCGTGCGCCGGGCCTCCTCGGCCGCGTCCACGTGCTCGCCCGGACCCGCCTTGACCCCGCCGATGTCGATGATCGCGGCGCCCTCGGCGACCGCCTGCTCGACCCGGTCCAGCGCGGGCTCGTCGCGGAACGTCGCTCCCTGGTCGTAGAAGGAGTCCGGCGTCCGGTTCACGATGGCCATGATCACCGGCTCGTGGGTGTCGAACTCGCGCCTGCCCAGTCGCAGCATCCCGTTCTTTCCTCCTCCGGCGGCCCTCGCGCCTCGCTGCGACCTTAACCTGGTGGCCGGTGGCCCGATGTCTCTCAGGGAGTTGCTCGTGTTCTGGTTCTTGCTGATCGCGCTGGTCGTGGTCGTCGCGGCGGTCACCCTGGCCGTGGTGGGCGGCGGTTCCGAGGCGGTGCTGCCCGAGGCGGAGCCGGACCGGGTGGCCGACGCGCTTCCGGAGAGCCGCCCGGTCGTACGGGCCGACATCGACGCGCTGCGGCTGCCGGTCGCCCCGCGCGGCTACCGCATGGCCGAGGTGGACGACGTACTGGAGCGGCTCGCGGCGGAGCTCACCGAGCGCGACGCACGGATCGCGGAGCTCACGGCCGCGGCCGCGCACGCCCGCGCGCAGGCGACCGGCGCGACGGTCGACCTGCACAAGGGCGAGGAGCAGCAGTGACGGCGATCGCCGGCCCGGACGGGGGCCTGCGCTGCCCCTGGGCGCTGGCCACCGAGGACTACATCACCTACCACGACACGGAGTGGGGCCGCGCCGTGCACGGGGACGACGCCCTGTACGAGCGGCTGTGCCTGGAGGCCTTCCAGTCGGGGCTGTCCTGGCTGACGATCCTGCGGCGCCGGGAGGGGTTCCGTACCGCCTTCTCGAACTTCGTGATCGCCGAGGTCGCCGCGTTCGGACCGGCCGACGCGCAGCGGCTGCTCGCCGACGAGGGGATCATCCGCAACCGGGCCAAGATCGAGGCCACGCTCGCCAACGCGAAGGTCCTCGCGGAGTGGGAACCGGGCGAACTGGACGAGCTGATCTGGTCGCACGCCCCGGAGCCGGGCCGGCCGGCCCCCGCGACGATCTCCGAGGTCCCGGCGGTGACGCCCGAGTCCACGGCTCTGTCCAAGGCCCTGAAGAAGGCCGGGATCCGCTTCGTCGGCCCCACCACCGCCTACGCGCTGATGCAGGCCTGCGGGCTGGTCAACGACCACCTGGCCCCCTGCGTCGCCCGTACCCCCGCCTGAGCGGCGGGGGGACGGCGGGCGGGCCCGACAGGGCCTAGCGGCCCAGGTACTTCGGCGGCTGCTTGGCGAGGAAGGCCTCGACGGCGATCGCGTGGTCCGCGGAGGCGCCGGCGCGGGCCTGCAGCGTGTCCTCGTGGGCCAGGGCCTCCGTCAGCGAGTGGGACGCCCCGTAGGCCAGGGACTCCTTCAGCGCGGCGTAGGCCACCGTCGGGCCGGCCGCCAGGGCGCGGGCGACGGCCTCGGCCTCCGCGTGCAGGGAGTCGGAGGGCACCAGGCGGTTCACGATGCCGAGCTCGTACGCCTCCTGCGCCTTCACCGAGCGGGGGAAGAGCAGCAGGTCGGAGGCGCGCGACGCGCCGATCAGGCGGGGCAGGGTCCAGGAGACGCCCGAGTCCGCGGTGAGGGCCACCCCCGCGAAGGAGGTGTTGAAGGACGCCGTGTCGGCGACCACCCGGAAGTCCGCCGCCAGTGCGAAGCCGAAGCCCGCTCCGGCCGCGACGCCGTTGACGCCCGCCACCACCGGCTTGGGCATCTCGGTCAGGGCGCGCACGATCGGGTTGTAGTGGTCCGCGACCGTGCTCATCGTCAGCGAGGACCCGTTCTCACGGTCCGCCGCCAGGTTCCCGATGTGCTCCTTGAGGTCCTGGCCGACGCAGAACGCCCGGTTCCCGGCCGCGGTCAGCAGCACCGCCCGGACGGCCGGATCCGCGGCCGCCGACTGGACCGCGTCGCGCAGCGCGACCTTGGCCTCGGTGTTCATCGCGTTCATGGCGTCGGGCCGGTTGATCGTGATCGTGGCCAGTCCGTCGGTCACTTCGTAGAGCACGCTGTCGGCCATGGCAGGGGGTCCCCCTTCGTCGCGGGCTTGGCTACCGGCCGGTACCGGCCGGTGCAAGGGCCAGCATGGCGGACCGGACCGTCCGCAGGCATGTGATGTGCGTCAAAGAAAGCGGAGGGCGGACGCCGGGTGCGGCGGCGCAGTATCGCAGGCACGTCCCCGAAATGAGTGGTTTTGGCCGAGCGCGTTGCGCAAGCGTTCCCTGCCGATGTTGGTCATCGGGTCCTGACATGCGGGATAATGGCCAAGAAGCAATGTGTTCGATGCCGGGTTCCAGGCGCCTGAATGGGGCCGTCGGCTGACGATGAGCTGGTTTCAGGAAGGGGAACGAGCATGGCGGCCATGAAGCCGCGGACGGGCGACGGCCCGCTCGAGGTCACCAAGGAGGGGCGGGGCATCGTCATGCGCGTACCGCTCGAGGGCGGCGGTCGGCTCGTCGTCGAGCTGACTCCGGACGAGGCGGACGCCCTGGGTGACGCCCTGAAGAAGGTCGTCGGCTAACCAGTCGGCAGCACCGCACCATCTGCATTCTCAGCATTCTCTGCGCTGCCCCGTCCGCTCCCTGCGGCCGGGGCGGTGTTGTTTTCCGGGCCCGGCCGGCGATCTGCCCGGACGGGCGCCGCAACCGGAACCGCAACCGTCAGCGCCGGACCGCGCACAGCAGGCCGTCGCCGACCGGCAGCAGGGCCGCCTCGAGCGCCGGGCTCTCGCGGACGCTGCGCAGCAGCTCCCGCACGCGCAGGACCTCCGTCTGCTGCGCCCCCGAATCGACGGTCCGGCCGTCCGAGAAGACCCCTTCGAAGCACACGAGCCCGCCGGGCCGCAGCAGGCGCAACGATTCGGCGAGGTAGTCGAGGGATTCGGTCGGGTCGCCGTCGCAGAACACGAGGTCGTATCCGCCGTCGGCGAGCCGGGGGAGTACGTCGAGTGCCCGGCCGGGGATGAACCGGGCGCGGTTTCCCGCGAAGCCGGCGGCGCGGAAGGCCTGGCGGGCGAAGGCCTGCCGGTCGGCCTCGGGGTCCACGGTGGTCAGCACCCCGTCGGGGCGCATGCCGTGGAGGAGGTGGATGCCGGAGACGCCGGTGCCGGTGCCGATCTCGGCGACCGCCTTGGCGTCCGCGGTGGCGGCGAGCAGGCGCAGCGCGGCGCCGGTGCCCGGGGAGACGGAGCGCAGGCCCGCTTCCCTGGCCCGGTCGCGGGCCCACCGCAGAGCGTCGTCCTCGGCGACAAACGCGTCGGCGAACGCCCAGCTCGTCTGCCGGTTGCCGGTAATGACCCTCTCCTGTCCCCATAGTTGGCGCAACGGTGACTGTATCCGCTGACGTCGGGAACCCGCAGATGGGACCGCACGTTGAAGAAAACGGCGGCGGAAAGACCCAGCGAGGCAAAAGGGGCGTAAGGGCGGGGCGCAGCCGGGATAGATGGGGACGGCACCGGGCAGATCGACGGCCCGGCGAGCCACAGGCACGTGCAAAGTTACTGCAAAAACGCTTATCCGGAGCTGACGGGAGGGGTGGCTATGGTAGGGACTCCACTGGACACCACCAGAGCCGATAGGGGAGGTGCGGCTGCGCCTGTGGATCGTGGAGGCGTATTCAGACGCCTCTTCTGGTCGGCGGGTGAGCCGAAATCCGTGACCAACATTGCTGACCGCTTCCACACCGCTGCCACCGCGACCTTTGCCGACGATGCGGGCACCCAGGCGTGGACCCCTCCTTCATGGGAGGAGATCGTCAGCACGCACAGTGCGCGGGTCTACCGCCTTGCCTATCGTCTGACGGGCAACCAGCACGACGCCGAGGACCTCACGCAGGAGGTCTTCGTCCGCGTCTTCCGCTCGCTCTCCACCTACACCCCGGGCACGTTCGAGGGCTGGCTGCACCGGATCACCACGAACCTGTTCCTCGACATGGTCCGCCGCAAGCAGCGGATCCGCTTCGACGCGCTCGGCGACGACGCCGCGGAGCGGCTGCCGAGCCGTGAGCCGTCCCCGCAGCAGGTCCTCCACGACACCCACTTCGACGCGGACGTCCAGCAGGCGCTGGACACCCTCGCCCCCGAGTTCCGTGCGGCCGTGGTGCTGTGCGACATCGAGGGCCTGTCGTACGAGGAGATCGCCGCGACGCTGGGCGTGAAGCTCGGCACCGTGCGCAGCCGTATCCACCGAGGCCGTTCGCACCTGCGCAAGGCGCTCAAGCACCGGTCCCCCGAGGCCCGTGCGGAGCAGCGGGCGCTGGCGGGAGCGGCGGTGGGCGCGCCGGGCGCCGGGGGAGAGGGCGGAGCCGAGTGAGCGGAGTCAGTCCCTCTCCTGCCGAACAGCACCTGGGCGACCGGCTTGCCGCCCTGGTCGACGGGGAACTGAACCACGACGCACGCGAGCGGGTCCTGGCGCACCTGGCCACCTGTGCCAAGTGCAAGGCCGAGGCCGATGCACAGCGCCGCGTGAAGAGCCTGTTCGTCGAGAGCGCGCCGCCGCCGTTGTCGGCCGGGCTGCTGGCCCGGTTGCAGGGGCTGCCGGGCGACGGCCCCGACGGGTCGCCGCGCCCGCCGGCTCCGCCGGGGGCGGAGCTCTTCGGGTACGTGGCTCCGACCACCCCGCCGCAGCAGAGCTTCCGCATACACGAGGTGGGGCGGCCGCGCCGGCGCTTCGCGTTCGTGGCGGCCGGAGCGGTGTCGCTGGCCGCGATCGCGCTGGGCGGCTCGCTGCCGGTCGACAACCTCGACCCGAACGTGCGGGGCGAGGCCCCGGCGTCCCGGCCCGGCCCGGCGGTGTCCGTGGCCGACGCGGTGGTCCGGGACCGGGCGCCCGGTCCGGGGTTCGTCGCCGGCCCGCGTCCCATGGGACCCCTGCCGCCGGCCTCCCCGTCGCTCACCCCGTCGCCCCGGCCGGTCTCGCTGACCCGCTGACGCGGTCCCGGGCCCGGGCGGCCCGGGCCCCGGGGGACCTGGTTGAATCTGCGGCAGATGCGCCGCCCGGCGGTGCCACAGGTACCTCGGGGGAGCGCCCATGGCCGACCAGCAGCAGCCCGCCACGACCGGCCCGTCGGCCCCCGCCCCGGCGGCCCGGCCGACCCCGGCGCCGACCCCGGCGCCCGAGCCCGCGCCGCTGTCGCCCGAGCCGACTGCCGCCCCGGCGCCCGAGCCCGCGCCGCTGTCGCCCGAGCCGACTGCCGCCCCGGGGGCTGAGCCCGGCCCGCCGTCGCCTGAGCCGGCGCCCGCCCCGGCGCCCGAGGCCGCGCCGCCGTCGCCTGAGCCGGCGCCCGCCCCGGCGCCCGAGCCCGCGCCACCGGCGCTGGAGCCCGCCCCGGCGCCCGAGCCCGGCCCGGTGCCCGAACCCGCCCCGCCGTCGCCCGGGCCGGCCTCGGCGCCCGAGCCTGCCCCGCAGTCGCCCGGGCCGGCTGCCGCCCTGGCGCCCGACGACGTTCCGTCGGCGGGGGGCGCGGCTGGACAGGCGGCCGATGCCGCCCCGCAGGCACCGGAGTCGACTCCGGGCCCTGCGACCGGTCCCGGATCGGAGACTCCCGGTGCGGTTTCCCACCCGGCGCCCGAGTCCGCCCCGGCGCCCGAGCCCGCGCAGCCGTCGGCTGAGTCCGCGCCGCCGTCGCCCGAGTCGGGGTCCGCGGTGAGTGGGGTGCGGTACGACCCCTGGGGGGAGCAGCCGCTGCAGGTCGCCGACCAGGGGAAGGCGCCGGGCGGCGCAGCGGTCCGGCTGCGCCATGCCGTCGCGCTCGGCCTCGGCATCGCCCTGCTCGCAGGCGGCGTCGGCGGCTGGCTCGGCGTCCTCGCCGAACGGCAGAGCAGCACCCGCCTCGAACTGCCCCAGGCCGCCGTCGAGAGCAAGGGCCGCGCCCCCGACAGCGTGGCCGGGATCGCCGCCACCGCGCTGCCCGGCGTCGTCACCCTCCATGTCCGCGGCAGCAGCGGCAGCGGCACCGGTACCGGGTTCGTCCTCGACCCGCAGGGCCACATCCTCACCAACAACCACGTCGTGTCCGACGCCCAGGACATAACGGTCACCTTCAGCACGGGCGAGAGCGTCTCCGCCGAGCTGGTCGGCCGGGACGGCGGCTACGACCTGGCCGTGGTCAAGGTCGAGGGCGTACGGGGCCTCAAGCCGCTCTCCCTCGGGAACTCCGAGAACGTGAAGGTCGGCGACCCGGTCGTGGCCATCGGCGCGCCGTTCGACCTCTCCAACACCGTCACCGCCGGCATCATCAGCGCCACCGGACGGCCCATCACCGCCGGCGGCGACAAGGGCGACGGCAGCGACATCAGCTACGTCGACGCCCTCCAGACCGACGCCCCCATCAACCCCGGCAACTCCGGTGGCCCGCTCCTCGACGCCAAGGCCCGAGTGATCGGCATCAACAGCGCCATCCGGGGAGCCGACGCGGGCGGTGACGGCGACGAGCGCACGAAGCAGAGCGGCAGCATCGGGCTCGGCTTCGCCATCCCGGTCAACCAGGGCAAGCGCGTCGCCGAGGAGCTGATCCGCACCGGCCACGCCACCCACCCCGTCATCGGCGTCACCCTCGACATGGAGTACACGGGCGACGGCGCCCGCGTGGCCGCCAAGGGGGAGGGCGGCAAGCCCGCCGTCGCCCCCGGTGGCCCCGGCGCCCGGGCCGGGATCCAGGGCGGTGACGTGATCACCAAGGTGGACGGCGTCCGCGTGCACGGGGGCGACGAACTCGTCATCAAGATCCGGTCCCACCGGCCGGGCGACCCGCTCACCCTGACCGTGCTGCGCGACGGCCGCGAACGCACCCTGGAACTCGTCCTCGGTTCGGCGAACGGATCATGACCATCCGGAGAATCCGCGGCTGGTGCGGCACCGATGTATGGGCCCGCCGACAACGCCGGGTACCGTGTGTCGTGGCCCGAAACGGAGAGAGCCGAGGAGCGGCAACGTGTTCAACGACATAGGCGCACTCGAACTCGTCACGATCGTGGTGCTCGCCATCCTCATCTTCGGTCCGGACAAGCTCCCCAAGGTGATCCAGGACGTCAGCGGCTTCATCCGTAAGATCCGGGCGTTCTCCGACAGTGCGAAGCAGGACATCCGCTCCGAACTCGGACCCGAGTTCAAGGACTTCGAGTTCGAGGACCTGAACCCGAAGACGTTCCTGCGCAAGCAGCTCGCCGAGAACGAGGACCTCCGGGAGATCCGCAGCACATTCGACCTCCGCAAGGAGCTGAACGACGTCACCGACGCCGTGAACAGCCGGGAGACGGCCTCCGCCCCGGCCGCCGCCGGCGCCTCCGCCGCGCCCGCCGCCACCGGCCCGGACCTGCTGAAGAAGCCCGCCGCCCCGGCCGCCGACCAGCGCACTCCGTACGACGCCGACGCCACCTGAGTTCGAGCCTTCCGGGCGATTCGGGGTCCGGTGGCTATCCTCCATGAGTCCGGACCCAGGACGCCCCAGGGTGGGGGTCCCCCCGACACGATGTGGGGGAGGGCCGTTCCGGACCCACGGAACGAGAGGCTCAGATGGAGACGACGAGCAGTAGCCGGGTAGGGGTGCAGCCCGCCGAGGCACCCGCTCCCGCCGCACCGGCGGAGGCCGCCGCCGAGACCCCGCAGCCGGCCCCCGCGCAGCCGGCCCCCGCACAGCCGCAGGACGCCGCCGCACCCGTACCGGCGGCCCGCCGGACGGCCGACGGGTACCTGCGGGCCGACTTCCCCTGGTACGGGCTGGACGGGGCCTTCACCGGCCCCCGCTGGCTCATGCAGGTGGGCACCGGAGCCGACGGCACCGTCGAGCACGGTTCCACCGGCCACGGCGACGAGCCGTCCGCGCGCGGAGAGCTCGCCACCGGGGAGAAGGAGCGCTTCGCGGTGGTCGTCACCGTCGCGAGCAACCCGCTGCGCCGCAGCAGCGACGGCACCGGCGTCCTGGAGGCCACCTCGGTCTCCTCGGCGGCCTGGCTGGCCGGCTCGGGGCTGCTGGCGTACAGCTGGCCCGGCCAGATGGACCACACCCTGCGCGACGACTGGCTCGACCAGCAGACCGAGGCCGCGTGGGAGCTCGCCGACGACCTCGACGGCGAGGACTGGTCGACGCTCTCGCTCCCGGTCGACGGGGAGCCGACGCCGTTCCACTACCGCGAGTCCGAGTTCGGCTGGGTGCTCGCCGGGTCCACGCGGGGCGGCGTGCACGTCGGGGCGTACGGGCGCGGCATGAGCGCGTACGGGCTCGGCTTCTCGGTGATCACGGACCTCGCGGCCTACGAGTAGGCCCGCCCGGTCCCGGTACCGATACGTGAAAGGGCACCGCCGGACGGCGGTGCCCTTCGCGCTGCGCGGCCCGGGCGGTCCCGTGTGGGCCGCCCGTGCCGGAAGCGTCAGAACTTGTTGCGCGGGGTGATGCCCAGGGACATGCCGGCCAGGCCGCGGGCGCGGCCGCCCAGCTTGCCGGCGATGGAGCGCAGCGCCGCGCCGGCCGGGGAGTCCGGGTCGGACAGGACGACGGGCTTGCCCTCGTCGCCGCCCTCGCGCAGCCGTACGTCGATCGGGATGGAGCCCAGCACCGGGACGGTCGCGCCGACCGTCTTGGTCAGGCCGTCGGCGACCTTCTGGCCACCGCCCGAGCCGAACACGTCGACCATCTCGTCGCAGTGCGGGCAGGGCAGCCCGGACATGTTCTCGACCACGCCGACGATCTTCTGGTGCGTCTGCACGGCGATCGAGCCGGCGCGCTCCGCGACCTCGGCCGCGGCCTGCTGCGGGGTGGTCACGACGAGGATCTCCGCGTTCGGCACCAGCTGGGCGACGGAGATCGCGATGTCGCCGGTGCCCGGCGGCAGGTCGAGCAGCAGGACGTCCAGGTCGCCCCAGAACACGTCGGCGAGGAACTGCTGGAGGGCCCGGTGGAGCATCGGACCGCGCCAGACCACGGGCGCGTTGCCCGGGGTGAACATGCCGATGGAGATGACCTTCACGCCGTTGGCCGACGGCGGCATGATCATGTTCTCGACCTGGGTCGGGCGGCCGTCCACGCCCAGCATGCGCGGCACGCTGTGGCCGTAGATGTCCGCGTCGACGACGCCGACCTTCAGGCCGTCCGCGGCCATCGCCGCCGCCAGGTTCACCGTCACCGACGACTTGCCGACACCGCCCTTGCCGGACGCGACCGCGTACACGCGGGTCAGCGAGCCCGGCTTGGCGAACGGGACCTCGCGCTCGGCGGTGCCGCCGCGCAGCGTGGCCGCCAGTTCCTTGCGCTGCTCGTCGCTCATCACGTCCAGCGTGACCGCGACCGAGGTGACGCCGGCGACGCGCTCGACGGCCTCGGTGACGTTCTTGGTGATCGTCTCGCGCATGGGGCAGCCCGACACCGTGAGGTAGACCGTGACGGCCACCTCGCCGCCGTCGCCGATCTCCACCGATTTGACCATGCCGAGCTCGGTGATCGGCCGGTGGATCTCGGGGTCGTTCACCGTCGCCAGCGCGTCGAGGATCGCGTCCTGCTCGGGCACGGCGGCGGAGCTTGTGTCGGTAGCCATGCCCCGATGGTACGGCTCGGTAGCCTGCCTCAGGAAAGGCCGCTAGCGGTCGCCTTCGTCACTCTCCGCCGGGAATAGACGGCGCTCGTCCATCTCCTTGATCAGGTCCTGGAACTCCGACCTGATCCAGTCGCGGGTCGCCACCTCGCCCAGGCCCATCCGCAGGGCCGCGATCTCCCGGGTCAGGTACTCGGTGTCGGCGATGGACCGTTCGTTCTGCTTGCGGTCCTGCTCCAGGTTGACCCGGTCGCGGTCGTCCTGCCGGTTCTGCGCGAGCAGGATCAGCGGAGCCGCGTACGAGGCCTGCAGCGACAGCATCAGCGTCAGGAAGATGAACGGGTACTGGTCGAACCGCAGGTGGTCCGGCGCGAAGACGTTCCACAGCACCCACACGATGATGACCAGCGTCATGTAGACGATGAACCGGCCCGTGCCGAGGAACCGTGCCACCCGCTCCGACAGCCGCCCGAACGCCTCCGGGTCGTACTCGGGCAGCAGCGAGCGCCGCGGCGCCCGCGGCTGGTCGAGGCGGACCCGCGAACGCGTCAGCGCACTCGACCCCGTCGACTGCCCGGCCTTGGTCCGCTCGGCGCGCTCCGCGGCCCGCTCCGCGCGCTCGGCCCGCTCGTTGGCCTCGGCGAGCCCGTGCTCGCGCGAGTGCAGCCGCGCCTGCTCGCGCCGCTCCCGGGACTGTTCCCGGCGCCACTCGCGGGCACGCTCGCGCGCCCCGTCGCGGTCGCGGTCCCCGCGCCCCCGCTCAGCGGCCATGCACGGCCTCCTCGGAATGGAAGTCCGTCTCCCGCCAGTCGTCCGGCAGCAGGTGGTCCAGTACGTCGTCCACGGTCACCGCGCCCAGCAGCGAACCGCTCTCGTCGACCACCGGCACCGCGACCATGTTGTACGCGGCCAGGTAGCTCGTGACCACCGGCAGCGAGGCGTCCGGACGCAGCGGCGGCAGGCCCGTGTCCACGATCGAGCTCACCAGCGTGAACGGCGGGTCCCGCAGTAGCCGCTGGAAGTGCACGGTTCCCAGGTACTTGCCCGTCGGCGTCTCGTCCGGCGGCCGGCACACGTACACCTGCGCGGCCAGCGCCGGCGACAGGTCCGCCTGCCGGACGCGCGCCAGCGCGTCGGCGACCGTCGCGTCCGGGCGCAGCACGATCGGCTCGGTGGTCATCAGACCGCCCGCGGTGTTCTCCTCGTACGACAGCAGGCGGCGCACGTCGGCCGCGTCGTCCGGCTGCATCAGCGTCAGCAGCCGCTCCTTGTCGTCCTCCGGCAGTTCCGACAGCAGGTCGGCCGCGTCGTCCGGGTCCATCGCCTCCAGGACGTCGGCGGCACGCTCCTCCTTCAGCTTGCCGAGGATCTCCACCTGCTCGTCCTCGGGCAGCTCCTCCATGACGTCCGCGAGCCGGTCGTCGTCGAGGGCGTTGGCCACCTCGGCGCGCCGCTTCGGCGTCAGGTGGTGCAGGACGTTCGCCACGTCGGCCGGGCGCATCTGCTCGAAGGTGGCCACCAGGTTCTCGGCGCCCTGCCCGTGCTCCTCCAGCGAGAACCCGGTCACCGCCGACCACTCGACGGTCAGGGTCTCGCCGCGCCGGCGCAGCGCGCCGCCCTTGCCCTTGCGTACGAAGATCTTGTCGATCTCCCAGTCGCGGCGGGCCGGCAGCTGCTGGATGGCCACGTCCAGGACGGTGACCTCCTCGCCACCCGCGACGAGGCGCACCCGCCGGTCCAGCAGTTCGCCCAGGACCAGCCGCTCGGTGGGCCGCTGCTCGAAGCGCCGCATGTTGACGACGCCGGTGGTGATGACCTGTCCGGACTCCACGCCCGTCACCCGCGTCATCGGGAGGAAGATCCGGCGCCGGCTGACCACCTCGACCACCAGGCCCAGCAGCCGCGGCGGACGGCCGCCGACGCGCAGCATCGCGACGAGGTCGCGGACCCGGCCGACCTGGTCGCCGGCGGGGTCGAAGACGGGTACACCCGACAGATGCGAGACGAAGATCCGCGGGGCGCCACCAGCCATGCGAGCGCCTCCTAGAGCGTCGATCCAGTCCTGCCGCCCCTCAGGCTAGCCCGTGCCGCCGGAGAGCGTCCTGGTGGGGCGGTCCGCCCGTGAGCCGGGCGGCCGCGGCCGCCCGGAGGGCCGACCACCCGCCCGGAGGGCCGACCACCCGCCCGGCACCGGAACTACGGGCGGGTACGCTGCCTGCTGCTCGAAGACGCACGACGAGAGGCACCCGCCCGTGACCGCCCACCTCCCCGCCGCTCGGCTGCGCCGGGCGGCCCTCGCCGGTGTCCTCTTCGCTGGCCTGGCCGTCACCGGCACGGGCTGCGGGGCGGACCCGGACGAGGGCACCAACGGCGTCGGCAAGCTCTCCGCCGACCAGATCGACGGCAAGGCGAAGGCCGCGGCCGCCGGCGCCGCCTCGGTGCACCTGTCCGGCACGCTCGTCAGCGGCGGCAAGTCGTTCACGCTCGACATGCGGCTGGGGAAGGACGGCGGCTCCGGCGAGGTGAAGCTGCAGGAGGACACCTTCCAGGTGCTGCGGGTGGGCGAGCAGCTCTACCTCAAGGCGAGCGCCGCCTTCTGGGGGAAGTCCGACTCGGCCGGCAAGCTCGGCGACAAGTACGTGAAGGTGCCCGACAGCGATCCCACGTACAAGCAGTTCCGCGGGTTCACCGACATGCACGTGCTGCTCGACGGGCTGCTCGCGCTCGACGGGAAGCTCGCCAAGGGCGACTACACCAAGGTCGGACCCACCCGCGCGGTCCTGCTCACGGCGGACAAGGGCAAGGGCGGCAAGCTGTCGGTGTCCCTGGAGGGGACCCCGTACCCGCTGCGCCTGGAGCGGGCCGGCGGGGCGGGCCGGGTCGAGCTCGCGGAGTGGGGCAAGACCTTCCCGCTGGAGGCGCCCGCACAGGACCAGACCGTCGACTACGGGTCGCAGATGCCGACGACCAAGGACCAGAGCGCCGGGTCCGGCCCGGTCCCGAGCCCGGGCAAGAGCTCCGGGCAGGGCTCGAACCCTACGAAGTAGGGGTCCGGCCGGCCGCCTTCTTCCGCCGGAACAGCAGCTTCGGCAGACCGGCCGGCACGGCCCTGCGGGTGACCGCCGGCGATCCCAGCGGGGCCGCGGCCAGCGATCCGCCGGGCAGGTCCGTGCTCGCCGTCACCGGTTCCAGCCGCAGCAGCCGGCACTCGCGCGCCCACCGCTCGGTCATCTCCTCCGAGTCGGGCGCGTTCAGCCGCTTGCCCTTCAGCTCGGCGACCGCGGCCTGCCACTGCTCGCCCCGGGGTTCGAGCTCCCGCACGGTCGCGGTCCAGGCGACCAGCCGGCCGCCCTTGTCCTTGCTGCGCACGGTCACCTCGGCGGCTCCGCCGTCCGCGAGCCCCGGGAACGGCTGTTCCCCGGGCCCGTCGCCCAGCACGTGGGCCGCGCCGTCCACCCAGGCGTGCCACAGGGCCCGGTCGGCCCCGGAGCCGCGGACCCAGATCAGGCCGGACTTCTTGGTGGCCTCCTCGACGAGGGCCAGGTCGAGCGTGCTGAGAGTCATGCGCAACAGAGTAGGGGGTGCCCGCCGGGGATCACGGGACAGCCCTCAGAGCCAGCCGTGGCGGCGCAGGGCGCGGTGGATGGTGAAGCAGGACGCGGCGATCGCGGCCATCACCACCGGGTAGCCGTAGCGCCAGTGGAGCTCCGGCATGTGCTCGAAGTTCATCCCGTAGACCCCGCAGATCATCGTCGGGACGGCGATGATCGCGGCCCAGGAGGTGATCTTGCGCATGTCCTCGTTCTGGGCGACCGTCGCCTGCGCGAGGTTGGCCTGGAGGATCGAGTTCAGCAGCTCGTCGAAGCCGATGACCTGCTCGTGGACCCGCGCCAGGTGGTCGGCGACGTCGCGGAAGTACTTCTGGATGTCCGGGTCCACCAGCCGCATCGGGCGCTCGCTCAGCAGCTCCATCGGCCGCAGCAGCGGGGAGACGGCCCGCTTGAACTCCAGCACCTCGCGCTTGAGCTGGTAGATGCGGCCCGCGTCGCCGCCGCGCGCGCCGCCCTTGGCGGGCGCCGCGAAGACCGCGCTCTCCACCTCGTCGATGTCGTCCTGGACGGCCGCCGCGACCGCGATGTACCCGTCGACGACGTGGTCGGCGATCGAGTGCAGGACGGCGGAGGGACCCTTGGCGAGCAGCTCGGGGTCGTCCTGGAGGCGGTGGCGCAGGGACCGCAGCGAGCCCTGGCCGCCGTGCCGGACGGTGATGACGAAGTCCGGGCCGGTGAAGCACATGACCTCGCCGGTCTCCACCACCTCGCTGGTCGCGGTCAGTTCGGCGTGCTCCACGTAGTGGATCGTCTTGAAGACGGTGAACAGCGTGTCGTCGTAGCGCTCCAGCTTCGGCCGCTGGTGCGCGTGCACCGCGTCCTCCACGGCGAGCGGGTGCAGGCCGAACGTGGCGGCGATCCCCGCGAACTCGGCCTCCGTCGGCTCGTGCAGCCCGATCCAGGCGAACCCGCCGTCCGCCCGGACCCGGGCCATGGCCTCACGCGGCGTCAGGCAGGCCGATCCCAGGGCGCGTCGGCCGTCGCGGTACACGGCGCAGTCGACGACCGCGCTGCTCGCGGACGGGTCGCGGGTGGTGTCGTAGCCCGGCAGGACGGGGGTGGACCTGCGCAGGGCCGGACGTACGGCGGCACGCAGGTAGGGCAGCATCGACATGGCAGGCTCCTTCGCACGCACGGCTGCGGACCGTACGGGTGGGAGGTCCCTTCCGGATGGCACGGCCGCGGCGGGCGGGCAGGCCCGGGCGGACGGAAGGAACAGGACGGGAGGACAAAGTTCTGCCGTCGCTCTTCGACTGATCAGATGATCAGACGGGCGGGAACGCGCCCGTACAGGGAGTGGAAGAGCGGTTGGTACTGCACGATCGACTTCGATCCATTGCAGCCCCACCTCCTCCGGCCGGTCCTCCGTGGAGGACGTCCTGTCGCCGGATGCCGCGAAACGCCCCCAGCCACCGCTGGGAGGTGCCCCCATGCAGAGTGTGGCCCCGACCAGCGGTCAACATTATCAGCCGACGGATGGTCAAGACCCGCCCTTTACCCGCCTCATACGAGTTCTATGCTCGCTTCATGGCAGAAATTCTGGCTCTTGTCGAAGCCCGGCTGCGCAGCGCGCTCGGCGAACCCGACGCCCGCGCCGCCGTTACCTTCCTCGGCACCGACCGCATCGAGGTGCTCCGTTTCGCCGAGGGCGACCTCGTGCGGTACGCGACCCTCGGCATGTCCGCGCACCCGATGTCCGATCCGACCGTCGTGGTCGCCGACCCGCTGCGCGGGCCGCGCGCCGAGCTCGTGCTGACCGTACGGGCGGGCCTGGCGCCCACCGACAAGCTGCTGCGGCCGCTCGCCGTGCTCGGCGCCTCGCCCCAGGTCGAGGGGCTGGTGGTGTCCCCCGGCGCCTCGCTCGACGTGGGCGGGCCGCTGTGGGACGGGGCGCCCTTCACCTCCGTGCTCGTCGGCGAGCCGGGCGGACTGGTGGAGGACCTCGAACTCGACGCGCCGATGGACCCGGTGCACTTCCTCCCGCTCCTGCCGATGACGGCGAACGAGGCCGCCTGGAAGCGGGTGCACGGCGCGGCGGCGCTCCAGGAACGCTGGCTGTCGCACGGCACGGATCTGCGGGACCCCCTCCGTACCGCCGTGGCGCTGGACTGACACATCCGGACGGGTGATCGTGTCTTGACGGGGCGCCGGGCGGGGAGGAGCGTGGCTTCTTATGAGGGGCGAACCAAGTTGCCCGAAGTGCGGTGGCCGGGTCAGGGCGCCCGGGCTCTTCTCCGACTCGTGGCAGTGCGCACTGCACGGCACGGTCCACCCCCTGCAACCCGTCATCCCGCCCAGCGTCGAGGGCCTGGGCGTGGTGGTGAACCGGGCGAAGGTGCCGGTGTGGATGCCGTGGCCGCTGCCGGTGGGGTGGCTGTTCACCGGAGTGGCGGCAGCCGGTGACGACCACAGCGGGGGCCGGGCGACGGCGGTGGCCTGCTCGGGCCCCGGACCGCTCGGCGGGATCGGCGAGCTGCTGTTGGTAGCGGAGGAGTTGGGCGTCGGCCTCGGCGCGCGGTACGCCGGGATCGACGGGCCCGACCCCGGTACGTACATCGACATCTCCTCCCCGCCGCACGCCAAGGTCGTCGCGGCGGGCCGCCCGACACCGCTGTGGCATGTGAAGGGGGCCCCCGACGACCGGGCCGTGTTCGCCGGCGAGGCGCGCGGGCTGTGGCTGTGGGCCGTCGTCTGGCCGGAGCAGTCGGGTCTGCTGATGTACGACGAACTGGTGCTGACGGACCTGCGGGACGCGGGATCCGAGGTCGAACTCCTCCCGTGCGGCGCCCTGAGCCCCCGCGTCCTCGGTCCGTAGGCCCTGCTCACGGGGGCGGGGCCGCGGGCGGCGTGACGCCCGCACGGCGGGCGGGCGGTATCCTGGGGTGTCCCCCCGTACCCGCGAGACCCCTGGAGAACCGGCCGTGCGCATCGACCTGCACGCCCACTCCACGGCCTCCGACGGGACCGACACCCCCGCCGAGCTGGTCCGCAACGCGGCCGCCGCCGGGCTGGACGTGGTCGCGCTGACCGATCACGACACCGTCGGGGGATACGCCGAAGCCCTCGCCGCACTGCCGCAGGGGCTCACCCTCGTCACCGGCATGGAGCTGTCCTGCCGGCTCGACGGCATCGGGATGCACCTGCTCGCGTACCTCTTCGACCCCGAGGAGCCGGAGCTCGCGCGCGAGCGGGAACTCGTCCGCGACGACCGCACCCCGCGCGCCCACGCCATGATCGGCAAGCTCCGGGAGCTCGGCGTCGACGTCACCTGGGAGCAGGTGGCCCGGATCGCCGGCGAAGGCTCCGTCGGGCGCCCGCACATCGCCACCGCGCTCGTCGAGCTGGGCGTCGTCCCCACCGTGTCCGACGCGTTCACGCCGGACTGGCTCGCCGACGGCGGCCGCGCGTACGCCGAGAAGCACGAGCTCGACCCCTTCGACGCCATCCGCCTGGTCAAGGCGGCCGGCGGGGTCACCGTCTTCGCCCACCCCGCCGCCGTCAAGCGCGGCCGCTGCGTCCCCGAGTCCGCGATAGCCGAGCTCGCGTCCGCAGGCCTGGACGGGATCGAGGTGGACCACATGGACCACGACGGTGACACGCGCGGTCGGCTGCGCGCCCTGGCCGGCGAGCTCGGCCTCCTCACGACGGGATCCAGCGACTACCACGGCAGCCGCAAGACCTGTCGCCTCGGCGAGTACACGACGGACCCCGAGATCTACGGCGAGATCACGCGCCGCGCGACGGGGGCCTTCCCCGTGCCGGGCGCCGGCGGAGCGACCGGCGCGTAAGCGCGCCCGCCCGCCCCCTCTTCCTCCTTCGAAACACCCCTCTCTCCTGCAAGGCATCACTGTGTTCGACTTCGCCGTCTTCGGATCCCTATTTCTCACGCTTTTTGTGATTATGGACCCCCCGGGGATCACGCCGATCTTCCTCGCCCTGACCTCCGGCCGCCCCGCCAAGGTGCAGCGCCGCATGGCCTGGCAGGCCGTCTGCGTGGCCTTCGGCGTCATCGCCGTCTTCGGTATCTGCGGCCAGCAGATCCTGGACTACCTGCACGTCTCCGTCCCCGCGCTGATGATCGCAGGCGGTCTGCTGCTCCTGCTCATCGCGCTCGACCTGCTCACCGGCAAGACCGACGAGCCCAAGCAGACCAAGGACGTGAACGTCGCCCTCGTGCCGCTGGGCATGCCGCTGCTGGCGGGCCCCGGTGCGATCGTTTCCGTCATCCTCGCCGTGCAGAAGGCGGACGGGGTCGGCGCACAGGTCTCGGTCTGGTCCGCGATCATCGCCATGCACGTCGTGCTGTGGATCACGATGCGCTACTCGCTGGTGATCATCCGGGTCATCAAGGACGGCGGCGTCGTCCTCGTGACGCGCCTCGCCGGCATGATGCTCTCCGCGATCGCCGTCCAGCAGATCATCAACGGCGTGCTCCAAGTCGTGCACGGCGCCTGACCGGCGCGCGCCTGCCGGGCCGGGAGCCCCTGCGGGCTCCGCGGGCACGCGAAAGCCCCCGCACCGGACCGGTGCGGGGGCTTTCGCGTGTGTGTATTCGTGCGGAGTGTCAGGAGGACGCACTCTCGGCCGGTCGGATCAGAATGCGCTGGCCCACGGCGGCTGCCTGCTGCACGATCCGGTTGACGGAGGCCGCGTCCACGACGGTGCTGTCCACGGCGTTTCCGTCGACATCGTCCAGGCGCAGAATCTCGAAGCGCATGGGGCTTCTCCCTTCGTCAGTGTTCTCCTTGCACTGTTCCCAACGAAGTGTAAGACGCAAACATTCCCTACGCTAAGGAAATTTTTTGACTAGCTAACTAACCCTGGGGGCGGCCGTTCCAGAACGCTGCCAGCGCACCCGCTGTGACCTGCGGGTTCTCCGCATTGGGGGAGTGCTCGGTGCCCGCCACCACCACCCGCTCCGCACCCAGCCGATGTGTCATGTCGTCCATCAGCGGGACCGGCCACGCGTAGTCGACCTCGCCCGACAGCACCAGCTTCGGCAGGTCCACACCGCTCAGCGCCTCCACCCGGTCCGGCTCGGAGACCAGGATCCGGCCCGTGGCGATCAGCTGCTCGGGCACCGTCGCCATCCACCGCCCGCGCAGGAACTCCGTGAGTTCCGGGGATTCGGGGACCGCGTCCTCCGGGTCGAAGGACCGCATCGCCGTCCACACCCCCGCCATGTCCTCCCGCATCGCCTCCAACGCGGCGACCAGCAGCTTCGTACGCTCCTGCTGGTCCTCGGCGATCGCGGCGGGCCCGCTGCTCATCAGCGTGAGGGAGGCGAAGGGCGCCGCGTCGCGCAGGACGGCGGCCCGGGCGATCAGCCCGCCCAGCGAGTGCCCGACCAGGTGGACCGGCCCCCCGTCCAGCGCGGCGGCCTGGGCGAGGACGTCCAGCGCCAGCTCCCGGAGCGCGTACGCCGACTCCTCGCGCGGACCGGGGCTCTCGTGCTGGCCGCGCCCGTCGACCGCGACCACCCGGTACCCGGCGGCGGAGAGCGGCTCCAGGAGCCCGATGAAGTCCTCCTTGCTGCCCGTGAAACCGGGGACCAGCAGGGCGGTCCCGCGGACCGGCTCGCCGGCCTCGTGCACGGCGAAATCACCGCGGGCGGTGGACAGGAGGTGCGCGCGGGCACCGGACGGCAGCGTGAGGCGGGGCGGCTTGCTCATGGCCAGAGGTTACCGGCCCGTAGGGGCGTGTCCAGCCCGGGTACGCCGGTGGCCCCGGCCCCCTCGGAAGGGGACCGGGGCCACCGGACGGCGGAACGCGGATCAGGCCTCGGTGGTCTCCGCGACGGCCTTGCGGGTCCGGGTGCGCTTCGGCTTGGCCGGAGCCTCCTCGGCAACCGGAGCGGCCGGAGCCTCGACGACCGCGGCAGCGGCCTTGCGGGTCCGGGTGCGCTTCGGCTTCGCCGGAGCCTCCTCGGCCACGGCGACGGCCTCGGCGACCGGAGCGGCCTCCACGGCCTTGCGGGTCCGGGCCGGGGCGCGGCGGGCCTTGACCGGCTCCACCGGCGGGGCCACCTGGAAGTCCGGCTCCGGGGCCGCGTCGACGACCTTGCGGGTCCGCGTCCGTCGGGCCTTGACCGGGGCCTCCGCGACGGGGGACTCGGCGATCGGCGTCACCTGCGCGAGGACGGGCTTCTGGGTCGGGACCCGGCGGGCCCGCACCGGCTCGGCCTTGGCCGGCTCGGCCTTGGCCGGCTCGGCCTCGACGGGCTCGGCCTCGGCGACCTTGCGGGTCCGCGTCCGTCGGACCTTGACCGGAGCCTCGGCAGCCGGGGCCTCGGCGACCGGCGCGACCTCGACGGCCGGGACCACGACCTCGGCGACCGCGACCGGAGCCTCGGCGACCTGGGCCACGGCGGCCGCGGCGGCCGCCGTCGTCACGGAACGGGTCCGGCGGCGGCGCGGCTTGCGCGGCTCGTCGGCGGCCGGGGCCTCGGGGGCCTGCGCCACCTCGGTCACCGGCGTCACGGCGGCCTCATCGGCAGCGACCTCGGCACCGCCGCGCGTACGGCGGCGCTGGCGCGGGGTGCGCGTCCGGGCGGGACGCTCCTCGACCGGGGCGGCGGCGGCCGGGCCACGGCCGCCACGGCCACCGCGGCCGCCGGTCTCGCCCAGGTCCTCCAGCTCCTCGGCCTTCAGGCCGGCCCGCACGCGCTCGGCGCGCGGCAGGATGCCCTTGGTGCCGGCCGGGATGTTCAGCTCCTCGAACAGGTGCGGCGACGTGGAGTACGTCTCGACCGGGTCGTGGAAGTCCAGCTCCAGCGCCTTGTTGATCAGCTGCCAGCGCGGGATGTCGTCCCAGTCGACCAGGGTGACGGCCGTGCCCTTGTTGCCCGCGCGGCCGGTGCGGCCCACGCGGTGCAGGAAGGTCTTCTCGTCCTCCGGCGTCTGGTAGTTGATGACGTGCGTGACGCCCTCGACGTCGATGCCGCGCGCGGCGACGTCCGTGCACACCAGCACGTCGACCTTGCCGTTGCGGAACGCGCGCAGCGCCTGCTCGCGCGCACCCTGGCCCAGGTCGCCGTGGACGGCGCCGGACGCGAAGCCGCGCTTCTCCAGCTGCTCGGCGATGTCGGCAGCCGTGCGCTTGGTACGGCAGAAGATCATGGCCAGCCCGCGGCCCTCGGCCTGCAGGATACGGGAGACGAGCTCCGGCTTGTCCATGTTGTGCGCACGGAAGACGTGCTGCTTGATGTTGGCGACGGTCACGCCCTCGCCCTCGGGCGAGGTGGCGCGGATGTGCGTCGGCTGCGTCATGTACCGGCGGGCCAGGCCGATGACCGCACCCGGCATGGTCGCCGAGAACAGCATCGTCTGACGCTTGGCCGGCAGATAGTTGATGATCTTCTCGACGTCGGGCAGGAAGCCCAGGTCGAGCATCTCGTCGGCCTCGTCCAGGACGAGCGCCTTGACGTGCGACAGGTCGAGCTTGCGCTGGCCGGCCAGGTCGAGCAGGCGGCCCGGGGTGCCGACGATCACGTCGACACCCTTCTTGAGCGCCTCGACCTGCGGCTCGTACGCGCGGCCGCCGTATATGGCGAGCACGCGGACGTTGCGGACCTTGCCCGCGGTCAGCAGGTCGTTGGTGACCTGGGTGCACAGCTCGCGCGTCGGGACGACGACGAGGGCCTGCGGGGAGTCGGTGAGCTGCGCGGGCGTGGCCCGGCCGGCCTCGACGTCCGCGGGGACGACGACCCGCTCCAGCAGCGGAAGGCCGAAACCGAGCGTCTTGCCGGTTCCGGTCTTCGCCTGGCCGATGACGTCCGTGCCGGAAAGGGCTACGGGGAGGGTCATCTCCTGGATCGGGAAGGGGGACACAATGCCGACGGCCTCAAGGGCTTCGGCCGTCTCGGGAAAGATCCCGAGGTCTCGGAACGTAGTCAGGGTGCTGCCTCTTCTGTGAGACGCGGCGCGAGGCGGCGAGGAGGGTCGTACCGTGCCTGGCTTGCAGTACTGCGCCCTCCCACGTTCGGGAGAGCAATACGAAGCTGCGCGGGACCACTGGCCTTCGCTCAAGCGCTTGTGCCGCTGAGGGGGCCCCTCGTGGAGAAGCGGTACGCATGGACGTACGCATCACGCCGAGGGCGGTCGGGTGGAGCCGATCGGGCCACCGACCGGGCATCCTCATTCGGATGGCCCGCCGAGTATCCGGCAGGCGCATTACCACTGTACCCCGGAATCGCGCAGGTGTGTCGGGTGAATTCACCTGGTAGTCGTGTTTAGGCGGACTGTCAGCGACCTGATGCGGTGCCTTGAGCGGCCTTCCGGCGGGCTATTGTGCGGAGCATGTCGACCGTTGAAAACGCATCGCCCTCCGACGACGGCGCCGCCGCCGAAGCGACCGGGATCGCCGCCCAGGACTGGGCGGCCGCCTCCGCCTCGCCGCAGTACCGCGCCGCCGTCGTGGACCTGCTGGGCGCACTCGCGTACGGAGAGCTCGCGGCCTTCGAGCGCCTCGCGGAGGACGCGAAGCTCGCGCCCACCCTCGACGACAAGGCCGAGCTCGCGAAGATGGCCTCCGCGGAGTTCCACCACTTCGAGCGGCTGCGCGACCGGCTGGCGGCCATTGACGCCGAGCCCACCGCCGCCATGGAACCCTTTGCCAAGGGCGTGGACGACTTCCACCGCCAGACCGCCCCGTCGGACTGGCTGGAGGGCCTGGTCAAGGCCTACGTCGGCGATTCGATCGCCAGCGACTTCTACCGTGAGGTCGCCACCCACCTGGACAGCGACACCCGCGCGCTCGTCGTGAGCGTGCTGGACGACACCGGCCACGGCGGCTTCGCCGTCGAGAAGGTGCGCGCCGCCATCGAGGCCGACCCCCGCTGCGGCGGCCGGCTCGCGCTGTGGGCCCGCCGCCTGATGGGCGAGGCGCTCTCGCAGGCGCAGCGCGTGGTCGCCGAGCGCGACGCGCTCTCCACCATGCTGGTCGGCGGCGTGGACGGGATGGCGGCCGGCTTCGACCTGGCGGCCGTCGGCGAGATGTTCACCCGGATCACCAAGGCGCACACCAAGCGGATGGCCGCACTGGGCCTCGCCGCCTGAGTTCCACCTGCCGCTCTTCACCCGCTCGTACGCCGGCCCCGGCGCGGAATCCCGCGCCGGGGCCGGCGTACGTCGTCAGTCGGGGGAGTCGTCGGAACCCGTGGAACCCCCAGAATCCTGTGGACCCGGGGATCCGGAGGGCCGGTCAGCCCTGCGACGGGAGTGAAAACGGAGTCCTGCGGGGGGAGCGCCGGGGCCCCGAGGCGGGGCGCAGCAGCAGCGACAGCACCACCGCGGACACCAGGACCGAGCCGATCAGCGTCGCCGGCAGCGTGTTGTGCCCCGGGCCGAGAGCGAACTGCGTCAGGTACGCCCCGAACAGCGCTCCCAGCACGCCGCTGACGAGCACCACTCTCGGAGACGGCAGCCGCCGGGCCAGCACTCGCACGGCCACTCCGGCAAGGGCGAGGCCCAGGAGGGCGGAGCCGAGCACTTCCATCAGCAGCATGGGGGCCTCCCGCAGGTCAGGGGCAAACCGGTTCACAGCGGTCCTACCCGAAGCGGAAGAAAGGGAAACGGCCCGGTGGGGTCAACCACCGGGCCGTTCCATCCAGTTCTCGTACGCCGGTCCCGCTGCGCCCCGACTGCGTCAGAGCGCGCCGAAACCGACCTTGCGCACGCTCGGCTCGCCCAGGTCGACGTACGACAGGCGGTCGGCCGGCACCAGGACCTTGCGGCCCTTGTTGTCGGTGAGGCTCAGCAGCGGCTCCGAACCGGTCAGCGCGGCGGTGACGATGCGCTCCAGTTCCTCGGCGCTCAAGTCGCTCTCCAGCACGATCTCCCGGGGTGCGTGCTGCACGCCGATCTTGACCTCCACGGCTTTGTCCCTCCGATGGTCGGTTGTGCGCGATCAGCCGCGCCGTACCCGGACCACATTAGCCCGGAGAGGGGACGCGGATGCGGCGCTCCGGACACGCTCGCAGCGAACAGCGGCCGGTCAGGCGCCGCCGGGCCCGTCCGGCCCGCCCGCGGTCAGGCCTGGGCCGCCTGGCCGCCCTCCGTGCCGTGCAGCGGGAAACCGGCGATGCCGCGCCAGGCCAGCGAGGTCAGCAGTCCCACCGCGGTGTCGCGGGCGACGGGGCTCTCGCTGGAGAGCCAGTACCGGGCCACCACCTGCGAGACCCCGCCCAGCCCCACGGCGAGCAGCATCGACTCGTCCTTGGACAGGCCGGTGTCCTCGGCGATGACGTCGGAGATGGCCTCGGCGCACTGGAGCGAGACCCGGTCCACGCGCTCGCGCACCGCGGGCTCGTTGGTCAGGTCGGACTCGAACACCAGCCGGAACGCGCCGCCCTCGTCCTCCACGTACGCGAAGTAGGCGTCCATGGTCGCGGCCACGCGCAGCTTGTTGTCCGTCGTCGACGCGAGGGCCGTCCGCACGGCGAGGAGCAGGGCCTCGCAGTGCTGGTCCAGCAGCGCCAGGTAGAGGTCGAGCTTGCCCGGGAAGTGCTGGTACAGCACGGGCTTGCTGACGCCGGCGCGCTCGGCGATGTCGTCCATCGCCGCCGCGTGGTACCCCTGCGCGACGAACACCTCCTGGGCCGCACCCAGGAGCTGGTTGCGTCGGGCTCGGCGCGGCAGTCGCGTGCCCCGGGGACGCGCTGCCTCCGTCTGCTCGATGGCTGTCACGCCGCCTCCCACTTTCTCTAAGAACACAGTGCGCTCTGCGCCGCGCCCGCCATCGTACTTTTCGGTAACCGAATCTGGAGGGTCGAAGCCGAGTTTTCTCGCTGTACGGACCGCCCGGAGGCGCTGGTCAGCGCTGCTCGACAGGCGTACCGGGCGGTAGCCTGAGCTGGGGGGATGCCTCCCGGACCGCAAGGCCGGGGGAGTCAGCGGTAGTCGTCCTCGTCCAGGGGCACCACCCGCGCCTGCTCGACGGCGTCGCCGTCCGCGGCCTCGTCGCGGTCCACCCCCGTGACCCGGTCGTCGTCCTCGTCGGGCTGCAACTCGGCCAGCTGTTCCGCCGCATCGGCCTCGGGCGCCTCGGCGTCGAGGGCCTCCCGGATGCGCTCCTGGAAAGTGTCCGGCTCTGCGGGGTCGACGGTCATGTGGCTCCCCTTCTTCCCTCTCCCCTCGCGGGTGTGCCTCACCTACGAGCCTAGGAGGATCGCGGATACCCCGCTATGCGGATCCCCATGCATCTGTGATGCCGAACACAAGAGTCCGGACGTGATCGTCTCGTAACATTGGCCGCATGTCTTCGACCGAGCTGCCGGGTGTGCGATCCGCATCCGAGGCGTCATCCCAGGTGGGAGCCGTCCACGTCGCCGAGGGGGAGCAGCTGCGCACGGTGGTGCTGCCCGGACTGGAGCTCGCCGTCCGGTCCCGGCCCCCGGCGCGTACGGATCTGCCCCCCGCGCTGTTCGTCCACGGACTCGGCGGTTCGTCGACGAACTGGTCGGACCTCATGGTGCAGCTGGAGGACACCGTCGACGGCGAGGCCGTCGACCTGCCCGGCTTCGGATGGTCCCCGCCGCCCGCCGACCGGGACTACTCGGTCACGGCACTGGCCCGCGCGGTCATCCGGCACCTCGACGCAGCCGGCCGCGGCCCCGTGCACCTCTTCGGGAACTCCCTCGGCGGCGCCGTCTCCACCCGCGTCGCGGCCGCCCGCCCCGACCTGGTGCGCACGCTCACCCTGGTCTCGCCCGCACTGCCCGAGCTGCGCGTGCAGAAGTCGGCCGTCCCGACCGCCCTGCTCGCCGTACCCGGGATGGCCGCCCTGTTCCTGCGGCTGACCCGCGGGCTGACCGCCGAGGCGCGCACCCGCGGGGTGACGCAGCTCTGTTACGGGGACCCCTCCCGGGTGACACCGGAGGGGTTCGCGCACGCCGTCGCCGAGATGGAACGGCGGATGGCCCTGCCGTACTTCTGGGAGGCGATGACCCGCTCCTCGCGCGGCATCGTCGACGCGTACACCCTCGGCGGGCAACACGGGCTGTGGCGCCAGGCGCAGCGGGTCCTCGCCCCGACGCTGCTCGTCTACGGTGGCCGGGACCAGCTGGTCTCGTACCGTATGGCGCGCAAGGCGGCGGCGGCCTTCCGGGGTTCGCGGCTGCTGACCCTGCCCGAGGCCGGGCACGTGGCGATGATGGAGTACCCCGAGGTCGTGGCCGACGCCTTCCGTGACCTCCTGCACGACACCGCCCGGGACACCCCGGACGCCCGGGACATCCGGGATTCCGAAGACGACGGCAGAGGCTGAGGACCGTGGGACGACATAGTCGCAAGGGGCCCGCTCCGGCCCCCGCCCCTGTCAGCCCGGCGCCGGCGGCGGAGCCCGCAGCGCCGTTCCCGTACGAGGGGACCCTTCCGTACGCGGAACACCTCCCGTACGAGGAGCCCCGGCCGTACGAGCAGCGGTCTGCGTACGAGGAGCGGGCCACCCGCCCGGGGCGGCCCCCGCAGCAGGAGCACCGCGCGTACGACGGGCACCGCGCGTACGGGCAGGAGCAGCCGCGCGGCGGCCACCCCGAGCAGCGCGAGCCCGGCGGCGCCTGGGGCGAGGGGCCCGGCACGGTCTACGGGGACTGGCGCGGCGTCCCGCGGGCGCGCCCTGCGTACAGGGCGTCGGCCGCCGCCGTCCTGGACACCGACACCCCCGCCTTCGGCACCCCCGCGGTCGGCTTCCCGCAGGTGACCATCCCGCAGCCCGCCGCCGACCCCCTCACCTCCACCGGCTCGCACCGCCGGGTCCCCGGGCCGCGTACGCCGATGGCCGCGCCCGCCGAGCCCGCGGCGCCCGCCGAGCCCGCCGCACCCGTCGAGCCCGCTCCCGTCGAGCCCGCGGAGGAGCAGCCCGTCCCCGGGCGCGGGCGCAAGGTCCGTACGTACACGGTGGTGGCCGCCGCGGCCATCACCGCGCTCGCCGTCGTCGTCGCCGTACAGCTGGTCCCCGACGGCGAGAGCGGCTCCTCGCCCACCGCGCGCGCCGCCGGCGACACCGGCAAGCGCGCCCAGCCCGGCACGTCCGCGGCCTCCCGCTCCGACGGCCGGGTGACCCCCGCGGCACCGGGGGTGGAGCTGTCGTACGAGCAGAAGATGGCCCAGCAGTTCCCCATCGACGAGAAGCTGAAGGGGCCCGGGACCTTCGACACCGTCCCCGGGGTGGCGCCGGCGCCCGGCAAGGGCAAGAAGATCCGCTATCGGGTCGACGTCGAGCAGGGGCTGAACCTGGACGCGCAGCTGTTCGCCGAGGCCGTCCACCGCACCCTCAACGACGACCGCAGCTGGGGCCACGGCGGGACGAAGACCTTCGAGCGGGTTCCGGGCGGCGAGGCCGACTTCGTGATCACGCTGGCCAGCCCCGGCACCACCGGCGTCTGGTGCGCCAAGTCCGGTCTGGACACGACCGTCGACAACGTCAGCTGCGATTCCGCCTCCACCGAGCGAGTCATGATCAACGCGTACCGGTGGGCGCAGGGATCGACGACGTACGGCGCGGACCAGATGTTCGCGTACCGGCAGATGCTCATCAACCACGAGGTCGGCCACCGGCTCGGGCACGGGCACGTGAACTGCCAGACCCCGGGCGCGCTCGCGCCGATCATGCAGCAGCAGACGAAGTCCCTCGACATCGGCGGAATCCAGTGCAAAGCCAACCCCTGGGTGTTCCCGGGGAGTTGACGGGGGAAGGTGGTGGACTGCGGCATCTCGCGTTGACAACCCGTCCGGTGACCGGTCATTGTTCTCCGCATGTCGCACCACCACACCATCGCTGCGAGCGCCGCCATCGAGCTGGCGCTGCTCGGTGTGACCGCGCACAGCGTGGCCGACATCCTCTGTCGCTGACGCCCACCCGATCGCGCGCGACTTCCTTCCTTCCCTTCCTCCGCCGCGCCCGGGTGCACCCATGCCCGCAGGCGCGGCTTTCTCCTTCCACCGGCATGCAGCCGGTTCCTGACTGCTGACCGCTGCCCCTCGCGTGGCCTTTTTCCCGTCGTTCGGTGCAAACGCCCGAAACTTCACGCCGAGAGGTCCCTTTTCCCATGCTCCGTCAGTCCCAGATATCGCGCCGCGTGGCCGCGGCCGCCGTCAGCATCGTCCTGGCCGGGGGCGCCGCGGCGTGCGGGCCCAAGGACGCGGCGGACCAGGCCGGCGGCCGGCCCGGCGCCACCGGCGGCGCCCCGCAGCAGGGCGGCACCCTGACCGTCCTCAACTCCGAGCCGCAGAACGACTTCGACCCGGCCCGCCTCTACACCTCCGGCGGCGGCAACATCCCCTCGCTGGTCTTCCGCACCCTCACCACCCGCAACCGCGAGAACGGCGCCGCCGGCACCAAGGTCGTGCCCGACCTGGCCACCGACACCGGAAAGCCCAACGCCGACGCCACCGAGTGGACGTACACCCTCAAGGACGGGCTGACGTACGAGGACGGCAGCCCGATCACCACCGCCGACATCAAGTACGGCATCGAGCGGTCGTTCGCCGCCGAGCTGTCCGGCGGAGCCCCGTACCTGCGCGACTGGCTCATCGGCGGGGAGAACTACGAGGGCCCGTACAAGGACGGCGGAAAGGGCCTCGACTCCATCGTCGTGCCCGACGCGAAGACGATCACCTTCAAACTGCGCAAGCCGGAGGGTGAGTTCCCCTTCGTCGCCACCCAGACGCAGTTCGCACCCGTCCCCAAGGCCAAGGACACCGGCGTCAAGTACGAGGAGCACCCCGTCTCCTCGGGCCCGTACAAGGTCGTCAAGAACGAGAACGACGGCGAGCACCTCACCCTCGAACGCAACGAGCACTGGGACCCCAAGACCGACGAGGAGCGCAAGGCCTATCCGGACAAGATCGACGTCCGCTCCGGCCTCGACGCCGCCGTCATCAACCAGCGCCTGACCACCAGCTCCGGCCCCGACGCCGCCGCCGTCACCACCGACACCAACCTCGGTCCGGCAGAGCTCGCGCAGATCGGCGACAACAGGGAGCTCGCGGCACGGGTCGGCACCGGGCACTTCGGCTACACCAACTACCTCGCCTTCAACCCGAAGGTGGCCCCCTTCGACAACCCGAAGGTGCGCCAGGCCATCTCGTACGCGATCAACCGCACCAGCGTGGTCAACGCGGCCGGCGGCTCCGCCCTCGCCGAGCCCGCCACCACCTTCCTGCCCGAGCAGAAGGCCTTCGGCTTCACCGCCTACGACCACTTCCCCGCGGGCAAGGCGGGCGACCCGGCCAAGGCCAGGGAACTGCTGAAGGAAGCCGGCTTCCCGGACGGGCTCAGCATCACCCTGACCCACTCCACCGCGCAGAACCGGCAGACCAGCCCCGAGGTCGCGACCGCCGTCCAGCAGGCGCTCGCCGCCGCCGGCATCACCGTCAAGCTGGAGGGCCTGGAGAACAACGCGTTCAACGAGAAGCGCTGGGACGCCAAGAACACGCCCGGGTTCTTCCTCTCCCGCTGGGGCGCCGACTGGCCCTCCGGCGGCCCCTTCCTCGCCCCCATCTTCGACGGCCGGCAGATCGTCACCAACGGCACCAACTACAACCACGCCCAGCTGAACGACCCGGCCGTCAACGCGGAGATCGACGAGATCGCCAAGCTGACCGACCTCACCGAGGCCGGCAAGCGCTGGGGCGCGCTCGACAAGAAGATCGGCGAGCAGGCCCTCGACGTGCCGCTCTTCCACCCCGTCTACAAGCGACTGGTCGGCAAGGACGTCAAGAACGTCGTGATCAGCGACTGGACCGGCGTCCTCGACATCTCGCAGGTCTCCGTCAAGTGAGCGCATTCGTGGACCGGGCGGCGCCGGCGGCGCCGACCGCGCCCGCGCCCGCGTCCGCAACCGGGGGGCTCACCCCGGGTGCGGACGCGGGCGCCGCGCGCCAGGCCTGGCGGCGGCTGCGGCGACGGCCCTCCGCCCTGGCGGCCGCCGCCGTCCTCGTCCTCCTCGTCCTCCTCGCCCTCGCCGCACCCCTCCTCGCCCACCTCGCCGGGCAGGACCCGAACGCGTACCACGACGACCTCGTGGAATCGGCCCGCGGCGGCGTCCCGCTCGGCTCCTTCGGCGGGATCTCCGCCGACCACTGGCTCGGCGTCGAACCCGGTACCGGCCGGGACCTGTTCGTCCGGCTGCTGTACGGGGCCCGGATCTCCCTGCTCGTCGCCCTCGGCGCCACCGCCGTGCAGATCCTCCTCGGGATCGCCGCCGGACTGGCCGCAGCCCTCGGCAACCGCCTCGTCGGACAGCTGGTCGGCCGGCTCACCGACGTGATGATCGCCCTGCCGGCGCTGGTGTTCGCCATCGCGCTCACCGCCGTCGTACCGGCCGACTTCCCGCGCCCGCTGCTGCTGATCCTGGTCATCGGCCTGCTGGGCTGGGGGTCGACGGCCCGGATGGTCCGGGCCCAGACCCTGGCCCTGCGCGAACTGGACTTCGTGGCCGCCGCCCGGCTCTCCGGGAACGGCACCCTGCGGATCGCCCGCCGGGAACTGCTGCCCGCACTCGCGGCGCCCCTCATCACCTACTCCGCGATCCTGGTCCCCGCCGACATCGTCGCCGAGGCCTCGCTGTCCTTCCTCGGCGTCGGCGTGAAACCGCCCACCCCGTCATGGGGGCAGATGCTGTCCGGCGCCCAGACCTGGTTCCGCGCCGACCCCGCCTACGTCCTGCTGCCCGCCGGACTGCTCTTCGTCACCGTGCTCGCCTTCACCGTGCTCGGCGACGCGGTCCGCACGGCCCTCGACCCGCGCGAAGGCTCCCGCCTGCGGATCGGCACCGGAAAGGAGCCCACGCGATGACCCTCCCCCAGCTACCGCTGAGGGTGCCCCCAGCGCTGGGCCGGGCCGGCGGCGCACTCCTCGTGCTGCTCGCCCTGTCCGTCACCGTCTACGTCCTCTTCTACGTCGCCCCCGGCGACCCCGCCCGCCTCGCCTGCGGGGAACGCTGCAACCCGGTCCAGGTCGCCCAGGTGCGCGAGCAGCTCGGACTGGACGCCCCCGTGACCGTCCAGTACCTGCACTTCCTCCAGGGGCTGTTCACCGGCCGCGACTACTCCGGCGGCGCGGGGCTCGTGCTGCACTGCGACGCGCCCTGCCTCGGATTCTCGTACCAGAACGACCGGCAGGTCACCGAACTGCTGCTGGACCGGCTGCCGGCCACCCTGTCGCTGGCCCTTGGCGCCCTGGTGATCTGGCTCGTCGTCGGCGTCGGCACCGGACTGCTGTCCGCGCTTCGCCGCGGCGGCATCACGGAGCGGGCCCTGACCGTGCTGACGCTGGGCGCGACCGGGACCCCCGTGTTCGTCCTGGGACTGCTGCTGCTCATGGCGGTGTGCGCGTACCTGCAATGGCTGCCGTTCCCGACCTACGTGCCACTGGGCGAGGACCCCGAACAGTGGGCCTGGAACCTGCTGCTGCCGTGGATCACGCTCGGCGTCTTCGAGAGCGCCAAGTACGCCAGGCTCACCCGCAGTTCCACCCTGGAAACGCTCGCCGAGGACCACATCCGCACCTTCCGCGCCTACGGGGTGGGGGAGCGGGCCATCATCACCCGGCACGCCGTCCGCGGAGCGGTCGCCCCGGTGATCGCACTCAGCGCCGTGGACTTCGGCACGATGATCGGAGGCGCGGTGCTCACCGAGTCGCTGTTCGGGATACCCGGGCTCGGCAAGACCCTGATCGACGGCGTGCGGGTCGTGGACCTGCCGGTGGTCGTCGGCGTCGTCCTGGTCATCGGCGCGGCCGTGGTCGTCGCGGGCGCCGTGGCCGACCTGCTGTACGCCCTCGCGGACCGAAGGGTGGCCCTGGCATGAGCGAACCGCTGGTGGAGGTCACCGATCTCGCGGTCGACTTCCCCGTCGGAGGGTCCGGGACGTACGTACGGGCCGTCGACCAGGTCTCCTTCACCCTGGAACCGGGCGGCGCGCTGGGCATCGTCGGCGAGTCCGGAAGCGGCAAGTCCACCGTCGCCGCGGCCCTGCTGGGGCTGCACCGCGGGACCGGCGCGCGGCTCGCCGGCTCCGTCCGGGTCGGCGGCACCGACGTGGCCGGAGCCTCGGCGGCGCAGCTGCGCGCACTGCGCGGAGCCACCGCCGCCATGGTCTTCCAGGACCCGCTCAGCGCCCTGGACCCCTACCATGCCGTCGGCGACCAGATCGCCGAGGTGTACCGGGTCCACGCGGACGTCCCGCGGCGCGCCGCCCGGGCACGGGCGGCCGAGGTGCTGGACCGGGTGGGCATCCCCGACGCGGTGCGCCGCGCCCGGGCGCGGCCGCACGAGTTCAGCGGCGGCATGCGGCAGCGGGTGCTGATCGCCATGGCGCTGGCCTGCGAACCGCGGCTGCTGATCGCCGACGAGCCGACCACCGCCCTGGACGTCACCGTGCAGGCCCAGATCCTCGACCTGCTGCACGGCCTGCGGGAGGAACGCGGACTCGGGCTGCTGCTGGTCACGCACGACGTCGGCGTCGCGGCGGAGAGCGTGGACGAGCTCCTCGTCATGCGGGAGGGCTCCGCCGTGGAACGCGGCCCGGTGGAGCGGGTCCTGACCGCCCCGTCCCACGCGTACACCAAGGCCCTGCTGGCTGCCGTGCCCCGGCTGGACGGTCCGCCGGTCCCGCGGCGATCCGGGCCGGCCGGCCCGGATCCGGCGGGAACCCGGGCGCCGGCCCCGGACCCGGTGCCGGCGGGGGCGGACGGGTCCGGCACCGCGCCGGTCCCGCGGAAGGTCGCGGCCCCGGTTCCCGGGCCGGCGGACCCGACGGCCGGTGCCGGTGCCGACGGCGGCGGCGACGCGGCCGTGCCCGTCGTCGAAGCGGTCGCGCTGCGCCGGGAGTTCGGGCGGGGCAAGCGACGGGTGGCCGCCGTCGGCGGGGTCTCGCTCGCCGTGCACGCGGGCGAGACGCTGGGGATCGTCGGGGAGAGCGGCAGCGGCAAGAGCACCCTCGGGCGGATGCTCGTCGGCCTGCTGGAGCCCGGCTCCGGGCACGTCCGGCACGACGGGCGGCGCACCGGGGGCATCGTCCCCGGGGTCCAGATGGTCTTCCAGGACCCGGTGTCCTCCCTCAACCCGCGCCGTTCCATCGGCGAGTCCGTCGCCGACCCGCTGCGCGCGGCGGGGGAGCGCGACGAGGCCGCGATCCGGGCCCGGGTCGGGGAACTCCTGGTCCGCGTCGGGCTGGAGGCCGGGCACTACGACCGCTACCCGCACGAGTTCAGCGGCGGCCAGCGCCAGCGCGTCGGCATCGCCCGGGCCCTGGCGCCCCGGCCCCGCCTGATCGTCTGCGACGAGCCCGTCTCCGCGCTCGACGTGACCACCCAGGCCCAGGTCACGGCGCTGCTGGCCGAGCTCCAGAGGGAGCTCGGTATCGCGCTGGTCTTCATCGCGCACGACCTCGCCGTCGTGCGGCAGGTCAGCGACCGGGTCGCCGTCATGCGGGGCGGCCTGGTGGTCGAGGAGGGCCCGGTGGACCAGGTGTACGACCGGCCCCGGCACGCCTACACCCGGCGGCTGCTGGCCGCGGTACCGGCCCTGGACCCGGAGCTCGCCGCCGCGCGCCGCACCTCGCGACAGGAGGTCCTCGCCCAGGCGGCGTCTTGACGAGAGGTGCGGGGAGGCCCGAGAGGTACGAGGGCCGCAGGCCCTTTCTAGCGCGCTCGAACGCGGGCCGTGGGCGAAAGTTACGACTCTTCACCCCTTCCGGTGGCGCGACGGACAACCGTCCGTCGCGTCACCGGCATATCCGCTTGAGTTTCCCGCGGCGGGTCACCGGACCGACGGCGGCCGCCTGAACGGGAGATCGGGGGTGCCACTCGTGCGGATCGGACTGCTCACGGAAGGTGGTTATCCGTATGCGACGGGAGAAGCGAGGCTCTGGTGCGACCGGCTCGTCCGCGGACTGCCGCAGCACGAGTTCGAGCTCTACGCGCTGAGCCGCAGCGCCGAGCAGGAGGAGCGCGGCCGGGTCGTCCTGCCCGAGCACGTCACCCGGGTCTGGACCGCACCGCTCTGGGCCCCGGCGGACGACGGGCACACGTACTCCCGGCGTGAGCGCCGCCGCTTCGCCGACTGCTTCAAGGAACTGGTCCGGGGGATCTGCGCGGGCGAGTCCGAGCCCTTCGCCGCCGGACTGTACGGACTGGCCGAACTCGCCCGGGAACAGGGCGGGCTGTACGCGGCCCTGCGCTCCGAGACCGCGGTCCGGGCCGTCGAGTCCGCCTGCCGGGCACCCGGCGCGTTGCGCTCCGTACAGCGTGCGCAGGTGGCCGACCTGCTGGACTTCGTCGACGAACTGGAACGGCTGCTGCGGCCGCTGTCCCTCGACTGGTACGAGGACCTGAGCGAGGTCGATGTCTGCCACGCGGCCGCGGGCGGTGTGGCCGCGCTCCCCGGCCTGCTGGCCAAACGCTTCTTCGGGGTTCCGTTGCTGGTCACCGAGTACGGGGTCCAGCTGCGGGCCCACTACCTGGAACACTCGCCGGACGCGCACTCCGGTCCCGGCGGCGCCCCGGGCGGCGCCCCCAGACCCGCGGTGCGGGCCCTGCTCGCCGCTTTCCACATGCGCCTGGCCACCGAGATCTATGCCCGGGCCGACCTCCTCACCCCGGGCAACGCGCACGCCCGGCGCTGGCAGGAGCGCTGCGGCGCCACCCGCGACCGGCTGCGCACGGTGTACCCGGGGATGGAGGCGGACCGATTCGCCACCGTCGGCGAGGACCCGGACCGAGGCGACCCCGGCACCCTGGTCTGGGTCGGCCGGATAGAGCCCGCCAAGGACCTGATCGCGCTGCTGCACGCCTTCGCCGAAGTGCGCAGGGCCGCTCCGGAGACCCGGCTGCGGATCTTCGCGACCGCCGTGGTCCCCCGCTACCTCGCCGACTGCCGCTCGCTCGCCGCACAGCTCTTCCCCGACGAGGCCGCCGACGCCGTCACCGCCGGGGAGAATCCCGTCACCTTCGAGGAGATCGGCGGCCCCGACGCAGCCTCGCCGGCAGAGGCCTACGGCTGCGGACGGGTCGTCGTGCTGTCCTCGGTGATCGAGGGCTTCCCGATCACCCTCGCCGAAGCCATGCTCTGCGGCCGGGCCACCGTGTCCACCGACGCCGGCGCCGTCTGCGAGGTCATCGGCGGTACCGGCCTCGTCGTCCCGCCGCGCAACCCGCGGGCCCTGGCCGACGCCTGCCTGTCGCTGCTGCGGGACCCCGAGCGGGCCCACCGGCTCGGTGCCGCCGCCCGGGCCCGGGCCCTGGAGCTGTTCACCGTCGAGCAGAACGTGGCCGCCTTCCGGGAGATCTACCTCCAGCTGCTGGCCCGCGGACCGGCCCGGCCCGACGGCGGCGTCCCCTTCGAACAGCCCCCCGAGGCCCGGGTCCCGGGCCACTGGACGAGTCCCACCTGGGCGGCCGCCGCCCCTGTTCCCGCGAACGGTCCGGGCGCTCCCGCGCAGACCCCGAACACGACCACCACCACGGAGGCGCCGGTATGACCCTGGACGAAGCCGCCCCCGTCGCCGCGGCCCCCCGCCGCCGGGCCGCCGGGGATCCCGTCAAAACGCTGCTGCACCGCCACCGCGCCCTGTGCGAGCGGGCCGTGGACCCGCTGGAGATCGCCGCCGGGCTGGAGGTGCAGGGCATCACCGACCGCACCGCCGCGCGCTTCCGGCACCGGGACGTGTTCTCCCTCGCCGAGGAGCTCTACGCCCGCACCCCGCGCGGGGACGAGCCGGCCGCGCCGTCCACCGCCCGGCCGTCCGATGCCCGGGCGTTACGCGGCTTCGGGTACGCCCTGCTCCCCGGGGTCCTCGCGCTCGGGGCCGCCGCCGCCGGGGTGCCGTACGCCGGGCCCCTCGCCGTGGCCGTCACCGTCGCCGCCCTGGTGTGGCCCGCCAGGCCGGGGCGGGCCGCCGCCGGACGGTTCCCCCACGCCGTGCTCCTGCTCGCCGCGGCCGCCGTCGGCTGGGCCGTGCACCGCCACGGCACCCCCCTCGGCGTCGCCCTCGCACTGGCCGCAGCCCCCGGGCACCTCGCCGGCGCCGCGTACGCCGCCCGCGCCCGCAGCCGTCTCGCCGGGAGCCGCGTCCTGGAGGACTTCGCCGACCGGGCCCGGCCGCTGCTGATCGCGGCCACCCTGGCCTTCACCGCGGCCGCCGCGGGGGCGGCCGCACTCGCCGGCACCCCGTACGCCGTCGCCGTACCGCTCGCCCTGCTGCTGTTCCTGACCCGCCTGCTGCTCACGCACGGCGCCCCGCGCGGGCCCGTCGCCGCAGCCCTGGCACTCGCCCTGGTCCCGACCCCGCCGGCGGTGGCGGTCGCAGCGGCGGGGCTCCTCGTGCACGCCGCCCTCGTGCTGTCCCGCGCGTCCGCGCACGCACGGCCCTGAGCCGGCCCCCGAACCCTTCCGCCGCCGGAGCGCCGTAGCGGAGCGCCGCACCCCCCACCCCCTATCCCCGACCTCCCCCGACCCCCGCCCATCGACCAAGGAGACACAGGATGACCGGCCAGCCAACCAACCAAGGGGCCGCGCGATGAGGGTGCTGCTGATCGGAGCCAACGGATACCTCGGCCGCTACGTCGCCGACCGGCTGCTCGCCGACCCCGCCGTCCAGCTCACCGCGCTCGGCCGCGGCGACGACGCGGACGTCCGCTTCGACCTCGCCACGGGCAGCCCCGGCGCCCTCACCCGGTTCCTCGACGCCGTCCACCCGGGCGTCGTCATCAACTGCGCCGGCGCCACCCGCGGCGGGGCGCGGGAGCTGACCCGGCACAACACCGTCGCCGTGGCCACCATCTGCGAGTCCCTGCGCCGCAGCGGCTGCGGGGCCCGCCTCGTCCAGCTCGGCTGCGCCGCCGAGTACGGGCCCAGCCAGCCCGGATCGTCCACGGCCGAGGACGCCGTCCCGAGACCGGGCGGGCCGTACGGCGTCAGCAAGCTCGCCGCCACCGAGCTGGTGCTCGGGTCCGGGCTCGACGCCGTCGTCCTGCGGATCTTCTCGCCCGTCGGGCCCGGCACCCCCGCCGGTTCCCCGCTGGGCCGGCTCGCCGAGGCCATGCGCCGCGCGATGCAGAACGGGGACGGCGAGCTCAAGCTCAGCGGGCTCGGCGTCCAGCGCGACTTCGTGGACGTACGGGACGTGGCGCGGGCCGTGCACGCCGCCTCGCTCTCCGCCGCCCAGGGCGTCGTCAACATCGGCACCGGGCGCGCCGTCCGGCTGCGCGACGCCGCGGCCGTACTGGCCCGGGTCGCCGGGTACGGCGGCGCCCTCCACGAACTCGACGTACCCGGCCAGCACGGGCCGCACGGGCAGGGCCACGGCCCGGGCCACGGTGCCGGGCACGGTCACGCGCTCGGCCACCAGGGCCGCCCGCAGGGACTCGCCGCCATCGGCTCCCCGCGCTCCGAGGCCACCGCCGAACAGCTCGCCGCCGCGGCCGTCACGCCCGCGTACCCGTACCCCGACGGCTGCGGTGCCTGGCAGCAGGCCGACGTGCGCACGGCCCGGGACCGGCTCGGCTGGCGGCCCCGGATCAACCTGGAGGAGTCCCTCGCGGACATCTGGATGGAGGCGGCGTGCCGCATCTGACGACGGCGGCGACGACGGCCGCCGCGACCGGGGCGGGCCGCCTCGGCCTCGGCGTCCCCGGCTACGCCCACCCCCTGCTCGCCCCCGTCGAATGGGCCGAGCTGACCCGGCCCGGTACCCCGCTGCACTGGACCGTGCTCAACGTCACGGACGGCCCGGGCGGCCGTCCCGACCCGCACTGCACGGAGGCCGCGGGCAGGCTCCGCGAAGCCGGCGGGACCGTACTCGGACATCTCGCGGTGCGAGACGGAACGCGGTCGTTCGGTGAGCTGGTCTCCGACGCCCACCGGTACCTGGACTGGTACCGGGTGGGCGGCTTCTACCTGGCCGACGCCCCGGCGGACCGGACCGAACTGGCCGCGGTGCGCCGCGTCGCCGACACCCTGCGCGGCCTCGGCGACGGGCTGCGCATCGTGCTGGGACACGGCACCCACCCGTACGAGGGCTACGCGGAGGCCGCCGACCAACTGGTCACCTTCTCCGGGGCATGGGCCGACTACCGCTGGTCGCAGGTGGCGGAGTGGACCGCCGACCACCCGCCCGAGCGCTTCTGCCACCTGGTGCACGGGGTGCCGCGGACCCATCTGGAGGAGGCCGTCCGGATCGCCCGGTGGCAGGGCGCCGGCACGATCTGGTTCACCGACCGGGGCAACGGCGGGGGCTGCGACCCCTGGGCGTCGATGCCCGCTTACTGGGATGAAATCGTCTCGCGGATCGGACCGGGTGTCTCGGAATGAAGAAGGGCGTGGCAGTGTTACGGGGAGAACCACCGTTCAGACTTTCCCATCTACGGAGTCCCCGTGTCGCTGCCACCCCTGGTCGAGCCAGCTGCTGAGCTCACCGTTGACGAGGTCCGTCGGTACTCCCGCCACCTGATCATCCCGGATGTCGGGATGGACGGCCAGAAGCGCCTGAAGAACGCCAAGGTGCTGGCCGTCGGCGCGGGCGGACTCGGCTCGCCCGCCCTCATGTACCTGGCCGCGGCCGGCGTCGGCACGCTGGGCATCGTGGAGTTCGACGAGGTCGACGAGTCGAACCTCCAGCGCCAGATCATCCACAGCCAGTCGGACATCGGCCGCTCCAAGGCCGAGTCCGCCCGCGACAGCGTGCTGGGCATCAACCCGTACGTGAACGTGGTCCTTCACGAAGAGCGGCTCGAGGCCGAGAACGTGATGGAGATCTTCAGCCAGTACGACCTCATCGTCGACGGCACGGACAACTTCGCGACGCGTTACCTCGTCAACGACGCCTGCGTGCTGCTGAACAAGCCGTACGTGTGGGGCTCGATCTACCGCTTCGACGGCCAGGCCTCCGTCTTCTGGTCCGAGCACGGGCCGTGCTACCGCTGCCTGTACCCGGAGCCCCCGCCGCCGGGCATGGTCCCGAGCTGCGCCGAGGGCGGCGTGCTGGGCGTGCTCTGCGCGTCCATCGGGTCCATCCAGGTCACCGAGGCCATCAAGGTCCTCACGGGCGTCGGTGAGCCGCTGGTCGGCCGTCTGATGATCTACGACGCCCTGGAGATGCAGTACCGGCAGGTCAAGGTCCGCAAGGACCCCGACTGCGCGGTCTGCGGTCCGAACGCGACCGTCAAGGAGCTCATCGACTACGAGGCCTTCTGCGGCGTCGTGTCGGAGGAGGCCCAGGAGGCGGCCGTCGGCTCCACCATCACTCCGAAGCAGCTCAAGGAGTGGATCGACAACGACGAGGCGATCGAGATCATCGACGTCCGTGAGATCAACGAGTACGAGATCGTCTCGATCCCCGGCGCGAAGCTGATCCCCAAGGGCGAGTTCCTGATGGGCTCCGCCCTCCAGGACCTCCCGCAGGACAAGCGCATCGTCTTGCACTGCAAGACGGGTGTCCGCAGTGCGGAAGTCCTCGCGGTCCTGAAGTCCGCCGGCTTCTCCGACGCGGTGCACGTGGGCGGCGGCGTCATCGGCTGGGTCCACCAGATCGAGCCCGAGAAGCCGGTCTACTAGTCGCCACCGGTCACAGCGCCCGAGGGGGCGTAGCGCGCACGGGCGCGGTACGCCCCCTCGGGCGTGCGCTCACGCGTCAGGCGCCGGCGGGCTCCTGCGGGGTGACCGGTGCCGCCGTGCCCGTGGGTTCCCCGGACGGGGTGCAGACGGCCCCGGCGGCCGGCACCTTCCCGTCCAGCAGGTAGCCGTTCACCGCGCTCTGCACGCACTTGTCGCCGCTGTTGTACGCGCCGTGCCCCTCGCCCTTGTACGTGAGCTCCACGCCGACGCCGGGGCCGAGCCGCTCCACCATGTTGCGGGCGCCCTCGTACGGGGTGGCCGGGTCGCCGGTGTTGCCGATCACCATGATCGGCGCGGCGCCGGGGGCGGAGACGTCGGGGGTCTCCCAGGTGCCCGCGACCGGCCAGTCGGTACAGCTCATCAGAGCCCAGCCGAGGAAGTCGCCGAAGACGGGGGAGGCGGCGCGGAAGGCGGGCAGTTTCGCCTTCGTCTGCGCCAGCGTGTACCGGTCCTTGGAGTCGGCGCAGTTGATCGCCGTGTTGGCGGCGCCGAGGTTGCTGTAACGCCCCTGCTGGTCACGGCCGTTGAGTGAGTCGGACAACGCCATCAGCAGCTGCCCCTCGCCGCCGTCGGCCTCGTCGAGCCCCTGTTCCAGCAGCGGCCACAGCTCCTTGGAGTACAGGGCCTGGGCGATGCCGTTCGTGGCGGCGGTCGCGGTCAGCATCCGGTTGCCGAGGCCGGGGATGGGCTTGGCCGCCAGGCTCTTCTGGAGCTTGATGATGTTGTCCTCGATCTCCTGGGCGGTGCTGCCCTGGAGCCGGCATTCGTCGCCGCGGTTCACACAGTCCTGCGCGAAGTTGCCGAGGGCCAGCTGGAACCCCTTCGCCTGGCCGAGGGAGCCCTGCTCCGAGGTCTTCGTGGGATCGACGACCGCGTCGAAGACGGCCCGGCCGACCTTCTTCGGGAAGAGGTGGGCGTACACCCCGCCGAGCTCGGTGCCGTAGGAGATCCCGAAGTAGTTCAGCTTCTCGTCGCCGAGGGCCTGCCGGATCCGGTCGAGGTCGCGGGCGGCGTTCTCGGTGCCGACGTACGGCAGCAGGTGCCCGGAGTTGTCCTTGCAGGCCCTCTGGTACTTCGCCAGGTTGTCGAGATAGGTCTTCTCCTGCTGCGGCGTGTCCGGCGAGGAGTCCTGGGCGTAGTAGGCGTCGAGCTGTTTGTCGTCCTCGCACCGGACGGGGGCGCTGCGGCCGACGCCGCGCGGGTCGAAGCTGACGAGGTCGTACCGCTCCCGCAGGGCCTCGTACTCCTTGGCGGCGCCGGGCAGCGTACTGATCCCGGAGCCCCCGGGGCCGCCGAAGTTGAACACGAGCGACCCGAGCCGCTTGCTCTTGTCCCGGGCCTTGGCCCGGATCAGCGCGAGCGGAATCGTTTCTCCTTCGGGCTTGGCGTAGTCGAGGGGCACGTGGAGGGTGGCGCACTCCCAGTCCTTGGGCGGCGCCTGCCCCCCGCCCTCGGCGACATCGGGGGCCTCGCACGCCCCCCACTTCAACGGCGCGGCCCCCGGGGTCCCCCCGGCCTCGGGCTTCCCTTCGCCGCTGTCGGCACACCCGCCGACCCCGGCGAGCCCGACGGCGACGACAACGGCAACGGCACCCCGCACGACGTTTCGACCCATGCCCCCATCCTGCGCGGCCCCCGCACCCCCCGCCCCCGCGCTGACCCATTCGGGGCCCGGGGCGCCGGAACCGGCGCGGGCGGAAAGGGGCTCGTCCTCCCGCCCGCGAGCGGGTGGATCCGGCGGCCGGTCACAGCACTAGATGGCCTCTTTCCGGGTCAGGTAGTTGAACGACAGCCACCCCGGCAGGACCGGCAGCCAGAACGTCATCAGGCGGAACAGGAGGACCGCCGAGATGGCGACCTCCTTCTCCAGGCCGGCCGCGATCAGGCCCAGCGTCAGCGTCGTCTCCACGGCGCCGATGCCGCCCGGCGTCGGCGCCGCCGAGCCCAGGGCGTTGCCCGCCAGGAAGACCACCGCGATGCTCGCGTAGCTGATGGCCTGGCCGCCGCCGAACGCCCGGATGGACGCGTCCAGGCACATCACGAAGCAGCCCGTCAGCAGCAGCATCCCGCCGATGCCCGTCATCAGCTTCTGCGGCCGCTGGAGCACGTCCAGCATGCGCGGCACCACACCCGCGAACAGGGCCCGCACCCGCGTCACCACGAACTTCCGCAGCAACGGCACCGCCGTCACCACCAGCACCAGCACGGCGACCGTCAGCAGACCCGCGATGACCGTCCGGGACGGGGTCATCTCCGGGGTCTTCTCGGTGCCCGTCAGATAGCCGAAGGCCAGCAGCAGCAGGACGTGGCTCGCCAGCCCGAACAGCTGCGAGGCACCCACGCTCGCCACCGCCAGCCCCGGCCGGATCCCGGCCCGCTGGAGGAACCGCGTGTTCAGCGCGACACCGCCGACCGCCGCCGGTGCCACCAGCTTCACGAAGGACCCCGCCACCTGCGCGACCACCGTCCGCAGGAACGGCACCCGCTCGGGTACGAACCCCAGCAGGCTCATCGCCGCCGCGAAGTACGTCAGCGCCGAGAAGGCCAGCGCGGCCCCCACCCAGCCCCACTGCGCCTCGCCGACGATCGTCGCGAAGTCCACGTGCGCCAGCTGCGTGAGCAGGAAGTACGCACCGAACGCGCCCGCGATGAACGACACGAGCGTGCGGGGCCGGATCCGCTCCAGCCGGGCCGGCTCCACCGGCGCCTGCGGGCGGATCAGCAGCACCTGCTGGCGGATCTGGCTCAGCAGATCCTCCTCACGGGCCCCGTCGAGGGCGTCGTCGAGCGCCTTCTTCTCGGCCTTCTTCTCCGCGGCCGTGGACGCCGCCGACTTGGCTCCCGCCGATTTGGCTCCCGCCTCGCGCGCCGCCTTCGCCACCCGCGAGGACTCCAGCACGGCCTCCCGTTGCCGGTCGGCCCGCTCCCGGGCCAGTCTGCGCAGCGTCGCCCGCGTGGAGCGGCTCAGCGCGATCGGCTGGAGCAGCGGCAGGCAGTCCGCCACGGCGTCCGGCCCGAGCACCGACACCGCCGAGGCCACCGCCCGCTCGGCGCCCACCCGCAGGCCGAGCGTGGTCAGCAGCTGGGCGATGTCCATCCGCAGCACCAGGTCGCCGGCCGCGATCTCGCCGCCGCGCAGGTCGGTGAGGACGACGTTGCCGGAACGATCCACCACGAGCGCGTCACCGGTGAGCCGCCGGTGGGCGATCCGCCGCGACTGGAGCGCCCGTACCTGCTTCCACGTGCTGCGCGTGAGGTCGTCGGTGATCACCTCGTCGGCGAGCGCGTCCAGCGGCCGGCCGTCCAGGTGCTCGTACACGAGCATCACGGCGTCCGGACCGAGCTCGGACGTGGCGATCAGCTTCGGCGCGTTGGCCCCGGCCGCGATGGCGGCGTAAGCGAGCAGCGCCTCCTGCTCCAGGGCCTGGCGCAGCGACTGGAGACTGCGCCGCGTGGTGATGCCGCGCAGGGTGAGCCGGCGCCAGACCCGGTAGAAGAACCCGTGGGCCTGCTGTTCGCGGTCGACGACGGTGACGTCGAGCGGCGGGCCGTCCTCCAGGGTGACGTGGTAGCGGCGGCCCCGGTCGCTGACCTCCGAGGGGTCGGCGCCGGCCGGGAGCTCCGCGCGCATGGCGCTGACCGGCTTGAAGCCGACCCGGCGCAGGCCGGCGAGGAGGGTCTGCCCGGTGGGGCGGACGTTCGGCGAGCCGACGGCGTACAGGGTCCCGTACGCGACGCTCCAGCCGATCAGCACGGTGAGGATGATCGAGAACGGGGTGGTGTACCCGCTGACCAGCATGGCGAACGCGTCGAGCAGCAGGACCACCCACAGCGCGACCCGCCAGCGCGGCCTGCGGGTCATGCCGACGGCGGTCATGTACGCGATGACGGGCGCGAGGTAGCCGTGCACCGGGTCGGTGAGGGGGCCGCCGACGCTGGTGGGACGGGTCAGGGCCTCCTGGATGGTGTCGGAGGCGGCCTGGGAGACCCACAGGTCGGTGGCCAGCGTCACGCCGTGGGCGAGGACGGCGGCGAGCACGCCGTCGGCGATGCGCAGCCCGTCCCGTTTGATCAGCCGCTCGATGGCGAAGGCGACGGGGACGAGCAGCACGGCGATGCTGGACACCAGCCCGGCGACCTTGATCAGCAGATCGGGCGCGGCGCCGGTGCCCTGGCTGATGTCGGCTTCGAGGCCGGCGGTGGTGCGGTGGGCGAAGGCGGCGATGCCGAGGACGACGGCGATGCCGAGGACGCCGACGAGCAGGCGTACGAGGTCGGACGGCCGGTGGACGCGGGCGGCGAGCAGCGGCTCGTCGACCTCGACCTGGTCGGCGCACGCGGAGGTGTGCCCGTGCGGCCCGTCGGCGTCGGGCCCGGCCGCGGGCCCGTCCCCGGACCCGGGCTCGCCTGCGGACGCGGCCCGGGCCCGGGGTGCGGCCGCGGCGCCGTCCGCGGGCTCGGCTCCGGGCTCGGCTGCGGCCTCCTGCCCGGTCGTGGGCTCGGCTGCGGCCCCCGTCCCGTGCCCGGGCTCGTCGGGAAGCTTCCCGGGCCCGGGGTGCGGGTCTGGGCGCGTGCCGTCGTCCTCAGCCGCGCCGTCCGGAGGGCTCACACCCTGCTCCTTCGTCGTCACTTCCGTCTCTTCTTGATCACGTATCACCAGTCACCGCCCGGAAGATGGTGGCACGGACCGACGTGCGGGCGGGGCATCAGGGTGCGTGCCGGTACGGAAGGAAACCTTCCGGGAACCAGTCCGTGATGTGCGGCACCATGGGCGCAATGAGCGAAGAGCTGCCCGCGTATGCGGAGCGCGTGCTGGATGCGGCCGAGCGGATTCCGCCCGGCCGGGTGATGACGTACGGGGACGTCGCCGAGTGGCTCGGAGAGGGCGGACCGCGTCAAGTCGGGCGGGTGATGGCCCTGTACGGGGGAGCCGTGCCCTGGTGGCGGGTGGTCCGGGCCGACGGCCGGCCGCTGCCCGGCAGCGAGCACCGGGCGCTGGAGCACTACCGCGCGGAGGCCACTCCGCTGCGTCTGACCGCCGACGGCGAGGCCCGGCTGAACATGCCGCGGGCGCGCTGGGACGGCCGGGAGGAGAACGCCGCACGGGACGAGGGTCACATCTGACAGCTTCGGCCATGCGGGGCCGCGGCGGGCGGTCGGACCCCCGTACGAAGGCCCGTACGGGGGAAGGCCGCGGGGCCCGGGGTGAGGCCGGGTGCGGGGCCGGCCCCAAAGCCGGTTCCGGGGCCGGTTCCGGAGCCGGTTGCGGAGCCGGTTGCGGGGACCGGTGAGCTCCCCGGCGGCCTCCCGGGCCCCACCTCGGGGAACTGCGCGCCACCCGCCGCTTGCCGTAGCGTTGCCTCTTCGGCCGCAGCAACCGCAGACCCACCAGGACCGGCACCCCACGTGATCACCTCTCCATCCGACCGCTCCGAGCGGCGGCGTACGCGGACCCCTGACGCGTACCGCCTCGTGCGCACCGGGCCGCAGCGGGTGGATCCCCCTGTTCTGGACGCAACGCAGCAGGCGGTGGTTGATCACACCGGCGGCCCGCTCCTCGTCCTGGCCGGACCGGGCACCGGGAAGACGACCACGCTCGTCGAGGCGGCCGCGGCGCGCGTCGAAGCCGGGGTGGACCCCGCCCGGATCCTGGTCCTCACCTTCAGCCGCAAGGCGGCGGTCGAGCTGCGCGACCGGGCCGCCCTGCGGCTCGGCGGGGCGCGCGCGCCCCAGGCCACCACGTTCCACTCCTTCTGCTACGGCCTGGTCCGCGCCCACCAGGACACCGACCTGTTCGCCGATCCGCTGCGACTGCTGTCCGGGCCGGAGCAGGACGTCATGGTCCGCACCCTGCTGGAGGGTCAGCGGCAGATCCGGTCCATCCGCTGGCCGGACGACCTGCGGGCCGCGCTCACGACGCGCGGGTTCGCCGACGAGGTCCGCGCCGTCCTCGCCCGCGCCCGCGAACTGGGCCTCGGCCCGACGGCGCTCGACGCGTTCGCGACCCGGCTGGGCCGCCCGGACTGGAAGGCGGCCGCCGCGTTCCTCTCCGAGTACCTGGACGTCCTGGACATGCAGGGCACGCTGGACTACGCCGAGCTCGTGCACCGGGCGGTGCTGCTGGCGGAACGCACCCCCTCCCTCGCGTCGGCCTACGACGTGATCTACGTGGACGAGTACCAGGACACGGACGCCTCCCAGCTGCGGCTGCTGCGGGCCCTGGCGGGGCCGGCGGGCACGCTCGTCGCGTTCGGCGACCCGGACCAGTCGATCTACGCCTTCCGCGGCGCCGACATCAACAACATCCTGGACTTCGAGTCCTCCTTCCCGGGCGCGGCGGTGCACGCGCTGACGGTGGGCCGCCGCTCCGGGGCGAACCTCCTCGCGGCGACCCGGCTCCTGACCTCCCGCATGCCGGTCCCGCGCCTGCCCGCGGCGGCGGTCCGCGCACACCGCGGCCTGGAGCCGACGCGGGACGGCGGCCGGGTGGAGGTGTTCACGTACCCGACGGCCGGCGCCGAGCTCGACAACATCGCCGACATCCTGCGCCGGGCGCACCTGGAGGACGGCGTGCCGTGGCAGGACATGGCCGTCCTGGTCCGCTCCGGCGGCCGCACCCTCCCGGCGATGCGCCGCGCCCTGATCTCGGCGGGAGTCCCGGCGGAAACCGACGGCACCGACACCCCCCTGCGCCACGAACCGGCGATCGCCCCCCTCCTCACGGCCCTCCGCACCGCCGCCACCCCCCTGCCCGCAGCCGAGGGCCCCGGCGGGCCCGAAGCCTCGGCGAACGCCACCGCGCAGGCCGCCCCGGCACCTGCCGCGGAGGGCGCGGGGGAAGACGACCCCGCTCGCGACCCCGCTCACGACCCCGCTCACGCCCCCGCGGCGGACCCGGCCAGCCCGGCCGACGCGGCCGACCCGGCCGGCCCCGGTGGCGAGGCCCCCGGCCTGCCCGGGCAGCGGCGGGGTGGTGGTTCCGCCGACGGCCTGGCGCCTGACGCGGCGGGCGCCGCCGAGGCCGGGCCGCCGGTGGAAGAGGGTTCCACGGAGGGTTCCGCGGAGGGTTCCGGGGAGGGTGACACCGGCTCCGCGGGCGGCGGCGTCGACGCCGGGTGGGTCGGGGTCGAGGCCGCCCTGTCGTTGCTCGGCTCGCCGCTCGGCGGGATGGACGCCGCCGACCTGCGCCGGCTCGGCCGCGCCCTGCGCGACGAGGAGCGGGCCGCCGGCATCAAGGTGCCGGCCCCTTCCGACGTGCTGCTCGCGCGCGCCCTCGCCGAGCCCGAGCGGCTCGTCGCGCACGACCCCGCGTACGCCCGCGGCGCCCAGCGCCTCGGACTGCTCCTGCGCAAGGCCCGCGAGCTCCTCCAGGGCGGCGGCACCGCCGAAGAGGCCCTGTGGACCCTGTGGGACGGAACCTCCTGGCCCGACCGACTGGAGCGGCAGGCCCGCCGCGGCGGCGCCGGCGGCCGCAACGCCGACCGCGACCTCGACGCCGTCTGCGCGCTCTTCGACACCGCCGCCCGCGCCGAGGAACGCACCGGCGGCCGCGGCGCCCTCAACTTCCTCGAACAGCTCGAAGCCGAGGACATCGCCGCCGACACCCTCACCACCCGCGCCACCCGCTCCGAGGCCGTCCGCCTCATGACCGCCCACCGTTCCAAGGGCCTGGAGTGGTCCCTCGTCGTCGTGGCCGGCGTACAGGAGGGGCTCTGGCCCGACCTGCGCCGCCGCGGCTCCCTCCTCGAAGCCGACCGCATCGGCTCCGACGGCCTCGCCGAGCCCCTCACCCCCGGCGCCCTCCTCGCCGAGGAGCGCCGCCTCTTCTACGTGGCCGCCACCCGCGCCCGCGACCGCCTCGTCGTCACCGCCGTCAAGGCCCCCGCCGAGGACGGCGACCAGCCCTCCCGCTTCCTGACCGAGCTCGGCGTCCCCCCGAAGGACGTCGCCGGCCGGCCGCGCCGCCCCCTCGCCGTCCCCGCCCTGGTCGCCGAGCTGCGCGCCACCACCGTCGACCCCGACGCCTCACCCGCGCTCCGCGAGGCCGCCGCGCGCCGGCTCGCCCGCCTGGCCGCGCTGACCGACGAGGACGACCGCCCGCTGGTCCCGGCCGCGCACCCGCAGCGCTGGTGGGGCCTGTACGAGCCCACCGCCTCGGCCGTCCCGCTGCGCGACCGGGACCGGCCGGTCGCCCTCTCCGGCAGCGCCCTGGACCAGCTCGCCAACACCTGTTCCCTCCAGTGGTTCCTCGGCCGCGAGGTCAAGGCCGACGCCCCCTCCACCGCCGCCCAGGGCTTCGGCAACGTCGTCCACGTCCTCGCCGACGAGGTCGCCTCCGGCCGCACCCCCGCCGATCTGGCCGTCCTGATGGAACGCCTCGACTCCGTCTGGGACGCCCTCGCCTTCGACGCGCCGTGGAAGTCCCGCCAGGAGAAGGACAACGCCCGCGCCGCCCTGGAGCGCTTCCTGCGCTGGCACACCACCGACCGCGGGGGCCGGGTGGCCGTGGCCACGGAGCACTCGTTCGACGTCACGCTCGAAGCGGGCGAGTACGCCGTCCGGATCCGGGGTTCCATGGACAGGGTCGAATCGGACCCCCAGGGGCGTGCGTACGTCGTCGACTTCAAGACCGGCAAGGCCGCGCCCACGAAGGACGAGGTCGCGCGGCACCCCCAGCTCGCCGTGTACCAGCTCGCCGTCCGCGAGGGCGCCGTCGACGAGGTCTTCGACGGGGTCCGCCCCGACCCGGGCGGCGCCGAACTGGTGCACCTGCGCCAGGGCGCCGCCGTACGGGACGGCGGGGACGCGGTGCCGAAGGTCCAGGCGCAGCAGCCCCTCGACGGCACCTGGGTCGGGGACCTGCTCGCCACCGCCGCCGGCCGGGTCCTGGACGAGCGCTTCGCGCCCGCCACCGGCAGGCACTGCGACCACTGCTCCTTCCGCAGCTCGTGCAGCGCCCGCCCGGAGGGCCGCCAGACCGTCGAGTGACCGCCCGGTGACGCCCGGCGGGTGAGACGGCGGCCGGGAGTGTCCGTGGCTCGGGCTAGCCTCTTCACGTGTCCGCGCGTCCGTCCGTCCTCACCGACCCCGAGCAGCTCAAGGAGCTCCTCGGCATCCCTTTCACGCCCGAACAGCTGGCCTGCATCACCGCCCCCGCCGCCCCGCAGGTCATCGTGGCCGGCGCCGGGTCCGGCAAGACCACGGTCATGGCCGCCCGCGTGGTCTGGCTGGTCGGCACCGGAGCGGTCGCCCCCGAGCAGGTCCTCGGCCTCACCTTCACCAACAAGGCCGCCGCCGAGCTCGCCGAGCGCGTGCGCAAGGCCCTCGCGCGGGCCGGCATCACCGACCCGGACCCGCCCCCCGTCCTCGCCGGGGGGAGCCCCGCCCCGGCGATCGCCGACGCCGCCGGCGGCGAGCCCCGCATCTCCACGTACCACGCCTTCGCCGGCCAGCTGCTCAAGGACCACGGCCTGCGCATCGGCCTGGAGCCCAGCGCCCGGCTGCTCGCCGACGCGACCCGCTTCCAGCTCGCGGCGCGCGTGCTGCGCGAGGCGCCCGGACCGTACCCGGCGCTCACCAAATCCGTCCCCGACCTGGTCAGCGACCTGCTCGCGCTCGACGCAGAGCTCTCCGAGCACCTGGTCTCACCGGCGCGGCTGCGCGCGTACGACACCGGGCTCCTCGACGCCCTCGCCACGACCAGGCTCACCAACGACGACCTGCGCAAGGTCCCCGAGGCCGTGCGCGGCCGCCTCGAACTGCTGGAGCTGACCGAGCGCTACCGCGCCGCCAAACGCTCCCGCGACCTGCTCGACTTCAGCGACCAGATAGCCCTCTCGGCGGAGCTCGCCACGACCCGCCCCGAGGTGGGGACGCTGCTGCGCGAGGAGTTCCGGGTGGTCCTGCTCGACGAGTACCAGGACACCTCCGTCGCCCAGCGGCTGCTGCTGTCCGGCCTGTTCGGCGGGGGCACCGGTCATGCCGTGACCGCCGTCGGGGACCCCTGCCAGGCGATCTACGGCTGGCGCGGTGCGTCCGTGGCCAACCTGGACGATTTCCCCGAGCACTTCCCGCACGCCGACGGCCGCCCCGCCACCCGCTTCTCCCTCAGCGAGAACCGGCGCAGCGGGGGCCGCCTCCTCGACCTGGCCAACGGGCTGGCCGCGCCGCTGCGCTCCCTGCACGAGGGCGTCGAAGCGCTGCGCGCGGCGCCGGGGGAGGAGCAGGCCGGAACCGTCCGCTGCGCCCTGCTGGACACGCACGCCGAGGAGCTGGAATGGCTCGCGGACTCGGTCGCGCACCTGGTCCGTACGGGGACGGAGCCCCGCGAGATCGCGGTGCTGTGCCGGTCGGCGCGGGACTTCGCGCAGATCCAGGCCGTACTGGTGGCCCGGGACGTGCCGGTCGAGGTCGTCGGGCTGTCGGGCCTGCTGCACCTGCCGGAGGTCGCGGACCTGGTCGCCGTGTGCGAGGTGCTCCAGGACCCGGGCGCCAACGCCTCCCTCGTCCGGCTCCTGATCGGCCCGCGCTGGCGGATCGGCGCCCGCGACCTGGCCCTGCTGGGCCGCCGGGCACGGCAGCTGGTCGGCCGCGCGCCGGGCGAGGTGGACCCGGACGAACGGCTCGCGGCGGCGGTGGAGGGCGTGGACCCGGCGGAGGTCGTCTCGCTGGCGGACGCGCTGGAGACGTTCCTGGACGGATCGGGGCAGGCGGCGTCCGCCGACGACCTGCCGTTCTCGGCGGCGGCCAGGGTCCGCTTCGCGCACCTGGCCCAGGAACTGCGCGACCTGCGGCGCTCGCTCGCCGACCCGCTGATGGACGTACTGCACCGGGTGCTGGCCGTGACCGGCCTGGACGTCGAACTGTCCGCGTCGCCGCACGCGCTGGCGGCCCGGCGCCGCGAATCGCTGTCCGGCTTCCTGGACGTGGCGGCCGGCTTCGCGTCCCTCGACGGCGAGGCCTCCCTGCTGGCCTTCCTCGGGTTCCTGCGCACGGCGGTCCAGTACGAGAAGGGCCTGGACCACGCCCTGCCCGGCGGGGAGAACACGGTGAAGGTGCTCACCGCCCACAAGTCCAAGGGGCTGGAGTGGGACGTGGTGGTGGTTCCGGACCTGTGCGCGGGCTCGTTCCCGAACGAGAAGGCGCCGGAGCCGTGGACCTCGTACGCCAAGGTCCTGCCGTACGCGCTGCGCGGCGACGCGGCCACGCTCCCGGGCGATCCGGCGTGGACCTCGGCCGGGCTCAAGTCCTTCAAGGCCGCCCTGAAGGACCACAAGGCGGTGGAGGAGCTCCGCCTGGGCTACGTCACGTTCACCCGGCCCCGTTCGCTGCTGCTGGCCTCCGGGCACTGGTGGGGCCCCACCCAGAAGAAGCGCCGCGGTCCCTCCGCCTTCCTGACCGCCCTGTACGAGCACTGCGTGGCGGGCCACGGCGAGATCGAGGCCTGGGCGCAGGAACCGGACCCGGACACGGAGAACCCGTCCCTCGCCACGGAGTCCACCGCGGACGGGTCCTGGCCCCTTCCCCTGGACCCGGACTCCCTGGCCCTGCGCCGGGCGGCGGCGGCCCTGGTCGAATCCCACCTGTCGGCCCCGGCCGAGGACCCCTACCTGTGGCCGCCGCACTGTGAGGACCCGTCGTACGCGCAGGAGCCGGCCGCCGACGACCTCTGGGCCCCGGACGGGCCCACCGCCGCCCGGCCGGGCACCGGCGCGCCGGAGGGCGACGACGTGTGGGGGCCCGGCGAGGCCGCCGCGCCCGTGCCGCACGCGCGCGGCGAGCTGACCCCGGCCGCCGGCGCAGCCGTACCCGGGGCCCGGGACGCAACCCCGGCTCCGGGAGGGGCCGCGGCAGGCGAAACCACCCCCCGGGCCGAAGAGACCCGGGCCGGCGCCCCCCAGGCCGGGGCCGGTGAGCCGTGGGCCGACGACGCCTGGGCCGAAGAGACGTGGGCTGACGACCCCTGGGCCGAAGAGGCTTGGGCCGCTGACCCCTGGGCCGAAGGGCCCGGGACCGGTCCGACCCCGCCGCCCGGCGACACCGGCCCGTACCGTTCCGGCCGGCCGCAGGGCGACCCGTACCGTTCCGGCCCGCCGCACGGCGACCGGCACCGGGCCCCCCGTACGGCGCCCACCGCCCTCACCCCCGAAGAGGCGCGGGCCGTCGCCTCCTGGGACCGGGATCTCGACGCCCTCGAGGGCGAGCTCCGGCGTGCCCGCGCCGCCGTGCGCGACGTCGAGCTCCCGGCCGCGCTCTCGGCCAGCCAGCTCCTGCGCCTGGCCGCGGACGCCCAGGGGTTCGCCCGCGATCTCGCCCGCCCCATGCCCAAGCCGCCGCAGCCCGCCGCCCGCCAGGGCACCCGGTTCCACGCCTGGGTCGAGTCCCGCTTCGACGAGCTGCCCCTGCCGCTCCTCGACGTCCTCGACCCGGCCACGGAGCTGCCCGGCTCCGACCAGGAGATCGCCGACGAGGCCGACCTCGACTCCCTCAAGGCCGCCTTCGAGCGCAGCGAGTACGCCGAGCGCACCCCGCACCGGATGGAGGTCCCGGTCCAGCTCACCCTCGCCGGCCGCGTCATCCGTGGCCGGATCGACGCCGTGTACCGCAATCCCGACGGCTCGTACGAGATCGTCGACTGGAAGACCGGCCGCACCACCGAGGCCGATCCGCTCCAGCTCGCCGTCTACCGCCTGGCCTGGGCGGAAGCCACCGGCACGCCCCTCGACGAGGTCGCCGCCGCCTTCCTGCACGTCCGCAGCGGCCGCGTGATCCGGCCCCGGAACCTCCCCGACCGGGCCCGTCTTGAGCGGATCCTCCAAGGCAAATCGGACACGGACAGTGACGCGCAACCCGGCAGTTAGGCTCGTAGGCATGAGCGAAACCCCGGCGGACAGCGTCGTCCGCACGTACATCGACACCCACCGCGCCGCCTTCCTCGACGACCTCGCCGAGTGGCTGCGCATCCCCTCCGTCTCGGCCCAGCCCGAGCACGCGGACGACGTACGTCGCAGCGCCGAGTGGCTCGCCGCGAAGCTCAAGGAGACCGGCTTCCCGGTCACGGAGGTCTGGGAGACCCCCGGCGCGCCCGCCGTCTTCGCCGAGTGGCCGAGCGCGGATCCGGACGCCCCGACCGTCCTCGTCTACGGGCACCACGACGTACAGCCCGCCGCCGTGGCCGACGGCTGGCACACCGACCCGTTCGAGCCCGTCGTCAAGGACGGCCGGATGTACGCGCGCGGCGCCGCCGACGACAAGGGGCAGGTCTTCTTCCACACCCTCGGCGTACGGGCCCACCTCGCCGCGACCGGCGCCGAGGCCCCGGCCGTGCACCTGAAGCTGCTCGTCGAGGGCGAGGAGGAGTCGGGCTCCCCGCACTTCCGTGCGCTGGTGGAGCGGGAGGCGCAGCGCCTCGCCACCGACATCGTGATCGTCTCCGACACCGGCATGTGGTCCGAGACCACGCCCACCGTCTGCACCGGCATGCGCGGCGTCGCCGACTGCGAGATCGACCTGCACGGGCCCGACCAGGACATCCACTCCGGGGCCTTCGGCGGGGCCGTGCCCAATCCGGCGACGGTCGCCGCCCGCCTGGTCGCGGCGCTGCACGACGCCGACGAGCGGGTCACGATCCCCGGCTTCTACGACAACATCGCCGAGCTCACGGACGAGGAGCGGGCGCTGATCGCCGAGCTGCCGTTCGACGAGTCCGAATGGCTGCGCACGGCCAAGTCGCACGCCGCCGCGGGCGAGAAGGGCTACTCCACCCTGGAGCGGGTGTGGGCCCGCCCGACCGCCGAGGTCAACGGCATCGGCGGCGGCTACCAGGGCCCCGGCGGCAAGACCATCGTGCCCGCCTCCGCCCACCTGAAGCTCTCGTTCCGGCTGGTGTCCGGGCAGGACCCGTACGAGGTCGAGGCGGCCGTCAGGGACTGGGTCGCCGCGCGCATCCCGCAGGGGATCCGCCATTCGATCGTGTTCGGCGCGCCCACCCGGCCCTGCCTGACGCCGCTGGACCACCCGGCGCTGCGGTCCGTCGTGCGGGCCATGGGCCGCGCGTTCGGCGAGAAGGTCCGCTTCACCCGCGAGGGCGGCTCCGGACCCGCGGCGGACCTCCAGGACGTCCTGGACGCGCCCGTCCTGTTCCTCGGCATCTCGGTGCCGTCCGACGGCTGGCACTCGCCGAACGAGAAGGTCGAGCTGGACCTGCTCATGAAGGGCGTCGAGACGGCGGCCTACCTGTGGGGTGACCTGGCCGAGGGCCGCGGGAACCCCGCCTGACCCGCCGGACCCCGCCGGACCCCGCCTGACCCCACCGCCGCACCGCGCCACCCGGCCACGAGCCACGAGTCACGAGTCACCCGTCACGAGTCACTGAGCCTGCCTGTCCCACCACCGGGGGAGTTGGAAGTACCTGTGAGCACCCATACCGAGCACCCGATCTCGCTCGCCGCGCCCAGCGGGATCGACCGCGCCGCGCACCACCGCCTCGACGAGGCCTGGCTCGCGGCCGCCTGGAGCCACCCGACGACCCGCGTCTTCGTGGTCTCCGGCGGCCAGGTCCTGATCGACGACACCCCCGACGGGGAGACCGGGATCGTGATGACCCCGGCCTTCGAGGCCCCGCTCACCGAGACGCACCGCTACTTCCTGGGCACCGACGACGACGGCGTACGGTACTTCGCGCTCCAGAAGGACTCGCTGCCGGGCCGGATGGACCAGTCGGCCCGCCCGGCCGGCCTGCGGGAGGCCGGGCTGCTGCTGGGCCCGCGCGACGCCGGGCTGATGGTGCACGCGGTGGCCCTGGAGAACTGGCAGCGGATGCACCGCTTCTGCTCCCGCTGCGGCGAGCGCACCGTGGTCGCGGCCGCCGGGCACATCCGGCGCTGCCCCGGCTGCGGCGCCGAGCACTACCCGCGCACCGACCCGGCGGTGATCATGCTGGTCACCGACGAGCACGACCGTGCGCTGCTGGGGCGCCAGGTGCACTGGCCGGAGGGGCGCTTCTCGACGCTGGCCGGGTTCGTGGAGCCGGGCGAGTCGATCGAGCAGTCCGTCGTCCGCGAGGTGTGGGAGGAGGCGGGCATCCGGGTCGGTGAGGTCGAGTACGTCGCCAGCCAGCCCTGGCCGTTCCCGTACAGCCTGATGCTGGGCTTCACGGCGCGGGCCACCACCACCGAGATCACGGTCGACGGCGAGGAGATCCAGGAGGCCCGCTGGTTCTCCCGCGAGGAGCTGCGCGCCGCGTTCGAGAGCGGCGAGATGGTGCCCCCGTCGGGGATCTCCATCGCGGCCCGCCTGGTCGAGCGCTGGTACGGGGAGCCGCTGCCGCGCCCGGTCGCGTGAGGCCCGGCACGTAAGGCACGTCGCAGCAGAAGGCCCCCGCGGCGGCGGGGGCCTCTCTGTTCGCAGCGCACCGGTCCGGTGGCCGGAGGTCAGACGGCGAGGGCCTGCTTGACCTGGGCCAGGCTCGGGTTCGTCATGACCGACTCGGCCCCGGCCGGGGACACCACGAGGACGGTCGGGACCGTCTGGTTGCCGCCGTTCGCCTTCTCGACGAACGCCGCGGACTCGGGGTCCAGCTCGATGTTGATCTCGTTGTACGCGATGCCTTCCCGGTCCAGCTGGGTCTTCAGCCGGCGGCAGTAGCCGCACCAGGTCGTGCTGTACATCGTCACGGAACCCGTGTCCTGCATGCTGCGGTCTCCTCTGTGGGGTCTGGCTGGTCCGAGTACTCGAACGTACGGGACCGCGGGGCCATTCCCGCAGCCGCGGTGCCCCTGGTACGTCAAGTGCGTAAGGTGCGTCACGCGGGACGCGGACCGGTACGACGAATGCGCGCACCCTGTGGACGGGTTTCCCGTCCGCCCCGCGGGACCTGGCAGCATGGCGGGGTGACATCAGCAACGCACTCCTCATCCTTCCCCGCCGGCGCGGACTCGGCCGACGCGGTGCTCCTGGGCCTGGACCCGGAGCAGCGCCAGGTCGCGACGACCCTGCGCGGGCCGGTGTGCGTGCTGGCGGGCGCGGGCACGGGCAAGACCCGGGCGATCACCCACCGGATCGCCTACGGGGTCCGCTCGGGCCAGCTGATGCCGGCCAGTGTCCTGGCCGTCACCTTCACCAACCGCGCCGCCGGCGAGATGCGCGGCCGTCTGCGCTCTCTGGGCGCGGGCGGGGTGCAGGCGCGGACGTTCCACTCCGCCGCCCTGCGCCAGCTCCAGTACTTCTGGCCCAAGGCGATCGGCGGCGACGTGCCCCGGCTCGTCGAGCGCAAGGTCCAGCTCGTCGCCGAGGCCGGCGCGCGCTGCCGCATCCGGCTCGACCGCGGCGAGCTGCGCGACGTCACGGGCGAGATCGAGTGGGCGAAGGTCACCCAGACCGTGCCCTCCGACTACCCCGCCGCGGCCCTCAAGGCGGGCCGCGAGGCCCCCCGGGACATGGCGGAGATCGCCCAGATCTACGGGACGTACGAGCAGCTCAAGCGCGACCGCGGCGTGATCGACTTCGAGGACGTGCTGCTGCTCACGGTCGGCATCCTCCAGGACCGGCACGACATCGCCGAGCAGATCCGCACCCAGTACCAGCACTTCGTGGTGGACGAGTACCAGGACGTCAGCCCGCTCCAGCAGCGGCTGCTGGACCTGTGGCTCGGCGAGCGCGACAGCCTCTGCGTGGTCGGGGACGCCAGCCAGACGATCTACTCCTTCACGGGGGCAACCCCGGACCACCTGCTGAACTTCCGCACCCGCTACCCGCAGGCGACGCTGGTCAAGCTGGTCCGCGACTACCGCTCCACCCCTCAGGTCGTCCACCTCGCCAACGGGCTGCTGGGCCAGGCCAAGGGGCGCGCCGCCGAGCACCGCCTGGAACTGATCTCCCAGCGCGAGCCCGGCCCCGACCCGGTGTACGCCGAGTACCCCGACGAGCCCGCCGAGGCCGAGGGCGTCGCGCTGCGGATCCGGGACCTGATCGCGGCGGGCGTCCCGGCCGGCGAGATCGCCGTGCTCTACCGCATCAACGCCCAGTCCGAGGTGTACGAGCAGGCCCTCGCGGACGCCGGGGTGCCGTACCAGCTGCGCGGCGCCGAGCGCTTCTTCGAGCGCGGGGAGGTGCAGAAGGCGATCCTCGCCCTGCGCGGCGCCGCCCGCTCCGGCGGCAACGACCCCCTGCTCGACGACGTCGTCGAACTCGGCTCCCAGGTCCGGGCCGTCCTCAGTTCCACCGGCTGGACCGCCGAGCCGCCCGCCGGCTCCGGCGCCGTCCGCGACCAGTGGGAGTCCGTGGCCGCCCTGGTCCGGCTCGCCGAGGACTTCGCCCGGAGCAGGCCCGGCGCGACCCTGGCCGACCTGACCGTCGAGCTGGACGAGCGCCGGGCGGCCCAGCACGCCCCGACCGTCCAGGGCGTCACCCTCGCCTCGCTGCACGCCGCGAAGGGCCTGGAGTGGGACGCCGTGTTCCTGGCCGGCCTCACCGACGGCATGGTCCCGATCACGTACGCCAAGACCGACGAACAGGTGGAGGAGGAACGCCGGCTCCTCTATGTCGGCGTCACGCGGGCACGCCACCACCTGACGCTCTCCTGGGCGCTCTCGCGGGCTCCGGGCGGCCGGCCCTCCCGACGCCCCAGCCGCTTCCTGAACGGGCTGCGGCCGGGCTCTGCGGCCCCCGGCGGCCGGGCCGGCGGTCCGGCCGCCGAGCGGGCGCCGCGCACCCGCGGACGCCGTGGACCGACGCTGTGCCGGGTGTGCGGCAAGACCCTCACCGAGGCCGGCGAGCTGAAGCTGATGCGCTGCGAGGACTGCCCGTCCGACATGGACGAGGGTCTCTACGAGCGGCTGCGGGAGTGGCGCGCGGGCCAGGCCAAGGAGCAGGGACTGCCCGCGTACTGCGTGTTCACGGACAAGACGCTCGTCGCGATCGCCGAGGCCGCGCCGTCCGAGGAGGGTGAGCTCTCGATGATCTCTGGAGTCGGCGGCCGCAAGCTCGACCGGTACGGGGCTGATGTCCTGGCCATCTGTGCAGGTCAAGAGCCTGGGGGCGGCCAACCTGACGACGCGTAGAAACTCGTCGGAAAAATAGTTTGCACATGCCCAGCGAATCCCCATAGGTTCTTAGCAACGGAAACGGTGGCTTCTCCGAAGCTCCGGATCCGTGCTGTACTTATCCGAATACGTATGGGACAGGCCCCCGGGCCCCCGTCCCCGAGACGCCGAGAGGAGGCGAGACCAGTGACCAGCTTCATCACCACCACCAAAATGACCGATCGCTCGGTCGCCGCTTCCTGCACGCTCGGCTCCTCCTCGCTCCTCCCGCTCCTGGGTACCGGTCTGTCCGCGATTTCCGCTGACAGCCCTGCCCTGCTGGCTGCGCCCTCGGCGCTCCTGGCGAGCGTGCGGAATGAGCGACCGACCCAGGCACCGGTGGCAGTACTGGAAGCCCAGGCGCACGGCGCCTATGGGTTTGCGGCCGCAGCCGGTGCCGGATCCAAGACGACGCAGACGAAGCAGCAGCACCACCTGATGTGGGCCTTCCGTGGGCTCGAACCCTGGAGTGATCCAGCCTGATTTCACGATCAGGCCGGCGCCTTCAGGGCCGCGGAACCCCACCCGGGATCCGCGGCCCTTCTGTTTGTCCCCGAACGGGGACGGCAGCACGAAGGAGCCTCGGGACTGGCAAGACCAGGTACCAGCCGCCCCCGGCCGAACCCGGCCGGAACGACTAGCCAACCAAGACGAGGAAGAAAACACCGTGCAACTCGAAGCGCACGCCCCGTCCGTACCGCAGACCCAGACGATCTCCCCGCCCGCAGTCCCGGAGGACTCCACCTTGACTCCCCTCACCGCGCTGACCGCGCTCGACGACGCCATCGAGAACCTCGGCGTACCCGTCGCCTGCCGTACCTACGACCCCGAGGTCTTCTTCGCCGAGTCCCCGGCCGACGTCGAGTACGCCAAGTCCCTGTGCGCCACCTGCCCGCTGGTCGAGGCCTGCCTCGCCGGCGCGCTCGAGCGCCGCGAGCCCTGGGGTGTCTGGGGTGGCGAGCTGTTCGTCCAGGGCGTTGTCGTAGCCCGGAAGCGGCCCCGTGGCCGTCCGCGCAAGAACCCGGTTGCCGCGGCATGACCGCCATCGGAACCATCGACCGCCCCCTGACGCACGACCCCTTGAAGCAGGCCCTCATGACCGCCCACACGACGAGCGAGCAGCCGCACGGCTCCGCCACCGCAGACTTCATCACCGCCGGCGCGATCACCTCGCGTCAGAACAGGACCCGCGAAATGCAACTCATCCCAGAAGCCCTGGCTCGTGCCCATATGGACGACCGCATGCGTGAGGTCGACGCCGAGCGTCGCGCCCTGCGCCTGGTCGCCGCCCGCCGCATGCAGCGGCGAGCCGAGCGCGTCTCGCTGCGCGCCCGGCGTGCGCTCGCCATGGCCGTCATGCAGTAAGCAGCCACGCAGCCGCCGCTGACCAGCGGCGCCGCAGCGTACGGGGGACCGGTCCGAACGGACCGGTCCCCCCGGTGCGTTGCGCAGGGCTCTCCACCCCTCGCGGGGATATCGTCTGGAGGTGGACCAGCCGACTCCCCACCCCGCCCCGTCGGGACCCGAGGCCCAGCCCGTCGTCTGCGCGCGCTGCGGCAAGAAGGCCCCAGACGGCGCCCCGCCCACCTGGACCTGCTCGGTGGAGAACGGGGCCAGACAGTACTTCTGCGTCGACTGCGCGCGGGCCAACCTCAGGGCGATCGAGGGCCGCCTCGATTCGTCCTGGTGGTGACAGAGGGCCGCCGGCCCCCTGTCACCGCGCTCAGTCCTCGGGCAGGAACCCCGGGAGCCAGGACTCCAGTTCGCCCCGCAGCCGTACCGTCGCGCCCAGCTGGCACAGCACCCCGATGGTGCTCAGCGTCACCCGGTGGATCAGCAGGTACGACGGCGGCAGATTGATCTGCCGGCCCAACTGGTGCGCGGGGGAGCGGGGATCGGCGATCCGGGCCGCCTGACCGCGCAGCCACGGCCGCGTGAATGTGAACTCCTCCGCCCGGGCCGGCTCGATGATGGGCAGCAGGTAGTCCAGCACCGCCTCCGGGTCCAGTTCGATGGACTCCTTCACGAACCCCTCGGCGCACAGGTGCCCGTAGGTCCCCTCGGCGTCGCCGTCCAGCGTCATCCGCAGCGACGTGCCGATGGGTTTGGGCCAGCCGCCGGGCAGCCGGTCGACGGTGCCGAAGTCCAGCACGCCCAGCCGTATGCGGCCGTCCGCCCCGGATATCAGGCGGAAGTTGCCCGGGTGCGGATCGGCGTGCAGCAGCCCGGTGCGCGCGGGCCCCGAGAAGAGGAACCGGGCCAGCAGCTGACCGGCACGGTCACGTTCCTCCGGGGTGCCGTCCGCTATCACCTCCGACAGCGGGGTCCCCTCCATCCACTCGGTCACCAGCACCTGGTCGCCCTGGTGCACGACATCCGGCACGACCACGTCCTCGTCGCCCTCGAACGCGTCCGCGTGGATCCGCTGGGCCTCGGCCTCCAGCTCGTAGTCCAGCTCCTCCGCGACCCGGTCGCGCAGCTCCTCGATCAACGGCTTGACGTCCATGCCCGGAACCAGCGGCCCCAGCAGCCCCGCGAACCGGCCCAGTTGCCTCAGGTCCGACAGCAGCGCCTCGCCGGCCCCCGGGTACTGGACCTTCACCGCGACCTGCCGGCCGTCGTGCCACACCGCCCGGTGCACCTGCCCGATCGAGGCCGCCGCGGCCGGCTTGTCCTCGAACTCCTCGAACAGGTCCCGCCAGTCGGCCCCGAGCCGGTCCGCCAGTACCTGGTGCACCGTCTCGGCGGGCAGCGGCGGAGCCGCTTCCTGAAGCTTGGTCAGCGCCGCCCGGTACGGTCCGGCGACCTCCTCCGGCAGGGCCGACTCGAAGACCGAGAGCGCCTGCCCGAACTTCATGGCACCGCCCTTCAGCTCCCCGAGCGTGCGGAACAGCTGCTCGGCGGTGCGCTGCTGGAGCTCGCGCGCCACGATCTCCGCCGACTTGCCCCCGATCCGCTTCCCCAGCCCCCAGGTGACCCGGCCCGCGAAGCCGAGTGGCAGCGCGGCCAGCTTGACGGTGCGGGTGACCGCCTTCCGGGGAAGATCAGACATGAGCCCCTCCAATTCCCAGACAGCTGTGCCGCAAGCGGCGGTTCGGGATGACCCCTCGGACAACCGCATCCTGTCATGGCGCCCCGGCCCCACCCCGTCCGAGGCACCGGCCCCGGACGGGGTGGGACTCCCCGCCCCGGGACTCCCCGCCCCGGGACAGCATCCGCCCTGCGGGGCGGGCACGGCCCGACATCGGACCGAACCTTCGTCACCTCGCCCCCTGTTCCGCCGGGACCCTGGCCGCGGCGCACGGGCAGTCGGGATGCGGGCGCACGGCCGTCTGCTCCCAGTGGACGGCGGGGAGCGCCGCTTCCCAGCGCGAGGCCGTGGAGGCGGGCAGCTCGCCGTCGAGGAAGGACAGGGCGTGCGCCGCGGCGAGGCCGGCCACCGCCGTGGCCAGGCCCAGGTCACAGGCCGCGGTGGCCCGGCGGCGGTGCGCCGAGCGCCACTGGACCAGCATCCGCGGCCAGGCCGGATCCGCCTCGACCCGGGCGCGCTCCATACAGCCCGCGCACCCCGTGGCACCCGGCAGCACCAGCGGCCCGACCAGCCCGGTGCCCTCCAGCACCCCGGCGTACAGGTGCGGGGTGCCGGTGGCGATCCAGTCGGCCGCGGTGCCAGGATCCGGGGCCCAGGCCTGTAGGCCGTCGCGGGGCGCGACCACCACCAGGGACACTGCCGGTCCCGGCCCCTCGTGCTCCGTGGTCCGCGGCGGGCGCGCGGGGGCCGATTCGCGGACCAGCCCCGCCGCCGCCTCGGCCCGCAGCCGGCCCACGCTGCCGGGACCGAGCCCGCCCGGTGCCACGTCAGCCGGCTCCACCCGGCCGCCGTCGAGAACCTCGATGCGGCCCACGCCGGCTCCGGCCAGGACCCCCGCGATCATCCCGCCCACGCGGCCGCTCCCGCGCACCTGGACCCGTATGGCCCGCCGCGCCGCGGCGCCCCGCAAGTCGCCCCCCGGCTCCCGGTGCACCAGCGACAGCGAGCCCAGGTCGGGCCCGAGCCGCTCCAGTGCCTCCGGCCGCTTGCGCAGGGCCTGCGCCCGCGGACCGCCCGCGGTCGCGTCGTCGAGCAGCCCGGCCGCCGCCAGCCGCCGGACCAGCGTGTCCACCTGCCCCTCGGGCAGCCCCACGGCCGCCGCCTCCGCGCGCAGCAGCTCCATGCCCCGCGTCCCGTCGATCCGGTCGATCAGCGATCCCGTCGCCGTGTCCACGGGGCCGAGCACCACCGCATGAGCGGGCGTCACCCCGAACTGCACCGTCTGCAGATCCCGCCACGCCCTCGCCAGCGCCGGCTTCACCTTCGGATACATGGCTCTCCCCCTCCGTACGCACCGCGTCTCGTTCCCTTCCCCCGCAGAGTGCCCGCCCGCCGCATTCCCCGCGCGTATTTGTCCACAGGCAAGAGGTATTAGGCATATGAGATGGAGAAAAGGGACGCTTCCTGTGCCACCTTCGAATCGATCATGTTCGAACGGTGGAGCGGCAGGACTTCGGCCACGGCGAGCGGGTACGGTCTGGGGCGTGTCCGCCGACCCACAGCAGCGCGCCGTCGAAGTCCGCCGGAGCGCGCGCCGCCGCAGGACCGTCTCCGCCTACCGCGAGGGTGACCGGACGGTCGTCCTCATCCCTGCCCGGATGTCCGAGGCCGAGGAGCAGCGCTGGGTGGGGGTCATGCTCGACAAGCTGGCCGCACAGGAGAGCAGGCGCACCCTCGGGGACGCGGAACTCACGGAACGCGCCGAGCGTCTGTCCGAGCAGTACTTCAGCGGCCGTGCCCGGCCCCGCTCGGTGCGCTGGGTCACCAACCAGAACACGCGCTGGGGTTCCTGCACCCCGGCCGAAGGCAGCATCCGGCTCTCGCACCGCCTCCAGGGGATGCCGGAGTACGTCGTCGACTACGTGCTGCTGCACGAGCTGGCACACCTCCTCGTGCCCGGCCACGGGCCCCGCTTCTGGGAACTGCTCGACGCCTATCCGCGCACCGAGCGGGCCCGCGGCTACCTGGAGGGAGTGGTCGCCGCCGAGCGCCTGCCCAAGGTCCCCGCGGCCCGGGAGGAATGACCGGTCCGCTCGTCCCGGGCGCGGACGTATCGATATGTACCGGGTCGGTACCGGCTTGGCCGGATGTCGGCAGATGCGGCTAGCCTGAGCGGCACGCATTTCACAGTCGGGATGGGGGACGGTCGTTACGTATGGCCAGGCAATTCCAACGCGGTCACAAGGCCAAGATCAGCGATCTGACGGCCGGCACCGATCTGTACGTGGGCGTCCAGATCGCCGGGCCCGGACTCGCCTTCGACATCAGCTGCTTCGGCCTTGACGCCAACGAGCAGCTGTCGGACGACCGGTACTTCGTCTTCTACAACCAGCCGAAGTCGCCGGAGGAGTCCATCCAGCAGCTCGGCCCGCAGGCCGGCGACACCGAGTCCTTCCGCGTGACGCTGGACCGCGTCCCGGCGAGCATCCACAAGCTGTCCTTCACCGCCACGGTCGACGGCGACGGACAGATGTCGCAGATCGGACCGGGCTACATCCGGATCGTGGCCGGCGGCGAAGAGGTCGTCCGGTACTCCTTCACCGGTGCGGAGTTCACCACCGAGCGCGCCGTGATGCTCGGCGACTTCTACCTCAAGGACGTGTGGCGCTTCGCCGCCGTCGGCCAGGGCTTCGACGGCGGACTCGCCGCACTGCTGAAGAACTTCGGCGGCGAGGTCGCCGAGGAGGACGAGCAGCAGGCCCCGCAGCAGCAGCCGCAGGCCCCGGCCCCGTCCGGCGCCGCGCCGGGATTCGCCCCGCCGCCGCAGGGTGCCGCCGCCCCGGCGCCGTCCTTCGGCACCCCGGTCCAGGCCCCGCCCGCCCCGCAGGCCCCGTACGTCCCGCAGCCCGCGCCCGCCCCTGCTCCCGCCCCGCAGTACCAGCAGCCCGGCGCGCCCGCTCCCGTGCACTCGGCCCCGACCATGGTCGGCCCGCTCACCACCCCGCCGGCCCCCGCACCGTACGGCCAGCCGCCGCACGCCCCGCAGCCCCCCGGGCCGCCCTCGTACGGCCGGCCGCCGCAGCCCTCGTACGGCGGCCAGATGCCCGGCTACGGCGGCCAGGTCCCGCCTCCGGCCCCGGCCCCCGCGCCCTACGGCCAGCAGCCCCCCGGTCACGGCCACGTCCCCGGCCAGCAGCCGCCCCCGTACGGCCAGATGCCCGGCCAGCAGCCCGGCTACGGCCAGGGCGGCGCCCCGCACCCCGCCGGCGCCGGACTCACCGCCGCCCTCCAGCCGTACAAGGAAGTCCCCACGGGCGCCCGCTGGACCGCGCAGAACCACCAGCTCATGCGGGTCGACCTGTCCATGGGCGGCCAGCCCGTCCTCGCCCGCCAGGGCAGCATGGTCCTCTACCAGGGCAAGGTCGACTTCAGCTACAAGGGCGCCGGCTTCGCCGGCCGCATCGTCGGCAACGCCACCGGCCAGGAGATGCAGCTGATGCGCTGCAGCGGCCGCGGCCAGGTCTTCCTCGCCGAGAACGGCGCCCACCTGCACGCCATCGAGCTCCAGGGCGACGGGATCTGCGTCTCCGCCGAAAGCGTCCTCGCCTTCGACGAGAGCCTCCAGCACGAGGTCCGCCGCATCGAGGGCCACGGCATCCCCGGCGGCGCCCTGTTCACGATGCTGTTCCAGGGCTCCGGCACGGTGATCGTCAAGACGCACGGCACACCGGTCGTGCTGCCCGTCACCCCGACCACCTTCGCCGACAGCAACGCCATCGTCGCCTGGTCCGCGGCCTCCCAGGTGATCGTCTCCAGCCAGGTCCGGCTGCGGCGCAACGCCTACCCCGGCCACAGCGGGGAGACCGTGAACCTCCAGTTCCGCGGCGCTCCCGGCAACTTCATCGTCGTCCAGCCGTACGAGGTCTGAGGGAGCCCGTCATGAACGCAATGAACCAGCAGCTCGCGGGCTACGCCCCCACCCCCGTCACGGCCCGCATGGAGAACCACGGCCGGGCCATGCTCAAGGTCGCCATGCAGAGCGGCCAGGACCTCTTCGCGCGCACCGGGTCGATGGTCGCCTACGAGGGCTTCGTCCAGTACGAGCCCAACCCGCCGGCCCTGCGCCAGATGGCCTCCCAGTGGCTCACCGGCGAGGGCGCCCCGCTGATGAAGTGCACCGGCGACGGCCTGCTCTACCTCGCCGACTACGGCGCCGACGTCGTCGTGATCAACCTCAACAACGACGCGCTCTCCGTCAACGGCACCAACCTGCTCGCCTTCGACGCCCACCTCCAGTGGGGCGTCGAACGGGTCAAGGGCATGGCCAAGTTCGCCGGCCAGGGCCTGTTCAACGTGCAGGTCTCGGGTACCGGCTGGGTCGCCATCACCTCCCGGGGCACCCCGATCGTGGTCGACTGCGGCCGCGGCGAGGACGAGACGTACGTCGACCCGGACGCGCTCGTCGCCTGGTCCCCGAACCTCAAGGTGAAGGGCAAGCGCAGCTTCAAGGCCTCGTCGATGATCGGCCGGGGCAGCGGGGAGGCCTACCAGATGGCCTTCTCCGGCCAGGGCATCGTCGTCGTACAGCCCAGCGAGGACAGCACCGACCGGCTCCGGACCCGGGGCTGAGGGGGAGCGGACACATCATGCAGAGCTCACTTTTCGGCCATGCCGAGCAGCAGTCCCAGGAGCGGTACGCCGTCCAGAACCCGCAGCTGCTGCGGGTCACCCTGGCCGGCTCCGACGACGTACTCGCCCGCAAGGGCGCCATGGTCGCCTACCAGGGCATCATCGACTTCGACGGCGAGTACCAGAGCACCACGCAGCGCACCGCCCGCGCCCGCACCGGTGAGGGCCTCGACCTGATGCGCTGCTCCGGGCAGGGCACGGTCTACTTCGCCAACCTCGCCCAGTACGTCCACGTCGTGGACGTGGACCAGGACGGCCTCACCGTCGACAGCGGCTACGTGCTGGCCATGGACTCCACCCTGCACACCGAGGCCATCGCGGTCGACAGCCAGTACGGGATCTCCGGCTCCGGCAAGTACCAGCTCAACATCACCGGCCGCGGCAAGGTCGCGCTGATGACCTCCGGGCAGCCGCTGATGATGCAGGTCACGCCCGACAAGTACGTCAACGCCGACGCGGACGCGATCGTCGCCTGGTCCACCTCGCTGCGCGTGCAGATGCAGGCCCAGACGCACTCCAGCGGCGTCTGGCGGCGGCGCGGCAGCACGGGCGAGGGCTGGGAGCTCAGCTTCCTCGGCACCGGCTTCGCGCTGGTGCAGCCCAGCGAGGTGCTGCCCCCGCAGAACGCCCAGCTCGGGCAGGGCATGGCCGCGCAGTACGGCATGGGCCAGCACGGCGTCCACGCCCAGAACCAGAACAACGCCTGGAACTGACGCACGGCGCACGGCGCTCGACACAGGGCGCACGGCACACGGAAGGGGCGGCTCCGCGGATGCGGGGCCGCCCCTTCCGGCGTTATGGACCACCCGGCGCGTCAGAGCCGTGCCCGGGTCGCCTCCAGCAGCCGTACGACCGAGGCGTCGGCCACCGCCGCGACCTCCCCGTACGGGAACCAGCGCACGTCCAGCGACTCCTCGCTGACCTCCGCCACCGCGCCGGCCGGGGCCAGCGCCGCGTACTGCACGTCCAGGTGCCAGTTGCACGGCGCCGGGATCGGGTGCCGGTCCAGCCGCACCGGGCCGCCGGGCAGCAGCGTCAGCCCGGACGCGATGCCCGACTCCTCGACGGCCTCGCGCAGCGCGGCCCCCGCGATCGAGGTGTCCTCGGGCTCGCAGTGCCCGCCCATCTGGAGCCACATGCCGAGCTTCCTGTGCAGGGTCAGCAGCACCCGCTCGCCCACCGGGTCCACGACCAGCGCGCTGCCGGTGATGTGCCCCGCCCGGCAGGGCTTGTAGACCCCGTCCGGGTGCGCCTCCAGGTGCTCCAGGTACAGGTCGCGCAGCTCGGGCTGGTCCTCGTAGTCCTTCAGGACCAGGACCACGTCGTCGTACAGGCTCACTTCTTCGGTTCCCCCTCGCCATCGGCGTCGCCCCGGCTGCCCTGGTCCCCCTGGTCGCCCTGCTCGCGCCGCTGGGCCGCCTCGCCGAGCATCTTGTCGATCTCGGAGAAGTCCAGCTGCTCGCGGTGCACGAACCCGTCCGGGTCGTCCAGGTCGGAGGCCGTGGGCAGCATGTCCGGGTGCTCCCACAGCCCGTCCCGGCCGTCCACGCCGCGGGCGTCGGTCAGCGAGGCCCACAGCCGCGAGGCGTCCCGCAGCCGGCGCGGGCGCAGCTCCAGCCCGACCAGGGTCGCGAACGTCTGCTCCGCCGGGCCGCCCGAGGCACGCCGCCGACGCATGGTCTCGCGCATGGCGTCCGCCGAGGTCAGCCGGGGCTTGGCCGCCTCGTGGACGACCGCGTCCACCCAGCCCTCGACCAGCGCGAGCGCCGTCTCCAGGCGGGCCAGGGCGGCCTTCTGCTCGGGGGTGTCCTGCGGCTGGAACATGCCGCCCTGGAGTGCCTCCTGGAGCTGCTCCGGGTTCGTCGGGTCGAGCCGGCCGACCACGTCCTCCAGCTTGGAGGTGTCGACCTTGATGCCCCGCGCGTACCCCTCGACCGCGCCCAGCAGGTGCGAGCGCAGCCACGGCACGTGCGCGAACAGCCGGGCGTGCGCCGCCTCGCGCAGCGCCAGGTACAGCCGCACCTCGTCGGCCGGGACGCTCAGGTCCTTGCCGAAGCCCTCGATGTTCAGCGGCAGCAGCGCCGCCTTGCCGGCCGGGCCCAGCGGCAGACCGATGTCGGTGGAGCCGACGACCTCGCCCGCGAGCGTGCCGACGGCCTGGCCGATCTGCTGGCCGAACATGGCCCCGCCCATGGAGCGCATCATGCCGAGCAGCGGGCCCGCCATGGCCTGCATCTCCTCGGGCAGCACGCTGCCCATCGCCACGCCGACGCGCTCGGCGACCGGGTCCACGAGCTCCTTCCACACCGGGAGGGTCGCCTCGACCCACTCGGCACGGCTCCACGCGACGGCCGTGGTCGCGCCCGAGGGCAGCGAGGTCACCCCGTCCAGCCAGTGGTCGGCGAGGCGCACGGCCTCCTCGACGGCGGACTTCTCGGCCATGCCGACGCTGGAGTCCTTCACGCCGTCCGCCGTGCCCTGCGCGACGGTCTGGCGGGCGATGTCCTTGGCCATGTCCCAGTTCACGGGACCGCCCTCGTAGCTGAGCATCTGGCCGAGCTGCTGGAAGGCCGCGCCCAGGTCGTTCGGGTTCATCGCCCCGAACATCGCCGCGAACGGGTTGTCCGGGCCGCCCGGGCCGCCGGCGCCGCCCGGCAGGCCCATGCCCGGGAACCCGAACGGATTCGGGCCGCCCTGACCGCCCTGATTGCCCTTCTTCTTGCCTTCGTCGCCGTTCTCCGGCTCCTCCGGCGGAAGGCCGAATCCGAATGGGGTGTCGCTCACGGGTTTCCTCGGCTCGTAGGGCCGCCGGCAGGGCCGACGGGAAATGGTCCGACAACACCACCCAGCGTAGACACCACACCCGCTTCCGGGCTCGGTGCTCCGCCGGCTCCTGGGCTGCGGCAGGATGGACATCACCTGGTAGGTACGCGTCACGGCGCGTCCCTACTGAAGACAACCGCTGGAGACGCCTGGTGAGTTCCCCAGATCCACAGGTTCGCGCGCCGCACGACGCCGAAAACCGCCCTGAGCACGGCGAGAGCGCCCAAGACGTTCGCCGGCCGCGAAACCAGGCTGCACGAGGTCCCGTGATCGCCGTGACCGGCGCCGCCTCCGGGGTGGGGGCGGCCCTGGTGGCCCGCCTGGCCGCCTCCGACGAGGTCAAGCAGGTCGTCGCGATCGACGAACGGCGCGGTGACTGCGCCGCCGCGCAGTGGCACGTGCTGGACGTACGGGACCCCGCGATCGCCGAGAGACTGCGCGGGGCCGACGTGGTCGTCCACCTCGCACTGGACCTCGACCTGGAAACGGACCCGGCGGCCCGTACGGCGTACAACGTACGCGGCACCCAGACCGTGCTGACGGCGGCTGCGGCGGCCGGAGTGCACCGGGTCGTGCTGTGCACGTCCGCGATGGTCTACGGCGCCCTGCCGGACAACGACATCCCGCTGTCGGAGGACTCCGAGCTGCGGGCCACGGCCGAGGCGACCGGCGTCGGCGACCTGCTGGAGATCGAGCGGCTCGGCCGGCGGGCGCCGCGGGCGCACCCCGGGCTGAACGTGACGGTGGTCCGTCCGGCCGTGCTGGTCGGCGGCACCGACACCGCCCTGACCCGGTACTTCGAGTCCCCGCGCCTGCTCGTGGTGGCCGGATCCCGGCCGACCTGGCAGTTCTGCCACGTCGAGGACCTGGTCAGCGCGCTGGAGTACGCGGCGCTGGAGAAGGTCGAGGGCGAGCTGGCCGTGGGCTGCGAGGGCTGGCTGGAGCAGGAGGAGGTCGAGGAGCTGAGCGGCATCCGCCGCATGGAGCTCCCGTCGGCGGTCGCACTGGGCGCGGCGGCCCGGCTGCACCGGATCGGCCTGACGCCGTCCCCGGCGGGCGACCTGGCGTACACGATGCACCCGTGGGTGGTCAGCGTCAGCGGGCTGCACGCGGCGGGCTGGCGGCCGCGCTGGACCAACGAGGAGGTGCTGGCCGAGCTCCTCCAGGAGGTCGCGGGCCGGCACACGGTCGCGGGGCGCCGGCTGGGCCGCAAGGACGCCACCGCGGCGGGCGCCGCGGGCGCGACGGTCGCCCTCCTGGGCGCCGCGGCGGTGGTCCGCGCCGCCCGCCGCCGCCGCGGCCTCTGACCCCGCCCCGGCCCCCGGCCGCCCGTCCGGGCGGTCGGCCGGGGCTCCGGTCCTGTAGGAGGCTCCATACGCGTGGGTCGTACAGCCGGTCGAATCGGCTATACCGCGATGTGAGACCCGTGGTGCACGATGGCTGCATGGCACCGCACTTCGACCACCCCGGCGAGCAGGCCGCAACGGACCCGATCCGGCTGCTCGAAATCCGTGAGACCCCGCTCTCGATCGACGAGGTCTTCCAGGCCGTCGGCGACGACGCGACGGGCGGCACGACGCTCTTCGTCGGCACGGTGCGCAACCACGACGGCGGGGCCGACGTCGACGCCCTCGGCTACTCGTGCCATCCCACGGCCGAGGCCGAGATGCGCCGCATCGCCGAGCGCGTGATCGACAAGTACCCGGTCCGCGCCCTGGCCGCCGTCCACCGCATCGGCGACCTGTCCGTCGGCGATCTCGCGGTGATCGTGGCGGTGTCCTGCCCGCACCGCGGCGAGGCCTTCGAGGCGTGCCGGATGCTGATCGACGACCTGAAGCACGAGGTGCCGATCTGGAAGCACCAGACGTTCTCGGACGGTACCGAGGAGTGGGTCGGCGCCTGCTGAGCAGGTTCGGGGGGCCGCGTGCGGGAGCCGGGGGGCGATCTTGTACTGTCCCACCCGTTCGGCCGCGCAACACGCCCTCGATTTGCGTAACCCCTTCCCGGGCACGAGCGTTGAAGCCACCAACGACACGTACTTTTCGGGGCAGGGAGGCACGTCCATGGCGTCACTGGCATGGTTGCTGATCCCGCTGTTCGCCGCCGTCGGAGCGGCGATATGGGGCAGCTGGGCGGCACGCGACCGCACTCAAGGTGACATATCCGAACTCGCGGGATACGCGAGGTTCCGTGAAGCCATGGACAGGGCCGATCAGGCCAGGGTGAAGGAAGCGGCCCATTCCGGTTCCGACGCGGTATGACGCGTCCCGGACGAGGCCCCCTGAGAATCCGCTGAGAGTTCCGCCCGCGGTCCCCGTCGGACCGGCCCCGGCGGCCGCCCGTCAGGGGCGTCCCGTACTGTCGATCCATGCCACGCCGCACTGCGACGATGCTCGCCTCCACCCTCCTGCTGTTCGCGCTGCTCTGCGCAGGGGTGTTCATCAAGGTCCCGTACTCGGAAATGAGCCCGGGCCCGACGGTGAACACGCTCGGGGACTCGCACGGCGAGCCCGTCATCAGCATCGCGGACCACAAGACGTACCCGGCTAGCGGGCACCTCAACATGACGACGGTCCGGGTCACCGGCGCCGACTACGACATGAACCTGCTGGAAGCGGTCTACGGCTGGCTCTCCGACGACAACATCGTCGTCCCGCACGAGAACCTCTACCCGGGCGGGAAGACGGAGGAGCAGTCCACCCAGGAGAACGCCGAGGAGTTCAGCCAGTCGCAGGAGAGCGCCAAGGTGGCGGCCCTCAAGCAGCTGGGCACCCCGGGCGTCACGTCCCGCGTCGTGGTCTCCACCGTCGTCAAGGGCAGCCCCGCCGAGGGCAAGCTGCACGCCGGTGACGTGATCCGGGCCGTCGACGGCAGCCCGGTCAACGCCCCGGAGGACGTGGCCAAGCTCGTCACCAGGCGCAAGGCCGGCGAGCCGGTCGAGTTCACGATCGTGCCCGCCGCCGAGGCGGCCGCGGCCGAGAAGGCGCACCAGGAGCCCACCGGCACGACCAAGGTCGTGATCACCACCGCCAAGGCGGAGGGCGACGGGCACGCCATCGTCGGCATCCGGGCGGGCACCGACCACACCTTCCCGTTCGCCATCGACATCAAGCTCGCCGACGTCGGCGGCCCGAGCGCGGGCCTGATGTTCGCCCTCGGCATCGTCGACAAGCTCACCCCGGGCGATCTGACCGGCGGCAAGTTCGTCGCGGGCACCGGCACCATCGACGACACCGGCAAGGTCGGCCCGATCGGCGGCATCCAGATGAAGACGATCGGCGCCCGCAAGGCCGGCGCCGAGTACTTCCTGACGCCCGCCGAGAACTGCTCCTCCGCCGCCCAGCACGTCCCCGACGGCCTGACCCTCGTGAAGGTCTCCACCATCGACGACGCCACGAAGGCACTGGAGAAGATCAGCAAGGGGGACACGGCCGGCCTGCCGCAGTGCGGCTAGGGCCCGGCCGCCCGATCCGCAGGACGGGCCCGGGCGGGCGGGACCGGCCGCCCGACCCGCTCAGTCCAGGAACGTCGCTGCCAGCGCCTCGGCCAGGCCCGGCACCAGGCTCGCGCCGGTCAGCACCTCGGTCGAGGAGTCCTTCTCGCGCAGCCGCACCGCGGACTCGCGCGAGCCGTCGCGCAGCACGCCCACGGTCAGGCGCACCTCCTGCCGGTCCGGATGGGCGGCGACCCACTTGGCCAGCTGCTTGTCGCTGAGCCCCTCCGGTACGGAGGCCTCCGCGGACGGCGGCAGCATCAGCCGCTCCACGGTCAGCGCGCAGCCGACGATCGACGGGGGCCAGGCGATGGTTCCCAGGAACTTGTCCAGCGGCGTGCCCTTGGGCACCTCCTCCTGCTCGATCGGGGTGAGCTGGCTCTTGCCGGCGTCGTCCTGGTCGAGGCCGAGCTGGCCCGCGAGCCGCGGTTCCGACTTGCGGAGCCGGGCCGTGTCGACGAGAGCGAACAGCCGGGCAGGCTTGTCCCAGCCGAGGGAGGAGGCGTACTCGTCGATCTCGAGGACGGCACGCGTCAGGGGAGTGGCCGCCATCGGCGTGCCCGGGGAAGGCGAAAGGTTGGACATGGACAACATCCTGCCTCCTTTCCGGCCGATACCGGGAACTGACTAAAGCCTCAGTAAGTTGCATGAGTGGGCCCTACGATCGGGGGCCCAGCTTTTGAAATGTCCAGCCACGACACTCAGCGACTTTCGAGGTGCGCACCTTGGCTTTCCAGATGCCGGACCGCGGCGGAGGCCCTTCCGGGCCACGGATGAGAGTCGGCCGCCCCTCCCGGCGCGCCCGCACTCTTCTGATGACCTTGGGCGTACTGGCCGTCCTGGGCATGGCGTTCGTCATGTTCGCGGGCTTCTGGACGGACTGGCTCTGGTTCCGCTCCGTCAAGTACTCCACCGTCTTCACCACCACCCTGTGGACCAAGATCGGCCTCTTCGCCGTCTTCGGCCTGCTGATGGCGGGCGCCGTCGGCCTGAACATCTGGCTGGCGTACCGGCTGCGGCCACCGCTGTCCGCGATGTCGATGGAGCAGCAGAGCCTCGACCGCTACCGGATGAGCGTCGCCCCGTACAAGACGTGGCTGCTCCTCGGGATCGCGGCGCTCGTCGGCATGATCGCGGGCGCCTCGGCGGCCGGCCAGTGGAAGACCTGGCTGATGTACGTGAACGGGGTGCCCTTCGGGCAGAAGGACCCCCAGTTCCATCTGGACGTGTCGTTCTACACCTTCGACCTGCCCTGGTACCGCTTCCTCCTCGGCTTCGGCTTCGCCGCGGTCGTACTGTCGGTGATCGCCGCGGTCGTCGTCCACTACCTGTACGGCGGCCTGCGCGTGACGAGCCCGGGCGCCCGGGCCACCGCCGCGGCGACCGGGCACCTGTCGGTGCTGCTCGGTCTCTTCGTGACGCTGAAGGCCGTGGCGTACTGGCTCGACCGGTACGGCCTCGCCGTGAAGTCGAGCGACTTCAAGGCCGCGGACAACTGGACCGGCCTGCGCTACGTCGACGCGAACGCGTACCTGCCGGCGAAGACGATCCTCGTCGCCATCGCCGCGATCTGCGCCGTGCTCTTCTTCGCGACGCTGTGGCGGCGCACGTGGCAGCTGCCGGTCATCGGCTTCGGCCTGATGGTGCTCTCGGCGATCCTGATCGGCGGGCTCTACCCGGCGATCGTGCAGAAGTTCCAGGTCCAGCCGAACGAGCAGGCCAAGGAATCCCCGTACGTCGAGAAGAACATCGAGGCGACGCGCAACGCCTACGGGATCGACCGCTCCGAGGTCAAGGACTACCCGGGCGTCCCGCAGACCGACGACAAGACCAAGCTGCGGCAGGTGGCCGACACCACGGCCAGCGTCCGGCTCCTCGACCCGAACATCGTCTCGCCGGCCTTCCAGCAGCTGCAGCAGGTCAAGGGCTACTACGCCTTCCCGTCCACGCTCGCCGTGGACCGGTACAGCGGCCAGGACACGGTCATCGGGCTGCGCGAGCTGAACATCGCCGGCATCCCGAAGAACAACTGGATCAACGACCACTTCAAGTACACGCACGGTTACGGCGTGGTCGCCGCCAAGGGCACCACGGTCAAGGACGGCGCCCCCGACTTCACCCAGTCCGACCTGCCCTCCAAGGGCATGTTCGGCACGGACTTCGAGCAGCGCATCTACTACGGCGAGCAGACGAAGCAGTACTCGATCGTCGGCGGACCGCAGAAGGAGCTCGACTACTCGGACGACAAGGGCGAGAAGGAGACGAGCTACAAGGGCGACTCCGGCGTCAACCTCGACAACCCGGTCAACCGGGCGGCGTACGCACTCGCGTTCAGCGAGCCGCAGATCCTGTACTCCGGCGCCATCGGCGACGGCTCGCGGATCCTCTACCACCGCACGCCCAAGGAGCGCGTCGAGGCCGTCGCCCCGTGGCTGACCATCGACGGGGCGCCGTACCCGGCGGTCGTCGACGGCCGGATCAAGTGGATCGTCGACGCCTACACGACGACGAACGGCTACCCGTACGCCTCGCGCACCACGCTGGGCCAGAGCACCGCGGACTCCCTCACCAACAGCCAGCGCGCGGTGGTGGCCCAGGAGAACCAGGTCAACTACATCCGCAACTCGGTCAAGGCCACGGTCGACGCCTACGACGGCACGGTCGACCTGTACCAGTGGGACACCCAGGACCCGGTCCTCAAGACCTGGATGAAGGCCTTCCCGGGAACGGTCAAGCCCAAGAGCGAGATCTCCAAGCCGCTCATGGACCACCTGCGCTACCCGCAGGACCTCTTCAAGGTCCAGCGCGAGCTGCTCACCCGGTACCACGTCACGGACCCGCAGACGTTCCTCAGCGGCAGTGAGGCCTGGGCCGTCCCGGACGACCCGACGACCAAGGCCGGCACGGCGGTCCCGCCGTACTACCTGTCGATGAAGATGCCGGACCAGAAGGAGAAGGACCAGGTCTTCTCGCTCACGACGACGTTCACGCCGAACGAGCGGGACAACCTGAGCGCCTTCATGGCGGTCAACGCCGATCCGGGCACCCAGGATTACGGCAAGATCAGGATCCTGAAGCTGCCGACCAGCAAGCCGGTCGACGGCCCCAAGCAGGTGCAGAGCAAGTTCCAGTCGGAACCGAAGATCGCCGAGTCGATCCGGCTGCTGCGCGGCGGCGACTCCGAGGTCGAGTACGGCAACCTGCTCGCGGTGCCGCTCGACGGCGGGATGCTGTACGTGGAGCCGGTGTACGTGCGCAGTTCGGGGCTGAAGTACCCGCTGCTGCGCAAGGTGCTGGTGACCTACGGCAACCAGACGGCGTTCGAGGACAGCCTGGAGAAGGCGCTGAACGTGGTGTTCGGGGCGGAGGCGCCGACGGTGCCGGTGGCCCCCGTGACCCCGCCGGGCGAGGGCACCACCACGCCCCCGACCTCCCAGGACCCGACGGTCAAGGCGGCGCTCGACGACGCGAAGAAGGCGATCGACGCGGCCGAGAAGGCCCGTCAGTCCGGTGACTGGACGGCCTTCGGCAAGGCGCAGGACGACATCAAGGCGGCGCTGCAGCGGGCGATCGACGCGGAGGCGAAGCTGACGGCCCCGAAGCCCGGCGGATAACGGGTAATGGCTCAGTCCCGCGTCGTGATACTGTGGTTTCACCGACGCGGGGTGGAGCAGCTCGGTAGCTCGCTGGGCTCATAACCCAGAGGTCGCAGGTTCAAATCCTGTCCCCGCTACTGAAGATGAAGGCCCGGATCCATGGGATCCGGGCCTTCGTCATGTCCAGGGGGGACACGCGGGGTCATGTGGTAGCTGAGACGGGTGAGTTGGGGCGGGACCGTGTTTGACTTATCTCTCTGTGGGCATGTCGACAAAACGCTGTAGTGACCTCACAGGCTGCGACATACCAGGTGTACGCGGGTAGCAGGTGATGCGACGATGGGATTTATGGGGGACAGGTCAACTCTGCTGGAGACAGGGCGGTTTGTGAGGGCGGAAGTCGAATCGGGCGCAGAGGCCGATGAGGAGGCTCCGGTCGTTAACGCGCAGACCGCCTTGACCGATGCGGATTTCGCGGAGGAAATGTTCGCCGAGACCGACCCGGCGAGCGACACCGAGCTGGAAGCACGGCACCGCGTCGCGGCCGACCGGGGCGACCCGGGCGCCATGAGCGTGCTCGGGGCGCTGCTGCTGCGCCGCGGCGACCTGGCCGGCGCCGAGCCGTACCTGCGCGGCGCCACCGCGGAGGGGGACCGCGCCGCCGCCAACAACCTGGGAGTGCTGCTGCTCCAGCGGGGTTACCCCGAGGAGGCCGCCGGCTGGTGGCGGGTCGCCGCCGTCGCCGGATCCGCACCGGCCGCACACGCGCTGGGCCGCCACTTCCGCGAGCGCGGGGACGAGCCCGCCGCCGAGTACTGGCTGCGCCAGGCGGCGGAATCCGGCCATGCCCTCGGCGCGTACGGGCTCGCCGAGCTGCTGGAGCACCGCGGCGACAAGGGCGTCGAACGCTGGCTGCGCCAGGCCGCCGAGCAGGGGCACCGCGAGGCCGCCTACCGGCTGGCCCGGCACCTGCGCAAGGGCGACCCCGCCGAGGCCGAGCAGTGGTACCGCCAGGCCGCCGCGCGCGGGCACCGGCAGGCCGCCCTGCACCTGGGCGCCCTGCTGGAGGCGCGCGGGGAACTCAAGGAGGCCGGGCGCTGGTACCTGACCTCCGCCAAGCAGGGCGAGGCGCGCGCCGCGTGCGCGCTCGGCTTCCTGCTGCGCGACGCGGGCGACGAGGAGAGCGCCGTCGCGTGGTGGAACCGGGCCGCGCAGGACGGGGACGGGAACGCCGCCAACGCCCTGGGCGCGCTGCACGCCGCGCGGGGCGAGACCCAGACCGCGGAGAAGTGGTACCGCGCCGCCATGGACGCGGGCGACCAGAACGGGGCGTACAACCTTGCTTTGCTGTGCGCCGCACAGGAGCGCACCGCGCAGGCCGAGCACTGGTACCGGCGCGCCGCCTACGCCGGGCACCGGGAGGCCGCCAACGCCCTCGCGATCATGCTGCTCCAGGTCGGGGACGCGGCCGGGGCCGAGCCGTGGTTCTCGAAGGCGGCCGAGGCCGGCAGCGTCGACGCCGCGTTCAACCTCGGGATCCTGTTCGCGAGCCGGGACGACGACCGGACCGCGCTGAAGTGGTACGAGCGGGCCGCCTCCGCGGGCCACACCGACGCGGCGCTTCAGGTCGGGATCGCGCTGGTCCGCGACGGCGAGGACCGCGCGGCCGAGCGGCACCTGCGCTGCGCCGCCGGAGGCGGCAGCGCGGAGGCGGCGTTCCGGCTGGCGGCGCTGCTGGAGTCGCTGGCTCCGCCGCCGGAGCCGGTGGCGCTGGGCGAGCCGGTGGGCAGCGCCCCGCGCACCGAGAGCGAGGAGTGGTACGAGCGGGCCGCGGAGCTGGGACACCGGCGGGCCCAGGTGCGGGTCGGGATGCTGGCCGCCGCGCGGGGCGATGCGGCGGTCGCGGCCCGGTGGTACCGGGAGGCGGCCGAGGCCGGTTCCCGCAACGGGGCCTTCAACCTCGGGCTGCTGCTGGCGCGCGAGGGGAACGAGCCGGAGGCCGCACTGTGGTGGACCCGGGCCGCGGTGGCCGGCCACGGCCGGGCCGCACTGCGCCTGGGGCTGCTGGCCGCCCGGCACGGGGACCTGGCCGAGGGGCAGAAGTGGTGCGTGCGCGCCATGGAACTGGGCCCGGCCGAAGTCTCCGAACGCGCGGCCCGCCTCCGGGAGGCCCTCGCGGAGGAACTCTCCGCCTGAGCGGCGCATCCCCGCAACCCCTCCCCGGCCGGGGAGCGGGGATGCGGGGACCGCAGCCGGGGTCGCCGGCCCATCGTTAAGCGATTTGCATCTGTACGGAGGCGTCGCGTAAAGTCGTGTTCACCGACGCGGGGTGGAGCAGCTCGGTAGCTCGCTGGGCTCATAACCCAGAGGTCGCAGGTTCAAATCCTGTCCCCGCTACTGATGACTGAAGGCCCGGATCCTCTGGATCCGGGCCTTCAGTCGTTTTCGGGAACGAGGAAGGGCCCGGGAGCAGTGCTCCCGGGCCCTTCGTCGGTCCGGTCGGGTTCCTCAGGCCCCCGCGCAGGACGGGCACAGCCCCCGGTACGTCACCTCGACCGCCGAGACGACGAAGCCGAAGCGCTCCGCGTCCGGGAGGTCGGCCAGCGGGTTGCCCGACGGGTGCACGTCGCGGATCGCGCCGCACTGGGCGCAGACCAGGTGCTGGTGCGGCTGGTGGGCGTTCGGGTCGTACCGCTTGGCCCGGCGGTCCGTGGAGACCTCCAGCACCTCGCCGAGGGACACGAGCTCACCCAGCGTGTTGTAGACGGTGGCGCGCGAGATCTCCGGCAGCTTGTCCACCGCGCGCGCATGCACCTCGTCGGCCGTCAGGTGAACGTGGTCACCGTCGAGCACCTCGGCCACGACGCGCCGCTGTGCGGTCATGCGCCATCCGCGTCCGCGAAGTCGTTCCAGCAGGTCACTCATGGACACCAGCCTAACAGTGCAGGGTCCGGTGTAACTCCCGAACCCGTATGGAGTTGGAACCTTGCTTGACTTAGACAAAGTCCATCGTAGGATCGAGTGCAGCAGGAGCCAAGGACAGGCACATGGCAGGAACGACGCAGGAGGCGCACGTGACGCAGGGACCGCTCACCACGGAGGCCGGGGCTCCGGTCGCCGACAACCAGAACAGCGAGACGGCCGGCGTCGGCGGACCCGTCCTGGTCCAGGACCAGCTGCTGCTGGAGAAGCTCGCGCACTTCAACCGCGAGCGCATCCCGGAGCGCGTGGTGCACGCCCGCGGCGCCGGTGCGTACGGCACGTTCACCCTGACCCGTGACGTCTCGCAGTGGACCCGGGCCGCGTTCCTGTCCGAGGTCGGCAAGCAGACGGAAACGTTCCTGCGCTTCTCCACCGTCGCGGGCAACCTCGGTGCGGCCGACGCGGTGCGCGACCCCCGCGGCTGGGCGCTGAAGTTCTACACCGAAGAGGGCAACTACGACCTCGTCGGCAACAACACCCCGGTGTTCTTCATCAAGGACGCCATCAAGTTCCCGGACTTCATCCACACCCAGAAGCGCGACCCGTACACCGGCTCGCAGGAGGCCGACAACGTCTGGGACTTCTGGGGCCTGTCGCCCGAGTCCACCCACCAGGTGACCTGGCTGTTCGGCGACCGCGGCATACCCGCGTCCTACCGTCACATGAACGGCTACGGCTCGCACACGTTCCAGTGGAACAACGAGGCCGGCGAGGTCTTCTGGGTCAAGTACCACTTCAAGACCGACCAGGGCATCAAGAACCTCACCCAGGCCGAGGCCAACCGGCTCGCCGGCGAGGACCCCGACTCGCACCAGCGCGACCTGCGCGAGGCCATCGAGCGCGGCGACTTCCCGACCTGGACCGTGCAGGTCCAGATCATGCCCGCCGCCGAAGCGGCCCAGTACCGCTTCAACCCGTTCGACCTCACCAAGGTGTGGCCGCACGCGGACTACCCCCCGATCGAGATCGGCAAGCTGGAGCTCAACCGCAACCCGGAGAACGTCTTCGCCGAGGTCGAGCAGTCCATCTTCAGCCCGGCCCACTTCGTCCCCGGCATCGGTCCGTCCCCGGACAAGATGCTCCAGGGCCGCCTCTTCGCGTACGGCGACGCCCACCGCTACCGCGTCGGCATCAACGCCGACCACCTGCCGGTGAACCGCCCGCACGCCACCGAGGCGCGCACCAACTCCCGTGACGGCTTCCTGTACGACGGCCGCCACAAGGGTGCGAAGAACTACGAGCCGAACAGCTTCGGCGGCCCGCACCAGACGGACCGCCCGCTGTGGCAGCCCGTCCCGCTGACCGGCGGCACGGGCAACCACGCCGCCCCGGTGCACTCCGAGGACAATGACTTCGTCCAGGCCGGCACCCTCTACCGGCTGATGTCCGAGGACGAGAAGTCCCGTCTGATCGAGAACCTCTCCGGCTTCATCGCCAAGGTCTCCCGTGACGACATCGCCGAGCGGGCGATCAACAACTTCCGCCAGGCAGACGGCGACTTCGGCAAGCGGCTGGAGGCCGCGGTCCAGGCCCTGCGCGGCTGAACGCCCCGCGCCGAGAGCCGGAGGGCCGGACCCCGTCAGGGGGCCGGCCCTCCGGCTTTACGCAGGTACGGCGCTGCGCCGTGCCGGCACCCAGCAGCGGATGACGTCGCGTACGGACACGATGCCGACGGGGCCGCCGTGCTCCAGCACGATCAGATGGCGGAAACCGCCGCTGACCATGGCCTCCGCAGCCTCCTGGACGGTGGCCTGCGGGGTGCAGAACACCACGTTGTTGGTGGTGTGCGCACCCACGGACTCCCGGTCGGGATCGTGTCCCGCGCCGAGGGAGTTGAGGATGTCGCGTTCGGTCAGGATGCCGATCCCGCTGTGGTCGGGATCGAGGACGACGGCTGCGCCGACACGGCGGCCGGACATCAGGCAGGCCGCCTGCCGGAGGGTGTGGGCGGGTCCGAGGGTGAGGATCACGGTGCTCATGGCGTCGCGGACGAGCATGAAGAGAACCACCTCCTGTGGAGAGTCCCCCGCCGCACTTAGAGAAGGTCTTCACAAGCGCACAAGCGGAGGAGTCTCAGATTCCCATGGACACGGAGGGTAATCAAGAGGGCGCACCCGGTTGTCCGGGTGCAGTACCCCGACACACTCGGACGCCTCAGGCGCGCGGGCGCAGATACCCCAGCATCTCCTCGTGCAACAGCCCGTTCGAGGCGGCCGCGTTCCCGCCGTGTACGCCCTCCGCGCCGTCCAGGCTGGTGAACCGGCCCCCCGCCTCCTGGACCACGACCGCGATGGCCGCCATGTCCCACAGGTTCAGCTCCGGCTCCGCGCACAGGTCCAGCGAGCCCTCCGCGACCATCATGTACGGCCAGAAGTCACCGTAACCGCGGGTGCGCCAGCACTGCCGGGTCAGGTCCAGGAACCCGGCGAGGCGGCCCTGCTCCTCCCAGCCGCTCAGCGAGGAGTAGGCGAAGGAGGCGTCGCCCAGGGCGGCCACCTTCGAGACGCCGAGCGGTACGGGGGCACCGCCCAGCGCACCGCCGGCGTACGCGCCCCCGCCCTGCGCCGCCCACCAGCGGCGGCCCAGCGCCGGCGCCGAGACCACGCCGACCACGGGCCGGAAGACCCCGTCGGAGCCCTCCTCCATCAGCGAGATCAGCGTCGCCCAGACGGGTACCCCGCGCACGTAGTTCTTCGTGCCGTCGATCGGGTCCACGACCCAGCGGCGCGGGCCGCTGCCCTCGAGCCCGTACTCCTCGCCCAGGACGGCGTCGTCGGGCCGCGCGGCCTCGATCCCGGCGCGCACGACCTCCTCCGCCGCCTTGTCCGCCTCGCTCACCGGCGTCATGTCCGGCTTCGTCTCGACCTTCAGGTCGAGGGCGCGGAACCGCTGCATCGTCGCGGTGTCCGCCGCGTCGGCGAGTTCGAGGGCAAGGCGCAGGTCATCGTCATACTCGGGCATGGCCGAACAGTATCGGGACTGCCCGGACCCGGCGAACGGCGTCCACGGTGCGGCCGGCAGGCGCCCTTGACAGGATCTGCCGGTCCGTCAACTCTGGCGGGAACGGCCGAGCGGGGAAGTCGAGCGGGGAGGCGCGCATGCCGGCAGCCCGGGAGTCCTTGCTGGAGGCGGCCGGGGCGGCGCTCCTGGCGCGCCCCTGGCCCTCCGTGCGGATGGTCGACGTGGCCGCCACCGCCGGGGTGTCCCGGCAGACCCTCTACAACGAGTTCGGCGGCAAGGCCGGCCTCGGCCGGGCCCTGGTGCGCCGCGAGGCCGACTGGTACCTCGAAGGGGTGGACCGGGTGCTGCGCTCCCCGGCCGGGGCGACCGAGCGCCTCGCCTCGGTCGCGGAGTGGACCGTACGGGCGGCCCGTGCGCGTCCCCTCGTACGGGCCCTGCTGACCGGGTGCTGGGACGGGAACTTACCGATGCCGCCCGGGCAGGGGGTGCGCCCCGGGGTACCGGCCCCCGGCCCCGGGGAACTGGCCCGGGCCGTCCGCGACCGGGCCTCGGCCATGATCGCCCCGGGGGAGGGGGCGCAGCGGTGCGAACTCGCCGTGCGCCTCGCGCTGTCGTACGTGATAGCCCCGGGCGAAGAGCCGGGCCTCGGTGAACTGATGCGGCTGCTGTGCCTGCTCAGTGAGCCGAACCGGACAGCTGGAGACCGATGACGCCCAGGATGACCAGCGTGATCGAGACGAGTTTGAGGGTCGAGACCAGGTCGCCGAGGAAGACCATGCCGTAGATGGCCGTTCCGGCGGCCCCGATGCCCGTCCACACCGCGTAGGCGGGACCCACGTCCAGTTTCTTCAGGGCCAGCGTCAGCAGGCCGAAGCTGCCCAGGGCGAAGCAGGCGAAGGCGATGGTCGGCCACAGCCGGGTGAATCCGTGCGACAGCTTGAGGCAGACCGCGAAACCGGTCTCCAGGATCCCCGCGACGACCACCAGCAGCCACGCCATGGCGCATGCCTCCCCGCGTCAGGTGACGTCGTGTCACGTGGTGCGATTATGCATTTACCAGACGTGGCACCCGGCAAACCCCCCCGGACGATCAGTCGCCTTCGCGGCGTTCGCGGGTCTCGAGCAGCCGCCGCAGCGAGTACAGCCGCGCCGGATCCGCGTGGCCGTCCTCCACCCACTTGTCGAGGGCGCAGTCCTTCTCGTCGTGGCTGCAGGCCCGCGGGCAGTCCTCCGTACCGGGAACCAGGTCCGGGAAGGCCAGGATCACCCGGGACGGATCCACGTGGTGCAGGCCGAAGGAGCGCACGCCCGGGGTGTCGATGACCCAGCCGTCGCCGTCCGGCAGCGGCAGCGCGAGCGCGGAGGTGGTGGTGTGCCGGCCGCGGCCGGTCACCGCGTTGACGTGCCCGGTGGCGCGTTGCCGGCCCTCGGCGACCAGCGAGTTCACGAGGGTGGTCTTGCCGACGCCCGAGTGGCCGACGAAGGCCGTGATCCGGCCGGCCAGGCGCTCGCGCACCCGGTCGGCGGCGTCCCCGTTCGCCAGCTCCTCCCGATTGGTCACCACGTAGTTCAGGCCGAACGTGGAGTAGATCTCCAGGATCTTGTCCGCGGAGGTCAGGTCCGACTTCGTGAGCACCAGCAGCGGTTCCAGCCCCGCGTCGTACGCCGCCACCAGGCAGCGGTCGATCATCCGCGGCCGGGGCTCCGGGTCGGCCAGCGCCGTGACGATCGCCAGCTGGTCCGCGTTGGCGACGACCACCCGCTCGTACGGGTCGTCGTCGTCCGCGGTGCGCCGCAGGACCGACTTGCGCTCCTCGATCCGCACGATCCGCGCGAGGGTGTCCTTCTTCCCGGTCAGGTCGCCGACGATCCAGACCCGGTCGCCGACCACCGCGGCCTTGCGGCCCAGTTCGCGGGCCTTCATGGCGTGGATCGTGCGGCCGTCGACCAGGCAGGTCAGCCGCCCGCGGTCGACGGTCAGGACGAAGCCCTCGGCCGCGTCCTCGTGCTTGGGCCGGATGGTGGTCCGGGGCCGGTTGCCCTTGGGGTTGGGCCGCTGGCGGATGTCGTCCTCGTCGGTGTGCTTGCCGTACCTGCGCATGACGGGCCCTACGCTCCCGCTACCCGCGCGGTCTCGCCGAGCATCCCGGTCCACATCCTCGGGAAGTCCGGCAGGGTCTTCGCGGTCGTCGCCACGTTCTCGATCTGCACGCCCTCCACCGCCAGGCCGATCACGGCGCCCGCGGTGGCCATCCGGTGGTCGTCGTAGGTGTGGAACACGCCGCCGTGCAGCGGGCGCGGGCGGATGTGCAGGCCGTCGGCGGTCTCGGTGACATCGCCGCCGAGCCCGTTGATCTCCGCGGTCAGCGCCGCCAGCCGGTCCGTCTCGTGCAGGCGCAGGTGGGCCACCCCGCGCAGGGTGGACGGGGAGTCGGCCAGCGCGGCGACGGCCGCGATGCCGGGGGTGAGCTCGCCGACCTCGCCCAGGTCCACGTCGATGCCGTGGATCTTGCCGCTGCCGGTGAAGACCAGGCCCGCGTCGGTCAGCTCGCAGGAGCCGCCCATCTCCGTGAAGATGCGGCGCAGCTCGTCGCCGGGCTGGGTGGTGCGGCGCGGCCAGTCCGGGATCGTGACCGTACCGCCGGTGATCAGGGCCGCCGCCATGAACGGCTGCGCGTTCGACAGGTCCGGCTCCACCACCATGTCGCGGCCCAGCAGCGCGCTCGGCGCGACCCGCCACACGTTCGGCTCGCCGCCCGCCTCGGGGGTGTCGACCTGGGCGCCCGCCGCGCGCAGCATCTCCACCGTCATCCGGATGTGCGGCATCGACGGCAGGGTGGTGCCCACGTGCCGGACCTCGACGCCCTGGTTGTAGCGCGGCGCGGACAGCAGCAGGGCCGAGACGAACTGCGAGGAGTTCGAGGCGTCGATCTCGACGACACCGCCCTCCAGCGCCCCGCCGCCCTGGACGGTCAGCGGCAGCGCGCCCCGGCCGTCGTCGTCGATCCGGGCGCCGAGGGTGCGCAGGGCGCTGATGACCTGGCCGAGCGGACGCTCGTAGGAGCGCGGGTCGCCGTCGAAGCGGATGTCGCCGGCGGCCAGGGTGGCGACGGGCGGCAGGAAGCGCATGACCGTGCCCGCGTTGCCGACGTCGACGGTGGCCGGGCCGTGCAGGGCCGCGGGGATGATCCGCCACGCCTCGCCGCCGGCGCCGTCACCCGAGCTGGAGGAGGCGGTCTCCTCGATCCCGACGCCGAGCGCGCGCAGCGCGTCCGCCATCAGCCGGGAGTCGCGCGAGCGCAGCGGGCGGCGCACCCAGCCCGGCTCGGCGGCGAGCGCGGCGAGGACGAGGGCGCGGTTGGTGACCGACTTCGACCCCGGCACGGTGACGGTGGCGTGGACGGTGCCGTCGGCGAGCGGGGCGGGCCAGAGGGCGGGGAGCGCGGGGGTCTCGGTCATGGCCCCCACTTTAGTGGCTCCCCCCGGGCCCAGATCTTGATCGCGCCGCCGCCGGGGGATCGGTCTCAGAGGTTGAGAAGCCAGCGCCCGCCGCCGATGAGCGAGCACAGCGCGACGGCGTGGAAGAGCAGCAGCCAGGCCACCGGGTGGACGTGCGTGAGCCGCCCCAGCTGGTCCGCGTCGGAATCCGGCGCCCCGCCGCCCCGGCGCTTGGCGCCCAGCTCGAAGACCGGCCGCACCCCGCCCAGCAGCAGGAACCACACCACCAGGTACGCGAAGACGGCCTGGACCTCGGCCGACGCGAACCAGGAGACCAGGACGAACGTGCCGCCGGTCAGCACCACCGTCAGGGCGCCGTAGGCGTTGCGGACCATCACCAGCATCGCCAGCAGCAGCACCGTGGCCGCCCACAGCAGCAGCGTGATCCGGTGGGCCGACAGCAGCGCGGCCCCGCCGAGCCCGAGCAGCGGGGGCGCCGTGTACCCGGCCGCGGCCGTCAGGATCATGCCGAGCCCGGTGGGCTTGCCCCAGCTGACGGTGACGCCGCTGGTGTCGGTGTGCAGCCGGATCCCGTCGAGCCGCCGGCCGGTGAGCAGGGCGATCAGCCCGTGACCGCCCTCGTGGGCGATGGTCACGGCGTTGCGGGAGACCCGCCACAGCGGGCGCACCCCCACGGTGGTCAGCGCGGCCAGGCCCGTCACGATCACCAGCCACAGGGCCGGCGGGGTCTGCAGGCCGGTGAGCCGGTCCCATATGCCGGCGGTCGTCGTGCTGTCCATAGAGTGGCGGACTCCTTGCGATGGCGGGTGGCTGGGATGGCAGTGTGGCAGCCATGTGCGGACGGTATGCAGCGAGTCGTAAGCCCGAGGACCTGGCGGAGGCCTTCGGCGTCGAGCGGTGGGAGCCCGAGGAGACCCTGGCACCCGACTGGAACGTGGCCCCGACGAAGGAGGTCCACGTCGTCCTCGACCGTCCCGTGAAAGACGCGGCGGACCCCCGTCCGGTTCGTCAGCTGCGCGTCGTGAAGTGGGGCCTCGTCCCCTCCTGGGCCAAGAACCCCGACGGCGCCGCCCGGATGATCAACGCCCGGTCGGAGACGCTGGCCGAGAAGCCGTCCTTCCGCCGCCCCTTCGCGCAGCGGCGCTGCATCGTCCCCGCCGACGGCTACTACGAGTGGGTCACCGCCCACGACGAGCGGCAGCTGGAGGTCGAGGGCAGGAGGAAGCGGGCCCGCAAACAGCCGTACTTCGTGCTCCCCGCCGACGGCTCCGTCTTCGCCATGGCCGGGATATACGAGTTCTGGCGCGACCCGGCCCTGCCCGGAGACCACCCGCAGGCCTGGTGGGCCACCTGCTCGGTGATCACCGCCGAGGCCGAGACCGGGCCGCTGGGGGTGGCCCCCGCCGAGGGGCCGGCCTCGCTCGCCGAGATCCACCCGCGGATGCCGCTCATGCTGACCCCGGACCGCTGGGACGCCTGGCTGGACCCGGCCCGCACGGACCCCGACGAACTCCAGGCCCTGCTCGCACCGCCGCCGGGCGGCCTGATGCGCGCGTACCCGGTCTCCACCGCCGTGAGCAACGTCCGCAACAACGGTCCGGAGCTGCTCCAGGAGCTGGCCGCTCCGGAGGAGGGCACGCTGTTCTGACCCGTGCGGTCGCGCGGTGGCGCGTCGTGCGGTCGACCGCGCGGTCGTGCGTTCGCGCGGATGTCGGGGCCTGCCCGGACCGTCCGCCCCGGGCAGGATGGGCGCCATGACCACGCGTACCGAGAGCGTCGACACCCCGGCGGGCGAGGCCCGCATCACCTGGCACCCCGCCCCCGCCCGCACGGCCCGCCTCGTCCTCGCCGTGAGCCACGGTGCCGGCGGCGGGATCGAGGCCCGCGACCTCGTGGCGCTGGCCGCCGCCCTGCCCGCGCACGGGGTCACCGTCGCGCTGGTCGAGCAGCCTTGGCGGGTCGCCGGGAAGAAGGTGGCGGCCGCGCCCAAGGTGCTCGACGAGGGCTGGCGGGCCCTGTGGCCGGCCCTGGCGAAGCCCGGGCTGCCCGTGGTGGCGGGCGGACGCAGCGCCGGGGCCCGGGTGGCCTGCCGGACCGCCGCCGAGCTCGGGGCGGCCGGGGTGCTGGCCCTGGCGTTCCCGCTGCACCCGCCGGGGCGGCCCGAGAAGTCCCGGGCGGCCGAGCTCACCGGAGCCGGGCGGCCCACTCTGGTGGTGCAGGGCGACCGGGACCCGTTCGGGCGGCCGCAGGAGTTCCCGCCGCCGACGGCGCAGGGACCGTACGAGCTGGTGGAGATCCCGTACGCCGACCACGGGTTCGCCGTGCCGAAGAAGGCCGGTCCGACCCAGGACGAGACGCTCACGGTGATCACCGAGGCCGTCGCCGCCTGGCTGACCCGTATTCCCCGCTGACCCGCACTCGGGGCCCGCAGCGTGCGGAATCCGGGAATCCGCCGGAAAGGCCGAGTGATTCCGATCACTTTGCGGCGCCCACCTGACAGAGGCCGAAAACCCCGCCCCGCCCGGGAATGCGCGGCCCGACCCTTCTGTTGTGCCGGATGTCAGAACGTACGGGAACACGTCGGAGGAGAGGGAGCGCATGACCCAGGTCATCAGCCAGCACCGTCCGCAGGCGGCAGGCCTGGACTGGACGGTCCTGCCCGGGCCCAGGCGCGGCCCGCTTCAGGCGGCGGAGGGCCGGGATGGTCGACTATTCTCCGATTCGAGCGGGTCCGCTTTCGGAGCCGTCACGCAGTCGGAGGAGGTGGGTCCTGTCGCTGGGACCGACGAAGGCCACGCGGAGGAGACGACCCCGGAGCGCAATGCGCGCTTCGAGAGGGATGCCCTCGGCTACCTCGACCAGATGTACTCGGCCGCGCTGCGCATGACGCGCAATCCGGCCGACGCCGAGGACCTGGTCCAGGAGACGTATGCCAAGGCGTACGCGTCCTTCCACCAATTCCGCGAGGGCACGAATCTCAAGGCGTGGCTGTACCGCATTCTGACCAACACGTTCATCAACTCCTACCGCAAGAAGCAGCGTGAACCGCAGCGCAGCGCGGCGGAGGAGATCGAGGACTGGCAGCTGGCGCGCGCCGAGTCGCACATGTCGACGGGACTGCGTTCCGCCGAGTCGCAGGCGCTCGACCACCTGCCCGATTCGGATGTGAAGGAAGCCCTCCAGGCCATTCCGGAAGAGTTCCGCATCGCGGTCTATCTTGCAGACGTAGAGGGCTTTGCGTACAAGGAGATCGCGGACATCATGGGTACACCCATCGGTACGGTCATGTCACGACTGCACCGTGGCCGCCGTCAACTCCGCGGAATGCTGGAGGACTATGCCCGTGAGCGCGGGCTGGTCCCCGCGGGCGCGGGAGAGTCGAACGACCTGAAAGGCTCGGGCTCATGAGCTGCGGAGAGCCGCACGAGACGGAGTGCTCCGAGGTCCTGGACCACCTGTACGAGTTCCTGGACCACGAGATGCCGGACAGCGATTGCACGAAGTTCGAGACACACTTCGGCGAGTGCAATCCCTGCCTGGAGAAGTACGGCCTTGAGCAGGCCGTCAAGAAGCTGGTGAAGCGCTGCTGCGGTTCGGACGACGTGCCGACCGACCTGCGCTCGAAGGTCATGGGGCGGATCGAGCTGATCCGTTCCGGCCAGGCCGTCCCCGATCACGATGTGACCGCGGACCCCGCCACCGGCTGATCGAACAACCGCCCCTGGAAGCCCACTTCGTTCACCCGAAGGTGCTAATCCGGGGGCGCCCGTACGGCGCAATACGAAAATGTGGCCCGCTGCACAAGGGGCCCCACCTATTCTCCCCAGACGGTGCCGGTGCGATGCGGCGCCGGATGTGCACCGCACAGGGGAGGAGAGCGCCATGCGGGTACTTCCTCCGGCGGCGCGCGGATACATCCTGGGCGCCGTCCTCGCGGCGTCGGCCTGCACCGCCCCGGCCCTCGCCGATCCCGGCACCCCCTGGCGCGCCGTGGGGCTGCTCGCCCTCCTCTACCTCGGCTGCGAACTGGTCAGGGCCTGCCCGCTGCCGGGCGGCCGGGTGCCCGAGGGCATCGGCTCCTTCTTCCCCGTGGTGCTCGCCGCGGTCTTCCTGCTGCCGCCCGCCGCCGCCGCGCTCGTCGCACTGCCCGGCGGGTTCGCCCAGGCGGTCGTCCAGCGGCCCGCCCTCGTCCGCCGGGTGTGGCACGCGGCGCAGCAGGCCGTCGCCGCCTGGGCCGCCGGCTGGACGTTCGCGCTGCTGGGCGGGCCTGCCGCGCCGGGCACGGGCTCCGTCGGGGAACCCGCCGGGGCGGGCCTCGCGCAGTTCCCGTACGCGATGCTCCCCGCGGCGGCCGCGGCCGCAGCCTTCTGCCTCGTACTGACCGCCCTCGAAGGCGGCGTCCTGGCCACCGCCGAGCGCCGGCCCGTCCGCACGGCATGGGACGGCCTGCTCACCCGCGCCCTGGCCCCGCACTGCGTGCACGGTCTCGCCGGGCTGATGATGGCCGTCATGTGGCGCAGCCCCTACGGGCTCGCGGCCGCACTGCTCGTCCTGCTGCCGATGTACATCTCCTGCTGGGTCTTCGCCCAGTACCACCGCGAGCGGGCCGCCCACCAGGCCACGATCCGGGCGCTCGTCCAGGCCGTCGACCTCAAGGACCGCTACACACGCGGCCACGGCGAGCGCGTCGGCCAGGCCTCCGCGATGATCGCCCGAGAGCTGGGCATGCCCGCCGACCGGCTCGAAGTCGTCCGCATCGCCGGGATCCTCCACGACGTCGGCAAGATCGGCGTGCCCACCCGGCTGCTGCGCAAGGACGGCCCGCTGACCCCGGAGGAGCGCCGGGTGATCGAGCTGCACCCCGAGTACGGGCACGAGATGGTGCGCGGCATCGGCTTCCTGGGCGAGGCCCGGTCCGCGATCCTGCACCACCACGAGCGGGTCGACGGCTCCGGCTATCCGTACGGGCTGGCCGGCGAGCAGATCCCGGTGCCGGCCCGGGTGGTGGCGGTGGCCGACGCCTTCGACGCGATGACCTCGACCCGCTCCTACAGCCGGGCCCGGCCGGTGCCGGTCGCGCTGGCCGAACTGGAACGGTGTGCGGGGGCGCACTTCGATCCGGTGATGGTCCGCGCGCTGGTCGCCTCCATCGGGCGGCACGGCTGGCACCCGGTGGTCACCGCGGACGACGACGTCCAGGTGATCCCGGCCGGCTCCGCATCCCCTTCCGCTTCCGGTTCCGCTTCCCGTTCCGCCTGCGGTCCGGGTCCGGCCTCCGGAGCGGCCGCCCCCGCAGTCGCCCCGGGAGCGGCCGCCCCCGCCGTCGCCCCCGGCGCGGCCGCCCCCGCCGCCGCGGCGGTCCGTGATCCCGCGGGCCCCGGGCTGGCCGGGCTGCCGGCCCAGGGCGCCCGCCTCGTCGTACGGACCGTGGACCGGCGGGCCGGGCGGGAACCGGACGGCGGGGACGAGCCGTGAGGGGCGCGGTCGTCCGGGTGGTGCTCGGGGCCGCCGGGGTGCTCACCCTGGCCGGGCTCGCCCACACCCTCTGGTACGGAGTCGTCGAACCCGGCACCGCCCTGGCCTTCGGCGCCCTGATCACCTGCGGCGAGCTCGCCCGCCGTGACCCCGCCGGCACCCGGGACGGCCGGGACGGCGGCGCCCCGGGGCCCGCGGGGGACGCGGCGCAGGACCGCCGCTCCGCACCGCTGGGCTCCGCGGGCACCCTCGCGTACGCCCTGCTCGGCCCGAACGCCGCCCAGCCCACCCACCACGGCGTGCTCCAGGTCGTCGCGGTCGTCGTCGCCGCCGTGCTCGCCGGGATCGTCCCGCACGTCGCCCGGGGCCGCGGGCCCACCGCCGACCACCTGGCCCGCCGGGTCCTGACCGCGTCCTTCGCCGCCGTCTGCTTCCAGCCGCTCTACAACTCCGGCCGGCTGGAGCACGGGATCGGGCACGGCCCGTACCTCGTCCTCCTCCTGCTGCTCCTGCTCGGCCTGACCGCCCTGTGCGACGCCGTGCTCGCCGCCGCGCTGGCCGGCGCCCGCACGGGCTGGCCGTACGGGCCGCTGCTGCGCGACGAGCTGCGCGCCCAGGTCGGCATCGGCTCGGCGATCTGCGCCACCGGCGTCGTCATGGCCCTGGGCGTGGCCGTCGCCGGGCTGTGGGCCCTGCCCGTCCTCTGCGTGCCCCTGCTGCTGACCCAGCTGTCCTTCCACCGGATCACCGCGATCCGCACCACCTACCGCCAGACCATCACCTCCCTGGCCCGCGCCACCGAGATCGCCGGCTGCACCCGCCCGGGGCACGCCCGCCGGGTCGCCGCGCTGAGCTGCGCCGTCGGCCGGGAGCTCGGCCTGTCGCAGCGGGAGCTCACGGTGCTGGAATACGCCGCCCTCATGCACGACATCGGCCAGCTCTCCCTCGTCGACCCGGTCCGGGCCGGGGCCACCGCCGGACTGCCCGCCGCCGAGGCCCGCCGGATCGCCGAGCTGGGCGGGGAGGTGGCCCGCCAGAGCGGGGTGCCCGCCGAGGTGGCCGTGGTGGTGGAGCGGCAGGCGGACCCGTACCGCGACCAGCCGGTCGCGGCGCGCATCGTACGGGCGGTCAACGCCTACGACGACCTGCTCGGCGGGAGCCGTCACCCGGGCGGGTCACTGGCGGCGCTGGAGCAGCTGCGGCTGGGCACCGGGCGCGACTACCAGCCAGAGGTCGTGGAATGTCTTGCCAGGGTTCTGGCCAGGGACGGACGTGACAGAGTTGTTCCCGTCCCACCCGGGTAACCCATGGGTAATGAGCGGCCGTCCGAGTGGGCATGGTTGGATGCCAGTAGGAGTGTCCGCAAGGCTGCACCGTTGTCCCCCAGCCACCGCTGGGAGGTGCCCCCAGGCAGGCGGGAATTGTGAGGATCTTCGGGAAGGTACGGCATCGGCCCTCCGCCTCGTGGCGGCAGGCCACCGACCGCGCGTTCACGCTGATCGGCGACGGGCGGTACGAGGACGCGGGCGCGCTGCTCACCAGAGCCGCGGACCTGGAGCCCTGGCTGTCCGAGTCCTGGTTCAACCTCGCGCTGCTGCACAAGTTCCGGCACGACTGGGAGCAGGCGCGGGCCGCCGGCCTGCGCGCCGTGGCCCTGCTGGACCGCGAGACCGGCGCCCCCGACTGGTGGAACGTCGGGATCGCCGCGACCGCACTGCAGGACTGGCCGCTGGCCCGCCGGGCCTGGCAGGCGTACGGGCTGAAGGTGCCCGGGGACCCGCACGGCCAGGGCGCCCGCCCCGCGAAGGGCGGAGGCGAACCCGTCGGCATGGAGCTCGGCAGCGCCGCCGTGCGGCTCTCGCCCGAGGGCGAGGCCGAGGTCGTGTGGGGCCGCAGGCTCGATCCGGCCCGCATGGAGGTCCTCTCGATCCCGCTGCCCTCCTCGGGGCGGCGCTGGGGCGAGGTCGTCCTGCACGACGGGGTCCCGCACGGCGAGCGGGTCACGGCGGCCGGTCCCTCGTACCCGGTCTTCGACGAGATCGAGCTGTGGGCGCCCTCCCCGGTGCCGACCTGGGTGGTGCTGCTGGAGGCGGCCACCGAGGAGGACCGCGACGCACTGGAGCAGCTCGCCTCGGACGCGGGGTTCGCCGCCGAGGACTGGTCGTCCTCGGTGCGGCTGCTGTGCCGGACCTGCTCGGAGAGCGTGATGCCGAGCGGCGAGGGCGACGGGGAGCACCTGGACCCGCACGACCACAGCGAACCGGGGCACCCCGGCCCGCTGGGGCACCGGACGAACGGCTCCGGCGCCCTGTGGGTCCCCGAGCGCGAATGCGGCATCGCGGCGCCGGCCGGCCTGGTGCGCGGACTGCTCGACGGGTGGGTCGCGGACAGCCCGGAGACCCGGGAATGGCGGGATCTCGAAGAGGTCTGCTGACCGGCACCGTAGGCTGTACCGGCACATTGTGAACGGGTGGACTTACGGAAGGCGTACGGCGGACATGGCGCAGCAGGAGAACGAGGTCGTCGAGGTCGTGAACGACGGGTACGTCGTGGACACCGAGGACTGTGAGGCGCGCGAGCTCGCCCACCGCGAGCGCGGTACCGCCCGCCCGATCACGGTGGTCGGCAACCCCGTGCTGCACCGGGAGTGCAAGGACGTCACCGAGTTCGGCGACGAACTGGCGCAGCTGATCGACGACATGTTCGCCAGCCAGAAGGCCGCCGAGGGCGTGGGCCTGGCCGCGAACCAGATCGGCGTGGACGCCAAGGTCTTCGTGTACGACTGCCCGGACGACGACGGCGTGCGCCACACCGGTGTCGTGGTCAACCCGAAGCTGGTCGAGCTGCCGGCCGGCTCCCGCGTGCTCGACGACTCCAACGAGGGCTGCCTGTCGGTCCCGACCGCCTACGCCTCGCTGGCCCGCCCGGACTACGCCGAGGTGACCGGCCAGGACGCCCAGGGCAACCCCATCAAGGTGCGCGGCACGGGCTACTTCGCCCGCTGCCTCCAGCACGAGACGGACCACCTGTACGGGTACCTGTACATCGACCGCCTCTCGAAGCGAGACCGCAAGGACGCCCTGCGCCAGATGGAAGAGGGCACCCCGCGCTACGAGACGGTCCCGAACGCGTAGCCCCTGGCCCGGGCCCTGGCCCCGGACCAGGGCCCGCCCCGCACGCCGGAAGGCGTCGGGGCCGGGCCCGGGGCGGCGGCCGCCCTTAGCTCGTGTCGTCGAAGTCCCGTCTGGCCGGGGCCACTTCGACGACACTCCCTAGGCGCGGCCCAGCAGCAGCCGCAGATCCTCCGGCAGGGGCATCGGCGTCGAGATGCCCGCCGCCGTGCGCCCGGTGTTGCCGTACGGCACGCGCCCGGTGAGGGACCCGGCCCCGGCCACCAGGATCCGCACCACCTGCCCCACCGTCTCCGCCCGGTCCCGGCAGCGCACCGCGAGCCGGAACATGTGCCAGTGGGCACGGGTGTGGGGCCAGGCCCAGGCCTGGGAGATGATGTGCGCCCGCTCCAGGGCGGTCCACATGGCCCGGGTGTCGGGCGCCGCGTCGCGGGCGCGGCGCAGCTCGTCCTCGAAGGCCCTGCGGACGGCGGCCGGCATGGTCTTGCCCGTACAGGCGGCCACGCACTTCCTGATCGTTTTCCTCATGCGTCCACGGTGGCGCCGCGGGGCCCCGCGGCGCTTGAACGAACCTGCTACATCCACTGGACGGTGCGGGTGAAGTCCGACGGCGCGATCCCGAACATCCGCCGCCACACGCGGCTCAGATGCGCACCGTCCGCGAAGCCGGCGCCGTGCGCCGCGTCCGTCAGGGAGTGCCCCTGGGAGGAGAGTTCGGCGGCCCGCATCAGCCGCAGCCACAGCACGTACGGCCGGAACGGCAGCCCGAGTTCCGCCCGGAACAGGTGCGCGAGGCGGCTCTCCGACAGGCACGCCACCTCCGCCGCCCGGGACAGCCGCACCGGCTCACGGCCGGGCAGCCACTCCAGCACCCGCGCCAGCCCCGGATGCGCCGCCGCGAGGGGCTGCGGCGCTCCGGGCAGTACGGCGTCCAGCGCGCACGCCGCCTCGAAGGCGTCGGCGGGCAGGGCGTCGGCCGGTACGAGGTCGCCCGCGTCCCCCGCCAGCTCCGCGAGCCGCCGCCCCGCGGAGGAGAGCGGGTCGTAGTGCAGCACCACCCCGCACGACACCCCGCGCAGCACCGCGTGACGCACCCCGGCCGGGACCACGTACGCCCGGCACCCGAAGGGTTCCCCGTCCGGCCCGGCCATCACGAGCTCGTCGCCGCCCAGCGCCGCGATGACCTGGACGGAGTGGTGCGCGTGTGCACCGGCGGACCCGACGGCGCCCCCGTACAGCAGGCCTCCAGGCCGCAGCCGGGTCCGTCCCGCCCACCCGCCGGCGGTCATGCCGAGGGCCCCGGGCACGACGAAGCGCCCCCGCCCGAGAACCCGGAGGACCGGGTGTTGCTCCCCATGGGCGGGGACGCTATCAAGCCGTGCCGGTGGCGGCCGGAGGGGACTTAGAAGTCCTCGTCCAGGTCGACCGTGCCCTCGACCGCGACCTGGTAGGCCGACGGGCGGCGCTCGAAGAAGTTCGTCAGCTCCTGGACGCCCTGGAGCTCCATGAACGAGAACGGGTTCTGCGAGCCGTACACCGGCGGGAAGCCGAGGCGGACCAGACGCTGGTCCGCGACGCACTCCAGGTACTCGCGCATCGACTCGGTGTTCATGCCCGGCAGGCCGTCACCGCACAGGTCGCGGCCGAACTGCAGCTCCGCCTCCACGGCCTCCTTCAGCATGTCCGTGACCTGCTGCTGGAGCTGCTCGTCGAAGAGCTCCGGCTCCTCCTTGCGGACCGTGTCCACGACCTCGAACGCGAAGTTCATGTGCATGGTCTCATCACGGAACACCCAGTTGGTGCCGGTGGCCAGGCCGTGCAGCAGACCGCGCGAGCGGAACCAGTACACGTACGCGAAGGCGCCGTAGAAGAACAGGCCCTCGATGCACGCCGCGAAGCAGATCAGGTTCAGCAGGAAGCGGCGGCGGTCGGCCTGGGTCTCCAGGCGCTCGATCTTCTCGACCGAGTCCATCCACTTGAAGCAGAACTGCGCCTTCTCGCGGATCGACGGGATCTCCTCGACCGCGTCGAAGGCGGCCGCGCGGTCGTCCGGGTCGGGCAGGTAGGTGTCGAGCAGCGTCAGGTAGAACTGGACGTGCACGGCCTCCTCGAACAGCTGGCGCGACAGGTACAGGCGCGCCTCCGGGGAGTTGATGTGCTTGTAGAGCGTCAGCACCAGGTTGTTCGAGACGATCGAGTCGCCCGTCGCGAAGAACGCGACCAGACGGCCGATCATGTGCTGCTCGGCGGGCGTCAGCTTCGCGAGGTCCGCGACGTCCGAGTGGAGGTCGACCTCCTCGACGGTCCAGGTGTTCTTGATCGCGTCCCGGTAGCGCTCGTAGAAGTCCGGGTAGCGCATGGGGCGCAGCGTCAGCTCGAAGCCCGGGTCCAGGAGGTTCTTCTTGTCGGTGGAGCTCATTACTGGCAGGCCTCGCAGGACTCGGGGTTCTCAAGGGAGCAGGCGAGCGCTTCCGCGGCCGCGGCCTCGGCGGCGGCGTCGGCCAGGGGGAGCGCTGCGGGGGTGGCCGCCTGCGCGGCGCGGGCGATCTTCGTCGCCGGGCGCGAACGCAGGTAGTACGTGGTCTTCAGACCCTGCTTCCAGGCGTACGCGTACATCGAGGACAGCTTCCCGATGGTGGGGGTCTCCAGGAACAGGTTCAGCGACTGCGACTGGTCGAGGAACGGCGTACGGGCCGCCGCCATGTCGATCAGACCGCGCTGCGGGATCTCCCACGCCGTGCGGTACAGCTCGCGCACCTCGGCCGGGATCCAGCCGAAGCCCTGGACCGAACCGCTGGAGTCGCGCAGGGCCTCGCGGGTCTGCGCGTCCCACACGCCGAGCTTCTTGAGCTCCTCCACCAGGTAGCCGTTGACCTGGAGGAACTCGCCCGACAGCGTCTCGCGCTTGAACAGGTTGGAGACCTGCGGCTCGATGCACTCGTACACACCGGCGATCGAGGCGATCGTCGCCGTCGGGGCGATGGCGAGGAGCAGCGAGTTGCGCATGCCGGACTTCGTGACGCGGGCGCGCAGGGCGTCCCAGCGCTCCGGCCAGTTCAGCTCGGTGTCGTAGTGGTCGGGGTGCAGGACACCGCGGGCCGTGCGGGTCTGCTCCCAGGCCGGGAGCGGGCCGCTGCGCTCGGCGAGGTCGCAGGAGGCCTCGTACGCGGCCAGCATGATCCGCTCGGAGAGCTTGGTGGACAGCGCCCTCGCCTCGGGGGAGTCGAACGGCAGCTTCAGCTTGAAGAAGACGTCCTGGAGGCCCATCGCGCCCAGGCCCACCGGGCGCCAGCGGGCGTTGGAGCGGCCGGCCTGCTCGGTCGGGTAGAAGTTGATGTCGACCACGCGGTCGAGGAAGGTCACGGCGGTGCGGACGGTCTCGTCCAGCCGCTCCCAGTCGATGTCACCCGTCTCGGGGAGCACGAAGGCGCCGAGGTTGACCGAGCCGAGGTTGCAGACGGCGGTCTCGCCGTCGTTGGTGACCTCGATGATCTCGGTGCACAGGTTCGAGGAGTGGACGACGGTGCCCGGCTCGGCGGTCTGGTTCGCCGTGCGGTTGGAGGCGTCCTTGAAGGTCATCCAGCCCTGGCCGGTCTGCGCGAGGGTGCGCATCATCCGGCCGTACAGGTCACGCGCGGGCATCGTCTTGCGGGCCAGGCCCTCCGCCTCGGCCTTGCGGTAGGCGGCGTCGAACTCGTCGCCCCACAGGTCGACCAGCTCGGGCACGTCGGCCGGGGAGAACAGCGACCACTCGGAGTCCGCATTGACGCGGCGCATGAACTCGTCCGGCACCCAGTGCGCGAGGTTCAGGTTGTGGGTGCGGCGCTGGTCCTCGCCGGTGTTGTCGCGCAGCTCCAGGAACTCCTCGATGTCCGCGTGCCAGGTCTCCAGGTAGACGGCGGCGGCGCCCTTGCGGCGGCCACCCTGGTTCACGGCGGCGACGGAGGCGTCGAGGGTCTTCAGGAACGGCACGATGCCGTTGGAGTGGCCGTTCGTACCGCGGATCAGCGAACCGCGGGCGCGGATGCGCGAGTACGACAGACCGATGCCGCCGGCGTGCTTCGACAGGCGCGCGACCTGGTGGTAGCGGTCGTAGATCGAGTCGAGCTCGTCCAGCGGGGAGTCCAGCAGGTAGCAGGAGGACATCTGCGGGTGCCGCGTGCCGGAGTTGAACAGCGTGGGGGAGGACGGCAGGTAGTCGAGGCGGCTCATCAGCCGGTACAGCGAGGCCACTTCCTCGACGGCCTGGACGCTGTCGTTCTCGGCGAGACCGCACGCCACGCGCAGCATGAAGTGCTGCGGGGTCTCGATCACCTGACGGGTGATCGGGTGGCGCAGCAGGTAGCGGCTGTGCAGGGTGCGCAGGCCGAAGAAGCCGAAGCGGTCGTCGGCGCCCTCGGCGAGCGTGTGCTCGACCAGCGCGTCCAGGCGGCCCGCGTGCAGCTCCACGAACTCGGCGGTGCGGTCCGCGATCAGGCCCTCGCGGTGACCGACCGCGACGGAGGCGGAGAAGGAGGTGGCCCCCTGGCCGGCGGCCTCCTCGGCGACGGCCAGCGTCAGCAGCCGGGCGGCGAGCCGGGAGTACGCCGGGTCCTCGGAGATCAGACCGGCGGCGGCCTCCGTGGCCAGGGCGCGCAGTTCGGCCTCGTCGGCGGCGGCGCTGCGCCCGCGCAGCGCGGCGGCGGCGACCCGGCCCGGGTCGGTGTCGGGGAGGTCGGCCGTCAGCTCGGTGAGGGTCCGCAGCAGTGCGGCCCCAGGTCCCCCGGTCTCGATTCCGGTGTCGGACGGGTCGGACTCGGCGCGCGGTGCGGAAGGCGCGATGGTCACGGGGGGAGCTCTCCCTCGCTCGGCTCCGGGACACCTGCGGTGCGGGCGCGAGCGGGCGCGTGCGGGCATGACGGGGCAGCACCGCGCGGCGTCCACCGGCCCAACCGCGAGGCCCGGACGTATCGACACCCGGTTCGGTCGAGCCGGGCGCACTGTCGGCAGGTCATCGGACTTGCGGTGACACCAATGGGTGTACTTCATACCGTTGCGGGACAGTTCCGGATTCCCACCGGATTCCCCTGCGACGACAGCGAGGACGAGCATACATGTGGGGGCCGCGTCCTGCGCGACCCCCTAGATGTTGTGTCGGCGTGGCTACAGATCGAGACCGTACGTGAGCAGAGGGAGGCCGGGGACGGGCTCCCAGTCGCGTGCGGGCGTACGGACGAAACCGAGCCGTTCGTAGATCCGGTGGGCGCCGGTCATGTCGTCCGTGGTGGACAGCACGAGGCGCCGCACGCCCTCGATCGCCCGGGCGCGGTCGATGCACGCCCGCACGAGGGCCTCCCCGGCGCCCCGCCCGCGGCCCTCCCGGGCGACCGCCAGCATCCGGAACTCGGCCTCGTCGGCTCCGGCGATGTCGCACAGCGGGCTCCCGGGCGCGGCGAAGGCCACACCGCCGAGGAGCCGGCCGTCGCCCGCCGCGGCGACGAGTATCACCCCGTCGGCCGCCCGCCCCGCCACGTCCCGCAGCCGCGCGAGGTACGGATCGTCCTCGCCGAACGTCAGCAGCCCGTCCCCGAGGTAGGCCTGTGCGGTGATCTCCCCGAGCGTCCCGTACTCCGCCGCCAGCGCTTCCCTGATCACGATGTCCATGCGGTCGAGTGTGCCGGACGGCTGTCGGTGCCCGGCGCTATCGTCGAAGGCAGCACCGTCGAGGAAGGCGAGCGAGGCATGACCGTGATGACAGACCGGCCCCAGATGCTGACCGAAGAGTTCGAGACCGTGGCGCGGATTGCCGCCAGAGAGGTCGAGGGGCTGCGGTTCGAGTTCATCAACGGGAAGCTGGGTGTCAAGGCGGTGCCGGACGGGGGCCACGGGGCGATCATCGAGTGGTTGACGCGGATCTGTATGCAGTCCCGGCCGGAGTTGTGGCTCTTCGCCGAGCAAGGCATCAAGATCCAGCAGTACCGCGGCGGCCGTGCTCGGCCCGACGGTCTCCTGGCGCCGAGCGGCTCCATCGCCGGGCAAGGGGAGTGGGTCGATCCCGAGCCGGCCCTCATGGTCGTGGAGGTGACCTCGTACGACACCGACACCGACACGGACGCGCGCGACCGGCACGAGAAGCCCCGCGGCTACGCGGAGACGGGCATTCCGGTGTACTTGCTGATCGACCGGGACGCCTGCGAGGTCACCGTCCACAGTGAGCCGGACGGCAGCCGTTACGAGAGTGTCCGCACCGTCCCCTTCGGCAAGGACATTGCACTTCCCGAACCCGTCGGCATCGCTCTGCGGACCGAGCCCCTCAAGGACTGGGTGCGCTGACACGCACCACGTGAAGGGCCCTGCCGGATGTCGGCGGGGCCCTTCACTCGCGTCTCAGCAGCAGCCGAACCCCTCCCGGGGATCGGCCTCGCGCGCGTCCGTGCGGGCGCGTTCGAAGGCCCGGCGGGTCAGGACCTCGGCCCCGGGGTCGTGCGAGCGGGCGTGCGCGACGTACCGGTCGTACGCCGCCTCGCCCGAGAACTCCCGTACGAAGTACCTCGCCTTCGCCAGCGCCCCGCGGACGCCGCTCACGCCACCGGCTCCTTCGCGCGGCCGCCGCCCGAGTCCAGGCCGGCGGCGGCGAGCTCGGCCCGCTCCTCGGGCGTCGCGATGAGCCCCGCCGGAGCGATGATCTTCGACTCGGTCCACGGGACCTCGGCCAGGCTGACCGACTCCGGGCTGCGGACCGCCTTGAGGCAGGTCCGCGCCGCGTCCAGGAGCACGATGACGATCAGCGCCGCGAAGAGCGCCGACAGCACGCCGTCGACCGTGGCGTTGGTGACGATGGTGTGCATCTCGCCCGCGTCCTTCGCGGGCGGCAGCACCTTCCCGGCATCGATCCCGGCCTGGTACTTGTCGCGCTGGGCGAAGAACCCGACCTTCACGTCGTCGGAGAACACCTTCTGGTAGCTCGCGGTGAGCGTGACGGCCACGTCCCACGCCAGCGGGACACCGGTCACCCAGGCCCACTTCAGCCGCCCGGACTTGACCAGCAGCGTGGTGCAGACGGCCAGCGCCACCGCGGCGAGGAGCTGGTTCGCGATCCCGAACAGCGGGAACAGCTGGTTGATGCCGCCCAGCGGGTCCTTGACGCCGACCCACAGGAAGTAGCCCCAGCCGCCCACGACCACCGCGCTCGCCAGCCACACGCCCGGCTTCCAGCTGACGTCCTTGAAGGGCTTGTGCAGGTTGCCGAGGGTGTCCTGGAGCATGAACCGGCCGACCCGGGTGCCCGCGTCGAGGGTGGTCAGGATGAACAGGGCCTCGAACATGATCGCGAAGTGGTACCAGAACGCCTTCATCCCGGCGCCGCCGAGCACGGACGAGAAGATCTCCGACATTCCGAGTGCGAAGGTCGGCGCGCCGCCCGTCCGGGACAGCAGGCTGCTCTCCTCCACGTCCTTCGCGGCCTGTGTGAGGAACTCGGGCGAGATGGCGAAGCCGAAGTGGGTGACGGCCTGTGAGGCGGTGTCGACGGTGGTGCCGATGACGCCGGCGGGGGAGTTGACCGCGAAGAACAGGCCGGGCTCGATGATGGTGGCCGCGATGATCGCCATGACGGCGACGAAGGACTCGGTCAGCATGGCGCCGTAGCCGATGACCCGGACCTGGGTCTCCTTCTGGATCATCTTCGGGGTGGTGCCGGAGGAGACCAGCGCGTGGAAGCCGGACAGGGCGCCGCAGGCGATGGTGATGAACACGAACGGGAACATCGACCCGGCGAAGACCGGTCCGTCCCCGCGGGCGGCGAAGTCGGTGACCGCGGGCATCTTCAGGGTCGGCATCGCCAGGACCACGCCCACCGCCATGAGCGCGATGGTCCCCACCTTCATGAAGGTGGACAGGTAGTCGCGGGGCGCGAGGAGCATCCACACCGGCAGCACCGAGGCGATGAAGCCGTAGGCGACCATCCAGAGGACGAGCGTCTCCTTCTCCAGCGTGAAGGTGCTCGCGAACGAGGACTCGGCGACCCAGCCGCCCGCGACGATGGCGAGCAGCAGCAGGGCGACGCCGATGACGGAGATCTCCGTGACCCGGCCCGGGCGCAGCACGCGCAGGTAGAAGCCCATGAAGAGCGCGATCGGGATGGTCATGCCGATGGAGAAGACGCCCCACGGGGAGTGCGCCAGGGCGTTGACGATGACCAGGGCGAGCACCGCGAGCAGGATGATCATGATGGCGAACACGGCGACCAGGGCGGCGGCTCCGCCGACGGGGCCGATCTCGTCCCGGGCCATCTGGCCGAGGGAGCGCCCGTCGCGACGGGTGGAGAAGAAGAGGGTGACCATGTCCTGGACGGCGCCCGCGAAGATGACGCCGGCGACGATCCAGATGGTGCCCGGCAGGTACCCCATCTGCGCGGCGAGCACGGGACCGACGAGCGGGCCGGCGCCGGCGACGGCGGCGAAGTGGTGGCCGAACAGCACCCGGCGGTCGGTGGGGTGGAAGTCGACACCGTTGTCGAGGCGTTCGGCCGGGGTGGCCCGCGTCTTGTCGACCCTCAGGACGCGGTCGGTGATGAAGCGCGCGTAGAAGCGGTAGCCGATGGCGTACGACCCCAGCGCGGCGGCGAGCAGCCACGCGGCCGAGATCTCCTCGCCGCGCGAGAGGGCGAGGATGCCCCAGCCGAGGGCCCCGATGAGACCGACGAGGACCCAGACGGCGACCGACTTGGGGGTCATGCCCCCGGAGCTCCCCGGCGCGGAGGGCGAGTCCGTGCCCGGACTCGCCGCGTCCCGTTCTGTACCTGTTGCTTCCGGTTCCGGCATGATCCTCGTCCCCTCGTTGATCATCTGCATAAGCGCAGGGAATCTACGGGGGCCCGCCCGGTGAACGTAAGCCCCCGTCCGTATAGCGGAACGAGAGTCAACTACGAATCAGACGGCGGGGCGCTGGAGTCGCGCCACGAACTTGTAACGATCGCCGCGGTACACCGAGCGCACCCACTCGACGGGTTCGCCGTCGGCGTCGAGCGAGTGCCGGGAGAGCATCAGCATCGGCAGGCCGACGTCGGTGCCCAGCAGACCCGCCTCGCGCGGGGTGGCCAGGGAGGTCTCGATGGTCTCCTCGGCCTCCGCGAGCCGTACGTCGTACACCTCGGCGAGCGCGGTGTAGAGGGAGGTGTACTTGGCCAGCGAGCGGCGCAGCGCGGGGAACCGCTTGGCCGAGAGGTGCGTGGTCTCGATGGCCATGGGCTCGCCGCTGGCCAGCCGCAGCCGCTCGATGCGCAGCACCCGGCCGCCCGTGGCGATCTTGAGGAGTCCGGCGAGGGTGTCGTCGGCCGTCACGTAGCCGATGTCGAGGAGTTGGGAGGTGGGCTCCAGCCCCTGGGCCCGCATGTCCTCCGTGTACGAGGACAGTTGGAGCGGCTGCGAAACCTTCGGTTTCGCGACAAAGGTGCCTTTGCCCTGGATGCGCTCCAGCCGGCCCTCGACGACCAGCTCCTGGAGTGCCTGGCGCACGGTGGTCCGCGAGGTGTCGAACTCGGCCGCGAGCGTGCGCTCCGGCGGCACCGGCGTGCCGGGGGGCAGTGTCTCGGTCATGTCGAGCAAGTGCCGCTTGAGTCGGTAGTACTTGGGCACGCGCGCCGTGCGAGTGGCTGCCCCGCCCTCCGGCTCCGTGGTCGCCCCTTCGGTGGACATCGCCGCCCGCCTTCCCGACTCCAGTTTCGCTGCCGTCACCGGCTCCTCCGATATGTGCGGTCACATCGTGACACGGGCGGGAGGACAGGCCTCCTCCCTCCCCCAGGTGTCGGTCCGGTAACGGACCGATCACCCGCTCATTAGACCCTTGACACCCCTAAAGGTCTAGGCCAAGCTCCGGTTACTGGTCTAAACCAATATGGATCAGATCCCGGCCCCAGGGCAGTACTTGGTGCATGTCACCGCGGCGGGCGAGGGAAGGTGCAGGCAGCATCCCTGAGGAGGGTGGCGTGAAGCGCAAGCTCATCGCGGCGGTCAGTGTCGCGGGCATGATGGCCGGTGTCGCGGCGTGCGGCAACGGCGGCGACGACAAGGGGAAGACCGACGCGGGCGGCGCCAAGGAGATCACCGTCTGGGTGATGGACGGCTCCGCACCCAAGGCCTGGATCGACGCGGTCAACGCCGAGTTCTCGGCCAAGCACCCGGGTGTCACGGTAAAGGTCGAAGAGCAGCAGTGGAAGGGCATCCAGGAAAAGGTCACCACGGCCCTCTCCGAGAACACCCCGCCGGACGTCCTCGAGCTCGGCAACACCCAGACCGCCGGCTACGCCGTCACCGGCGGCCTCGCCGACCTCACCAAGGACAAGGCCAAGCTCGGCGCCGACGCCTGGCAGAAGGGCATGCTCGCCTCGGCCGAGTACGACGGCAAGCTCTACTCCGCTCCCTGGTACGCGGCCAACCGCGTCGTCGTCTACGACAAGAAGGCCTTCGCCAAGGCCGGTGTCACCCCGCCGACCACCCGCGACGAGTGGATCGCCGGCCTCGACAAGCTGAAGGCCGCCGACCCGTCCACGCAGCCGATCTACCTCCCGGGCCAGAGCTGGTACGTCCTCGCCGGCTTCATCTGGGACGAGGGCGGCGAACTCGCCGTCAAGGACGGCGGCAAGTGGAAGGGCGGCCTCGGCACGCCCCAGGCCGCCTCCGCGATGGACTTCTACAAGAAGCTCCAGGCCTACTCCACCGCCCCGAAGGACAAGGACGAGGCCACCCCGCAGCAGTCCACCGACATCGTCCCCAAGGGCGGCGTCGCCTCCTGGATCGGTCTCGGCTGGGAGGCCGGCGGTGCGGAGAAGGCCCTGAAGGACGCGGGCAAGGAAGCCGACTTCGGCTACTTCCCGATCCCGGGCAAGACCGCGGACAAGCCGGGCACCGTCTTCCTCGGCGGCTCGAACCTCGCCGTCGCCGAGCGCTCCAAGAACAAGGAGCTCGCCAAGGAGTGGCTGGCCCTCGCCGCCGGCAAGGACCAGATGACGAAGTACGCCGCCGAGGTCAAGGGCGCCCTGCTCCCCAACCAGGCCGGCGCGAACTTCGCCCCCGCCGCGGGCTCCTTCGCCGAGGCGATGGGCAAGGCCGGCGTCAACGGCCGCATCACCCCGGTCACCCCGGGCTGGGCGAACGTCGAGACCGAGCCCAACCCGCTCAAGGAGTTCATGACCAAGGTCCTGAAGGGTGAGGACGCCGCCAAGGCGGGCGCGGACGCGGACAAGGAAATCGCGAACCGCATCAACAAGTAGCACAGCACGCAGCACCGGGGGTGCGGACGGCGCCCAGGCGCCCGCCGCACCCCCGGTCGCGCATGACCGACCCGTGCGACGCCCGACCGCAGCCGAGGTAACCAAGACATGACCGTGCACTCCCAGGGAGCGGTGACCGCTCCACAGGACGCACCACCGAAGTCCGCCGGACGGCGGCAGCCGCCGCCCAAGACCACGGGGAGCACCCCGCCGGCTCCCCGCCGGGGCAGAAAGCCGCTCCCCTCGGGCTGGCTGCCCTACCTCCTGGTCGGGCCCGCGGTCCTCAGCCTGGCCACGCTGCTGCTGTACCCGCTGGCCAAGAACGTGATCCTGTCGTTCCAGAAGGTCGACAAGATCGAGTTCATCCAGCGGAAGGCACCCTTCAACGGGGTCGAGAACTACACCCGGCTGCTGGGCGACTCCCACTTCTGGACCGTCGTCGCCCGCACCTTCGCCTTCACCGCGGCCAACGTCGCCCTCATCATGCTGATCGGCAGCCTCCTCGGGATCCTGCTGAACCGCCTCGGCACATGGATGCGCCTGGTCCTGTCGATGGCCCTGGTGATGGCCTGGGCCATGCCGATCGTCGCGTCCGTCACCGTCTTCCAGTGGCTGTTCGACGAGCAGTTCGGCGTCATGAACTGGGTCATGCGCACGGTCGGCTTCTCCGGCTACGAGCAGCACAACTGGTTCGAGTCCGGCTTCTCCACCCTGGTCATCGTCACCGTCCTGGTGGTCTGGGGCTCCGTCCCGTTCGTCGCCCTCAACATGTACGCAGGCCTGACCACCGTCAGCGGCGAGCTGTACGAGGCGGCACGGATGGACGGCGCGAACGGCTGGCAGACGTTCTGGCAGGTCGTCTTCCCCAACCTCAAGCCGTTCTTCCTCGTCACCACGTTCCTCGAAGTGATCTGGGTCTTCAAGGCCTTCACCCAGGTGTACGCGATGAACCGCGGCGGCCCGGACCGCGCCTCCGAGACCCTGCCCGTCTTCGCTTTCGTCGAGGGCCAGAGCCAGGGCCACTACGCCCTCGCGGCAGCGATCTCCGTCCTGACGATCGTCATGCTCGTGATCGTCATGTCCTTCTACTTCCGCCTGATCCTGAAGCAGGAGGAGGAGCAGTGAGCACCACCACCGCGCCGAAGCCCGCACCCGCCGCACCGGAGGCCGCCCGGCGGCTGCGTACGCGCCGCCCGCTGCGCCCCGCCGCGGTCGCGAAGAACCTGGGCGCCCTCGTCCTCGCCGTGGTCTTCGTCTTCCCGGTCTACTGGATGTTCTCCTCGGCCCTCAAGCCGTCCGGGCAGATCCTCTCCAAGGACCCCGTCTTCGTCTTCACCCCGACGCTCGACAACTTCACCAAGGCCACCGGCGTCGACCTGTTCTGGACGTACGTGCAGAACAGCCTGCTCGTCACCGTCGGCGCCGTCGTCCTGGCCCTGGCCGTGGCCCTCGCCGCGAGCTTCGCCATCGCCCGGATGAAGTTCAAGGGCCGCAAGGGCCTGGTGCTCGGCGTGATGATGGCGCAGATGGCCCCCTGGGAGGTCATGGTCATCGCGATGTACATGATCGCCCGCGACGCCGACATGCTGAACAGCCTCCCGCTCCTGACCGCGATCTACTTCGTGATGGTCCTGCCCTTCACCATCTGGACCCTGCGCGGTTTCATCGCCGCCGTCCCGGTGACGCTGGAGGAGGCCGCGCAGATCGACGGCTGCACCCGCGGCCAGGCCTTCCGCAAGGTGATCTTCCCGCTGCTGGCGCCCGGCCTGATGTCCACCTCGCTCTTCGGGTTCATCACCGCCTGGAACGAGTTCGCGATGGTCCTCATCCTCAACAAGGACAAGACCGCGCAGACCCTGCCCCTGTGGCTGACCCAGTTCCAGACCGCCTTCGGCAACGACTGGGGCGCCACCATGGCCGCCTCCTCGCTGTTCGCGGTCCCGGTCCTGGTGATCTTCGTCTTCCTCCAGCGCAAGGCCGTCGGCGGCATGACCGCCGGCGCCGTGAAGGGATAACGGCCCATGACTGTCCTTGCGCACCGCACCGCCGCGTCCTCCTCGGGCGACCGCCTCAACCGCGACGCCCTCGCCGTCCTCCAGCCCGGCTTCGAGGGCACCACCGCCCCCGCGTGGCTGCTCCGCCGGATCGGCGAAGGCCTCACCGCCGTCGGCCTCTTCGGCCGCAACATCGCCTCGCCCGAGCAGCTCACCGCACTCACCGCCCGGCTGCGCGCCGAGCGGGACGACGTCCTCGTCGCCATCGACGAGGAGGGCGGCGACGTCACCCGCCTGGAGGTCCGCGGCGGCTCCTCCTTCCCCGGCAACCTGGCCCTCGGCGCCGTCGACGACACCGCGCTCACCCGGGACGTCGCCCGCGAGCTGGGACGCCGCCTCGCCGAGTGCGGGGTCAACCTCAACTGGGCCCCGTCCGCGGACGTCAACTCCAACCCGGACAACCCCGTCATCGGCGTCCGGTCCTTCGGAGCCGACACCCACCTCGCCGCCCGGCACACCGCCGCGTACGTCGAGGGCCTCCAGGCCGCCGGCGTCGCCGCCTGCACCAAGCACTTCCCCGGCCACGGCGACACCAACGTCGACTCGCACCACGCCCTGCCCCGCATCGACGTGGACCTCGACACCCTCCACGCCCGTGAGCTCGTCCCGTTCAAGGCCGCCATCGAGGCCGGCAGCAAGGCCGTGATGAGCGCGCACATCCTCGTGCCCGCCCTCGACCCGACCCGGCCGGCCACGCTCAGCCCGCAGATCCTGACCGGTCTGCTGCGCAAGGAGCTCGGCTACGAGGGGCTGATCGTCACCGACGGCATGGAGATGAACGCCATCGCCGGGACGTACGGCATCGAGCGCGGCTCGGTCCTCGCCCTCGCGGCCGGCGCCGACGCCATCTGCGTCGGCGGCGGGCTCGCCGACGAGGCCACCGTGCTGCGGCTGCGCGACGCCCTCGTCGCGGCCGTACGGGAGGGCGCCCTCCCGGAGGAGCGGCTCGCCGACGCCGCCGCCCGGGTACGGGCGCTGGCCGCATGGACCCGGCAGGCCCGGGCCGCCGCCGCGCCGGGCGCGCCGGAGGGGGGCGCGCCCGGCATCGGTCTGGCGGCGGCCCGCCGCGCGGTGGTCGTGTCCGGCGCCGCCGCGCGCGTGAGCGCGCCGTACGTGGCCACGCTCGCACCCGTCGCGAACATCGCGGTCGGTGACGAGACCCCCTGGGGCCTGGCCGGCGAACTGGCCGCGCTGGTGCCGGGGACCTCCTCCGGGGTGTTCGCGGAGGGAGCCACCGCCGCGGACGTCCTGGCGGCGGCGGGGGAGCGCACCGTCGTGCTGGTGGTCCGCGACGCGCACCGGCACCCGTGGATGACGGCGGCCCTGGACGCGCTGGTCGCGGTCCGCCCGGACACCGTCGTCGTCGAGATGGGCGTGCCGCGGGCCGAGCCCCGCGGAGCCCTGTACCTCGCGACCCACGGCGCCTCGCGCGTCTGTGGCAGGGCGGCGGCGGAGCTGATCGCCGGGGTCTGACCAGCCCCGGAGCTCCCGGCCGCCCTGTCCCGTGCCCCCGGACGCCCTGTCCCGGGGGCACGGGCCCACCCGGGGGACGCGAAAGGGCCGGGCTCCCGTGGAGGGGAGCCCGGCCCTTCGGCGCGCGGGAGGGACCCTAAAGGCCCTGCCACGCCGGCTTGTTGGCGTAGGCGTGCCGGAAGTAGTCGGCCAGCTTCAGCTTGGATGCGGCGGCCTCGTCCACGACGACGGTCGCGTGCCGGTGCAGCTGGAGCGCGGAGGCCGGGACCAGCGCGGACAGCGGGCCCTCGACGGTCTGGGCGACGGCCTCGGCCTTGCCCTCGCCGGTGGCGAGCAGGACCAGGTGGCGGGCGTCGAGGATGGTGCCGATGCCCTGGGTGATGACGTGGTGCGGGACCTGGGCTATGTCGTCGTCGAAGAAGCGTGCGTTGTCGACGCGGGTCTGCTCGGTCAGCGTCTTGATCCGCGTGCGGGACGCGAGCGAGGAACAGGGCTCGTTGAAGCCGATGTGCCCGTCGGTGCCGATGCCGAGCAGCTGGAGGTCCACCCCGCCGGCCTCGGCGAGGGCGCGGTCGTACGCCTCGCACGCCGCGACGAGGTCGGCGGCGGAGCCGTCCGGGCCCATGAAGGAGGCCTCGGACAGGCCGAGCGGCTCGACGACCTCGCGGAGTACGACGGCGCGGTAGGACTCGGGGTGGCCGGCCGGCAGGCCGACGTACTCGTCGAGCTGGCAGACGCGGGCGCGGCCGGCGTCGACCTCGCCGGCCTTCACCTTGGCGGCCAGGGCCTCGTAGACGGGCAGCGGGGTAGAACCGGTCGCCACGCCGAGCAGGGCGTCGGGCTTGCGGCGGACCAGGGCGGCCATGGCCTCCGCGATGAGTTCGCCGCCTGCCTTGGCGTCCGGGACGATGACAACTTCCACGCGGGGCCTGCCGATCTGGAGTGGGGCGGTAGGGTGGTATAGACCAATCTAGCAGAGGTGGGGCCCTCCGCGGCCGGTCTTGCGACCCCCTTCCATCGTGGTCCGGATGCCCGCCGGCGGCCTCCCGACGCCCGCCGCGCCCCCGGCGCGCACCCCCGCGGCGCCCCGGGGTCCGGTCCGGGCCGCCCGGGCCGGCCGGCGGGCGGCTCACAGCAGGGACAGCTGGAGGCCGCCCGTCGCGTCCAGGTGCTGGCCCGTCACCCACCGGGAGTCGGCCGAGGCCAGGAAGGCCACCACGTCGGCCACCTCCTCGGCCGTGCCCACCCGGCCGAAGACGGACCGGGCGCAGGCGTGCGCCCGCGCCGCCGGGTCCGCCAGCCAGCCCGCGTTGAGGTCGGTGTCCGTGATGCCCGGGCCCACCGAGTTCACCGTGATCCCGCGCGGGGCCAGTTCGGCGGCCAGGGACCGGGTCAGGGCGTTCACCGCCCCCTTGGCGGTGATGGTGGCCAGGATCGCCGGCAGGGCGATGTCCGGGGTGCCGGTGACGTTCACGATCCGGCCCCCGTCCGGCAGCCGTGCCAGCCCGTGCTTGATCACGAAGAACGGCGCCTTCGCGTTGAGCGCGTGGACCCGGTCGTACGTGTCCTCGTCCGTGTCCGCGAGGCCGGCGAACGTGGCGGCGCCCGCGTTGTTCACCAGGACGTCGACCGTGTCCGTGTGCAGCGGGTGGGCCTCGTACGCCGCCCACAGCGCCTGCGCGTCGCCCGGCACCCCGAGCTCGGCCCCGATCGCGAAAGCCCGCCCTCCGGCCGCCCCGATCGCCGCGACGGTCTCCTCCGCCGCCGCCTCGTTGCGCCCGTAGTGCACGGCGACCAGCGCCCCGTCGCGGGCGAGCCGCTCGGACACCGCTCGCCCGATGCCCCGGCTGCCGCCTGTGACCAGTGCCGTCTTCCCCTTGAGCACGCCCATGACGCGCCCCCCTTCAGCATTTGCTAGTGGTCGCTACAGAAAGGGACCGTACCAGATTCCGTAGTGCCCGCTATAGAATCGGCGCATGGTGACCGGACAGCGGGGCAGGCCCCGCTCCTTCGACCGCGACGCAGCCCTCGACAAGGCGATGCTCGCCTTCTGGGAGCACGGCTACGAGGCGACCTCGATCGCCGACCTGACCGCGTCCCTCGGCATCAGTGCGCCCAGCCTCTACGCCGCCTTCGGCGACAAGCGCAAGCTCTTCGACGAGGTCGTGGCGGTCTACGGCGGCCGGTACGCGGACTTCGCGGGCGCGGCCCTGGCCGAGGAGCCCACCGCCGGGGCCGGTCTGCGCCGCGTCCTGCGCGAGGCGGCCGAGATCTACACCGACCCGGCCCACCCGCCGGGCTGCCTGGTGATCAGCGCCGCCGTCAACACCACCTCGGACGAGGTGGCCCGGGCGCTGCGCGAGCGCCGCGAGGCCAGCCTGGAGATGTTCGAGCGCCGGATCCGGGCGGACGTCGCCGCCGGCGTGCTGCCCGCGGGTACCGATGCCCGGGCGCTGGCCCGCTATGCGCTGGCGGTCCTGGTGGGGATGTCCCAGCAGTCGCGCGACGGGGCGGGCCGGGAGGAACTGGAAGCGGTCGCGGAGCTCGCGATGGGAGCCTGGCCGGGAATTTCCGCCTCGTGAGGATTCCTCTGGGCCACGGTGCCGGGACGGGACCCTCAACCCGTCCGGCACCGTAGCCCGGAGTACTTACGGCCGAAGGGTGTGCGGTTCCCGTCGGCCGGGGGGAGGTGCCTGCGCGGTCAGGGCAGAGCGCGCGGCTTACCTCGATCCGTCCTCCTGTGCGGGGAGGGCGGAAGTATCACTCAATTGTGGACTAGACCAATCTGTTCTGTCTATCCAATGGCGGGCTCTGCCATCCCGTCACTTCCTCCAACAGTACGCGGACCGGGCCCCTCCTGGATACTCCTGAGTAGTCGCCGTGGGGAAAGTCATGGCCCATACCCGGGGTACGCTCGCCCCGTGCCCTCCATGAACGACCTCGTACGCCAGCACACCGCTCTCAGTGAAACCGACCTGGAGTGGCTCCACCTGCTGGTCTCGGAGTGGCAGCTGCTCTCCGACCTCTCCTTCGCCGACCTCGTTCTGTGGGTCCCCACCCTCGACGGCACCCGGTACGTCTCGGTCGCACAGATGCGCCCCAACACCGGCCCCACCTCCTACCAGGACGACATGGTCGGCCACCTCGTGCCGCGCGGACGGCGCCCGCTGCTGGACGCCGCGCTCGACGAGGGCCGGATCGTGCGCGAGGGCGACCCGGAGTGGCGCGAGGAGGTGCCCGTCCGGGTCGAGTCCATCCCGGTGCGCCGCGAGGGCCGGGTGCTGGGCGTGATCGCGCGCAACACCAATCTGCTCACTGTGCGTACACCCAGCCGGCTGGAGCTCACCTACCTCCAGTCCGCCTCCGACCTGGCCCAGATGATCGCGGCCGGCTCCTTCCCCTTCCCCGGCCAGCAGGTCGACATGGACGCCTCCCCGCGCGCCGGGGACGGCCTGATGCGGCTCGACGCCGACGGCGTGGTCACATACGCGTCCCCGAACGCCCTCTCCGCCTACCACCGGCTCGGCCTCGCCGCCGACCTCGTCGGCCAGCACCTGGGCACCACCACCGCCGAACTCGCCCCCACGCGGGGCCCGGTGGACGAGGCGATCGTCAAGCTCGCCAGCGGCTGGGCCCCGCGCGAGACCGAGGTCGAGGGGAACGGCGGGGTCATCCAGCTGCGCGCGATCCCGCTCAAGCCCAAGGGCACCCGGATCGGCTCCCTCGTCCTGTGCCGGGACGTCACGGAACTGCGCCGTCGCGAACGCGAATTGATTACCAAGGACGCGACCATCCGGGAGATCCACCACCGGGTGAAGAACAACCTCCAGACCGTGGCCGCACTGCTGCGGTTGCAGGCCCGCCGGATGGATTCGGAGGGCGGCCGCGAAGCCCTCAACGAGGCCGTGCGCCGCGTCGGTTCGATCGCGATCGTGCACGAGACGCTCTCTCAGAACCTCGACGAGCGCGTCGAGTTCGACGAGATCGCCGACCGGGTGATCGCGATGGTCGCGGAGATCTCGCCCGGCAAGGTGGAGTGCCGGCGTACCGGCCGGTTCGGGATCCTGGACGCGGAGGTCGCCACTCCGCTGTCGATGGTGCTGACGGAGATCCTCCAGAACGCCCTGGAGCACGCCTTCACCCAGGGGGAGGGCGGCCGGGTCGAGGTGTCCGCGCTCCGCACCGGCTCCGGCCGCGCGGACGGCCGGTTGCTGATCACGGTGCTCGACGACGGCTCCGGCCTGCCCGAGGGCTTCGACCCGCAGCGGGCCGGGAACCTCGGCCTCCAGATCGTCCGGACCCTGGTCGAGGGGGAGCTCGGCGGCACGTTCGACATGCTCCGGGCCGAGCCGCGCGGCACCAAGGTCGTCCTCGACATCCCGGCCAGCCCGCAGAAGTAGTCACGCAGTGTGACGGAGTGGATCCGGGCCCGGACCCGGACTCGGGCCCGGACGCGGACCCCGATCCCGGGTGCACCCCGGACAGCACTGAGCCCCGGACCGAAGGTTCTCGGTCCGGGGCTCAAGAGCACGTTGCTGAGCGCTTGTCTGGTGTTGCTACGCGCTGCGGCTCGAGGCTCGAAAGTCGATGTCAGGCGGTCGCGTTGCGCGCCCGATTGCGAGCGGCGCGGCGCTTCATGGCGCGGCGCTCGTCCTCGCTGAGACCGCCCCAGACGCCGGAGTCCTGACCGGACTCGAGCGCCCACTGCAGGCACTGCTCCATGACGGGGCAGCGGCGGCAGACGGCCTTGGCTTCCTCGATCTGCAGCAGCGCAGGACCGGTGTTGCCGATGGGGAAGAAGAGTTCCGGGTCTTCCTCGCGGCAAACGGCGTTGTGACGCCAGTCCATGGCTGCTCCATCTCCTTGTATTGCGGGCAGGTTGCTTGTGAATGTGAACGCTTTCACGAATCCCCCCGTGAGGGAAGGGCGACCACCCAGTTTCCTGGAAGGTTCAGTCAGGGACTCGTGGAGGGGTTCTGGCGGCCTGTGTGGGTGCCGGGTCCTGCGGGCTGTCCCGATCGCCATGAAGAGATTCGCAAACCTCGGACGGGGATACAACCCCTTCCGGAAAGTTTTTTTTGATTCGTCGGTGTCTACTAGGTCACAGCCCTACATCGTGAGGGTGGACCGGCGTGTAAACGTTCGAGTGAAAGGACTTTGGGCCCTTCCACTCACACAATCACACGCAGTGCACGGCGTACGCCTGTGAACCGAACGCTGGTGCGCAGACCGAGGTGGTCTCCGTCCATCTGGAACGGAAGCGGAACCTTCGAATGCAAGGTGAAGTCGGTCAGATCGTGCAGAGACACCGCATGCTTGCCGTGCGGACCGCGCTCAGGAGTCGAGGTCAGGAGCTGTGTCGCGTAGCGAGCGACCGCCGGAGTTGACAAACGATTGAGTGCCAATACGTCAAGTGCGGTATCGAAGGACGCCTCCGGGGAGGCGTAAAGCGGACGATTGCCCAGATACGTCCACGGCGAGGTGTTGCAGACTATCGACAGCACCAGATCCGTCACGGGATCCGCGCCGGGGCGCTCCAGGGTCACCGTGCCGTGGCGCCGGTTCGGCTCCTCCCAGAACGTGCGCACCAGCTGCCGTACGTACAGGGCGTGCGTCGAACGCTTGCCGCGCTCGCGCTGCTGTTCCACCCGGCCCACGACGCCCGCGTCGAAACCGAACCCCGCGCAGAACGTGAACCAGCGCGCCGGAGCCGACTCGTCCTCCGTGCCCGGGGTGCCGGCCGCCAGGCCCAGGCCCACCGTCCGCTCGCGCTGCTCCCGCAGCGCGTCCAGCAGGGCGCCGGTCGCCTCGACGGCGTCGTTGGGGAGTCCGAGCGCGCGGGCGAACACATTGGTCGACCCCCCGGGGACCACCGCCAGCCGGGGCAGGTGCTCCGGATCCGGCCCGTCGTGGAGGAGCCCGTTGACCACTTCGTTGACGGTGCCGTCGCCGCCGAGCGCCACGACGAGGTCCATTCCCTGTTCGGCCGCCCGGCGGCCCAGGTCCCGGGCGTGTCCGCGGTACTCGGTGGTCACCGCCTCCAGCTTCATTTCGCTGGCCAGGGCGTGGGTCAGGACGTCGCGCGTGCGCGCACTGGTGGTCGTTGCTGCTGGATTGGCCACGAGAAGTGCACGCATGAACGCCAGCCTACCGACCCGTTCGGATGCCGCCCATACTGCCCGTCCCCTCCGGCTCCGCGGGGGCGCGGCTACCCTGCTGGGGTGAGTACGAAGCCCACCCCCGCCCCCGCCCGGCCGACCGCCCCGCTGCCCCGGCGGCTCACCGCCGCCGCCGCGCTGACCGCCCTGGAGGGCCTCGCGCTGGCCGGTCTCGGCGTCTACATGCTGTTCGTGGGCATCGCAGGCGACCCCGATTCCCCGCAGCAGGCCGAGACCGGCGGGGTCACCCTGCTCGCGCTCGCCGCCCTGCCGCTGATCGCGGCGCGCGGGCTGCGGCTGGGCCGCCGCTGGAGCCGCGGGCCCGCGCTGATCACCCAGCTGATGGCGCTGCCGGTGGCGTGGACCCTGTACTCCACGGGTGGGGCGATGATCGCCGCCGCCGTGGCGCTGGCCGTGGCCGCGGTGGCCGTCGTGGCCCTGCTGGTGAACTCGACGGCGACCGTGGCGCTGGGAATCGGGCCCGGCGAGCAGACCCGATAGCCCCGACGGCCCGTACCGTCCCGGCCCACTCCCCGTCTACTCCTCCACGAGGAGCTTCTCGCGCAGCTGGGCCAGGGTGCGGGCCAGCAGGCGCGAGACGTGCATCTGGGAGATGCCGACCTCCTGCGCGATCTGCGACTGGGTCATGTTGCCGAAGAACCGCAGCAGCAGGATCCGCTTCTCCCGCGGGGGCAGTCCCTCCAGGAGCGGCTTGAGCGACTCGCGGTACTCGACGCCCTCCAGCGCCTCGTCCTCCGCGCCCAGGGTGTCCGCCACCGCCGGCGATTCGTCGTCGGTGTCGGGCACGTCCAGGGAGAGCGTGCTGTAGGCATTGGCCGATTCCAGCCCCTCCAGCACCTCCTCCTCGGAGATCCCGAGCCGCTCCGCGAGCTCGTGCACGGTGGGGGAGCGGCCGTGCTGCTGGGACAGCTCCGCCGTGGCGGTGGTCAGCGAGAGCCGCAGCTCCTGAAGGCGCCGGGGCACGCGCACGGCCCAGCCCTTGTCGCGGAAGTGCCGCTTGATCTCGCCGACCACCGTCGGCGTCGCGTAGGTGGAGAACTCGACCCCGCGGTCCGGGTCGAACCGGTCCACCGACTTGATCAGGCCGATGGTGGCGACCTGGGTCAGGTCGTCCAGCGGCTCACCGCGGTTGCGGAACCGCCGGGCGAGGTGCTCGACCAGGGGCAGGTGCATCCGTACGAGCCGGTTGCGCAGCTCCGCCTTCTCCGCCGAGCCGTCGGGCAGCGCCCGCAACTCGATGAACAGGGCCCGCGCGCCGCTGCGGTCGCGCGGATCGGGCAGCACCGCGGGCACCGGCAGCACGGGTGCCGCCGCCGGTTCCGCGTCCGGGGCCGTGGCAGCGGCCCCGGGTGGCTGTGAGGATTGTGGTTCTTCGTGCTGGTTCTCGCTCATAGGGCCCGCCCGTCGCTCCGCCGAGTCCAAAAAGCCGTCTTCCGCATCCGCGTCAGCCGGGTGCGGCCGGGCGTGCTGCTGCTCCGGGATGCCGCCGTCGACCTCGTGCCGTACCCGGGGCCGATCCCCGCCCCGCACCGGGATCTCCCCGCTGTTCACGCCGGGCCTGGACCCGCGCCGCGCTGTTTGTAGAGGCTGATGCTCACCGTCCGGTCGTCCTCGACCGTGGACTCGACCTTGCCGGCCAGCGCCGACAGGACGGTCCAGGCGAACGTGTCGCGCTCGGGTGCGCGCCCGTCCGTGGTCGGTGCGGAGACCGTCACCTCCAGCGAGTCGTCGACCAACCGGAACACGCAGCTGAGGACGGAGCCCGGCACGGCCTGTTGAAGCAGGATCGCGCAGGCCTCGTCCACCGCGATGCGGAGGTCCTCGATCTCGTCGAGGGTGAAGTCCAAACGTGCCGCGAGGCCGGCCGTGGCCGTTCGCAGCACCGACAGGTAGGCACCCGCAGCGGGCAGCCGGACTTCCACGAAGTCCTGGGTCCCGGGCTCGCCTGCGATCTGGGACACCCTCACCTCCAAGGTGGTACGAGCTCTGTTCGCCGGTGACGCTATCGCGATCCGGGCGATCGTGTCGCGGCACCCCTCATCGCGCCCGTTTCAGACACCCCTGCCCGCGGCCGGTGACTGATGGTAAGCCCACGGGTACGCACAGTGGCTAGGGGTCTGCGGGCCCAAATCAGGGGAACCGGCGGAGGGTTGACCTACCCCGCCTCAGACGATCGAACCGTCGACAAAACACCACCGCCACGTCTCGCCCGGCTCGAAGCTTCGCATGACCGGATGGCCGGTGCTCTGGTAGTGCGCGGAGGCGTGCCGGTGGGGGGAGGAGTCGCAGCACGCCACGTACCCGCACCCCAGGCACATCCGCAACTGCACCGGATGGCTCCCCAGTGCCAGACATTCGGGACAGGTCAGGGCGGACGGGACGGGCTCGGGGCGCGGCAGTTCAGGAACGTGGGTGCACTCGCTCATGATTGCCAGCGTACTGACGTGCGGGCGCCGCAGGACGAATGCCGATCAGTTACGACGAGCGAGGGTGGATCTTCGATGGAGGTATTGCCGCTGGTGGCGCTGGTGGCGGGCAGCGCGGCCGTAGCGGGGGCCGCCCGCCGGACGCGGGTGCCCGCGCCCCTGCTGCTGGTCGCCGCCGGTCTGATGGCCTCGTACGTCCCCGGCGTGCCCTCGTACGCCCTCGACCCGCACATCGTGCTGCCCCTGTTGCTCCCGCCGCTGCTGTACACGGCTGCGGTGGACAGTTCGTACCTGGACCTGCGGGCGAACATCCGGCCCGTGGGCCTGCTGTCGGTCGGGTACGTGCTCTTCGCGACGGTCGCCGTGGGGTACGCGGCGTACCTGGTGGTGCCCGGGCTGTCGCTGCCGGTGGCGCTGGTGCTCGGCGCGGTGATCGCGCCCCCCGACGCGGTGGCCGCGACGGCGATCGCCCGCAAGCTGGGGCTGCCGAACCGGATCACCACCATCCTGCAGGGCGAGTCCCTCGTGAACGACGCCACGGCGATCACCGCGTACAAGGTGGCCCTGGCCGCGGCCGTCGGGGTGAGCGCCGGCTGGGCGGGCGGGATCGCGGAGTTCCTGCTGGCCTCGGTGGGCGGCGTGGGCGTGGGCCTGGTGCTGATGGTTCCGATCCACCACCTGCGCAAGCGGCTGCGGGAGCCGCTGCTGCAGAACACGCTCTCGCTGCTGATCCCGTTCGTGGCGTACGCGGCGGCCGAGCGGGTGCACGCCTCGGGCGTGCTCGCGGTGGTCGTCGTGGCGCTGTACCTCGGGCACCGCAACTGGCAGGTGGACTTCGCGACCCGGCTCCAGGAGGAGGCGGTGTGGAAGATGGTCGCCTTCATCCTGGAGTCGGTGGTCTTCGCACTGATCGGCCTCCAGCTGCCGGTGGTTCTGAAGGGGGTCGCCGAGTACGAGGGCTGGCACGCGGCCTGGTACGCGCTGGCGGTGTTCCTGGCCGTGGTGGTGGCCCGCTTCGTCTGGGTGTTCCCGGCCACGTTCGTGCCCCGGCTGTCGGAGCGGATCCGGACGCGGGAGCCGGACACCAACTGGAAGGCGCCGGTGATCGTCGGCTGGGCGGGGATGCGCGGGGTGGTCTCGCTGGCGATCGCCTTCTCGGTGCCGGTCAGCGTGCCGCACCGGAACCTGATCCTCTTCCTGACCTTCACGACGGTCATCGGCACGCTGGTGGTGCAGGGCCTGACACTGCCACCGCTGATCCGGCTGCTGCGGCTGCCACCGCGGGACCTGCAGGCGGAGACCCTCGCGGAGGCGCAGGCGCAGAGCGAGGCCTCGCGGTCGGCGGAGGACCGCCTGGCCGAGCTGCTGGCCGAGCCGGAGAACGCGCTGCCGCCGCCGCTGGCGGAGCGGCTGCGCACGGTGATGGAACGCCGGCGCAACGCGGTGTGGGAGCGCCTGGGGGAGGTCAACCCGGTCACCGGGGAATCGGCGGACGACGTCTACCGGCGCCTCGCCCGGGAGATGATCGCGGCGGAGCGCGAGGTGTTCGTGAACCTGCGCGACCACCGCCGGATCGACGACGAGATGCTGCGCGGCCTGCTGCGCAGGCTGGATCTGGAGGAGGCCGCGGCCTACCGCGAGGAAGCGGCCTGATCCCCCGCCCGGGGGACGGGGACGGCGGGCCCGTGGCTCGCTTTGGAGCGGTGGGGCCTGGACCCGACGGCCCTGCCGGCCCTGGCCGGGATCCTGCTGTTCTTCTGCCTGATCCGGCCGTGGGGGCTGCGCCTGCCGAGGTGGCTGCCGCCGGCTCCGGCACTGATCGGGGTGGGCACGCTCGTGCCGTACGGCCTGCTGGGGCTGGCGTACCTGGTGCCGGCCCAGCTGGGCGCGCTGCCGGTGCGGCCGGGGGACCTCCCCTCCCGGGGCGACACCTTGGCGGTGGCGTGGAGCGGCTGCACGGCGTTCGCGGGCTACGGGCCGGCCCTGCTGGCGGCCACCCGCTGGTACTGGCACGCCACACGCGCCGCACCGGTCACGGGCGGCCCGTGATGACGGCGGTCAGGGTGGTGCCGGCGGGGAAGGCCCCCGACTCCGCGAGTGCGGCCAGGGCCCAGAGCAGCTTGGCCACGTAGATCCGCTCGACCGGGAACCCGTGCCGCTCCTCGAAGTCGGCGGCGAACGCGTCGAGCAGGGCGGGGACGCGTGCGTAGCCGCCGTGGTGGAAGCCCTCCGCCAGACTCCACTCCCCGGCCGGGCCGCCGAAGGCCGCCTGCTGGAGGGAACGTATCTCCGCCTCCAGGAACCCGCCCGCCAGGACGGGCACGCCCAGAGCCCGCTGGCCCAAAGCCAGTCCGGCCGCCAGTCCGGCCAGGGTGCCGCCCGTGCCGCAGGCCACCGCGACGACGTCGCAAGCGCCCCGCAGTTCGCGCCCGAGCTCCGCACACCCCTGCAGGGCGAGGGCGTTGCTGCCGCCCTCCGGGACCACGTACGAGGAGGCCGCGCCGGCCTGCGCGAGCAGCCGGGCCAGCACCTCGGGTTCGGCCTTGCGGCGGTACTCCGAGCGCGTGACGAAGTGCAGCCGCATCCCGTCCGCCGCGCAGCGGGCCAGGGAGTCGTTGAGGGGCCGGCCGGCGAGCTCGTCGCCCCGGACGATCCCGACGGACTCCATCCCCAGCAGCCGCCCGGCCGCCGCGGTGGCCCGCAGGTGGTTCGAGTACGCCCCGCCGAAGGTCACCACCCCGGGGAAGCCCCCGGCGAGGGCGGCCCGCAGATTCGGTGCGAGCTTGCGCCACTTGTTGCCGGGCAGCTCGGGGTGCACGAGGTCGTCCCGCTTCAGCAGCAGCCGCACCCCGTACCGCTCGAACCGCTCGTCGCGCACCTCGGACAGCGGTGAGGGCGGGCGCGGCCGCAGGGGCTCCTCGGGGTTCGCGGGACGGTTCACCCGTCCATTGTGGGTGCTCAGGTGTTCGGGGCGGCGGAGTGCCGCCGCAGGTGGACGTACGGGACCGTCGCGCCCGGGAGGACGTAGCGCTCGGACTCCTCGAAGCCGTGGGCGCGGGCGAAGCGCAGGCCGTCCTCGTTGGAGCCCAGGACGATCGTCTCGATCGTGTCGGGGGCGGGGACGAGCGCGTGCGCCGCGGCGAGGCCGTGGGCGTAGAGGGCGGTGCCGAAGCCCTGCCCGCGGTGCGCGGGCAGGATCCGGGCGATCACGGTGGCCACCGACGGGGCGTCGGCCGTGGGCCGGCGCACGGTCATGCAGCCGACGAGCTCGTCGCCGAGGTAGGCGACGTCCAGGAGGTGGCGCCCGGCGCGCTCGCGGACCTCGTCGAGGGTGAGGGCGTCCGGGGGGATGATCACGTTGTGGACGTGCCGCCAGTCCTGGAGGGAGGCTTCGCCGGCCACCCGTTCGATGCGAAGATCAGCCATCGGGTCAGGGAAACGGTTCGGTCATCGGGGTGTCAACCCGATTCCGTCACTAGAGGCGTTCGCCGACCCGGGCGCGGAACGCGGCCATCGTGAAGCCCTTCGGGTCGATCTTGCCGGGCTGCCATTCGAGGTGGCCGATCACCGAGCGCTCGGTCCAGCCGTGCACGCGACACAGGGCCGCCGCCGCGCGGGCCATGGCGTCGAGCTGGACCTCCGGCCAGGGGTCGTCGCCGTCGCCGAGGTTCTCGCACTCGAAGCCGTAGAAGTGGCGGTTGCCGTCGGTGTCGGCGTGGCGGTCGGGGGGCAGCCGCTTCTCGGCGATCACTGCCGCCAGGACGTCGGAGTCGCCCAGCCCCGCGTGGTTGGCCCGGCCGTAGCCGACCAGGTGGACGCGGCCGTCCTTGGTGATCACGCCGTGGCAGAGCGGGCCGGGCAGGGCCGCGTCGCCGTCGCGGCAGAGCGAGACGGTGAACGCGGTGCCGTGCGTGACGGTGTGGTGGATCATCACCCCGTTCACGGGGCCCCACGGGCCCTTGTGGTTGCGGTTGTGGGTGCGCCAGGCGCCGACCTCGACGACGGTCAGGCCCTCGTTGCGCAGTGCTCCGATGAACCGGTCCGCGGACATGGGTGCGGACATGGGCCGCCTCCCCTCCGGATGCGCGATGGTCACCTTTCGTGTCCACCTCGTTGCTCTCCGGTGTAATGGAGGCAGTTCTTCCGGGCTAGTGCATTCGTACAGTGAGCGAGCCGATCCGGACACTCGGCCCGAACGGCCCACCCGTCACGGCAGTCACTCACAGGTACGCCGGGGTGCCCGGGGCGGGTGGAGGGAGGAGGGGGACCCCAAAGGGTGCCCACCCCCCGGACGGAGTAGTCCCACCCTTTTGTGTAATGGTCTCACCACGTTCCGTACTGGAAGGCTGCATCCCGCAGATCCATGGAGTGATCGAAAGGGATGCACATGTCGGTCCAGGCAGGTTCCGAACCCGAGGTCCAGACACCACAGCGGAGCCTTGCGACCGCGGCCGCCCGGAACTTGGCAACCACGACCAAGTCCGCGCCGCAGATGCAGGAGATCACCGACCGGTGGCTCCTGAAGATGCTCCCGTGGGTCTCCGTCCAGGGCGGCACGTACCGGGTGAACCGGCGACTGAGTTACACGGTCGGCGACGGGCGCGTGGAGTTCGTCAAGACCGGGACCCAGGTCCAGGTCATCCCCGCCGAACTCGGCGAACTCCCGCTCCTGCGCACCTACGAGGACCTGGACGTGCTCTCCGAGCTCGCCCAGCGGTGCCGGCAGGTCGACTTCGAGGCCGGACAGGAACTCACCTCCTTCGGCAGCGCCTCCGACAGCGTGTTCCTGCTCGCCCACGGCCGCATCGACCAGATCGGCCCCGGCCCCTACGGCGAGGACGCCGTGCTGCGGACCGTCGCCGACGGCGCCTACTTCGGCGAGGACTCCCTCGTCGACGAGGAGGCGATCTGGGAGTACACCGCCCGCGCCGCCACCTCGGGCACCGCGCTCGTCCTGTCCCGCCAGGACTTCCGGCTGCTCGCCGACCGGGTCGACTCGCTGCGCGAGCACGTACAGGCCCAGCGGTCGCTGCCCGCGCAGCGCACCAACGCGTACGGCGAGGCCGCGATCGACCTCTCCGCCGGCCACCGCGGCGAGGCCGTCCTCCCCGGCACCTTCGTGGACTACGAGGCCAGGCCACGCGAGTACGAGCTCTCGATTGCACAAACGGTCCTGCGGGTGCACACCCGCGTCGCCGACCTCTACAACCAGCCGATGAACCAGACCGAGCAGCAGTTGCGGCTCACGGTCGAGGCGCTGCGCGAGCGCCAGGAGCACGAGATGCTCAACAACCGCGACTTCGGCCTGCTGCACAACGCCGACTACGACCAGCGCATCCAGCCGCACGACGGCGGCCCCAGCCCCGACGACATGGACCAGCTGCTCAGCATGCGCCGCGGCTCCGACCTGTTCCTCGCCCACCCCAAGGCGATCGCCGCCTTCGGCCGCGAGTGCAACAAGCGCGGCCTGTACCCGGAGACGGTCGACGTCGCCGGCACCCGGGTGGCGTCCTGGCGCGGGGTGCCGATCTTCCCGTGCAACAAGATCCCGATCAGCGACGCGCGGACGACGTCCATCCTCTGCATGCGCACCGGCGAGGCCGACTCCGGAGTCATCGGCCTCCACCAGCCCGGCATCCCGGACGAGATCGAGCCGAGCATGTCGGTGCGCTTCATGGGGATCAGCGAGCAGTCGATCATCTCGTACCTGGTCACCGCCTACTTCTCCGCCGCGGTACTGGTGCCGGACGCGCTCGGCGTCCTGGAGAACGTCGAGATCGCCCGCTGGCGCTGAGCGGCCGGCCGGGCACCACCGGGGATCGGGATTTCGGGGATCGGGGGGACACGCCATGGGCACCACTGAGGCGATCACGACCGGCGAGGGGCAGGAGGCCGCGGCCCTGCTGGAGCGGACGAGGGAAACGGTCAACCCGGAACTGCGCCGCGCGGTCGAGAGCCTGCCGGGCGGCATGCGGCGCGTGGCGATGTACCACTTCGGCTGGGAGCGGGCGGACGGCACACCGGCCACGGGCAGCGCGGGCAAGGCCATCCGGCCCGCGCTCGTGCTGGCCGCGGCCCGGGCCCTGCGGGGCGGCCGGGCCGGCGAGGGGGACGGCACGGCGGACGAGAGCGCCGTACGGGCGGCGGCGGCCGTGGAGCTGGCGCACAACTTCACCCTGCTGCACGACGACGTCATCGACAAGGACACCAAGCGCCGGGGCAGGCCCACCGCCTGGACCGTGTTCGGGACACCGGACGCGATCATCACCGGCGACGCCATGATGGCACTCGCGCTGCGGCTGCTCGCGGAGGACCCGCATCCCGCCTCCGCTCCGGCCTCGGGGCGGCTCGCGGCCTGCATCATCGAGCTGTGCGCCGGCCAGCAGGCCGACTGCGCGTTCGAGCGGCGGCCGCACGTCTCGCTCGACGAGTGCCTGACCATGGCGACGGCCAAGACCGGGGCCCTGCTGGGCTGCGCCTGCGCGCTCGGGGCGCTGTACGCCGGCGCCGGACCGGACGAGGTCGACAGCATGGACGCCTTCGGCCGGGAGGCGGGTCTGGCCTTCCAGCTGATCGACGACCTGATCGGGATCTGGGGGGATCCGGGCCACACCGGCAAACCCGCCGGGGCCGACCTGATCGCCCGCAAGAAGTCCCTGCCGGTGGTGGCCGCCCTCACCTCGGGCACCGCGGCCGGCGAGGAGCTGGCGGCCCTGTACGCGGGGCCGATGACGGAGGACGACGTACGCAAGGCCGCCGCGGCCGTGGACCGGGCCGGCGGGCGCGACTGGGCGCAGGCCCACGCCGCGGACCGGATGGGCCGGGCGGTGCAGCTGCTGTCCCGGGCCGTACCGGACCTCGGGGCCGCGGGCGGGCTGCTGGCACTGGCGGAGTTCGTCACGCGGCGCACCCGGTGAGCCCGTAGCGCGGAAACGTCCGTGCGCAAGCCCCGTTCCGGCACCGCATGGTGCCGGAACGGGGCTTTCCGCTGTTCGGGGCCAACTCTAGGATCGCTCGCGGTAGTTGAAACGCGAGCGAAGGGTGTGACCAGTGGCGCTGGAGATACGTCAGGCGGATCAGTCGGACCGGGACGCGGTGGCACGCCTGCTCGACGAGGCCTTCCGCGCCGACCCGGTGAGCAGCTGGGTCTTCCCGGACCCGGAGCACCGGGCCGCGGTGCACGGCCGGTTCCTGGGCGTCTTCGTGGACGTGGCACTGGCCGAGGGGCGGCTCGACTACGCGGTGGACGGTTCGGCCGCCGCCCTGTGGCTCCGGGTGCCGGCGGGGGACCCGGAGGGGGAAGCCGCCGAGGACGACGTCCCGGCGAAGATGCGGGCAGTCGCCGACCCGGACAACGAGCGGTGCGAGCTGGTGGGCCGGCTGACGGGCGCGGTGCACCCGACCTCCGAGGAGCACGAGTACCTGCTGATGATCGCGGTCGCGCCGGGGAGGCAGGGCGAGGGGCTGGGGACCGAGCTGATGCGGCCGGTGCTGGAGCGCTGCGACCGCGAGGGCGTCCCCGCGTACCTGGAGGCGAGCAGCGAGCGCAGCAAGGGTCTGTACGAGCGGCTCGGCTGGCAGTTCACGGGTGAGGCGGTGCAGCTGCCGGAGGGGCCGCTGATGTGGCCCATGTGGCGCAAGCCGCAGGGGCTCGCGGCCTCGTGACGGTGATCACGGCTGCTCGGCCAGTGCGTGCGCGGCGCTCTGGCCGGCACGGCATGCCGAGGTCCCGCGCCGGCTTCGGGGTGCGCCCCCCGGAGCCGGCCGGCGTGCGCCTCCCCGGCGGCGGCCGGACGGGCGGCCCGTACGCCGTCAAGCGCTGAAACCGGCCGAACGGCCGGAACCGGCCTACCGTGGAGGTATGGCCGGCGAACAGCACCGACAGCAGGACCGGCGCCACCCGCACCCGCATGAGGCCGTGGCCCCGCAGACCGCGCACGAACAGCTCGCGTGCCCGGTCTGCGGGCGCCCCGTCGAGACCGTCATCCGGCGGCGCAAGGCGCTGGGGATCTTCATTCCGGAGTGGGTACCGGGTCCCTGCCGGAACCCGGACTGCGCGGAATACGTACCCGAGGTGGGAAAACTCCCCTAGCTCCGACGGCTGGCCGAAACCGCTAGCCCTTCGTCCCCAGACCCGACGCGGCCAGCCCGTTGCGCCAGAGCTGGTTCACGCGCGAGCGCTCCGTGCTGTTCGGGTACGGGTTCGTGCACGAGGTGCCCGGGCCGCCGCCCGACATCAGCTCGGAGCACGGCCCCGAGTAGTGGTCCGGCAGGCCCAGCACGTGACCGGTCTCGTGCGCGGTCACGCGGGTGGAGTCGTACTGCTGGTTCTGCTGGTAGTCCAGGAAGATGTAGCCCCGGCCGTGGCCGTCCGTGCTCGCGTACGAACCGCGCGAGTCGTTGCCCTCGTAGTACGAGAAGTTCCCGCCCGAGGACACCTCCTGGAGCTTCACGTTCGAGACCGAGCTGTTCCATATCTGCGCCGAGCGGGATATCTGGCTGCGGAAGCTGGGCGCGTTGCGCGTGTTGTACGTGACGGTCACCGCGAGGACACCCGGGTTCGCGGCACGCTGCTCGGCGACCGAGCGCTGCACGGCCTCGAAGAAGGCGCGGTTCGCGTCCTGGTTCTCCTGCGAACGCTCGTACGCCGCGAAGCTCGCGGCATTGCCGGCGGGGGCGGGGGCGGGGGCCGCGCTGGCGGTGGGGACGACGCCGAGGGCGGCCACGAAGCCGAGGCCGACGGTGGTGGCCAGAACGGCCTTGCGGGACATACGGGAGTGGCGCATGTGGGGGAGCTCCTACTCGTCCGGTGCGGGGGGTGGGTCGTTCGGTACCGGAGTCTGCGGGAGCCGGAGCGGTCGGCGGATGATGTCAGCCATCGATAACGCCGCCCTATCGGGGAGATTTCGGAAGGTCAACTTCCATGAGAATGGCGGGATTAGAGGGGGTATCAGTGGCTGGTGCGGTCCACTGACGGCGGCCTACCCTCGGGACATGGAGCTTGAGGTGAGGCACCTGCGCGCACTGTGCGCCATTGCCGACGCCGGCAGTCTGCACAAAGCCGCGCGGCAGCTCGGCGTGAGCCAGCCCTCCCTCACGACGCAGCTGCGCCGCATCGAACGCGCCCTGGACGGCGAGCTGTTCCTGCGCGAGCGCACCGGCTGCCGGCCCACCCCCTTCGGCCGGACCGTCCTCGGCCGGGCCCGCCCGCTCCTCGACCAGATGGCCGCGCTCGTCGCCGAGGCCAGGGCGCTGGCCCGCGGGCCGCGACTGAACATCGGCTCCACCGCCAGCCGGGCCCTGCCGGGATGGCTGCGCCGGATCCACCGCAGGCTGCCCGACACGGAAACCTCGCTGGTGGTGGACGTGTCGGCCAACGCCCTCCTGCGGATGGTGGCCTCGGGGCAGCTGGACGTGGCCTTCGTCCACGAGGTCGAGGGCAGCCCGCTGCGGGTGCCGGCGGGGCTGGAACTGCGGGTCCTGATGGAACGGGAGCCGCAGTTCGTGTCGATGTCCCGGGACCATCCCGCGGCGCGGCGGCCGGTGGTCCGGTTACAGGACCTGGCGGCCGACCGGTGGACGGTCGACCCCTCCGTGGACGGTGAATGGGACGGCCTGCGGCGGGTGTTCGCCGGCGCCGGGGTGGACCCGCCCGTCCTGCACGCCGACTACCACACCGCGACCTCGCTGATCGTCTCCGGCGAGGCGGTGGCCCCCTGCCAGCCGACGTCGGGGCCGCGCGACGACATGGCGATCCGGCCGCTGTCCGGGGACCCCCTCGCCGTCCGGCTGCTGATGGCCAGCCGGCCGGGCGCGCATGCCGAGATCTTCGAGGACCTCCGGGCGGCGTACCGCGAGGCCGCGCTCCGCACGCCGCCGTACCGGGCGTGGCTCCGCCACCACGAAAGCCCTCTGCTGGCCGCCTGAGGGCCGTCCCGTGATCCGCGGCGGGTCGGCGCGCGGCGTCGGATGCGGTGCACCGCAAGGCGGAGGGTCGTCCTCGTACCGGGCGTATCCGGGCGGTCCCGACGTTGCCGCGAGGTGCCGTAGCCGGCGCCGCCGGGGATCCCGGGACAGCCCGTGGCCCCGCCTCCCGCGCGGCGGGGGACCGGATGCCGTCGGCGGCGCTGCGCCCGCCCGCCCCCCCGCCGCCTGGAGCGCGGGGACAGCCCTTGGCCCCGCCTCCCCGCCTGGCGGGGCCGGATGCCGTCGGCGGCGTTGCGTCCGCCCGCGACGCCTGGGGCGCGGGACAGCCCTTGGCCCCGCCTCCCCGGCCGACGGGGCCGGATACCGCCCGCGGCGCTGCGCCCGCCCGCGACGCCTGGGGCGCGGGGACAGCCCCCGCCTCCCCGGCCGACGGGACCGGATGCCACCGACGGCGCCGCGCCCGCCCCCGCCGCCTGGGGCGCCGGCCCCGGAACCCCGCGCCTCGAACGCCGGTAGGGGTGGGTGGTGCCGGGGGCCGCAATGATGCCGGCCTGTCGGCCGCCGCCGGCAGGCCCTCCGGCCGGTCCACCCGCGTACCGCCTCCGCCGCAGCCGGGCGGGTATCCGCCGCGTGGCGTGCACCGTCGTTGCCGGGGGCGCCGCCCCCGGCCCCCCGCCTCGCGAGCCGGCGGGGCTGACTGTGCAGCCCGGCGGTGCGCCCGTCCGTGCCCCGTGGCCCACCGCGGCACCGCTGCCGGGGCCGGCCCCGACCCCGCGCCCCAAGTCGGCGGAGCCGGAGGCGCCGGGCGGGCTGAGTCCTGCATGCGGAGAAAGGGGCGGGGCAGGGAGAGGAGCCCCGCGCAGCGGCCCGGCTCGGCCCGGCCCGTCGGGGTGGCCGGCGCGCCGGCACGTCGTCCCCGCGGCCCAGGGGCGGGAGGCTTGACTTCGGGGATCCGCGATATATCGTGTTCTGAAGAAGACGCGATATGTTGCGTGCCTGAGGAGGATCCATGGCAGAGCAGAAGACGTGGTCGGTCGCCGAACCGCAGAAGCTCACCTTCGACGAGCCGGTGACCGAGCTCCGTGTCCGTATCGTCGGCGGCACGGTGAACGTCGTGGCCGACGAGGGGCCGGCCCGGCTGGAGGTCGCCGCGGTCGACGGGCCGCCGCTGTACGTCGTCCAGGAGGCGGGCGTCCTCACCGTGTCCTACGAGGACCTCCCCTGGAACGGTTCCCAGAACTTCAAGAAGTGGTTCGAGGGCAAGCCCTGGAAGGCCTGGTCCCGCTCCGGCGCGGGCCGCAAGGCCTGGGAGCGCAAGGCCACCGTCACCCTCACCGTTCCCGCCGCCACCCACGCCCAGCTCGCGGCGGTCAGCGCCGCCGCGGTCGTCTCCGGCCTCGGCGGCGGCACCGAGGTCCACGGGGTCTCCGGCGACGTCACCCTGGTCGGCCTGGCCGGCAGGGTCAGCGCGAACACCGTCTCCGGCAGCGTCGAGGCCCAGTCCCTCACCGGCGAACTCGGCTTCCACTCCGTCTCCGGCGGCCTGACCGTCGTCGACGGCGCCGGCGGCAGCGTACGGGCCGACTCCGTCAGCGGCGACATGCTCGTCGACCTGGCCCTCGACCCCGCGGCGCCGCGCCCGGTGGACATCTCCCTGAACTCCGTGTCGGGGCAGGTCGCGATCCGCATTCCGCATCCCGCCGACGCGCGGGTGGAGGCCAACACGGCCAGCGGCGGCGTCTCCAACGCCTTCGACGACCTGCACGTGTCCGGCCAGTTCGGCGCCAAGCGGATCACCGGCACCCTGGGTGCGGGCACCGGAACCCTGCGGGCCACCACCGTCTCCGGCGGCATCGCCCTGCTGCGCCGCCCGGCCGCGGACACCCCGCCCACCGCCCCCCTCGTGCTCGACAAGAAGGTGCTCTGACATGCCGCCCGTCTTCGCCCACGGCCGCCTCCGCCTCTACCTGCTCAAGCTGCTGGACGAGGCCCCGCGGCACGGGTACGAGGTGATCCGCCTGCTGGAGGAGCGTTTCCAGGGCCTGTACGCGCCCTCCGCGGGCACGGTGTACCCGCGGCTGGCCAAGCTGGAGGCCGAGGGCCTGGTCACGCACGCCACCGAAGGCGGGCGCAAGGTGTACTCGATCACCGAGGCGGGCCGGGCCGAACTGGCCGACCGCGGCGGGGAGCTCGCAGATCTGGAACTGGAGATCCGCGACTCGGTCTCCGAGCTGGCCGCCGAGATCCGGGACGACGTACGGGGTGCGGCGGGTGCCCTGCGGCGCGAGATGCGGGCCGCGGCCTCCGCGACGGCGACCCCCGTGGAGGACGCCTCCTGGGCGGCGGCCAAGGAGGAGCTGCGCAAGGCCAAGCAGGAGTGGAAGGAGCAGGCGCGCCGGGCGAAGGACGAGAGCCGCCGGGCCCGTGAGGAGGCCCAGCAGGCCCGCCGCCAGGCCAAGGAGGCGCAGGAGCGGGCGCGCGAGGAGGTCATGCGGATCGCGAGCCAGCTCCAGGAGCAGTTCGCGAAGTCCGGCGGGATGCTGGGCAGCCTGGCCGGCAGCTGGCTCGGCGGAGGTACGGCCACCCCCGGCACCAGTACCGGCAGCAGTACCGGCACCAGTACCGGCACCGGAGGCGGAAACGGCACCGGAACCGCCGCCGGGGCCCCGGTCGCGGACTCGCGGTGGGCCGAGGACCTCGCCCCCACCGGCGACCCGGCCCGTGACCTGGACCGGCTGCTGGACCGCTTCCGGGACGACGTGCGCGACGCGGCCCGCGACCACGGCATCACCCCGGCCGGGCTGGCCGAGGCCCGCGCCCACCTCGCGGCGGCCGCGGACCGGCTGGCCGAGACGCTCCGGCCGTCGCGATAGGTCGCGAGTCAGGCAGCCGTCAGGCCCGTTTCCGCCGCCGCGTACGTGACGCCGTGGTCCGCCAGGACCTCGGCGGCCGTGCCCGGCCGGGAGAGCAGCGCGAGCAGCAGGTGCAGGGTGGAGATGTGGCGGTCGCCCCGGCCCAGCGCGACGCGCAATGACTTCTCCAGGGTCTTCTTCGCGCCCTGGGCGAAGGGGACGTGGCGGCTCTCCGGCTCCGGCCGGCCCAGCGCCGAGCGGAGCGAGGAGCCCAGGGTCCGCCGCCGCGGGGCGGCGGCGGCCAGTGCGCCCTCGCCGTGGGTCTCCTCGACCCGGGAGAGGACCGCGGTGAGGTCGATGCCGAGGTCCGCGAGGGCCTCCTCGTCCGCCCGGGACATGCCGCCCCGGCGGCGGGCCGTGGCGAGGTCCGCGGCCATCGCGGCGCGGTCGACGCCCAGCGGATCGAGCGCGCCCAGCTCCAGCAGGGCGAGCAGCAGGTGCTCCTCGGTGACCGTGGCGGCCCCCGTCCGCCGGGCCGCGGCCACGGCGCCGGTCACGGTGTCCCGGGCGTCCTGCGTGAAGCGTTCGAACATCAGGCCCTCCCGTGCTTCTTGTGTACGGCCTGCCGGCTGACGCCCAGCTCGGCCGCGATCTCCTGCCAGGACCACCCCTGTGCGCGGGCGCTGCGTACCTGTACGGCCTCCAGCTGCTCCAGCAGCCTGCGGAGGGCGGCCACGGCACGCAGGCCCACGCGGGGGTCGCGGTCACCGGCACGTTCGGCGAGATCGGTCGCTTCCGTCATGCCTGTCAATGTAGGTTGACGGGCAGACGTCTGTCAACCACCGTTGACGGACCAGGGGGGCGGAAGAGGGGGTCGGCCCCGTCTGCCCTACACCGTGAGGACGATCTTGCCGAAGAGGTCGCCCGCCTCCAGCTTCTCGAAGCCCTCCCGCGCCCGGTCCAGCGGCAGGACCTCGTCGATCACCGGTCGCACCCCGGTCGCCGCGCAGAACGCCAGCAGGTCCTCCAGCTCGTCCTTCGAGCCCATCGTCGAGCCGACCACCTTGAGCTCCAGGAAGAAGATCCGGGTCAGTTCGGCGTGCGCGGGACGGTCCCCGCTCGTGGCGCCGGAGATGACCAGCGTGCCGCCGGGGCGCAGTGACTTGACCGAGTGCGACCAGGTGGCCGCGCCGACCGTCTCGATCACCGCGTCCACCCGCTGCGGCAGCCGTGCGCCCGGCTCGTACGCCTCCACCGCGCCCAGCTCCACCGCCCGCTTGCGCTTGGCCTCGTCCCGGCTGGTGGCGAAGACCCGCAGGCCCGCCGCCTTGCCGAGGACGATCGCGGCGGTCGCGACGCCACCGCCGGCGCCCTGGACCAGTACCGAGTCGCCGGGCCGGACGCCCGCGTTGGTGAACAGCATCCGGTACGCCGTCAGCCACGCCGTCGGCAGGCAGGCGGCCTCCTCGAACGACAGCTCGGCGGGCTTGCGCAGGACGTTCCAGGCGGGGACGGTCACCTGCTCCGCGAAGGTGCCCTGGTACCGCTCGGTCAGGATCGACCGCGGCTCGTCGGGGCCGACCCCGTGGCCACTCTGGCCGATCACGGAGTGTAGGACGACCTCGTTGCCGTCCTGGTCGACGCCGGCGGCGTCACAGCCGAGGATCATCGGGAGTTTGTCCTCGCCGAGGCCGACCCCGCGCAGCGACCACAGGTCGTGGTGGTTGAGGGAGGCGGCCTTGACGTTCACGGTCACCCAGCCGGGGCGGGCCTCGGGGGCCGGGCGCTCGCCCAGCACGAGGCCGCTCAGCGGCTGGTCACGGTCGATTCGGGCGGCGTAGGCAGCGAACATGCCGCGACGCTACCGCCCGGTAGCCCGGCGGACCAGCCCTGCGGGGCTCTGTGGGTGAGGCCTTCGTCGCACGGCGGCCCCTGCGGTCCGCCCGCCGTCGGCGGGAACCGGGCGGGGGTGTCCGTGCGTCTCACAGGGCCCGGCCACATGCTGAGCGGAATCGTTCGTTGCATGCTCAACCGTGCACGCTGCGTGCGCTCTTGGGTGGCCGGGGGTGCGAAGCGGAACGTCAGGATCAGGCCTCGCGTGGCGGTAGAATTCAGGCCATGCGGCCCGGCTCGTCATGTGCCTGTCATTCGTTGGCCGCATCCCGTTGACGAAGCGTCAGCTTCATCGAGGCGCTGAGGCGGAGCATCCCCTCCCGGTTCGGGGGCGGGGAGGGTATGCCCGGAAAGAGAGGGGCCCGACCGGATCTTCACCCGGTCGGGCCCCTCTTTCGGATTTTTCCGTCGGCTGCCCGGTCAGACCAGGCGGGCCACGCCGTCGGCCTTGGCGGCCGCGGCGACCGCGGCCGCGACGGCCTCGGCGACGCGCGCGTCGAACGGCGACGGGATCACGTAGTCGGCGGCGAGCTCGTCACCCACGACGCCGGCGATGGCGTCGGCGGCGGCGATCTTCATGCCCTCGGTGATCCGGCTGGCGCGGACCTTCAGGGCGCCCGCGAAGATGCCCGGGAACGCCAGCACGTTGTTGATCTGGTTCGGGAAGTCCGAACGGCCCGTGGCCACGACCGCCGCGTACTTGTGCGCGACGTCCGGGTGGACCTCCGGGTTCGGGTTGGCCATGGCGAAGACGAAGGCGTCCTTCGCCATCGAGGCCACCGCCTCCTCGGGAACCGTGCCACCGGAGACGCCGATGAACACGTCAGCGCCGTTCAGGGCCGCTTCCAGGGAACCGGTCTGGCCGGTCTTGTTCGTCAGGCCCGCGATCTCCGCCTTGACGTCCGTCAGGTCGGAGCGGTCCGCGGAGACGACGCCCTTGCGGTCGGTGACGCAGACGTCGCCGATGCCCGCGTCCACGAGGATCTTGGCGATGGCGATGCCCGCCGCGCCCGCACCCGAGATGACGGCGCGCAGGTCGCCGAGCGTGCGCCCGGTCAGCTTCGCGGCGTTGCGCAGGGCGGCCAGCGTCACGATGGCCGTGCCGTGCTGGTCGTCGTGGAAGATCGGGATGTCCAGGGCTTCCTGGAGCCGGCGCTCGATCTCGAAGCAGCGGGGGGCGGAGATGTCCTCCAGGTTGACCCCGCCGAAGGACGGCGCGAGACGGATGACCGTCTCGACGATCTCGTCCGTGTCCTTGGTGGCGAGCGCGATCGGCACCGCGTCCACCCCACCGAACTGCTTGAACAGGATGGCCTTGCCCTCCATCACGGGGAGGGAGGCCTCGGGACCGATGTCACCGAGTCCGAGCACGGCCGTGCCGTCGGTGACGACGGCGACCACGTTGGACTTCCAGGTGTACTCGTTCACGAGCTCGGGCTGCTCCGCGATCGCGCTGCAGACCTTCGCCACGCCCGGCGTGTACGCGAGGGACAGGTCGTCCTTGTTCTGGACCGGCACCGTGGCCTGGATGGCCATCTTGCCGCCCCGGTGCAGCGCGAACACCGCGTCGGGGTTGTTGTCCGTCGCGCTGTCGCTGCGAGGATTGACGATCTCCGCTGCCACTTTCTTGGCCCCTTAAGTCTTTGAATCGTTGAGGGTGACCACACCTGGTTAAGGGGTGGGCGGGCACCGCGTCCGTACTCCGCATCGACGGTTGGCCCGTCTCCGCGAAGGGGAGGTTCGTACGCGCGGGCGCGCCGCACGCGCGCCCTGAGCCCCGGATGAGGGGTGTAAGGATCCGTTGTACCCGAAGAACGCTCGCTCAGACGAGTCGATTCCTGCTCGACTGTAGACCGCTTGTCCTGTTTTCGGCGAAAGGTCCAAAGGACTCTGTCCAATGGGCGAGACGGACCGCAAATAGTCCGCCAAAAGGGCCAGGTCACAGCGGTTCCTGCGGCCGCGACCCGCCCATTCCGCAGTCCTGTTGGGTACCCCCACCCACCCGTTATCCGATTTTGACCTGACGAACTGCCTGAATGCGTCAGTCCGAATGGCAAGATGCCGTAATCACACGAGGTCGCGACACTCGAAGGTGCGTGCCCGACCGCTCTCGGATGCTTTCCCCAGCCACCCGGAGGAACCAGCTCATGACCGCAAGCACCACCCGTCGTACGACCGCCGCCCGGTCCCGGATCGCCGCGGTCGGCGCGATCGCGGTCGCCGGTGCCCTGATCCTCACCGGCTGTGGTGACCAGACGGACAAGGGTTCCTCGTCCACCCCTTCGGGCGGTACGTCGAAGGACAGCTCCGCCCCGCTCTTCTCGGCCCTGCCGAAGAAGATCCAGGACGCCGGTGTCATCAAGATCGGCACGGACTCCGCCTACGCCCCGATGGAATTCGTCGAGGGCGGCAAGATCGTCGGTGTCGACCCCGACATCGCCGAGGCGCTGGGCAAGCAGCTCGGCGTGAAGATGCAGTTCACCGCCGGTACCTTCGACGGCCTGATCACCTCGATCTACACCGGCCGCGAGGACGCGATCATGTCCTCGATCACGGACAACAAGAAGCGCCAGGAGGGTCTGGACGACAAGGGCCAGAAGATCGGCAAGGGGATCGACTTCGTCGACTACTTCTCCTCCGGCCTCTCGCTCCTCGTCAAGAAGGGCAACCCCGAGGGCATCAAGTCGATGGACGACCTCTGCGGCAAGACCGTGGCCGTCCAGCGCGGCACGATCTACGAGGACACCTTCAAGGCCCAGGCCGAGAAGTGCGGCGACAAGAAGCTCACCATCCAGGCCTTCGACACCGACGCCGAGGCGCAGACCCGCGTCAAGGCCGGCGGCGCCGTCGCCGACCTGAACGACTACCCGGTCGCCGCCTACACGGTGAAGACCTCCGGTGGCGGCAACGACTTCGAGATCGCCGGCCAGCAGAGCGACGTCGGCCTCTTCGGCATCGGTGTGAGCAAGGAGAACACCCAGCTCCGCGACGCCCTCAAGCAGGCCCTCGACGCCATCATCAAGGACGGCTCCTACGCCAAGGCGCTGGAGAAGTGGAACGTGCAGGACAGTGCCGTCAAGTCCGCGACGGTCAACGCAGGTCAGTAAGTCCAGCGCTCCACGCTCCACTGAAGGGCAGTCATTGTGACTGACAAGATCGAAAAGGGTCCGGCCGAGAACCCGCCGGCCGGGCCCGGTGCCTCGGGCCTCCCGTACGAGGCCATCAAGGCCATCCCCGTACGGCACTACGGCCGCTGGGTCAGCGGCGTCGTGGTCGTCGGGCTGCTCGCCTGGCTCGTCTACGCGTTCGCCAACGGCAACGTCATCTGGAAGACGGTCGGCGACAAGCTGTTCGACCCGGCGGTCCTGAGCGGTCTCGGCAACACCGTGATCATCAGCGTCTCCGCCATGGCGCTGGGCCTCGTGCTCGGCATCATCTTCGCGGTGATGCGGCTCTCCAAGAACCCGGTGACCGGCGCCGTCTCCTGGCTCTACATCTGGTTCTTCCGCGGTACCCCGGTGTACGTGCAGCTGCTGGTGTGGTTCAACCTGTCGCTGATCTTCCAGTACATCAACCTCGGTCCGATCTACAAGAACGAGACCGTCGACGTCATGACCCCGTTCATGGTCGCCCTCCTGGGCCTCGGCCTGAACGAGGGCGCGTACATGGCGGAGATCGTCCGGGCCGGCATCCAGTCGGTCGACGAGGGCCAGACCGAGGCCGCCCACGCGCTCGGCATGCCGCAGACGAAGACCATGCGCCGGGTCGTGCTCCCCCAGGCGATGCGCGTGATCATCCCGCCGACGGGCAACGAGTTCATCAACATGCTGAAGACCTCCTCCCTGGTCTCGGCGGTGCAGTACACCGAACTCCTGCGGGCCTCGTCGAACATCGGCAACACGGCCGGTGCCATCATGGAGATGCTGTTCGTGGCGTCCTTCTGGTACCTGGCCCTGACCAGTGTGTTCAGCGTCGGCCAGTACTATCTCGAGCGCCGCTTCGCCCGTGGTTCCACGCGGAACCTGCCTCCGACGCCGTTCCAGCGCCTGAAGGCCAACCTGAACATGTTCCGCCGTACGGAGGTCGCGCGATGACCGCTCAGCCGATGGTCAAGGCCGAGGGCGTCCACAAGTCGTACGGCGCCGCCCACATCCTTCGGGGCATCGACCTCGAGGTCGCCCCGCGTGAGGTCTTCTGCCTGGTCGGCCCGTCCGGCTCCGGCAAGTCGACGTTCCTGCGGTGCATCAACCACCTGGAGCGCATCAACTCCGGGCGGCTCTCGGTGGACGGCCAGCTGGTCGGGTACAGGCAGAAGGGCGACAAGCTCTACGAGCTGAAGGACAGCGAGGTCGCGGCCCAGCGCCGCGAGATCGGCATGGTCTTCCAGCGCTTCAACCTCTTCCCGCACATGACGGCCATAGAGAACGTCATGGAAGCCCCCGTCATGGTCAAGGGCGAGAGCAAGGCGGTGGCGCGCGAGCGCGCGGTCAAGCTGCTCGACCGCGTGGGCCTGGGCGACAAGGGCGGGAACTACCCCTCGCAGCTCTCCGGCGGCCAGCAGCAGCGCGTGGCGATCGCCCGCGCGCTGGCCATGGAGCCGAAGCTGATGCTCTTCGACGAGCCCACCTCGGCGCTCGACCCGGAGCTCGTCGGCGACGTCCTCGACGTCATGCGGGACCTGGCCGAGTCGGGCATGACCATGATCGTGGTGACCCACGAGATGGGCTTCGCCCGCGAGGTCGGCGACAACCTCGTCTTCATGGACGGCGGCGTCGTGGTCGAGTCCGGCCACCCGCGCGAGGTGCTGGGCAATCCCCAGCACGACCGGACGAAGGCGTTCCTGTCCAAGGTGCTGTAACCGCACACGGTGCGTGAGAGGGGCGGTACGGGACTCCCGTACCGCCCCTCCGCGCGTTCCGGTGCGCGTTCCGAAGTTCTCACTTTCCTACAAGGGTGCTACTTCAGGCCTAGGACCAGCCCGTCGGAGGGGGAGCGCCAGACCGTCCGGGCCTCCGAGAACCCCGCCTCGCGCAGGGTCCGGGCGTGCCAGGCGTCGTCGGGGGTGTCCCCGTCGGCGTGCTCGCCGTAGACCTCGAACCGGCGCCTCGTCGGCTCGGCGAGCACCGGGTCGGCCGCCGCGAGCGCCCACCAGTCGGCCCAGTCCAGTGCGCCGGCCGCGCGGGCCCGGTCCATCCCGGCGTGCCGGTGGGCGCGCTCGGCGGCGTTGATCCCCGGGGTCGCGGGGTCGGGCATGTGGTCGGCGTTCATGAAGACCCCGCCCGGGCGCACCAGCGGGGCGAGCTGCCCGTAGAGCACGGCGAGCTGCGGGCTGTGCAGCCAGTGCAGGGCGGTGGCGGTGAGGACGGCGTCGTAGGTGTCGGACGGGAGCGCCGAGGCCCAGTCGGGGTCCTTGAGGTCGGCGGTGACGAACGTGACGCGCCGGTCGCCGTCGAAGTGGCCCCGGGCGATGGTCAACAGCGCCGGGTCGAGGTCGACGCCCGTACTGGTGGCTTCCGGGAACCGCTTGAGGACGCGGTCCGTAATACTTCCCGTACCGCACGCCAGGTCGAGGACCCGGGGGGTGGGGCCCACCAGTGCCTCGACCATGTCCAGCATCACCCGGAACCGCTCCTCGCGGTCGGGCATGTACCACTCCTGCTGCCGGTCCCAGCTCTCCTGCCAGGCCTGCCAGTCGGTCGTGGTCCGCACCATCGTCCACCCTCCAGCCGTAATACCCTCGAATGTGTCTCATCCGTTACCGCGAGACATTAATCCGCAGCCGTAAGGACTACAAGTGGAACTGGCCCATTACTCGGACTATGCCGTGCGCCTGGTCAACACCGAGGAGCCGGCCCGCAACAAGGATTCGCTGACCTCGGTGGACGCCGTCCGCGGCCTCTTCGGCGCCGGGGTCCAGGCCGCCCGCCGCGTCACCGACGCCGACGTCACCCGCTTCCGCAACGTCCGCGGCCGGCTGCGCGCCGTCTTCGAGGCCGCCGACGGCGGCGACCACGTCCTCGCGGTCGACCTGCTGAACTCCCTGCTCATGGAGTTCCCGGTCAGCCCCCAGGTCTCCGGCCACGAGACCATCGGCGAGGACGGCGGCCCGAACTGGCACATCCACCTCGCCGACCACCCCTCGAACGCCTCCGCCGGCTACGCGGCCATCGCGTCCTTCGGCCTGGCCTTCCACCTCACCGAGCACGGCCCCGACCGCCTGGGCCTGTGCCAGGCCGCCCCCTGCCGCAACGCCTACCTGGACACCTCCACCAACCGCTCCCGGCGCTACTGCTCCGACCGCTGCGCCACCCGCGCCAACGTGGCCGCCTACCGGGCCCGCAAACGGCTGGAGGCCGAGGCGTCCGGCCAGAGCGGCCGCAGCGCCGACAGCGCCCAGGACACCCGCGCCCTCAGCGAACTCTGATCCGCCGCGCGCGGCCGGAAGCGCAGCACCGCCGTCGCCAGCACCAGCTCCTCGGGCACCGTCCCGTAGTCGGTGCTGTCGCCGGTCTCGTTGAACGGGTTGTCCCCGAGCACCCACCAGCCGCCCGGCCGCCGCTCCACCGCCCGCTTCACCACCAGCAGGTCCTGCTGGAAGGGATGCCGCAGCACCACCACGTCACCCGGACGCACGACCGCCCCGTACCGGACCACCAGCCGGTCGCCGTGCAGCAGCGTCGGCACCATCGAGGGCCCCGCCACCTCCAGCACCTCGAACGCCATCCGCGAGTGCCTTCTCTCCGCCATGCGCCACCTCCTCGCCCGCTCTCGCCCCACTGCGCATGCTGCCGCACGCTCCCGTACGTTCGCTCACCGGTCCGGCCGCCACCCTGGACTTTTGTCCTAAGCCGCCGGGGCCGCTCGCGAAATCCCCTTTCCCACGGAGTAATCTCCCCTCTTGAGAAGACGATCACGAGGAGGACAAACTCCATGCTTTCCCGCCTCTTCGCCCCCAAGGCGAAGGTCTCCGCCCACTGCGATCTTCCGTGCGGCGTGTACGACCCTGCCCAGGCCCGCATCGAGGCCGAGTCCGTCAAGGCCGTCCAGGAGAAGTACCAGGCCAACGAGGACGCAGACTTCCGCGCGCGCGCCATCACCATCAAGGAGCAGCGCGCCGAGCTCGCCAAGCACCACGTCTCGGTGCTGTGGAGCGACTACTTCAAGCCCCCGCACTTCGAGAAGTACCCGCAGCTGCACACCCTGGTCAACGACACCCTGAAGGCCCTCTCGGCCGCCAAGGCGTCGAACGACCCGGCGACCGGCCAGAAGGCCCTCGACCTCATCGCCGAGATCGACCGCATCTTCTGGGAGACCAAGGCCGCCTGATCCAGGCCTCCCCGAGTACGCCGATGGGGCCCGACCGCTGCCGGTCGGGCCCCATCGGCGTACTCGGGGACAGTGCGTCCCACGTGTGGACTATTCGTCTTCGTCGTCTTCGTCGTCCAGCCGCGCGAGCCACGTGGCCAGGCGTTCCACCGGGACCTCGAAGTCCGGGTTCAGGTCGACGAAGGTGCGCAGCTGCTCGGCGAGCCACTCGAAGGTGACCTCCTCCTCGCCGCGCCGCTTCTCCAGCTCCTCGATGCCGCGATCGGTGAAGTACAAGTCGGGCTCCGTGCCGTGATGAAGGTGTGCAGGGGGACGTTTCCCGCCAGGATAATCCGCATACCCGCCGAGACCTCCCGCCCTGCCCGCCCCGGCGCTAGCCTGGACTGCCCAACACCTGAGGGGGCAGGGGATGCAGGACGGGCGCACGGGCGGCACCGCGCGCGCCTTCGAGCTCCTCGAACCCCTCGTCCGGGCGGCCACCGTACGCGTCCACGCGGCCCCGGACGGGTATGCCTCCCCTGGGACCGGTCCCACCTGGGGGAGTGGCTTCTTCATCGCCCCCGGCTGGGTCCTGACGTGCGCGCACGTCATCGGTGAAGGGGGTGCAGCGGTGCGTCTCGCGGGGCGTGAGCTCGGCATCACCTTCTTCTCCGGCGCCGACGGCGCCACCGGGACCGTCCCCGGCCGCGTCGAGTGCGTGCTGCCCGAGCGGCTGGAGGAGCGCCGCCCCGCCCGCCGCGCCCTGTGGGACCTGCCCGACCTGGCACTGGTCCGGGTCCTCGCCCCGATCACGCACGCCTGCGTACGCCTCACCGACCGCGCCAGACCCCGCCTCGACGAGGTCGCCTACTTCGGCTGCACCGAGGACCTCGGCATCCCCGAGATCACCGGCCGCACCACCCGGCTGCGCGGCACCGCCGGCGGCGGCGCCGCCCTGCGCCTGGGCAACGACGACGAGATCGAACCCGGCATGTCCGGCGGCCCCGTCGTCGACCTGGCCCGCGGCGAGGTCGTCGGCGTGGTCAAGGCCCGCCGGCAGGGCGGCGGCGGCGGACTCGCCGTCTCCGTCGTCCAGTTACGGACCCTGCCGCTGGCCGCCACCGGCCAGGTCGGGCTCTACCGCCGCGTCATGCAGGCCCACGACCTGTACCACTACGACCAGCACCTGAGCGATCTGGGCAGCCGCCGCACCTGGACCGACGTGCACGACGAACTCCCGACCGCCGGCGACCCGTACGAGGGCCGCAGGCGCCTCACCCCCGCCGAGCACACCACCCTGTGCGGACTGCTCGCGGAACTGCCCCCGCCGCGCTCCTCCGAGGACGTCCGCGCCCTGGTCGAAGCGGCCCGCGGCGAGGAACCCGACCCGGGCCTGCCGGCCCCGCTCAGCTGGCGCGACGGCCTCGGCATGCTCCACGACCCGCCCGGCGGCACCGGAGAGGCCGCCGCGATGCTCCGGTACGCGACCGACGTCAGCGTCGCCGACCACCGTGAGCCGCCCGCCCCCGGCTCCGACGAGGAACTGTGGGAGTGGGTGCGGACCACGGCCGAGCGGCTGTGGCGTCCGCTGCGCCGCGAGCTGGCCGAGCGCCGCGATCAGGGCCTGGCCCGCCGCGACCACAGCCGGCGCGCCCGCACCGACCGGCACCCCCACGGACACGCCCGGCCGCCCGCCGGGCTGCCCCAAGGCCCGTCGGTGCTGCTGGAGGCGTGGGCGCACGGCTGGGAGGACGTCTACGACTGGCGCGTGTCGGTGCTCTACGGGCCGGCCCACCCCGGCCGGCTCACCCCGGTGGACTCGGGCGTACGGGCCACCCGCGCCGGACTCGCCGAGGTCCTGCGCGTCCCCCTCGCCGAGGCCTTCCGGCGCTGCGACACCCACGAGGCCGCCGCCCTCCTCGAAGTCGCCGTGGCCCCCGAGCTGTTCGGCCTGCCCGTGGACACCTGGACGGTCGCCGGCCGGGTCCCGCTGGGCGCCCAGCGACCGGTGGTGTTCCGCTACCCGGCCGGGAGCGGCGAGGCCCCGCCCGACGAGGAGGCAGTCCACCGCCGGGCCGACCGCTGGACGCGCGTCCAGGCCGGGCCCGTGCTCGACGAACGGGCCGACTGCGCGCGCGGACGCCCCCGTACCCCGGCGCCCGAATGGCTCGGCACACTGCCCGACAACACCGTGCCCGTGCACTGCCGGGCCGCCGACGCGGAGCCCACCCGCGGCTCCCTGTACGCGGTCCGCGACGCCGGATACGGAGTGGCCGTCACCCGGCGGCCCCCGGCCGACCCGGCGGCCGACTGCGCGCCGTTCCACCGCGGGCTGCGCGAGGAGCTGACCGAGGCGGGGCGGGGAGCGCCGCTGCCGGTCCGGTTCCAGGCACTGCGGGCACGCGCGCACGGGGCCGACCCCGACGCGTACTGGGCCGACGGCATGGCCCTCGTGTGGGACGACCCGGCCCGCGCGCTGCCCGACGACGAGCCACTGCAGGGCGACCTGTGACGGGCGGGACGGGGAGGGAGCGGGCGTGAACGAGGAATGGCTCATCTACCGGGGGGTCGGTGAACCCCATGACGGGATCGCGGCCCTGCCCGATCCGCCGCCGTGGCGGGACTTCGACGGCGGCCCCGTCGGCGAGCCGGGCGGACCGGCGGACACCGCCGACGGCAACGTCGCGCGGCGCCTCGGGGCCCACCGGCAGGCCGCCGAGCTGCACCGGCCCGAGCCCGAGGAGCTGGAGGCCATCAACGCGGCCCTGTACCTGCGGCGCCCGCTGCTCGTCACCGGCTACCCCGGAACCGGCAAGTCCACCCTCGCGCACGCCGTCGCGCACGAACTGAAACTCGGCCGGGTGCTGCGCTGGCCCGTGGTCTCGCGGACCGTGCTCCAGGAGGGCCTGTACCGCTACGACGCCATCGCCCGGCTCCAGGACGTGCAGATCGCCGCGAGCGGCGACGCCCCCGGCAGCGCCGGCCAGACCCCCGGCACATCCGGCAGCGTCGGCCAGACCCCCGGCATCGGCAAGTACATCCGGCTCGGACCGCTGGGAACGGCCCTGCTGCCCACCGAACGGCCCCGCGTCCTGCTCATCGACGAACTCGACAAGAGCGACATCGACCTGCCCAACGACCTCCTCAACGTCCTGGAGGAGGGCGAGTTCGCGCTGCCCGAACTGGAACGCGTCGCCGACACCGAGCCCGAGGTGCAGGTGCTCACCGACGACGGGGCCAAGGTCACCGTCCGGGGCGGCCGGGTCCGCTGCCGGGCCTTCCCCTTCATCATCCTCACCAGCAACGGCGAACGGGACTTCCCGGCCGCCCTGCTGCGCCGCTGCATCCAGCTCAAACTCGGCCAGCCCGGCGAGAAGCGCCTCGCCACCATGGTCCGCGCCCACCTCGGAGAGGAAGCCGCCCAGCTCGGCGCCGACCTGATCCGCGAGTTCCTCAGCCGCTCCCAGTCCGAACTCGTGGCCGCCGACCAGCTGCTGAACGCCATCTACCTCACCCACTACGCCGCCCCGCCCACCCGGGAGGACCTCGCCGACCTGCTCATCCAGCGCCTCGACCGCCCGAGGTGAGCGCCCGTGTCCCCCGACCGGCCGGCCGTCCCCGCCACCGCCCTCCACGACGCCTCCGTCCTCCACCAGGTCGCCGCCCTGCGTGACCTCGCCGTCCTGCTGCGCGCCGCCGGACTCGACCCCACCACCGAGGAACTCGCCGACGCGCTGTGGCTGGCCGGGCGGATCGGCCCGCCCGGCCGGGCCGCCCCCGACCGGGGCCGGACGGCGCAGCCCCGGCGGCCGCGGACCCCGGGCGGCGCACCGCCGCCCGAGGAGGAGCCCGTACGGCCCGAACCCGAACCCGAGGACCCGGTCCGGCTCTACGCCTCCCGGGTCCTGGGGGCCGTCACGGAGGAGGCGGGCGAGTTCCCGGCCGGTGCCGGGGTGCCCGTACGGGTCCCCGGAGCGGCCGCGCTGCCCCGCATCCTGGAGATCCAGCGGGCCCTGCGCGCCCTCCAGCGGCACCGCCCGCCCGGACCGCCCGGCCGCCTCGTCCTCGACGAGCCGGCCACCGCCGAGGCCAGCGCCCGCGCCCTCGGGATGGTCATCCCCGTACTGCGGCCCGAAACCCGGCGCGAGGCGACCGTACGGCTCGTGATGGACGCCTCCCCGTCGATGGCCGTCTGGCACGACATGTTCGAGGAACTGCGGTCCGTGTGCGAGCGCCTCGGCGCGTTCCGCGACGTCCAGGTGCATTACCTGCACCGGCTGGCCGACGGCCGGGCCGCCGTCGGCCGCGGCCCCGCCCCCGGCACCCGGCTGCGCTCCGGGGACCAGCTGCGCGACCCGACCGGGCGGGCGCTGACCATGGTCGTCTCCGACTGCGCCGGACCCCTGTGGCGCGAGGGCGAAGCCCAGCGGCTGCTGCACCGGTGGGCCGAGTGCACCCCCTGCGTCGTCGTCCAGCCGCTGCCGCAGCGGCTGTGGAGCCGCAGCTGGCTGCCGACCGAGCGCGGCGCCCTCACCCGCGCCGGGGGCAACGCCGGCCGGCTGCGCTTCCGGCCCGACCGGCCCGCCCGCCCCGGACGGCCCACCGGCGGGCTGACCGTCCCCGTCCTGCCGCCCAGCGCGACCGCGCTCGGCGCCTGGGCCCGGCTCGTGGCCGGACTGGGCACCGGGCCCGTCCCCGCCGATGTGGGCCGGGTGCTGGCCGAGCACCCCTCCGCGCCCCTCCCGCCGCCCCGCGCCGCCCGCCCGCCGCGCGAACTGGTGCGCCGCTTCCGCGCCTCCGCCTCGCCGCGCGCCGTACAGCTCGCCGTGTACCTGTCGGCGGCCCCGCTGACCCTGCCCGTGATGCGGCTGGTGCAGCGCACGATGCTGCCGGACTCCGAGCCCTCGGACCTGGCGGAGGTGCTGCTGAGCGGACTGCTGCGGCGCGGCCAGGCCGCCGGGCAGTGGTACGAGTTCGTGCCCGGCGTCCAGGACGTCCTGCTGGGCCCGCTCGGCCGCGACGAGGCCGCACTGGTGCTCAAGCACTGCTCCGAGTACGTCCTCGCGCACTTCGGGCGGGGCGTACGCAACTTCCCCGCGCTGGCCGTCTCCCAGCTGACCGGCGCACCGCTGGTCGAGGAGGGCGGCGAGGAGCGGGTTCCCGCAGGCAGGCTCCCGCAGGCCTTCGCCGAGGTCTCGGCCCGTGTCGTACGCCGCTACCTGCCCGGGCCGCCCGCCGCGGACCCGGCCGTCACCGAACCCGTGGCACCCCCGCCCGGGCGGGCCTGGGCGGTGCGCACGGCCCGCGCACGGCTCGCCGCGCAGGACCGCCAGGGGGGCGACGCCGGCCCGCGCGGGCTGTACGAGGCGGCCGCCGTCCTGCGCCGGGCCGTCGCCGTACCCGCCGGGCCCCAGGACCCGCCCGGCGAGGCGGAATGCGAGCTGGCCGCCGTGCTGCTGCGGCTGTGGGCCGGCCAGCGGGATCCGGAACTGCTGGTGGAGGCGGAACGGGCGGTGGCCGGGCTCGGCACCCCGCAGGCCCGGGCCGTCCTCGGCCGGGTGCTGTACGAGCGGGCCCTCGCGGCCGAGCCCGACACGGAGCTGCTCGCCGCCGCGGAACGGGAGTTCGTGGCCGTCGCCGGCGTCCCCGACCCGGACCTGGACCCGCGGCTGCGGCTGGACTGCGTGGTGCGCCGGGCCCGCACCCTGGTCCGCCTCGGCGAGCTCCGCGAGGACACGGGCCCGCTGCACGAGGCCCGCTCCGCACTGGAGGCGGTGGCCGGCGACTCGGCGGCCGACCCGGTGGTGCGGCCCGCCCTGGGCCGGGTCCTGCTCGCGCTGCTGCCCCGCACCCCCGGCCCGCAGGAGCGCACCGAACTGGCCGGGCAGGCCGCCGAGCACCTGGCGGCCGGACTGGCCGCCGAGCCGTCGGGGCCGCAGGCCGCCCGCGTCCGGGTGGAGCTGGCCACCGCCCTGCGTTACCTGCCCGGGCGGCTGGAGGAGGCCGCCGGGCAGCTGGACCTGGCCCTGGCCGAGGCCACCGGCGATCCGGAGCTGCGGCTGGCCGCCCTGGTGTGCCTGGCCCGGGTGCACCGGGCCCGGTCCGCGCGGGACACGGACCCGGTGGCCCTGGAGGACGCCGCCGAGGCGTACGGCAGGGCCCGTCGGCTGATCCCCCGCGACGGGGAGGCCTACGGCGAGCTGCTGCCCGAGTGGGGCGACGTGCTCCTGGACCGGGCGCGGGCCGCCGGCGGGCGGCGGTTCACCTCGACGGCCGTACGGGTCCTGCGCGACAGCCGGGCCGCAGTCCCGCAGTCCGACGCCCGCTCCGCTCAGCGGCTGGTGCGGCTCGCGGAGGGGCTGCGGCTGCGGCACGCGTACGAGGGCGACGTGGTGGACCTGCGGGAGGCGGAGTACCTGCTGGAGCTGGCCGTCCGGCAGAGCCGCAGCCCGCTGGAGCAGGCCCGCGCCTGGCGGGAGCACGGCGACGTCCAGCAGGAGATCCACGCGCACACCAGGGCCCTGGACCGGCTCGACCGGGCGGCGGACTCCTACCGGCGGGCATGGCGGGCCGCGCTGGCCGCCGACCGGGAGGAGCGGCGGGAGGTGGCGGTGGAACTGGGCGCCCGCGTGCAGGAGTTGCGGGGGGAGGTGCTCGAACGGCTGGCGCGGCCCCGGGCGGCGCTGGACGCCTACCGCTCGGCCGTGGAGCTGTGGACGCGGCTCGGGGAGCCGGCCGCACAGCGGCGGGAGGCCCTGCGGTCCCGCGTCCGCACCCTGGAGGCGGGGTTGTGACGGATCCGCCGGACCCCGGCCGGGCTTGGCGGGCCCGGGCCGGGGAAGAGGGCAGGGGACCATCGGACGTGCGACGCGACAGGGGGACGGACATCCCATGGTGACTCGGCAGCAGGAAGCGGAAACGGAGGGCTCCGCCGGACCCGGGCCCTGTTCCGGGCAGTTACCGGACCTCTCCGGGTTCGATCTGGCCGCACTGCGCGGGATCGACCATCCCGTGCTCGCCCGGGTCATCGAGGGGATGGTGGAGCGGGTCACCCACCCCGCCGAGATCCTCAACGCCTTCGACTCCGGGGTGGCCTGACCCGCGCCCGGTCCGCGCCGGTCCGAACGGGTCCCCGGCCCGGTCCGCGCCGGCCCCGGCCCGGTCCACGCCGGCCCCGGTCCGGTCCGCGCCGGCCCCTGACCGGTCGGTGCCGGCCCATGCCCCGTACGCGCCCGGGCCGGCCGGGGTCCCTCACGCACCGCATTCCCAAGGCCACGCAGAGCAGCCACAGTTGACCCGTTTCCGCCGTTAGCCGGTGCCGTCCGCCGGGCAGGGATGCACCGTCCGCGGCGCGGGAGGTACGAACGATGAGGCAGACCGACACGAGCGACGTCGTGCTGCCCTCCCATCGGATCCACGCACCGTGGCCGTATGCCCGGCTGGACGTGCCCGCGCTCCGCGCCGCAGGCCACCGGCCCCATCCCGTACGCCAGTTCGTCCTCAAGACGCGCAGCCGCTGCAACCTCGCCTGCACCTACTGCTACGTCTACGAGATGGCCGACCAGGGCTGGCGCACGCAGCCCGCCGCCATGTCCCCGGCCACCGTCGCCCGCACCGCCGAACGCATCGCCGAGCACGCCGCCGCCCACGGCCTGACCCGAGTCGACCTCGTCCTGCACGGCGGCGAACCCCTGCTCACCGCCCCCGCCGAACTGGCCGCCCCCGTCGACGCCGTACGGGCCGCACTCGCCCGGACCTCCCCGCGGACCCGGGTCACCGCCACCGTCCAGACCAACGGCACCCTGCTCACCCGTGGCCGGCTCACCGCGCTGGCCGCCGCCGGGATACGCGTCGGCGTCAGCCTCGACGGCGGACTGCCCGCGCACAACCTGCGCCGCGTGGACCACACCGGGCGCCCCGGGTTCGGCGCCGCCGCCCGCGGTCTGCGCCTGCTCGCCCGGCACCCCGAGAGCTACGCCGGGGTGCTCTGCGTCGTCGACCTCGCCCAGGACCCGGTGGAGACGTACGAGTCGCTGCTCGACTTCGCCCCGCCGGTCCTCGGACTGCTCCTGCCGCTCGCCAACCGGAGCACCCCGCCGCCCGGCCACCGCCCGCCCGCCACCCCGTACGCCGACTGGCTCGTCGCCGTCTTCGACCGCTGGTGGCGCGAGGAGGTGCTGCGGACCCGGATCCGGATCTTCGAGGAGATCATCGCCCTGCTGCTCGGACTGCCCACCGCCACCGAAACCCTCGGCCTCGCCCCCGCCGCCACCGCCGTCATCGAGACCGACGGCGGCATCGAGCAGGCGGACTCGCTCAAATCCGCCTACGAGGGCGCCGCGGCCACCGGACTGAACGTGGAGAGCCACGGCTTCGACGCGTTCCTCGACCACCCCGGGCTCGTCGCCCGCCAGCTCGGCCGGGAGGCCCTCGCTGACGGCTGCCGCTCCTGCGGGCTCGTCGAGGTCTGCGGCGGCGGCCACTACCCGCACCGCTACCGCGCCGGCGAGGGCTTCCGCGGGCCATCCGTGTACTGCGCCGACCTCCAGGCCGTCATCCGCCACATCGCCACCGCCCTCCACGGCGCGGCGGCCGGAGCCGGAGCTGGAGCCGGGACCGGGGCCGGGGCCGGGGTCGCGCCCGCGCAGCCGGCCGACCGGGGCGCCGGCCGGCCCGGAACGTTCACCGCCGGCGAGGCGACCCCGCGGGCGGCCGCCTCATGACCGACTCGCTGGCCGGGTTCACCGTCACCTCCGCCACCCTGCGCGCACTCGCCTCCACCGAGCCCTCCGCCGAGGGCAGCGCCCTGGTCCGTGACATCCGCCGCTCCAAGCGGCTCGTCCTGCTGCGCGGGGTGCTCGACTCCGCCCCCGGCGGCCGGGCCGGCGAAGCCGCCGACCACTGGGCGCTGCTGGAGGAGGCCGAACGGCACGCCCCCGACGCCGTGCGCGACGTACTGCACTACCCCGCCACGGGGGTGTGGGCCGAGGAGACCCTGCGCCGGCTGCACGCCCCGTACGGGCCCCCGGCCGACCTCGGCCACCTCGGGGCCCTCGCCGCCGCCGCGGCCCTGCGTTCCGGAATCGCCTTCAAGGCCACCCTGCGGCCCGTCCACGGCCGGCTCGTCCTGCCCACCCTCGGACTGCTGCGCCCCGCCCGCCCCGGCCCGCTCGCACTCACCGAGTGCTCCTGGGACCCGGACGACCCCACCACCCTCGCCCTGCACACCCTGCCCGGCGGCCGCACCGCCCTCGACGACCTCGACCCCTACCGCGCCCCCGGCCCCGCCCACCCGGCACCCGTACGTCCCGCCCGCCGGCTCACCCCGAAGGGGCACAAGCGCTGGGACACCCAGTGGTCCGGCGCGCTCACCCTCCTCGACCGGTACGACACCGCCCGCGCCGAGGAGATCGGCCTGCTGCTGCGCTCCGTCGTCCCGCTCGGCGGGGGCTCCCGCTCCAGTGGCGCCACCCTGCCCGCGGCCCCCGGCTCCGTCCTCGCCCGCACCCAGGCCCCGCCCGCCCTGGCCGCCACCCTCGTCCACGAGGTCCAGCACGGCAAGCTGGCCGCCCTCGCCGACGTGCTCACCCTGCACACCGCCGACCGCACGCCCCGCCACTGGGCCCCCTGGCGCAGCGACCCCCGCCCGTTGGAGGGACTCCTGCACGGCGCGTACGCCCACCTGGCCCTGGCCGGGTATTGGCAGCGCGCCGCCCTCTACGGCGCCCGCGGCGCCTGGGCCCAGCACGCCAGGATCCGCGCCCAGGTCGCCGCCGTCCTCCCCGCCCTGCACCGGCATCCGCAACTCACCACCGCCGGGCGGGAGTTCACCGCGGCCATGGCCGCGGCCGAACGGGCCATGGACGACCTGCCGCCGCCCGGCGACCAGCACGCCACCGCCCGCCGCGCCGTCGACCGGGAACGCCGCGACTGGTGCGCACGGCACCCCGAACTCGCCCCGTTCACACAGGGCTGACGGACCGTCCGCTGCGGTACCTTTTCAACCCCGTCCACCGCCCGGATGCCAGGGAGACGGCCGCATGACCACCGGACTTCGCCAGGACCGAGACCGCGACGGAGCCGCGCAGCCGCAGCGCTTCGTCATCAGCTTCGCCGGGTTCAACCGGCCCTGGGCCGTGTGGATCGCCCACCGCCTGGAGGAGCACGGCCACCGCGTCGCCCTCGCACGCTGGGACCCGCAGTCCAGCCCCGGCCTCGTCCCCGCCCTCGACGACCTCGCCCGCAGCGGCAGCCGGGTCCTGCTCGTCCTCAGCGAACGCTACTTCTCCGCCGCCGCCCACACCGACGAGGAGTGGAACACCGCCCTGCGCACCGTCACGGACGACCACCCCGACCGGTTCGCGGCCGTCTGCCTCACCGACGCCCCGCTGCCCAGCGCCGTCGCCGTACTGGAGAAGACCGACCTGTGGGGCCTGGACGCGTACGAGGCCGAATACCGGGTGCTGCGCCGGCTCGAACTGCCCACCGACCGGATCGGCACCGAGACCGGCCGCCGCGGCCCCCGCTTCCCCAACGACCCGCCCGAGATCTGGGGCCGCGTCCCGCGCCGCAACCCCCGCTTCACCGGCCGCAACGACGTCATCGGCCGGCTGCGCGCCGCCCTCGCCGACGCCCCGCCCGGCGCCTCGACCGTCACCCTGCTCGGCCTGTCCGGGGTGGGCAAGACGCAGGTCGCCACCGAGTACGCGTACCGCTTCGCCTCCGAGTACGACGTGGTGTGGTGGGTCCCCGCCGAGGACCGGCCCACCCTGCGCGAGCGGCTCGCCGACCTGGCCCCCGCGATGGGCCTGCCGCTCGGCTCGGGCAGTTACGGCGAGCAGATCCGGGCCGTCCTGGAGGCGCTGCGGCGCGGATCCCCGTACAGCCGCTGGCTGATGGTCTTCGACGGCTGCGACAACCCCGACGACCTCACCGACCTCCTGCCGTCGGGCGCGGGCGACGTCATCATCACCTCCCGCAACCGCGAATGGGCCTCCCGGCAGACCAGCCTCCTCGAAGTCCCGCTGTACGCCCGGCCCGAGTCCGTCACCTTCATCCGCCGCCGGGCGCGCCGCCTCACCGGCGCCGAGGCCGACCAGCTCGCCGAGGCCCTGGAGGACTACCCCCTCGCCCTCGACCAGACCGCCGGCTGGCTCGCCGACTCCCCGCTGACGGTGGGCGACTACCTGGCCCTGCTCCAGCGCAGACTGGACTCCCGCGAGGCCGTCACCGTCTCCGACGACTACCCGCTGCCGTTCCCCACCGCCCTGGCGATACTGCTCAACAACGTCCGGGAGAACTTCCCCGACGCGCTGTCCCTGCTGCGGCTGTTCGTGTTCTTCGCCCCGGGGCCGGTACCGCTGCGGCTGCTGCGCGAGTTCCCCGCCGACGACGTGCCCGAGCAGCTCGCCGGGCTCATCAACGACCAGATCCGCTGGAACGCCGCCCTCAACAAGCTCGTCCAGTTCTCCGTCGTCCGCCTCGAGTACTCCGACCTGTCGGTGGAGGAGGGCGGCGGCCTGGAGACGGTCCAGCTGCACCGCATGGTGCACGGCATCGTCCGCGAGAACCTCTCCGAGGAGGAGGCCGAACCGCTCTCCCGCGCCGTCCGGCAGGTCCTCGCCGCCGCCGACCCCGGCCGGCCCTCCGACTCCCGGCTCTGGCCCCGGTACGCGGAACTGATCCCGCACCTGGAGACCGCCGGCGTACTGACCAGCAGCAACCCGCGGATCCAGACCTTCCTGCTGCACTGCCTGCGCTACCTGATCCTCGCCGGGGAGTACCGGACCTGCCTGCGGCTCGCCGAACAGACCGACGCCGTGTGGCGCTCCATGCTCGGCGACGACCACGACCAGGTCCGCGAGCTCAGCTACCACTACGGAGGCGCCCTGCGGATGCTCGGGCACTTCAAGCGCGCCGAGACCCTCGCCAAATCGGTCGCCGACCGGATGCTCGCCGAACGGGGCGACCGCGACCTGGAAACCCTGCGCGCCACCAGCACGTACGCCGGGGTACTGCTCGGCACCGCGAAGTTCGAGGAGGCCCGCGAACTGCTGGAACACGCCTTCGCCCGCTACCGCGAACTGCTCGGCGAGGACGACTCCACCACCCTCAACGCCGAGAACAACGTCGCCGTCGCACTGCGCCTGCTGGGCCGCTACCAGGAGGCCTACGACACCGACCTCGACACCCTGCGCCGCCGCGAACGGGTCCTGCGCGTACGGCACATCGCCACCCTCTCCTCCGGGATCGGCTGCGCGATGGGACTGCGCCTGATGGGCCGCTACCGCGAAGCACTCGCCCGCCAGGAACAGGGACTCAAACTCAACTCCCAGGTGCTGGGCACCAACCACCCCCAGACCCTGCGCGCCGAACACAACCTCGGCATGTGCCTGCGCCGCTCCGGCGACATCCCGGGTGCCGGAGCCCGGCTGCGCAGCGTCCTGGAACGCTCCACCCGGGTCTTCGGCGCGGAGTTCCCCTGGACGCTGATGGTGGCCTCGGACTACGCCACGTACCTGCGGGAGTACGGGGACATCGGCGAGGCCCGCCGGATCTCGGAGGAGGTCGTCCGCGGCTACCAGACGCAGCTGGGCCTCGCCCACCCGTACAGCATCGGCACGGTGGGCAACCTCGGCCTCGTCCTGCGCGCCCAGGGCGAACGGGTCGAGGCCCTCAACCTGGCCGAACAGGCCCTGGTCGGCATGCGCGGCGCGGTCGGCGACCGCCACCCGTGGACCCTGGGCTGCGCCCTGAACGCCACCGGCCACCGCAACATCACCGGGCACTTCGAGGACGCGGTGTCCCTCAGCCGCGAAACCCTCCGGGGCTGCGAACGGATCCTGGGCCCGGACCACCCGATGACCCTGAGCGCCCAGATCGCCCTGGCGGCGGACCTCCGCTCGGTCCGCGAGGACACGGAGGCCCAGAAACACGAGGACGCTGGCCTGCGCGCCCTGACCCGCACCCTGGGCCCCCAACACGTCCACACGGTCTCGGCCCGCCAGCAGAACCGCCCGTACTGGGACTTCGAGCCGCAGCCGTAGGCGGGTGGGCGCGGGACGCCGGCGGCCCGCCCGTGGTACGCCCGCCCGTGGTACGCCGCGTTGCGTCCGGCGCCCGGTCCCGTGGCGGTGGTGTCCTTGAGACCGGGCGGGAGCGGCACTGTCAGCCGTCGGGCGATGTGTCGGGCGATGTGTCGGGCGATGTGTCGGGCGATGTGTCGGGCGATGTGACGACGGCGCCGGAGTCCTCCGGACCGCTCAGCAGGCCTCCGAGCGGAGACGGTTCCCAGCGGTTCCCGGAACTCCCGGCGACCGGTCACTTGAGCATGATGCTGGCCCCGAAGATGTTCCCGACCTCCGCGCACTCCTTGACGTTGGCCCGACTGAAATAAGGGGTGCTGGCGGTGCCGGACAGTCCCTTCGCGGTCGAAGTGCAGTACCAGTTGCTCGCCCCCTTGTACTCCACCTTGTACACCTCGCTCTTTCCGGCCGCTATGTTTCCCGAGCACTTCGTCGCCACGTCCGTGTGGACGCAGACGTTCGCGATGGTCGCCGAGAAGTTGCTGAGGCGGAAGGCGGCGACCGGTGCCGCCTGGCTCGCGGGGGCGGTCACGATCATTCCCGCGCCGACAGCCGCCACCATCCCGGCGACGGTTGCCAGCCGGGTGCTGCTCCGCTTGACGATTCGAGACATGTTTCCTCCAGTGGTAGTGATTCTGTGCTGAAAGATCCGAATTGGCCTGGCCTGGACTGGACTGGTCTGGACTGGTCTGGACTGGTCTGGTCTGGACTGGACCGGGTCTTGGCGGTTCGGGGGTCGCCGTCAGACCGCGCACCGGTGCTGTTCGGCCTGCCGTGCGATCTCGCTGCGCTCCCGGCGGGCCGCGTCCGCCTCCTCGCGCACGCCGTCGAGTCGCTCCTCCAGCTGGGCGACCCGCTCGCGGTAACGCTCCAGCTCGGCCCGTACGAACGCCACGTCCGCCACCTGCTGCGCGGCCTCCTGGCGGATCGTGTCCGCGTCTTCCTCGAACCGGTGCTTGGCCACGTCCAGTTGTGCGATGGCCATGTCCGCGGCCTCCTCCGCCAGCGCGGCGCGCTGTTCGGCGTCCAGGGTCCGCTGGGCCGCGGCCCGGGTCACGGTCCGGATGCGCTCCTCGGCGGCGGCCGAGTCCGTGATGACGGCCAGCTCCTCGATGTAGCCCGGCAGGTCCGTGGACAGCTGGGAGATGAGCGCCACGAGGGCGGTACGAGGGTCCGATCCGTCCACGCCCGGCATCGCGGCTCCCATCGCCCGCTCGCCGGGAGGGGCGTCCGCGGCGGGCGCCGGCCCGGCCGCCTTCTTGGCCTCGGCCTCCTGGCGCCTCTCGTCCTTGCGCTGCTGCCGCTTGGCCCGGAACCTGCGGAACGCGCCCAGCGCGTTGTGGTCGGGGTGAGCGCAGTACCGCGGCTCGGGGTTACCGGGCGTCGGCGCCTCGGGGTGGTTGGTGCACTCCGGGTAGGCGCAGAGGGGAAGCGTCTCGACCGTCATTTTTCCGCCTTCTCACGAAATTTCGGGCTTCCCCGGAATCGAACCGTCACGGGTCCGGCTCACGCCGACCCGGTCGCACTCGGGGATGTACGAACACGCTAGAGGCAGCAGGGGACTTGTGGGCGTCTCGAGTAGGGGCGTCATGAATCGGTAAGATCATCAACGGCCCTGGGGCGCCTGGCTGTGGAGGCGGAGGCCGACACCGGGGTTCTGGCTCTTCGCGGGGCTTCACTGACGGGGGCCCCGCCCTCACCGGCGGGCCGGCGGGCCGGCGGGTCAGCGGGCATGCGGGCGGCCGGGTCGGCGGCTTCGGGGTGCGGCATCCCGTCACCCGGGATCAGGGAAGGCTTGGGGGTTTCCCGTCAGTCCCATCGTCCTTCCGGCGCGGGCCGGCCCGTCAAGGGCGCTCCCTGCGGTCGCGTCGCTGCGCGATGGCCTGCGGCCACCCTTGACCGCCCGTCCCACTCCGGAAAGACAAGGACTGCCGAGAAGCCCCAAAAGAACGGCACGGGTCAGGGGACGAGGAGCGGGCAGATCAGAGAGCAGCTGCCCGCTCCCAGGGGGCAGCAGCCGGTCAAGGGTCACCGCCCGGCCGGGCCGCGTGGGGACTCGGGCATCAGGCGGCGTCGGCCCCGGGGCTCGCGGTCAGGCACTTCCGCGTCGGCGGCGGCTCTACCCGCACGAAGCAGCGACCAGCAGCCCGTCGCAAGCCACTGCCCGCACCAGATCGCTACACGCTCCTCACCGACGGCGTTCGACGCCCGTCCGGGGCTGAGTGGCCAGCTCGATCACTCCGGCCCGACTGCTGATCGAGTCGGCCGTGACGAGATCCCACAGGAACGGGACCGCTGCGACGGTCGCGTCGAAGACCGCCAGCTCGCCGAGCCACAAGCCCAGATCACTCAGCGCGTCGACGCTCGTTCGGACATCCCCCCACGCCACCCGCGAGAGTCGGCCCGGCACGTCCCGTGCGGATCCATAAGCATGCGTCAGCTCGTGCCACCGTATGCGGCTCATGCCTTTGAGGACCGTCCCCACCCTGCGCTCCTCTCCTGCCGACCGACGCCTGCCCCAAGCTCAGCACTTGGACCCGGACAAGCATTTCGTCGCGTGCCGGTACCGTTCAGGTGTCGAGTCTGAACGGGAGCCAGCATGCACTCTCTATCGAACGACCACACCGGCGCGCGCATGAAGCGCCTGCGCCTCGAACGCCACCTCACCCAGCAGGCGGTCTCGGATCTTTCCCAGGTCCCGTACAGCACCTACACCAAGACCGAACAGGGCGTCATTCCGGCCAGTCCGCACCTGATCGCCGCAGTCGCCCGCGCTCTTCGGGTGTCCGTCGACACGATCACCGGGCAGCCGTACGCCACTGAACTGCGGGCTGACGAACTGGACATCCTGATCCGGCCGATCCGCCAGGCCCTGGATGTGTACGACCTCGGCGCCGACCCGGACATCAGTCCGCGCGCCCACCCGCTCCTCGACGAGGACGCCGAGGCACTCCTCGTCGCGGTCCGAGCCGGGGAGATCAAGCAGACTGCCGCCCGGCTCCCCGGACTCATCCAAGAGGCCACCACAGCGGCCCACGCGCTACCCGGCCGGGAACGGTGGCTGCTGCTGGCCAGCCTGTACCGCACTTCCTACGACGTCGCCAGCAAGCTCGGCTACTACGACCTCGCCGCGCTGGCCCTGGCCCGGATGGACTGGGCGGCGGAGCGGGCGTCCGACGCTGTCTTCGGCGGCATGTACCGGTACATGCGCGCGCTCACCTACCTCAGGGACGGCGAGTACCGCACGGGGGAGCGCCTGGTGGAACTCGGACTGCGCACTCTGGCACAGGCGGATCCGTCCCGGGAACGGGAGGTCGTCACGGGTCAGTTGCACCTTGGCGCAGCGGTGATGGCGGGTCGGTCGAAGGACGGAGGTCTGGCCGAGGGTCACCTCGCCGAAGCGGAGCGGATCGCGTCCGGTACGGGCGAGGCCGTCAGTACGTACTGGCTGGCGTTCGGGCCGACGAACGTTGCCGTGCACCGGGTCAGTGTGCTCGCCGAGCTCGACGAGTACGGGCAGGCCGCGCAGGCGGGCCGGAGCGTTGTGATCCCGGCCGACTGGCCGAAGTCCCGTCGATCGCACCACTACGCGGAGCTGGCCCGAGCGCAGATGTGGTCGGGCGACCTCGACGCCTCGTTCCAGAACCTGCTCAAGGCGCGGAAGGCCGCGCCGCAGCAGGCTCGATATCACCAGACCGTCCGCGAGACCTACGCCGGCTTGGAGGCGGCCCGCCGCCAACTGCCCGACTCCTTCCTGTCGTACGGCTCCTGGCTCGGGGCCTAACGCTGCGTGAACCCTCGGCCCCGGCTATCAATATGTCGTGATAGTCGGGGCCTTGTCCTGCTCCCACACTCATCTCACGACCCGCAGACGAGGCAGGGAGCGAGACCCCGTGATGCATGAAGCAGTACCCCGCCCCTTCGAGGAAGTCCCTCACGCGTTGCTCCACAAGCGGGTGCGGGACATCGCGTCCGGCGTCGAGGGGGAGCTCATGGCGGTGGTCCGGGAGGACGTCTGCGGCACGCCCGTCCGTGAGCACTGGGTGACGCTGGCGTACGTCCGGGGGCCGTCCGGCCGGGAGATCTCCACGGCCGTGGCCAACATCCGGGCCGTCTGATGGACGCCGCCGACCTGTTCCCGCGGCTGCCGGTCCCCCCGGACTCCTGCGCCGAGTGCGCCGCTCACGTCGTGGCACGCTTCCAGGCCCACGTGGAGCGCGACCGTTCGCGCGTCAGCGACATGAACGTCCTGATCATGAGGCACCACCCCGAACTGCGCGCCCGCAGGACGGGCACGCCGTCCGCCCGTCGTGTACACGGGTGTTGTGAAGACCCAACGCCCTTTACGCTCTTCACCACCGAGGTCCGAGGAGATCCATGGCCGACACCGTCCACTCACTGGCCGCCCGTGTTCACGAACTGCTGGTGGAGGCCATGACCAAGGGTCCCGCCACCGTGGGCACCGCGGGCTTCCACGACGTCGTCGTGCGCGCCGCGGCGCTCGGGCCCGCCGGTGCCTGGCTCGTCGCCGCGGGTCACGCGAACCTCGGCGTCCTGGCCGTCCTGCGCGGAGAGGCGGACCAGGGGATCTTCCACTTCGACGCCGCGGTGGCGGCCGGTTACAACGACTGCGTGGCGCTCCACACCGGACCCATACGTCCGCTGCACGGCGATCCCCGTTTCCAGGCCCTGTACCAGCGGATGCGCATCACCCAGGCCGACCTCGACGAGTTCCTCTGGCTGCACCAGGAGATGCAGCTCATGCTGCAGGACGCCCAGACCGCGGCCGTCGACAACATCGGGCGCCTCGACACCGGGGTGTCGCCGCTCCCGCAGGCCCCCATGCCGACCCGGGAACCGGACACCCCCGGCGTCCTGACCGCCCGCATCGACCTCGCCGCGGTCCAGACCGCACTCCAACGGGCCGCCCTGAAAGCGGAGTTCCAGCGCAGCTCCGGCAATACCAGCCTCAGTCTCATCGACGACTCGTGGGACCACGACCGTGCCAGGCGCGACGCCTGGTACGCCGACGGGCTGGATTCCCAGCGCCTGCGGGCCGCCGAGGCCCGGGCTTTCGTCGAACGCCCCGGCGCCGGCAGCATGCTCGTCCCCTGCCCTCCGCTGGGCTCGATCGCATACCCGGGGTGAGCGGGACCGCACCCACACGGTGGTGGCGGGCGCTCAGGCCCGGGTCAGGCAGCCTTCTTCGAGACCGCCCAGAACGAAACCGTTCTCGAAGCGAACCGTGTACCTGATCTGAGCGCCGGCTCCGGCGGCGAGCCCTCCCTGCCGGATGATCTGCTGACGGAGGTTGTCGATCACGCCGGCCGTGAAGCCGTCGAACTGGACGCCGCCCACGCTGCGTTCGAACTCCGCGAGCCCCTCCTGGGCCAGGCCGCCGCCGGCTTCCGCTGCCGAGCCCGTGACGATGCCCGCCAATCCCTCGGCCAGGCACAGCGGACCTGGGAAGCCGGTCCTGGCCGCCGCGCCCTCCGCCGTGAGCTGCACGTCCCTGGTCAGCTTCACCTTCGCGCCGGTCTCGTACGGCATGGGTGTGCCCCCCCTCGTTCGATCTTGGCCGTGACCATGGCAAGCGTAGTCGGGATGCCGGGAAGGGAACGGGCGTCCGGCAAGATCGCGCCCCGACAGCCGGAAGGCCCGGCCCCCGTAGGGGCCGGGCCTTCCAACTGCTCAGGTCGGTGCAGCGGTTACGCCTCGAAGACCTCGTTCAGCAGGAGCTGCTGCTCCGCCTGGTGGCGCTTCGCCGAGCCCACCGCGGGGGAGGAGCCGTGCGGGCGCGAGATGCGCCGCAGGCGCTCGCCCGCCGGGACGTCCGCGCCGACCGCCAGGTCGAGGTGGTCGATCAGGTTCAGCGCGATGAACGGCCACGCACCCTGGTTCGCCGGCTCCTCCTGCGCCCAGATGTACTTGGCCGCGTTCGGGAACTTGGCGATCTCCGCCTGGATCTCGGCACCCGCCAGCGGGTACAGCCGCTCGATGCGGATGATCGCGGTGTCCGTGATGCCGCGCTTCTCCCGCTCGGCCTCCAGGTCGTAGTAGACCTTGCCGGCGCAGAAGACGACCTTGCGGACCGCGTTCGGGTCCACCGTGGTGTCACCGATGACCGGGCGGAACGAACCGCTCGTGAACTCCTCCGCCTTCGACGCCGCCGCCTTCAGACGCAGCATCGACTTCGGGGTGAAGACGATGAGCGGCTTGTGGTGCGGGTTGTGGACCTGCCAGCGCAGCAGGTGGAAGTAGTTCGACGGCAGGGTCGGCATGGCGACCGTCATGTTGTCCTGCGCGCACATCTGGAGGAAGCGCTCCGGGCGGGCGGACGAGTGGTCCGGGCCCTGGCCCTCGTAGCCGTGCGGCAGGAGCAGCGTGACACCGCTGGTCTGGCCCCACTTCTGCTCGGCCGAGGAGATGAACTCGTCGACGACGGTCTGCGCGCCGTTGACGAAGTCACCGAACTGGGCCTCCCACAGGACCAGCGCGTCCGGACGGGCCAGCGAGTAGCCGTACTCGAAGCCCATGGCCGCGTACTCGGAGAGCAGCGAGTCGTAGACGTTGTAGCGGGCCTGGTCGTCCGACAGGTACTGCAGCGGGGTGTAGTCCTCGCCGGTCTCCCGGTCGATGAGGACCGCGTGGCGCTGGCCGAACGTACCGCGGCGGGAGTCCTGGCCGGACAGCCGGACCGGGGTGCCCTCCATCAGCAGCGAGCCGAAGGCCAGGGTCTCGCCCATGCCCCAGTCGATCGTGCCCTCGTCGATCATCGCCGCGCGGCGCTGCAGCTGCGGCAGCAGACGCGGGTGCACGGTGACGTGCTCCGGGATGTTGACCTGGGACTCGGCGATCCGCTTGACCACGTCCTGGGAAATCGCCGTGTTCACGGGGACCGGGAACTCCTGCGCGGTCTGCGCGGGCGTCACCGGGGCGCCGGCGGCCGGGGAGGTCGCGGCCTCGCGGACCTCCGCGAAGACCTTCTCCAGCTGGCCCTGGAAGTCCTGGAGCGCCTGCTCGGCCTCTTCCAGCGTGATGTCGCCGCGACCGATGAGGGACTCGGTGTACAGCTTGCGCACCGAGCGCTTCTTGTCGATCAGGTCGTACATCAGCGGCTGCGTGAACGCCGGGTTGTCCGACTCGTTGTGACCGCGGCGGCGGTAGCAGATGAGGTCGATGACGACGTCCTTGTTGAACGCCTGACGGAACTCGAAGGCGAGCCGCGCGATGCGGACCACGGCCTCCGGGTCGTCGCCGTTCACGTGGAAGATCGGCGCCTCGATCATCCGTGCCACGTCGGTCGCGTACATGGAGGAACGCGAGGACTCCGGGGCGGCGGTGAAGCCGACCTGGTTGTTGATGACGACGTGGACGGTGCCGCCGGTGCGGTAGCCGCGCAGCTGCGACATGTTCAGGGTCTCGGCGACGACACCCTGGCCGGCGAAGGCCGCGTCACCGTGCAGGGCGACGGGCAGGACCGTGAAGTCCGTGCCGCCCTTGTTGATGACGTCCTGCTTGGCGCGGGCGACGCCCTCCAGGACCGGGTCGACGGCCTCCAGGTGGGAGGGGTTGGCGACGAGCGAGACCTTGATCTGCTCCCCGTCCAGGCCCGTGAAGGTGCCCTCGGCGCCCAGGTGGTACTTGACGTCGCCGGAGCCGTGCATGGACTTCGGGTCGAGGTTGCCCTCGAACTCGCGGAAGATCTGCGCGTACGACTTGCCGACGATGTTGGCGAGGACGTTCAGGCGGCCGCGGTGGGCCATGCCGATGACGACCTCGTCGAGGCGGGCCTCGGCGGCCGAGTCGATGACGGCGTCGAGCAGCGGGATGACGGACTCGCCGCCCTCCAGGGAGAAGCGCTTCTGGCCGACGTACTTCGTCTGCAGGAAGGTCTCGAAGGCCTCCGCCGCGTTCAGGCGGCGCAGGATGCGCAGCTGCTCCTCGCGCTCCGGCTTGGAGTGCGGGCGCTCGATGCGGTCCTGGATCCAGCGGCGCTGCTTCGGGTCCTGGATGTGCATGAACTCGACGCCGGTGGTGCGGCAGTACGAGTCGCGCAGCACGCCGAGGATGTCGCGGAGCTTCATCATCGACTTGCCGGAGAAGCCGCCGACCGCGAACTCGCGCTCCAGGTCCCACAGGGTGAGGCCGTGCTCGGTGATGTCGAGGTCGGGGTGCTTGCGCTGCTTGTACTCCAGCGGGTCGGTGTCGGCCATGACGTGGCCGCGGACCCGGTAGGAGTGGATCAGCTCGAAGACGCGGGCGGCCTTCGTGACGTCGTCGTCGTGCGAGGCGTCGATGTCCCGGAGCCAGCGGACCGGCTCGTACGGGATGCGCAGGGCCTCGAAGACGTCGTCGTAGAAGCCGTTCTCGCCGAGGAGGAAGTTCGCGACGATGCGCAGGAACTCGCCGGAGGCCGCGCCCTGGATGACCCGGTGGTCGTAGGTCGAGGTCAGGGTCATGACCTTGGAGATGCCCAGCTTGTTCAGGGTGTCCTGGGAGGTGCCCTGGAACTCGGCCGGGTAGTCCATGGAGCCGACGCCCATGATGACGGACTGTCCGGGCATCAGGCGGGGCACGGAGTGGACGGTGCCCAGGCCGCCGGGGTTGGTCAGCGAGACGGTGACGCCGGTGAAGTCGTCCATCGTCAGCTTGCCGACGCGGGCGCGGCGGACGATGTCCTCGTACGCCTGCCAGAACTCGAAGAAGTTGAGGGTCTCGGCCTTCTTGATGCCGGCGACGACGAGCTGGCGGTCGCCGTTGGGCTTCACGAGGTCGATCGCGAGGCCGAAGTTCACGTGCTCCGGCTTGACCAGGGTCGGCTTGCCGTCCTTCTCCTGGAAGGAGTAGTTCATCGACGGCATGGCCTTGATGGCCTGCACCATCGCGTAGCCGATCAGGTGCGTGAAGGAGATCTTCCCGCCCCGGGCGCGCTTCAGGTGGTTGTTGATGACGATGCGGTTGTCGAACAGCAGCTTCACCGGGACGGCGCGGACGGAGGTGGCCGTCGGCACGTCGAGGGAGGCGTTCATGTTCTTCGCGACGGCGGCCGCCGGGCCGCGGAGCGTCACCAGCTCGGGGCCCGCGGGGGCCTCGGTGGCGGGCGCGGCCTTCTGCGGGGCTACGGCGGAGGAGGCGGGTGCGGCCGGTGCGGCGGCCGGGGCCTGGGAGGTGACAGTCACAGCAGGGGCACCAGAGGGGGTGGCAGGAGCAGGGGCAGGAGCGGTCACAGGCGCGGGCGCGGGAGTCGGAGCGGGGGCCGCGGCGCGCGCCGCCCCCGTGGCGGCTGCGTCGGTGGCCTGCGGCGCCGCGGCGACGGTGGTGGCGGCCTGTGCGGAGGCGCCGTCCGTCGTCGTCGCGGGCTTCTCGGGACCGTCCGACTTCACCGGAGCGACAGCGCCCCCCGGCTTGTAGTCGGCGAAGAAGTCCCACCAGGCCCGGTCGACCGAATTCGGGTCCTGGAGGTACTGCTGATAGATCTCGTCGACGAGCCACTCGTTGGCACCGAAGCCTGAGGCAGGGGTCTTCCCGCCCTCTGCTGCTTCGGTCGTGGTGCTCGGGTTACTGGGGGACTGTGGCGACACGGCGGCAACCGCCCTCTTCCGCTTCACAAGGTATGGACAGCGGGAATAAAGGCTACGCCTCCCTGACCGCTGGATGCAGACCGGGCGGGACTTACGTCATGTAGGTCACATCGAACGGCGGGTTTCGGCGCTCTGAATGGCGGGAAACGAGCCTGGTTCGGGTAGGGGGCAGCGTGGTTGCGGCCCCCTGGCTTCGCACCCCTGACGGACCCCGGGCACGTGTGGCCGAGATCATGTCCTACGCACTCGAACCCTACGTCAATGTGACGCCGGGGAGCTGCCCGGAAGCGTGACGAGGATGCGGCAGCCGCGTGACGATTCGGCCACCCCGATATGCCCTCCGTGCAGGCCGACGGCCCAGCGGGCGATGGCGAGCCCCAGTCCGGTGCCGCCGTCGCCGCCGTTCGCGCTGCCCCGGTTGAACCGCTCGAAGACGCGGTGGCGCTCGGCCTCCGGGATGCCGGGGCCTTCGTCCCGGACCTCCAGCGCGAGGCTCCCGGGGGTCTCGCCGGCCCGGGCCCGGACGGTGACCCGGCCGTGCGGGGGGCTGTGCTTGACCGCGTTGTCGATCAGGTTCGCCACCACCTGGTGCAGCCGCTCGGCGTCCGCGTACGCCGTCAGTTCGGGCGGGAACACGTCCAGGTGCAGGTGGACGTCGTTGCGGGTGTGCCCGCCGGATCCGGAGAGCAGGCCCGGCCGGCCGGCGGCCGCCAGACCCGACTCCTTCAGGACCCCGGACAGGTACGGCCACACCTCGAAGCGGCGGGCCTTCAGCGGCACCACCCCGTTGTCGACCCGGGACAGGTCCAGCAGGGTCTCCACGAGCCGGCCCAGGCGCTCGGTCTGCTTGAGCATCGTCCGCATGGTCTCCGGGTCGGCCTTGGAGACCCCGTCCACCACGTTCTCCAGCACCGCCCGCAGGGCCGCGATCGGCGTGCGCAGCTCGTGCGAGACGTTGGCGACCAGCTCCTTGCGGTGCCGGTCCACGGCCTCCAGGTCGTCCGCCATCAGGTTGATCGTGGACGCCAGGTCGCCCAGCTCGTCGCGGCGCCCGGCCCCGCGCACCCGGCGCGTGTAGTCGCCGTGGGAGATCGCCCGGGCCACCCGGGTCATGTCGTCCAGCGGCGCCGTCAGGCCGTGCGCCACGAACTGGGTGATCAGCATCGAGGCGATCACCGAGAAGACCGTGATGAACCGCAGCTCCGTGTCCGTGCGCAGCGCCACCATCAACAGCCCGGTGGTGATGAACACCGAGACCACGACGAGCGTGCCCAGCTTCGTCTTGATCGAGAACGGCGAGAACGGCCGGAGCCCCCCGTCGGGGCGCCCGCCGCTCACGCCTGCGCCGGGGTCTCCAGGGCGTACCCGACGCCGTGGACCGTACGGATCCGCTCCGCCCCGATCTTCCGGCGCAGGGCCTTGATGTGGCTGTCGACCGTCCGGGTCCCGGAGGCGTCGGCCCAGTCCCACACCTCGGCGAGCAGCTGCTCGCGCGAGAGCACCGCCCGAGGGGTGCCGGCCAGGCACACCAGCAGGTCGAACTCGGTGGGCGTCAGGTGGACGTCCTCGGTCTGGACCCGGACCCGGCGCTGCGCGTGGTCGATCTCCAGGTCGCCCAGGCGCAGGGTGGCCCCGCGCGGGGTGGTGGCGGCGAGGGTGGCCCGCTCCACGCGGCGCAGCAGGACGTGGACCCGCGCCGCGAGCTCGCGCATCGAGAACGGCTTGGTCATGTAGTCGTCGGCGCCGACGCCGAGCCCGACCAGCATGTCGGTCTCGTCGTCCCGCGCGGTGAGCATCAGCACCGGGACCGGCCGCTGCGCCTGGACCCGGCGGCAGACCTCCAGGCCGTCGAAGCCGGGCAGCATCACGTCGAGGACCAGCAGCTCGGGCTGCCAGCTCTCGGCCGCCGCCACGGCCGCCGGGCCGTCGAAGGCGGCCTGCACCTGGAAGCCCTCGGCGCGCAGCCGGGCCGCGATCGCGTCGGCGATCGTGCGATCGTCCTCGACCACGAGCACGCGCCGCTGGGCGCCGGGGGTGGCCGCGGCGCCGCCGTGGGTGGTGTGTGTCTGTTCCATTTCCCGCCCCTGAAGATCCGCGTGGTAGGGGTGCAGCGTAGAGGAGGCACCGGCCTGCGGCTATGCGGGGTTCAGACAGGGAAACTGGCGGAACCGACTATTCCGATTACGGCGTGAATGGGGATATGGGCGGTGATGCCGGGTGGCCGTCCGCCACGGCACGGCCACCCGGGGCACGGTGATCGTCGGCCACCGCGCGCTTTTGTCGACCCCCTACAGGGCCAGGCCGTGCCCGTACGGGAACACCGGGCCGACCGCGCCGTTCGGCACGTCCGCAGCTCGTACGGGGTGCGCAGCCGCAGCACCGCCGGCTCCGCCGCGCCCGCCCGGCCACCAGTCCGCCGTACCCCGCCGCGACGGCAGCCGGGACGGCAGGCGGGTCGGCGGCCGTCCGGACCGTCCTACTCGGCCTCGAACGGGGGGAGCTCGTCGAGCGCGCTGCGCAGGGCCGGCGTCAGCGACTCCTGGCCGGCCGCCACCTCGTGGCCCTCGTGCACGAAGGCGTAGCGGAATCCGTCGAACACCGTCGCGCCGCCCTTCGGGACCTTCGGCAGGTGCGCGAAATCCGCCTGCCCCAGCGCGGTGCGCAGCCTGGCCAGCCGCTCCGGCGGCAGCTTCCCGGAGCCGGCCGGGCGCGCCTGCCCGTCCAGCCGGGTCCACGACCCGTCGCCCTTGATCAGCAGCGTGCTCGTCCTGCCCGCGATGCCACCGCTACGGGTGACCGTGAGCAGGCGTTCCCCCGCCGAGGACGGCCCCGGGGAGACGGGGGAGCCGGGCGCGGACGAGCCCGCCGGGGGGCCGCTGGGCTTCCCCGGCGCCGGCTGGGCTCCCGTCGCACCCGACGAGGGCCCCGGGGACGGCTGCGCAGGTCCCGACGCGGTCGTGCCGCCACCGGACGAGGTGCCGGCGGCCGGCCCGGCCGACGTGCCGCCGCCTCCGGATCCGCATCCCGCCAGGACCACCGCACTCAGCAGCACCGCCGCCGCCGCTCGTGACGCGCGCACACCCACCCCCGGAGGTTTTCGGGCCGACCCCCGAGTATGGAGCGGACACGGCTCGTACGGATAGCACCAGGAGGACGACATCCGCCGCATCGCCGCCGCCTGGCGCTGGCTGCCGCCGCTGCTCGCCGTCCTCCTCGGCCTCTGGGGGCCGCGCCGCGGCGGCAGCATGTGGCGCGACGAGTCCGTCACCTGGCAGGTGGCGCACCGGCCCCTCGGCGGGACAGCGGAGCTGCTCGGCCAGGTCGACGCCGTGCACGGGCTGTACTACCTGCTGATGCACGCCGTCTTCCAGGCCTGGGACGGCGGCCTGTGGGCGCTGCGGCTGCCGTCCGTCGCCGCCACCGCCCTCGCGGCCGCCGGGGTGGCCGCGATCGCCCACCGGCTCGCCGGGGAGCGGGCCGCGCTGTGCTCCGGGGTCGTCTACGCCGTGCTGCCGCCCGTGCAGATGTACGCGCAGGAGGGCCGCTCGTACGCCCTCGTCGCGGCCGCCGTGGTGTGGGCGACGTACCTGATGCTGCGCGAGCGGTGGGCCGCGTACACCGCGGTCCTGCTGCTGGGCTGCTGGCTGCACGAGTTCGCCGCCCTGGCCCTGCTCGCGCACGCGGTCACCGCGCGGCGCTCGCGCGGCTGGCGGTGGAGCGCCGCCGTGGTGGTGCTCCTGCTGCTGCCGCTGGCCGCCGTGAGCGTCCGGCAGGCGGAACGGCAGCTGGGCTGGCTCGGGCGGCCCGGCTGGCAGGACTGGGCGGCGTACGGGGTGCTCGCGGCGGCCGTGCTGCTGCTCGCCCGGGGCCCCGCCGCGCCCAGGGAGCTCGTACGGGTGGCCGTGCCGCTGGCGCTGCTGCCCCCCGGCCTGCTCATGGCGATCTCCCTCGTCCACCCCTGGTACGTCGACCGGTACGTGCTCTACGCCCTGGCCGGGCTCGCCCTGCTGGCCGGAACCCGCCTCGCCGCGGCCCGGCGCCGCCGGCCGTGGCTGCTCACGGCCGCCCTGCTGGTGCCGTTCGGCTGGTGGTCGGTCTGGCTGCGCACGCCCGACAGCCGCAAGGACGACGTGCTCGCGGTGGCCGCCGCGGTCCGGGAACGGGCCCGGCCGGGTGACGCGGTGCTGTTCATGCCCTCACGGCGGCGCGAGTGGCTGCTGTCCTCGCCGGAGCTCTACGGGACCCTGCACGACCTGGCCCTGGCCCGCACCCCGGCGGCTTCGCGCAGCCTCCAGGGCACGGAACTGCCGGCGGAGCAGATCTGGGCCCGCCTGGTGGACGCCCCCCGGGTGGTGGCCCTGCTCGATCCGGCGGACCAGCCGCTGGACGCGTACCCCAGGGAAGCGGTCAAACGGCAGACGCTGGCCTCGCACTTCGACCTCTGCTCGATGGACGAGGTCCGGGGAGCCCGCATCGCGGTCTACGCGCAGCCGGGGCAGTGCCCGTGAGGGGCCGCCCTCGGCGTTCGCCGGCCGGGCGGCTACTGCCCGCCCCGGGTGCGGAGGTCGTTCATGTGGAACACCTTGTCGAAGCGGCGCTCTCCGACGGCGACGAAGTCCGGGAGGCGGCCGTATTCGGTGAAGCCGAGTGAGCGGTACAGCGCCAGGGCGCGGGTGTTGTCGCCCCGGGCGTCCAGGGTGAGGACCTCGATGCCCGCGGCCGCCGCGTCCGCGACCAGGGCCGCGGTGAGCGTCCGGCCGATGCCGCGCCCGTGGGCGGCGGCGTCCACCGCGACCTTCTCCAGATCGGCGTGCGGGCGGTGCGTCGGCCGGGCGTAGCGCCGCCAGTAGCCCAGCCCGACGAGGCGGCCGCCCAGGTGGGCGACGCGCAGGGCCGCGTCCCCGGCCCGGGCCTGCGACAGCACCTCGTCGAGCAACTCCGCGACCTCGTCCGCCGAGGGCGGGTCGACCCAGCCGAGCGCCGCGCCGCCGGCGACCAGGTCCGCCAGGACGCGGTGGACCGCCTCCGGATCGGGAGTCCACTCGGAGTGGTCCAGGACGGTGATCGTTTCCGGCTCCATGTCCGCACCCTAGAGGACGGGAGGCGGGTCGGCCCCGCCCGTACCCTCGTCCCCCCGGAGCAGGCGGGCCCGGAACGCGGGGCAGGGGGAAGGCGTATCAGGTCCGAGTGGCGAGTGGGTTCCCCGGTGCCCCGGTGCCCCGGTGCCCCGGTGTTCGGCACAGGATCCTCGCGAACTACCGCACCGAAAAAGCACTTTGCCGGCGAATTCGGGTGCCGTAGGAAGATGTCCGGCGGGCCCCCGAAGCGAAGGCCCGCCGACCCGACCGGAGGTGCCGCATGACCACGCCCCGCCCCGCCACCGCCCTGCCCGGACCGCTGCCCGGACCGCTGGTCGGGGCGGACTGGCTGGCCGGCCGCCTCGGCGAGCCGGGGACCGTCGTGTTCGACGCCTCCGTCGGCGCCCACCGCGGCGCCGGCCGGCGGATCCCCGGCGCCCGGCCCTTCGACCTCGACGGCGCCCTGTCCGACCACGATGCCCCCGCCCCGCACACCATGCCCGGTGCCGCCGCGTTCGAGGACGCGATACGCGCGCTCGGCGTCGACGACACCGACACCGTCGTCGTCTACGACGGCGCCGGCATCTACTCCAGCGCCCGGGCCTGGTGGATGCTGCGCGCCATGGGCTTCGACCGGGCCGCCGTCCTGGACGGCGGCCTGCCCGCCTGGACCGCCGCCGGGCTGCCCGTAGAGGAGTGCGGACCCGCGTACGAGGGCCCGCGCGGCTCCTTCACCGCCCGGCCCCGGACCGGGCTGCTGGTCGACGCCGGTGCGGTCCGCGCGGCCCTGGCCGATCCGTCCGCCGTCGTACTGGACGCCCGTACCCGCGGGCGCTTCACCGGCACGGCTCCGGAGCCGCGGGCCGGCCTGCGCGGCGGCCACATGCCGGGCGCGGTGAACCTGCCGTTCGGGGACCTCCAGCGCGACGGCCTGATGCGGCCCGCGGCGGAACTCCGCGCGGCCTTCACCGCGTTGACCGGGGACAGGGGGCGGCTGTACTTCAGCTGCGGCTCGGGCGTGACGGCGTGCGTCCTGGCCCTGGGCGCCACGCTGGCCGGGTACGAGTCGCTCGCCGTGTACGACGGCTCGTGGACCGACTGGGCGATGCGCCCGGAGCTGCCCGCGTTGACCGGCCGGCGGGGGCAGCTCTTCGACGGCGCCGCGTCCGGGGACCGGTTCGCCACGCCCGCGACGGGCGACGAGCGGGTCCTGCTCACCGACTTCCTGGCGGCGCAGCGCGCGACGCTGGAGCTGAAGTGCGCGGGCCTGGAGGCCGAGCTGGCCCTGCGGTCGGTGGAGCCGTCCACGCTCTCGCTGCTCGGCCTGGTCCGCCACCTCGCCGACATGGAGCGCCGCTGGTTCCGCCGGGTCCTGGCCGGGCAGCACGCGCCCGCCCTGTTCTCCTCGGACGCGGACCCGGACGGCGACTTCGACAGGGCGGTGTCCGGTCCGGAAGCCGTCGCGACGGCGTGGGAGGCATGGCGGGACGAGGTCGCGTTCGCGCAGTCGTTCACGGCCGCGGCGCCCGACCTGGACGTGGAGGCCGACGACGAGTGGCGCGGGAAGGTGTCCCTGCGCTGGGTGCTCATCCACATGATCGAGGAGTACGCCCGCCACAACGGCCACGCCGACCTGCTGCGCGAACGGATCGACGGTGCGATCGGCGTCTGAAACGGTGGTGGAGGGGGGATAACCCCACACGGTGCCCGGGTACGGCCCCCATCGTGAGACGGGTCCGCCGACAGGACACTGGTGCGCATGTCCTCTCACGTCACGTCATTGCGGTTCAGCCGGACGGTGGTCGTCGTCCTCGCCGCCGGACTGCTCTTCTACGGCTGCTCCTTCGAGGACGAGCGGGACAGGACGGCGACCGCCGACGCGACGGTCGCAGGGGCCGTCACCGCGGTCGAGGTGAAGAGCGTGCGGCGCGGCTCCATCGAGGTCGTCGCCGGCACCGGGACGGCGGTATCCCTGCAGCGCACGGTCCACTACCGGGGCGACAGCGCGCCGAAGCCGGGCGGCGAACAGGTCTCGGGAGGCGTCCTGCGCCTCACGGACGGCTGCTCGGACGCCTGCTTCATCGACTACCGCCTCCAGGTCCCGGCCTCGGTCACGGTCAGACTGGAGAGCGGCAGCGGCCGCATCGCCGTGGCCGGGGTGGCGGGGGCCGAGCTCTCGTCCTCCTCCGGCGACGTCACGGCCGACCGGATCGCGGGCCCGCTGAAGGTCCGTACGTCGTCCGGGTCGGTCACCGCCACCGGCCTGACCGGCCCGACCGCGGAGGTCCACGCCTCCTCGGGCGACGCCCGCCTGACGTTCGCGATGCCGCCGGTGTCGGTGTCCGCGCAGAGCGGCTCCGGGGACGTCGCGCTCCGGCTCCCGCAAGGCCCGTACCGGATCACGACCGTCACCTCATCGGGCAGACGGGACATCCCCCTCCTGTCCACCCCGACGGCCCCGTCCCACCTCTCGGTCCGGACCTCCTCGGGTGACATCCGCATCGAGGGCGTTTAAGGGCCTGTCGTCAAACTTCCGTCTGCCCGGATCGGGCCCGAGGGGCGTTTCAAGGGCGCATGCGCCGCGCGAGTGCGCTCCGCAATGCCTCACCCCGTGTGCCACTTTTAGGCCAACCCCCGATCGGCGCCGGCGCCCCGGTGCCAGCATCGGCCGCTATGACGCCGTATGCGCTCGCCGCCCCGCCGCCGTTCGTACCGGACAACTGCCAGAACGGGCCGGGGGACTGGAGCGCCGTCGGGTCGGCCAGTGCGATGAGCGCGTTCTGCGGGATCTTCGCCGGCTTCGTCTTCGCCGGGGTCGTCGTGGTGATCGGCGAGAAGAACCCGCCGGGCGGGGACGGCCACGCCTCGCGCGGCCTGCGGCTCCTGCTGCCCTGCTTCTTCGGCCTCGCGGCGGCCTCGTACCTGTACGCGCTGGCCTCCGGCGAGCTGGTGTGCCTGCGCGCCACGACGGAGCAGCTGTTCTCCGGGGCGATCCTCGCGGCGGACGCCGTCGTGGTGATCGCCGGACTGGCCTGGCTGCTGCCCGCGTACCAACGCAACCGGCACGGCGAGGTCCACTTCTTCCGCGGCCTGGTCCAGTTCGCCGCGCAGTTCTCGGTGCTGATGCTGATCGTGTCGTCCATCGGCTTCGACAACGCGGTACTGCGCCGGCACGCGTCCCCCTGGTCCGACGCGGCGTCATGGGTGAGCGGGGCCGCGCTGATGCTGCTGGTCCTCCTGTGCTGGTGGCGGCCCGTCCCCGGCCCGCCCCCGCCCCTCCCTTTGCGCAGGGCCACTGGCGGGACGAGACCACCCTCAACCGCCGGGTCTCGGCGTGCGCCTGGACGACCCTCCTGCTCAGCGGCCTGCTCGCGGTGGCCAGCGGAATCGCCGTGGGCATCCCCTACGAGGCCTGGACCGACATGCCGCACTGGCTGGTCTACGCACTGGGCGAGGCGGGCCTGCTGATCCCGGGAGCGGTGGTCGTGGCCGCGGTCCGGTCCCTGCCCCGCCCCTGACGCGGATCCGAGTGTTCACCCCGGGCGAACGGAGGTGGGGAACATTGGGAGGCGCACATGCATTGAGTCGGCATAGCTCAACTTCACTGCCGGAGGGAAGATCATGGCTTCGACGTCCGTAACGCTCACTCTGCCCGTACTGCCGCTCGACGACGAGGTCGTGCTGCCGGGGATGGTCGTTCCGCTGGACCTGTCCGATGCCGAGGTGCGGGGAGCCGTCGAAGCCGCCCAGGCGGCGGTCCGCAGCGGGAAGCCCCGGGTGCTGCTCGTGCCGCGGGTCGACGGGAAGTACGCCGGCACCGGTGTGCTCGGGACCGTCGAGCAGGTGGGGCGGCTCTCCGACGGGGACCCCGGCGCGTTGATCCGCGGTATCGGCCGCGTCCGGATCGGAGCCGGGACCACCGGCCCCGGCGCGGCGCTCTGGGTCGAGGGCGAGAGCGTCGACGAACGGCTCGCGGATCCGCTGCCCGGGGCCGTCACCGAACTCGTCAAGGAGTACAAGGCGCTCGCCACCACCTGGCTCAAGAAGCGCGGAGCCTGGCAGGTCGTGGACCGGGTCCAGCAGATCGAGGGCGTGTCGGCGCTCGCCGACAATTCCGGGTACTCGCCGTTCCTGACCGTCGCCCAGAAGGTCGAGCTGCTGGAGACCGCCGACCCGGTGGCCCGCCTCCGGCTCGCCGTCACCTGGCTCCGCGACCACCTCGCCGAACAGGACGTCGCCGAGTCCATCGCCAAGGACGTCCAGGACGGCGTCGACAAGCAGCAGCGCGAGTTCCTGCTGCGCCGCCAGCTCGAGGCCGTGCGCAAGGAACTGCGCGAACTGAACGGCGAGAAGGAAGGCGAGGAGTCCGACGACTACCGGGCCCGCGTCGAGGGGGCCGACCTCCCCGAGAAGGTCCGCGAGGCCGCGCTCAAGGAGGTCGACAAGCTGGAGCGGTCCAGCGACCAGTCCCCGGAGGGCTCCTGGATCCGCACCTGGCTGGACACCGTGCTGGAGCTGCCGTGGAACGAGCGGACCGAGGACGAGTACGACATCCGCGGCGCCCGGGCCGTCCTGGACGCCGAGCACGCCGGGCTCAGCGACGTGAAGGACCGCATCACCGAGTACCTGGCCGTGCGCAAGCGGCGTTCCGAGCGCGGCATGGGCGTCATCGGCGGGCGGCGCGGCGGAGCCGTGCTCGCCCTCGTCGGACCCCCCGGCGTGGGCAAGACCTCCCTCGGGGAGTCCGTCGCGCACGCGATGGGCCGCAAGTTCGTCCGCGTCGCCCTCGGCGGCGTCCGGGACGAGGCCGAGATCCGCGGCCACCGCCGTACGTACGTCGGCGCGCTGCCCGGCCGGATCGTCCGCGCCATCAAGGAAGCCGGGTCCATGAACCCCGTGGTCCTGCTCGACGAGATCGACAAGGTGGGCTCCGACTTCCGCGGAGACCCGGCCGCGGCCCTGCTGGAGGTCCTGGACCCGGCCCAGAACCACACCTTCCGGGACCACTACCTGGAGGTCGAGCTGGACCTGAGCGACGTGGTGTTCCTGGCCACCGCCAACGTCCTGGAGTCCATCCCGGAGGCCCTCGCCGACCGCATGGAGCTCGTCCGTCTCGACGGTTACACCGAGGACGAGAAGGTCGTCATCGCCCGCGACCACCTGCTGCCCCGCCAGCTGGAGCGCGCCGGCCTCGGCGCCGACGAGGTGGTCCTGGAGGAGGACGCCCTGCGCAAGCTGGCCGGCGAGTACACCCGCGAGGCCGGCGTGCGCACCCTGGAGCGCTCCATCGCCCGGCTCCTGCGCAAGGTGGCCTCCCAGCACGAGCTGGGGGAGATGCAGCTGCCGCTGCGCATCGGCGCCGAGGACCTGCGCGCGCTCATCGGGCGCCCGCACCACGTCCCGGAATCCGCACAGGACCCCGCCGAGCGGCGCACTGCCGTCCCCGGCGTGGCCACCGGGCTCGCGGTGACCGGCGCGGGCGGTGACGTCCTCTTCGTCGAGGCCTCGCTGGCCGACCCGGAGACGGGCGCCGCAGGGCTCACCCTGACCGGGCAGCTCGGCGACGTGATGAAGGAGTCCGCGCAGATCGCGCTCAGCTTCCTGCGCTCCCACGGCGCCGAACTGGAGCTCCCGGTGGGCGACCTGAAGGACCGGGGCGTGCACATCCACTTCCCGGCCGGCGCCGTCCCCAAGGACGGGCCGAGCGCGGGCATCACGATGACGACCGCGCTGGCCTCGCTGCTGTCGGGGCGGCAGGTCCGCACCGACGTCGCCATGACCGGCGAGGTCTCGCTGACCGGGCGCGTCCTGCCCATCGGCGGGGTCAAGCAGAAGCTGCTCGCCGCGCACCGGGCCGGACTCACCACGGTGATCATCCCGAAGCGCAACGAGGCCGACCTGGACGACGTCCCGTCCGAGGTGCTGGAGGGCCTGGAGGTGCACCCGGTGACGGACGTGCGGCAGGTCCTGGAACTGGCCCTCGCGGCGGACGCCGTCCCGGTCGCCGCGGCCGCCTGACCGGCGCCCGGCGTACACGCCCCCGGCCCGGAGCCCTCCCCCCCGGACTCCGTCCGGGGGGACCCCCGGGGAGGGTCCCGGGCCGGGGGCGTGCGGGCTGCGAAATACTGGTGCCCCCGGACACCATCGATTGGGAGCAGACGTGCACGGAAGCGAAGACCAGGAGTTCCTTGCCCTGGAGCGGGAGCTGTCCGTCTTCCTCCGGCGCGCCAGGGCCTCCTCGGGGGAGATGGCGCGCGCCCTGCACCCCGAGCTGGAGCCGGCCGCGTACGGGCTGCTCGTCCGCCTGGAGGCCGCGGGCCGGCAGCGCGCCACCGAGCTCGCCGCCTACTTCGGGGTCGGCAAGGCCACCATGAGCCGGCAGCTGCGCGCCCTGGAGTTGCTCGGCCTGGTCGCGCGCGAACCCGATCCGGCCGACGGGCGGGCCTTCCTGGTCGGCCTCACGGACGAGGGGCGCGAGCGCTTCCTGCGCGTACGGGGGGCCCGGCGCGAGCAGTACATGCGCAAGCTCGCCGACTGGGACCGGGGCGAGGTCGCCGAACTGGCCCGGCTGCTGAACCAGTTGAACCAGGGCGAGGAATAACCCCCGCCGGGGATTACGGGACAGCCCTCAGAGCTCCGCGTAGGCCGCCGAGGCATCGTCGTGGCGCTTGCCGCGGGTGAGGGGGCGGGCCGGGTCCGACTCCAGGGTGCGGACCCGGGCGATCAGGCCCTGCGCGCCCTCCTTCCGCAGCACCGCCAGGCACTGGGCCCAGTCGCCCTCCCCGAACGTGTCCGTCCACCGGCTCGCTCCGTCGGTGAGCGCCGCCACCGCCCGCACCCGCTCGCGCGGGCTGCGGCCGGTCACCGCCCGGGCGGCGACCGCCGGGTCCGCGGCCGCCGTGAAGAAGCCGCCCTCCGCGTTGCGCAGCGCGTCCGCCGAGGCCCGCGTGCGCAGCAGCTCGCGCGGGATCCGGTCCAGCCGGTCGTCGAGCACCGCCGTCACCCCGCCCCCGGGCGCTTCGAGGAGCAGTACGGAATCCGAGAGCACGAGGTGCTCCACGTACGCCTCGTCCCAGCGGACCACCACCACCGTCGCCTGCGGGGTCCGTACGTGAGAAAGGTCACAGGTGTCCCGGTGTGCGTCGGCGGTGCCGCGGATGGCCTCGGCCAGGATCCGGTCCAGCGGCATGTCCCGCCGCGATCCGGACAGTTCGGTCAAACGCCCTCCGAGCCGGGCCGCGAACCAGGGCACGCCGTGCGTACAGCCCACCTCGCCGCCCGGTGGGGTGACCCCGTCCAGGGCGACGAGGACTCCGCCGCCCATGGCGGGCATCGCCGCCGATAGCCAGTCCTCGTTGGGGCGTTCCGGGTTGCCGGGGGCCGAGGCGAGGTCGATGCGCATACGGACATTCTGCCCGCCGGGCGCACCCCGGGCAGCTGCGGCGGGATGGAAGGTCCGTACCAATGCGGAGGGGGTGGGGCCGGCGCCGCCCGCCCGTCCGCACGGGGGCCCGGCGGGCCCGGGACGGGATGTGGGCGCGCATATTGCCAAAGCCCCCGTCTATCTTTCAACCACCCGTCCATGGCGACCCTCTGACGGCGCCCCGCCGAGTTGGTCGCCAACTCATCCGTGATGTTCACTCGTTCGAGTGGCCGGGTGGGCGATGTCAGGCTCTCTCCCCAACACACTGCAAAGGTCTGAGGCGGTACGAGGGGGCAGGGGGCGTTTACTTGTTGACCGGCCGTTACCTCGGCCACACGAGTAGACGAGCACGAGCACACGTACAGGATTGCGAGCACCGGTGCAGAAGAAGCGGTCTCGGAAGAACGGCACCGCCACCGACGGACCCGCCCCCGCAGGACGCCGCGTCCGCGTGCGCAGCAGGCTCGTCCTCGGCGTCGCCGTCGCCGGCCTCACCGTCCTCGCGGCCGGCGCTCCCGCCGTGGTCTCCGCGACACGGGAGCTGAACGACTCCCAGCAGCTGGTCACGCTCGCCGAGCAGGCCCAGCACACCCTCACCCTCGCGCACCTCCTCGGCGACGAGCGCGACGCCGTCGTCGAGTACGTGGCCAAGGGCCGCCCAGGCGCCCAGGCGAAGGGCCCCGTCCAGGAGCGCACCGCGCTCACCGACCGCCAGCTCGCCGAGGTCCAGAACGAGGCCGACGAGGCGCTCGCCCGCGCCCTCGCCCGCGTCCAGACCGTCCGCAACGAGGCCGTCGACGGCAAGGGCACCGCCCTCGCCGCCCAGCAGGCGTACACCGGCGTCATCGCGGAACTCCTCGCCCCCGGCGACCGGCTCGCCGTGCTGACCCCGCCGCGCGCCGTGGCCGCCCTCGCCACCACCCGCCCGCTGGCCCCCCTCGGCCAGGCCGTCGAACAGGCCTCGGCCACCCGCGGGCTGCTGCTGGCCGCGCTGGCCGTCCCCCGCGGCGAGCAGCCCTCCGGCACCGCGGCCGTGGACGAACTGACCACCGCCGCCCAGCGGGCCCGCGTACGCGAACAGGCCGCCCTCGACGACTTCTCCCGGGTCGCACGCCCCGACGTGCGCCAGACCCTCGCCGCCACCGTCACCGGCCCCGAGGTCAAGACGGCCGACGACCACCTCAAGCGGCTCACCGAACGGCCCACGCTGTCCACGGCCGACCGCAAGCTCGACGGCGCCACCATCGCCCCCGCGCTCACCGCCCGCATCGACCGCATGCGGTCCGTGGAGTCCACGCTCGCCGGCCAGCGGGCCACCGCGCTCGCCACCCTGCGCGACGACGACGTGACCCGGCTCGAAATGCTGGTCGCCGTCCTCGGACTGCTGTTCCTCGTCGCCGTCGGGTTCTCGACCGCCGTCGCACGCTCCCTGACCCGGCCGCTGTCCGTACTGCGCCGCGGCGCGGCCCGGCTCGCGACCCCCGAAGGCTCGGTGGAACCGGTCCGCTTCACCGGCCGCAACGACGAGTTCGCCGAAGTCGTCCGCCACCTGAACGCCGTCCGCGACCAGACCGTCGCCCTGCACACCCGGATCGCCGGCCTCGACGCGGACGGCCGCCGCCTCATCGGCCGCAACGAGGCACTGACCGCGGGCCGCGACGCGCTGGAGAAGGAACTCACCGAGCTGCGGACCGGCCTGGAAGAGCACCGCCGCATCATGTCGACGACCTCCGTGTCGCTGTCGCTGCGCACGCTCGGCCTGGTCGAGCGCCAGCTCGCCGTCATCGAGGAACTGGAGTCCAGGGAACAGGACCCGGACCGCCTCGCGACCCTGTTCAAGATGGACCACCTGGCGACGGTCATGCGCCGCCACAACGAGAACCTGCTGGTCCTCGCCGGACAGGAGCACGGTCACGGCGCCGGGGCCGTCCCCGTCCCGCTGATCGACGTCATGCGCGCCGCGGTCAGCGAGATCGAACGCTACGAGCGCGTCGACCTCACGACGCTTCCCCCGTTCACGCACGTGGCGGGGCACGCCGCCGACGACATCTCGCACGTCCTCGCCGAGCTGCTGGAGAACGCGACGACGTTCTCGCCGCCCGAGGCCAAGGTCAAGGTGTCCGGCCGGCTGCTCGACTCCGGCGACGTCGTGCTGTCCGTCGTCGACGAGGGCATCGGGATCAGCGGCGACCGCCTGGAGGCGCTGAACGCCCGCCTGGCCACCCCCGAGGCGTACGACGAGGAACCGGAAGCGGAACACGGCCTGGGCCTCGGCCTGTACGTGGCGGGACGCCTCGCGGCCCGGCACGGGGTCACGGCGGAGCTGCGCCCCGGGCGCCCCGGCGGCACGGAGGCCCTCGTGGTCGTCCCGGCCGCGCTGCTCCCGGCCACCGCGCCGACCTCGCCCGTCCACACCTTCGCCACGCCGGGCGTGCCCGAGATCCGGCTGCCGGGCGTCATCGCCGAGGCGAACGAGAACACCATCCCGCCGCGCCGGACGCCTCCGGCGGCGGAACGGGACGCGGAGCCGCAGGCCCGGGCCGAGGTCCGGGCCGAGCCCGGGCCCGCCGCCGGGCCCGGGCCCTTCACGGACCCGGGACCGGAGGCGGACGCCGAGCTCCTGCGCGCCATGGAGTGGGACCCCACTCCGCCGGCCGCCGCCGAAGGGGCCGAGCCGGTGGCCGAGGCCGCGGCCTCGGACCTGGGCGCGGAGCTGGCCGGGGAGTTCGGCCCCGACCTGGCCGGCGGCCTGGATCCCGACGCGGACACGCCCGCCCCGGCGGCCGAAGACGCACTGCCGCCCGCCGAGCAGGTTTTCACGGCCCGGGCGCCGGAGGAGGACGCGGAGCCGGTCCCGGGCGGCCGCGCCTTCGCGGACCCGGAGGCCGAGGCCGCACTGCCTCCGGCCGACCAGGTGTTCACCGCGGCGAGCGGACCGGGCGAGGAGCTGCTGGCCCGGGTCGTCCCCGACCCGGCCCCCATAGCGGAGCCGGAGTTCGAGCCGGAGCCGGAGCCGGAGTTCGAAGCCGCCCCCGAGTTCGAGCCCGCGCCGGAGCCGGAGTTCGAAGCCGCCCCGGAGTTCGAGCCCGCGCCCGCGTTCGAGCCCGCGCCGGAGCCGGAGGCCGAGGCCGCCCCCGAGGCCGTGCCGGAGCCGGAGTTCGAGCCCGCGCCGGAGCCGGAGGTCGAGCTGACCGGCGGAGACCGGCCGTTCACCCCGGCCGCCCCGGCCGCGGAGGTCCCGGGTGACCGGGATCCGGGCGACGAGCTGCTCGCGCGGGTCGTCCCCGACGCAGGACCGGAGGGCTTCGCGGGATCCGGCGCCGAGCCGGTGTCCCCCGGTCCGCTGCCCGATGCCGGGCTCCGGGCCGACGTACCGGAAGAACGCCCGTCCCTGCCCGTGCGGTCCGCCCCCGCCGTCGCCCCCGACGGCCCCGCGGAGCCCCACCGGCACGCACCCGACGAGGCCGACTGGGCCCCCCGCCAGGGGAGCCACCCCGACGCCGGACCGGACGCCGTCACCGACAAGGGCCTGCCCAAGCGGACCCCGCGCACGGTGGGCGCCCCCCGGCCCGGCCGCACCGACGCCGTGCGGCCCGAGCCGGCGCGCCGCGTCGACGCGGAGGAGCTGCGCCGCCGGCTCGGCGGCTTCTACCAGGGGACGCGGGACGGACGGCGCGTCGTGGCCGCCGAGCTCGCACAGGACACCGACCAGGGGGACACCGCACAGGAGGCACGCACATGACCGCGCCCAGTACGTACGGACTGAGCACCCAGGCCCGCAACCTGCAGTGGCTGCTGACCGACCTGGTCGAGGAGGTGCCCGGCGTCAACTCCGTCGCCGTCGTGTCCTCGGACGGCCTCCTGCTGCTGTCCTCCGACCCCGGAGGGGCCGCAGCCGGGAACCCCGCGCGCACCAAGGGCCCGCGCGGCGCCTCCGCCGACCTGGCCACCATCGTCTCCGGCCTCGGCAGCCTCACCACCGGCGCCGCCGAACTCATGGACGGCGGGGCGGTCAAGCAGACGATGGTCGCGATGGAGTACGGTTCCGTCTTCGTCATGGCCATCAGCGACGGCTCGCTCCTCGGCGTGCACGCCACACCCGACTGCGACATGAGCGTCGTGGCCTACCACATGGCGCTGTTCGTCGGCCGTGCCGGCCACGTCCTGACCCCGGAAGTCCGCAGCGAGCTGCGCCAGTCGATGGAGAAGACCACGTGAGGAGCACGGCCCCGGCGGCCGACCGGCTGCCGATACGCGGAGCCGACCGCCGGCCCGCACGCGTCCGCCCGTACTCCCTCACGGGCGGCCGCACCCGCTTCACGCAGGTCCTGCACGTGGAGACGTTCGTCGCCGCCCTCGACACCCGCGCCTCGGACCCCCAGGACCCCGCGGCGGCCACGGACCGCACGCCCGAGATGCCCGCCATCGTCGAGGTCTGCCGCCGCATGCGCACCATCGCCGAGATATCCGCGCTGCTGAAGCTGCCGCTCGGGGTGGTCCGCGTGCTGGTCAGCGACCTCGCCGACCAGGGACGCATACGCGTCTACGGGACGGGGCACGGCCCCGGCCGCCCCGAACGCGCGCTGCTGGAAAGGGTGCTCAGTGGTCTTCGCCGTCTCTGACCCGCCCGTCCGTCCCGCCGCCCCGGACGACGAGCCCGTCCAGCCCTGGCAGTACGACCGCTCCCGCGCGCCCGTCGCCGTCAAGGTGCTCGTCGCCGGAGGCTTCGGCGTCGGCAAGACCACCTTCGTCTCGTCCGTCTCCGAGATCACCCCGCTGCGCACCGAGGCGGTGATGACCCAGGCCAGCCTCCCCACGGACGACCTCTCCGCCACGCCGGACAAGGGCACCACCACCGTCGCGATGGACTTCGGCCGCGTCACCCTCGACGACGACCTCGTGCTGTACGTGTACGGGACCCCGGGCCAGGAGCGGTTCTGGTTCATGTGGGACGACCTGGTGCGCGGTGCCATCGGCGGCATCGTCCTGGCCGACACGCGCCGGCTGCGCGACTGCTTCCCGGCCCTCGACTACTTCGAGAGCTGCGGGCTCCCGTACGCCGTCGCCGTCAACCACTTCGAGGGCTCGCGCGCGTACGAACCGCAGGACGTGCGCGAGGCGCTGACCATCCCGGCGCACGTACCGGTGGAGATCATGGACGCGCGGCGCCGGGACACGGTCGTCGCCTCCCTGCTGACGCTGGTGGGACACGCCCTCGACGCGACGCCCGCGTAGGCTCCCGGGCCCCCGGAACCGCCCGGCCTCCCGAACCGCCCGGCTTCCGGATCCGCTGAGCCTCCGGAACCGCCGAACCGTCGAACCGCCGTACTGCCGACCCCTCACCCGAATCGAGAACGTGAGATGCGCAAGATACTCGTCGTGGGGGCCGGCCAGTCCGGTCTCCAGCTCGCCCTCGGCCTCCAGGCGAAGGGGTACGAGATCACCCTCATGTCCAACCGGACGGCGGACGAGATCCGCACCGGGCGGATCATGTCCACGCAGGTCATGTTCGACACGGCGCTCCAGCACGAGCGTGACCTCGAACTGAACTTCTGGGAGCGGCACGCCCCGCGGATCGAGGGCATCGGCGTCTCCGTCGCCGCCCCGGACACCTCGCGCCCCGTCGACTGGCTCGGCCGCCTCAAGGGGTACGCGCAGTCCGTCGACCAGCGCCTGAAGATGGCCGGCTGGCTCGACACCTTCGTGCAGCGCGGCGGACAGCTGGTCATCCACGGCGCGTCGGTCGCCGACCTCGACTACTTCTCCCGTACGTACGACCTGGTTCTCGTCGCCGCCGGCAAGGGCGAGCTGGTGTCGATGTTCGGCCGGGACGCGGCGCGCTCCCCGTACGACACGCCGCAGCGCGCGCTGGCCGTCTCGTACGTGCACGGGCTCGCACCGCGCCCCGAGCACCCCGACACGGAGGCGGTGCGCTGCAACCTCGTCCCGGGCGTGGGCGAACTGTTCGTGATGCCGGCGCTGACGACGTCGGGGCGGGCGGACATCCTGTTCTGGGAGGGGCTCCCGGGCGGCCCGCTCGACGTGTTCCGCGGGGTCGCCGGCCCGGCCGAACACCTGGCGCTGACGCTGGAACTGATGGAGAAGTTCACGCCCTGGGAGTACGCGCGGGCGAGGAACGTGGAGCTGACGGACGCGGGCGGCACGCTGGCCGGCCGGTACGCGCCGGTCGTCCGCAACCCGGTCGGGCGGCTGCCGGGCGGCGGGCTGGTGCTGGGCGTCGCCGACGTGGTCGTCGCGAACGACCCGATCACCGGCCAGGGCTCGAACGCGGCGTCCAAGTGCGCGGCCTCCTACCTGTCGTCGATCCTGATGCACGGGGACAAGCCGTTCGACGAGGCGTGGATGAAGGCCACCTTCGACAAGTTCTGGTTCACGACGGGCAAGCCGGTGACCCGGTGGACGAACGCGATGCTGGGCGTCCCGCCGGAGCACGTACTGAACCTGATCGGGGCCGCCGGGCGGCTCCAGCCGGTGGCGGACCGTTTCGCCAACGGCTTCGACAACCCGGCCGACTTCGACGCGTACTTCTACGACCCCGAGGACGCGCAGGACTACTTGGACGAGGTCGCGTCGTCGTCGGCCGGATCCGGTGCCGCCGCGGCGGAGTAGCCGGCGTCGCCGCCCTCCGGGGCCTCCGGCAGGGACGGCGGCGTGAACTGGCTCAGCGGGGCCGCGTCGGCGTCGGGCCGCACGGCGCCGAGCAGCGGATTGGCGGCGATCGGGGACACCTTGACCTTCGCCCCCGGCCGCGGCGCCTGGATCACCTTCCCGTCGCCGACGTACAGGGCCACATGGGTGGCGGTGGGGAAGTACACCACCAGATCGCCGGGCCGCAGCTCGTCCAGCGGCACCTTGGGGAGCTGCGCCCACTGCTCCTGACTGGTCCGGGGGATGGACCGGCCGGCGTGCGCCCAGGCCTGTGAGGTCAGCCCGGAGCAGTCGAAGGAGCCCGGCCCCTCGGCACCCCAGACGTACGGTTTGCCGATCTGCTCCGTGGCGTAGGTCAGGGCGGCCCCGCCGGCCGCCGTCGGCGTACGGGGGGTGGCGGCGAGCCGGCCCGAATCGACCAGCGTGCGCTGGGCGGTGGCGGTGTCCGCGGCCTCGCGGGCCCCGAGCCGGGTGAGCTGCTCGGGGGTGAGCGAGGCCAGTACGGCCTCGACCTGCTTGAGCTTCAGGTCGACCTGCTGCTTGTGCAGTCTGCGCTGCGCGGTCAGGGTCTGGCGGGCGTCGAGGGTCTTGCGGGCGGCAGTGGCGAGGAGGTCGGCCCGGTGGACGTCCCGGGTGAGCCGGGCCAGCACCCCGGCCCGGCGGGCGCCCTCGCGGGCGGCGAGCCGGCGCTGTTCCACGGCGGCCTGGGCGTCGCCGGTGAGCAGCATGCGGGCGTACGGGGAGAAGCCGACGCCGGCGGCGTGCTGGTACTGCTCCCGGGCCAGCCGCCCGGCCGCCGCCTTCTGCGCGCGGAGGGCGGTACGGGCCTTGCCCAGCTCGGCGCTGAGCCGGTGCTCCTCGTCCTGGCCGGCCTTGAGGGCGACCTCGGTGGCGTTGTAGGCCTCGGAGGCCTCTTCGGCTTGCCGGTACAGCCCCTGCAACCGGGTGAGCAGGGCCCCCACGGACTGTTCGGGCCCGGGCAGGGCACTGCCACCGGAGTCCGCCGCCGGACGGGGGCTCGGGGCGGTGGTGGCGGTGGGGGAAGAAGGGGTGGTGGCGGGGGATGCGGTGGCGGCGGGGGTGCGGATCGCGTCGGCCGGGCCGGGGCTTCGGGTGGCGGGGGGCGCCTGCGACGGGGTGTGGCTGTGCGTGTGGGCGTCGGGCAGGGGGTCGGCGGCGTGGGTGGTGGCCGGCGGGCCCGCCGTGACGAGCACGGCGGCGATGCAGGCGGCGCGGAGCAGGCGGCATGACAATGTGATCACCTCCAGGCGGCCGATGCTGCCACGCCCGGTATGACAAATCCCCGACCGGGAACGGCCAGTTCCGCGCGCTCACCCGACCGGCCCATCCCCGCGGGCCGAGCCTGCCGCAGCCCCGGGGTCAGGGGTGGAGGAGGCGGGTTTTGGCCTCCTTGAACTCCTGCGGTGTCAGGACGCCCTCGCGGGCCAGCTCGGCCAGCTGCGCCAGTTCGGCCGCCAGCCCGCCGGTGGTGCCGCCGGGTCGGGCGGCCGGCGGGGCCTCCGTCCCGGGGGCCGGTTCGGCCTGCGGACTCTGCGGGGTCTGCGGGGGCGGGGGGCCCGGGGTGTGGCCCGCGGCCCGGGAGAGGAGGCCGGCCAGGAGGGGGTGGCCCGAGGGGCGCCGGGCCGGTTCGACTCTCGTTCCGATCGGGCGGATGAACATCAGGCCGCCCCCGTCCGCTCCGGCGGGATCCGGACCGAGCCCACGATCCGTCCGCCCGCCGCCCGGACGGCGATCGCCGCGTCCTCGGCCCACACGTGCTCCACCACCAGCAGCAGCGCGCAGCTGCCCCGTTCCAGCAGCTCCGCCGACTCCGTGACGTCCTCCGCCCCGATCAGCTGCGCGGCCTCCCGGTGCCGCAGCAGGCCCTGGAGTTCCATGAACTCGTCGAACTCCGCCGCCAGCACCTCGCCGCCCGCGGTCTTCGTGACCACGAGCCCGTCGATGAGCCGTACGACCCCGGCCTTGCGCAGTCCCATCACGGCCTCGACCGCGGGTACCCGCAGCTGTTCCTCCGGGAAGGCGAGGACGATGAATTCCACTGGTCCCATGTGCCGCGGCTCCCACTCGTGACCGTTTCTGACGACTCTTCGGCACTCTATGACATAAGCGGACATACCATCCGTCCGCTTGCTACGTTTCCCGCATGACCGCTCTGACGGCAGAGGTGGCGGAGCCCGCCCCGCCCCCGCCCCCCGACGGCCCCGCGTCCCCGCGCGGGGGTGTCGAGCTGACGCTCCTCGCCGGAGCCGTCCTCATCTCGGTCCTCGGCCACCTCTACGTCGGCCTCGCCACCACCGGCCGCGTTCCCGGCACCGCCGGCCGGTACGCCGCCGGCCTCGCCGGGACCGCCCTGCTCGCGCACCTCGCGGTCCGGTTCCGGGCCCCGTACGCCGATCCGCTCGTGCTGCCCATCGCGGTCCTGCTCAACGGACTCGGCCTGGTCCTGATCCAGCGGCTCGACCTCACCACCCCCGCCCATCTCGCCGCCGGCGACCAACTGCGCTGGTCGGCGCTGGGCGTGGCCCTCTTCGTCCTCGTCGTCGTGCTGCTGCGCGACCACCGGGTGCTCCAGAGGTACGCGTACCTCTCCGTGGCCGCTGCGCTCGCGCTGATGCTCGTCCCCGTGTTCTTCCCGGCCGTCAACGGCGCCCACATCTGGATCCGGTTCGCCGGACTCTCCTTCCAGCCCGGGGAGTTCGCGAAGATCCTGCTCGCCGTGTTCTTCGCCGCCTACCTCGCCGCGAACCGCACCGCGCTCGCCCTCACCGGGCGCCGGCTCTTCTGGAAACTGCGGCTGCTGCCCGGCCGGGTCCTCGGCCCGATCCTGGCGATCTGGCTGCTCAGTGTCGGCGTACTCGTCCTGGAGCGGGACCTGGGGACGTCGCTGCTCTTCTTCGGGCTGTTCGTCGTCATGCTGTTCACCGCGACCGGCCGGATCGGCTGGATCGCGATCGGCCTGCTGCTCGCCGCCGTGGGGGCGTACGCCGTCGGCACCCTGGAGCCGCACGTGCACAGTCGGGTCGGGGACTGGACGAATCCTTTCGCCTCCATCGACCGCGGCGAGGGCCCCGGACAGCTCGCGCAGTCCCTGTTCGCCTTCGGGGCCGGCGGGCTCCTCGGCTCAGGGCTCGGCCACGGCCAGTCCTTCCTGATCGGGTTCGCCGCCAAGTCGGACTTCATCCTGGCCACCGCCGGCGAGGAGCTCGGCCTGGCCGGCCTCACCGCGATCCTGCTGCTGTACGGGCTCCTCGTCGACCGCGGCTTCCGCGCCGGGCTCTCGCTGCGCGATCCCTTCGGGCGCCTGCTCGCCACCGGAGTCGCCTCGACCGTCGCGCTCCAGGTCTTCGTCATCGCCGGGGGAGTGACCGGGCTGATCCCGCTCACCGGCATGGCCATGCCCTTCCTCGCCCAGGGCGGCTCCTCCGTCGTCACCAACTGGATCATGGTCGCGCTGCTCGTCCGGCTCGGCGACAGTGCCCGCCGGCCCCGCCCGGCCGGAGCGGAGGGCGCTGCGTGATCCGGTACATCCGCTGGTGCGCGTACTTCTGTGCGCTGCTGCTCCTCGCCCTGCTCGTCAACGTGGCCCGGGTGCAGGTCTGGGAGGCCGCCGCGTACGGGGCGAACCCGGCCAACAAGCGCCCCGCCATCGAGCGCTACGCCCGGCCCCGCGGGGACATCCTGGTCGACGGGCGGCCCGTCACCGGCTCCCGGGACAGCCGGCAGCTGCTGCGCTACGAGCGGACGTACGCGAACGGCCCGCTGTACGCGCCGGTCACCGGGTTCTCCTCGCAGACGTACGGGACCAGCCTCGTCGAACGCGCCGAGGACGCGGTCCTCGCCGGCACCGATCCGGGGCTCTCGGCCTTCCCCCTCTGGTACGACCTGACCCGCGGCCGCCCGGCCGGCGGGAACGCGGAGACCACCGTCCGGGCCGGCCTCCAGCGGGCCGCGTACACCGGGCTGGCGGGCCGGCGCGGCGCGGCGGTCGCCCTGGAGCCCGCCACCGGAAGGATCCTCGCGCTGGTCAGCAGCCCCTCGTACGACCCGGCGGTGCTCTCCGGCACCGGCGCGGGGGTCAAGGCGGCCTGGGCGCGGCTGAACGCGGACCCCGCCCGGCCGATGCTGAACCGGGCGCTGCGCGAGACGTACCCGCCCGGCTCCACCTTCAAGATCGTCACGGCGGCCGCGGCCCTGGACGCGGGGGTGGTCACCGATGTGGACGCGCCCACCCGGACGCCGGACCCGTACCCGCTGCCGGGCACCAGCACGCTGCTGCCGAACGCGATCACCGGCTGCGAGGACGCCTCGATGGCGGAAGCGGTGCGGTGGTCCTGCAACACGGTGATGGCGAAGATCGGGGTCCGGGTCGGGCTGCGCGCGATGGTGGACGCGGCGCGCCGGTTCGGGTTCGACGACGAGGGGCTGCGGGTGCCGGCCTGGGTGTCCCGGTCGAACTTCGACACCGACATGAGCCCCGACCAGCTGGCGCTGTCCTCGATCGGGCAGTTCAACACGACGGCGACGCCGCTCCAGATGGCGATGGTGGCGGCGGCGGTCGCGAACGGCGGCGACCTCAAGTCCCCGTACCTGGTCGACGGGACCACCCAGGACGACGGGGACCGGATCCGGCGCGGGCAGCAGCGCAGCCTGGGCCGGGCGATGAACCCGGCGACGGCGCTGCGGCTCCAGGAGCTGATGGTGGAGGTCGTGGAGAACGGGACCGGGCGCAACGCCGCGATCCCCGGTGCGGTGGTGGGCGGCAAGACCGGCACCGCCCAGCACGGCGTCGGCAACGCGGGGACCCCGTACGCCTGGTTCATCGGATGGGCCAGGGCCGAGGACGCGCCGCTCCCGGGAGTCGCGGTGGCGGTGGTCGTCGAGGACGCGGAGGCGCGCCGCGGCGACATCAGCGGCAACGGCGCGGCGGCCCCGATCGCCCGGGCGGTGATGGAGGCCGCGCTGTACGGAGCGCCGCCACCCCCCTCCACCCGCTGAACTCCCTACGGGGCGCCGGGCCTCTCGCGGGCGGGCCCGTCCGCGGTGGTGCCCGCGGTGGTGCCCGCGGAGGGGTCCGCGGTGGCGTTCGCGCCTTCGGCGACGGTCGCCGCGACCTCCGCGACCCGGGCGGCCTCCTCGGCCGCGAAGCGTTCGCGGTCGAGGGCCTCGGCGATCTCCTCGTCCTGGGTCATCAGCAGGTCCAGGTTGGAGTCCCCCATCTCGAAGACGCCCATGTCCAGGTACGCCTTCTGGAGCCGCTCGCCCCACAGCCCGATGTCCTTCACGCACGGCACGATCCGGCTGAACAGCAGCTTGCGGAACAGGTGCAGGAACTCGGACTGCTCGGTGAACTGCTCCGCCTCCTTGCGCGGGATGCCGAAGTTCTCCAGCACCTCCACCCCGCGCAACCGGTCCCGCATCAGGTAGCAGCCCTCGATGACGAACTCCTCGCGCTCGCGCAGCTCGGCGTCCGTCAACTGCTTGTAGTAGTCGCGCAGCGCCATCCGCCCGAACGCCACGTGCCGGGCCTCGTCCTGCATCACGTACGCCAGGATCTGCTTGGGCAGCGGCTGGTCGGTCGTGTCGCGGATCATCCCGAAGGCGGCCAGCGCCAGCCCCTCGATGAGCACCTGCATGCCCAGGTACGGCATGTCCCAGCGGGAGTCGCGCAGGGTGTCGCCGAGCAGGCCCTGCAGGCTGTCGTTGATCGGGTACAGCATCCCGACCTTCTCGTGCAGGAACCGCCCGAAGACCTCGGCGTGCCGGGCCTCGTCCATCGTCTGGGTGGCGGAGTAGAACTTCGCGTCCAGGTCCGGCACCGACTCCACGATGCGCGCGGCGCACACCATCGCGCCCTGCTCGCCGTGCAGGAACTGGCTGAAGTTCCAGGCGGCGTAGTGCCGGCGCAGCTCGCCCTTGTCCTTCTCGGTGAGTCCGGCCCAGTGGCGGGTGCCGTAGAGCGTCAGCGCCTCGTCCGGGGTGCCGAGCGGGTTGTACGGGTCCACCTCCAGCTCCCAGTCGATGCGCTTGGCGCCGTCCCACTGTTTGTCCTTGCCCTTCTGGTACAGGGCGAGGAGCCGCTCGCGGCCTTCGTCGTACTCCCAGCTGAAGCGGGCCGCGCCGGAGGCCGGAACCTGCCAGACGTCCGCGCCCGGGTCCTTGGTGTAGAGCTCGTGCGTCGACACTGACGCCCCCTCGGCTCGTTTACTTCCGTACAGGACTGGATGGTTGGCAGCGTCACACGTTGGTAGACGCGGGGTCAACAAGTCGTGCGCAGGGGATTGACGGGCTTGCTGACAAGCAGTCTCATAACAGGAGACCGCAGCAGTGCCCTCCCACTCACCACCGGAACCGGGCGAGGTGCCCCCGCCATGACGACCACCACCGACCGCGCCGACGGCACGGATCACCGAATCCTCCAGGACGCCCTCGGCCTCCTCAAGGACCGCGAGCAGATCGCCGCGCGGCTGCTGGAGTCCTCGGCCAAGCACTCCTTCGACCCCGACAAGGAACTCGACTGGGACGCCCCGGCGGTCGACGGCAAGTACTACTGGCCGCCCGAGCTGCTCTCCCTCTACGACACCCCGCTGTGGAGGAAGATGGGCGAGGAGCAGCGCATCGACCTCTCCCGCCACGAGGCGGCGGCGCTGGGCTCGCTCGGCATCTGGTTCGAGATCATCCTGATGCAGCTGCTCGTCCGGCACATCTACGACAAGTCCCTGACCAGCAATCACGTCCGCTACGCACTGACCGAGATAGCCGACGAGTGCCGGCACTCGATGATGTTCGCCCGCATGATCCAGAAGGCCGGCGCCCCGGCCTACCCGGTCTCCCGGGTCAACCACAACCTCGCCCGCATCCTCAAGACCGTCTCCACCACCCCGGGTTCCTTCGCCTGCACCCTGCTCGGCGAGGAGATCCTCGACTGGATGCAGCGGCTCACCTTCCCCGACGAGCGCATCCAGCCGCTGGTGCGCGGGGTCACCCGCATCCACGTCATCGAGGAGGCCCGGCACGTCCGGTACGCTCGCGAGGAACTGCGCCGGCAGATGCTCACCGCCCCGCGCTGGGAGCAGGAGCTGACCCGCATCAGCTGCGGCGAGGCCGCCCGCGTCTTCTCCCTGGCCTTCGTCAACCCGCAGGTCTACGAGAACATCGGCCTCGACCGGCGCGAGGCCGTCGCCCAGGTCAAGGCGAGCGGCCACCGCCGCGAGGTCATGCAGACGGGGGCCAGGCGGCTCACGGACTTCCTCGACGACATCGGCGTCCTGCGCGGAGTCGGCCGCAGGCTCTGGAAGAGCTCGGGACTGCTCGCGTCGCCGTGAACCGGCCCCGGAGGACCGGGTTCGCAGGCGGGGTGCGGCCGGCTGCCGCGTGACCGCCTCCGTCTGAGCCACCCGAGGGTGAACCGGCTGTTTCGGGGCTACCCTGCGGGCATGACGACCGTACGCGCGTACCGCAGGCTGAGCGTCGAGGAGCGGCGGGCCCAGCTCCTCGACGCCGCCTTGTCGCTGTTCGCGCACCGGGCCCCGGAAGAGGTCTCGCTCGACGACGTCGCCGAGGCGGCGGGCGTCTCGCGGCCCCTGGTCTACCGCTACTTCCCCGGCGGCAAGCAGCAGCTCTACGAGGCGGCCCTGCGCTCCGCGGCCGACCTCCTGGAGCAGTGCTTCGCCGAACCGCAGGCCGGCCCGCTCACCCAGCGCCTGTCCCGGGCCCTGGACCGCTATCTGGCCTTCGTGGACGAGCACGACGCGGGCTTCTCGGCGCTCCTGCAGGGCGGCAGCGTCGTCGAGACCTCCCGGACGACGGCGACGGTGGACGGCATCCGCCGGGCCGCGGCCCAGCAGATCCTGCACCACCTGGCCGTCCCGTCCCCCGGCCCGCGGCTGCGGATGATGGTCCGCACCTGGATCACGGCGGTCGAGGCTGCCTCCCTGATCTGGATCGACGAGGGCAAACAGCCGGAGGTCACCGCGCTGCGCGACTGGCTGGTCGACCAGTTCATAGCCCTCCTGACGGCCACGGCCGCCACCGACCCGGAGACCGCCGCCGCGGCGCGGGCGGCGCTGGCCCTGGAAGCGGCGGACGGACCGGTCGGCGTACTGGCCCGACGTGTGATCCCCGTGGTCTCCGAGGCCGCCCACCTGCTGTGACACTGGTGGGGTGAGAAGCGAACCCACCCCCTTCGAGGGCGGCCCGATGGACGGCCGGGTCCTTGCGGTCCTGCTCGGCCCGACCGGGCACCCGCCGAAGTGGTACCAGATTCCGGTCCCGTCGGCCGACGGCGGCCCCGCCACCGTCCTGCTGTACGAGCGGGTCCCGGCGGGCTACAGCAAACGGCTGCACCTCCAGAAGGGCTGGAAGTACACCTACTCCCCGTCCGGCCGGCGGCCCCGGCTGCGCTGGCCCTGGACCAAGCCGACCCCGCCCCCCGCCTGACCCGGGAACGGGCCCGGGGCGCAGGGACTCGGGGCGCAGGGGCTCGGCGGCTGCGGGCCACTGCGGCTACCGGGCTACGGCTTTCCGGCCACGGCCACGGCCACGGCTACGGCTGCGGCGGGGGCTCCGGGAGCGTCAGGACGGCCAGTGCGCCCCCGCCCTCCGCGGCCCGGAACTCCAGCCGCGCCCCGATGACCTCGGCCTGCCCCACCGCGATCGTCAGCCCCAGTCCGTGCCCCTTGCCCGTCCCCGCGCCCCCGGTCCGGAAGCGCTGCGGGCCGTGCGCCCTCAGGTACCCGGGGAAGCCGTCCCCGTGGTCCCGTACGGTCACCACCGGCCCGTCCACCGTCAGCACCACCGGCGGACGCCCGTGCTTGTGGGCGTTGGCCACCAGATTGCCCAGCACCCGCTCCAGTCGGCGCCGGTCCGTCTCCACGTGCGCGTCCCGGACGATCACCACCTGCGTCTGCGTCCCGGACGCCCGGACCACCCGCAGCGCGAGGCGGCCCAGCTGGTGCAGGTCCGTCTCCACCACCTCGCGCCCGGAGTCCAGCCGCGAGATCTCCAGCAGGTCCTCCGTCAGCCCGCGCATCGTGCGCACCCGCTCCTGCACCAGCTGCGTCGCCCGCCCCTCCGGCAGCAGCTCCGACGCCGCCTGCAGCCCCGTCAGCGGAGTGCGCAGCTCGTGCGCGACGTCGGCCGTGAACCGCTGCTCGCTCAGCAGCTTGGCCTGCAGCGTCCCGGCCATGGTGTCCAGGGCCCCCGCCACCGTCGCCACCTCGTCCTGGGGCCGTGAAGGGTCCTTCGTCCGCGGATCGTCCACGCGCGCATCCAGATCGCCCTGCGTGATCCGCCGGGCCACGGTCGCCGTCTGGTGCAGCCTCCGGGTCACCCGGGTCACCGCGAAGGCGCCCACCAGCAGCGTCCCGCCGATCGCCAGCACCGACGACCCGATGATCGCGTTGTCCAGGCCGGTGATCGTCCGGGCGCTCTGGGCGTAGTCGACGGCCGTGGCCAGCGCCTTGCCGTCGGCCGGAGCCGCCGCCCACATCGTCGGCCGGTCCTCGTACTCGGCCACCATCGTCCCGCGGTGCCCGGACACCGCCAGCGCCCGCAGCGCGGGCGGCAGCCCCGGCGGGTCGATGCCGGTGCCCGGCGGCAAGGGGTCGCCGGCCTCGTAGTCGCGGGTCACGTCGTGCAGCTTCTCCAGGGCCTTGTCGCGCGCCGACGCGACGGTCTGCCGGGTCACCTCCACGTGCACCAGCGCACCGAGCACGGCCGCGAGCGAGCAGCACATCACGACGATGAAGCACCCCGACTTCCACGTCAGGGTGGCCGTCCACGCAGGCAGCCGCCTCAGGACGCCCCTCACGGCGCGCTCCCGGCGGACGTCCCGGACGTCCCGGACGGCTTCGGCGACTGCGCCGGACCGGACGGCCCCGGCGGCTGGGGCGCCGGCGCGGACGGGCTCTGGGCGGCCCCCGGGAGCCGGACGATCTGCTCGCGCGTCGGCAGCATCGTCCGCTGCTTCTCGTCCCACGACCACGCGGTGATCAGCTCGTAGCCCGGATTGCCGCTCGGCATGCGAAGGATCACGTCGCGTCCCGCCAGCTCGACGGCGACGAGGGTCTGCGTGGTCGCCATGATCCGGTTGAGGCGCCCGTCCGCGTCGGCGGTGTAGGCCCGGACGGACATCATCCGGTCCGGCATCTCGATGCCGACGATGAGCTCGTCGCGGCCGTTGCCCGTCAGGTCCCGGTAGTACGGGGCGAGCACCGGGCAGTCCTTCGGCGGCCGCCCCTCCTTCCCGCACGCCTCGACCGCGGCGACGGTCTCCGCGGGCATCCCGTCGGGGCCGACGTCGGCGCCGGGGTGGGCGCGCAGCTCCGCCTGGACGAGCGCCAGCGGATCGACCTCGTGGACGTTCTGGTCGTGCACGGGCGCCAGCCCCGGCACGTACTCCGGCGGCGCGCCCCCCGGCTCGGCGGGCGGTACGGAAGCCCCCTTGCGCTCCGGCCACAGGTGTACGGGACCGCTCGCGGTCGGGGTCGGACCGGCGCCCACCAGGCCTCCGGTGTCGCCGCAGCCCGCGAGCAGGGGGAGTGCCGTCAGGCAGAGCAGGGCGGGCAGCGCGCGCACAGCCGACCGGACCTCCTCTCCAGGGCACGACACCGCGCCGTGCACACCAACCTTATGCGGAGATATGCCCGTTTTCCCCGAGGGGGTCCCAGGGGGCCCCGACGGGGTCCGTGGGAAGAGCGGCGGATCAGCCCTCCGTGCGGCCGTGACGCAGCATCGCGAAGCCGAGCCCGGCGGCGCCCACCGCCGCGATGCCCGCGCCCGCGGCGAGCAGCAGCACCCCGTCCCCCGGCCCGCCGGCCAGCGTGTCCAGCGTCCCGCCGGCGACCGTACGGGCGTGCGCGGCCGAGGCCCGGACGACCTTGCCGTCCCGGGTCCCGGTCTTGTACCCGTCGCCGGCGGGCGTACCGGTGCGGTCGCCCCCGTCGCCCGTCCCGCCGGCCCAGGAGGACAGCCGGCCGTCGGGCTGGAGCGCCGCGTGCAGCGGGCCCGACCCGCCGAAGCCCGCGACGCCGTCACGGCTGGTCAGGGTGGCCGCCTTGGTGCCGTCGGCGGTCAGGATGTCGGCCTGGTAACCGCCCGCGGCGACCCGGTAGACGTTCGCCCTGGACACCCCGTCCGCGAGGGCGAGGCTCTTGACCAGGGTCCGGGACGCGCCGGCGGAACGCGCCGCCGACGCGGCGGGCACCCCGTCGGCGAGGGCGGCCGCGGCGGGCAGCGCAAGGAGGGTTCCGGCGCAGACGGTCACTGCGGCGGCTCGTACCAGAGTGCTGCGGTTGACGGTGCTCACGGGAGATCCTTCGGTCCGGTCCAGGTGCGACAAACCTAGGAACCCGCTGTTGCAGCCCAGTGATGGGCTTGTAACAGGCACCCGGCGGAGTCCCGTAGAAGCTGTTACACATCCGAGGGATTGCCGCGGGGCGTCCGGGCTGCTCCCATGTACGGCGGGGGGTGAGGTCCATGCGGGGACTCAAAGTGCTGCCGAGCGGGCGCCCGGGCCGCGGCCGGCTCTACGTCAACCTGCCCGACGGCCAGGCCGTGGCCTGGTACGACCGGCAGACCAACCGGATCAGCGTGCTCGCCGACCAGCACCGCGATGCGGTCCTGGCGGCGTTGCGCCCGTACCTGGCCGGCCCGTACACGGTCGGGCCGCCACCGGTGCCCACACCGGCCGACCTGCGCAGACTCGCCCTGCCGCCGGACGAGGACCTGGCCCCGAACCGGCCGGGCGAGGACCTGCTGGGCGAACTGGAACTCGGTTCGGCCGGCACCCGGGCGCGGCACCGGCTGCGCCAGGACCTGACCGCGCAGCAGCGCATGGGCGACCTCCTGGACTCCCTCGAACCGGACGGCTGGCGGGTCCTGCACGGCGTCCCGCTCCCGGGCCTGGGCCGCATCGACCACCTGGTGATGGGCCCGGCGGGGATCTTCGGCGTCCGTACGGTCCCGGGGCGCCGGCAGCGCGCGGCCGTCGGCGACCTGCTGCTCGCGGTGGGCCGCGCCGAGCCGCGCCCGGACCCGCGCTGGATCCGCCGGGCGGCCGCCGCGGCCACCCGGGCCCTGGCGGCCCCCGTCCTGCCGGCCCTGGCGGTGGTCGACGCCTCGCGCGTCGAGGTGGCCCCGACGGTCCGCGACATACGGATCCTCGAACCGGCCACGGCCGCGGCGCACCTCGCGGCGGCCCCGGCCACCCTCAAGCCCCCGGACGTTGAGGCCCTGTTCACCCAGGCCCGCGACGCCCGCACCTGGCTCCCGCCGCTCCCGCACCGCCCCCGCGCGCGGTCCTTCACGGTCCGAAAGCCCCGCAGCGGCCGCTGAAGGCCGCCCCGCCTTCCGGATCAGGCCGAGGCCCGCTTGCGCGGACTCGCCTTCTTCGTCGCGGCGGCGGTCTTCTTCGCCGAGGCCGCCTTCGACGTGGACTTGGCGGTGGATCTGGCGGTGGATTTGGCGGTGGATTTGGAAGTGGACTTCACGGCCGCCGACTTGGCGGCACCGGACCTGGCCGAAGTCGACTTGGCCGACGTGGTCTTCTTCGTGCCGGAGGCCGCCGTCTTCTTCGTCGCGGCCGTCGACTTCTTCCCGCCCACCGCCTTCGGTGCGGCCGCCGTCTTCGGTGCGGCCCCCGTCCTGTGCCGGATCGGGGTGACCTCCGCCTCCGCGCCCGCCTCCCCCCGCGAGGCCTTCGCCGCCCGCACGCTGTTCTCCAGCGCCGCCATCAGGTCGATGACCTTTCCACCAGCCGGCTGGACCTCCGCCTCCGCCGGGGGCTCGAACGCGCCCTCCGACTTCGCCGTGATCATCGCCTCCACGGCCTCCCGGTACTCGTCCCTCAGCGAGGCCATCTCCACCTCGCCCAGCGTCGCCATCAGGGCGTCCGCGAGATCCAGCTCGGCGTCCCGCACCGACACCCTCCCCTCCGGAGCCACCCCTTCCGGCGCACGGATCTCATCCGGCCAGAGCAGCCCGTGCATCGCGATCACGTCGTCCACGACCCGCAGCATGCCCAGCCGCTCCCGCCCGCGCAGCGCGTACTTGGCGATCGCGACCCGCCGGCTCCGCTTCAGCGCCTCCCGCAGCAGCGTGTACGGCTTCGCCGCCGTCGGCCCGTTCGCCGCCAGGTAGTACGCCGCGTCCATCTGCAGCGGGTCGATCTCCTCCGCCGGTACGAAGGACACGATCTCGATCGTTTTCGCCGTGGCGATCGGCAGCTGCGCCAAGTCCTCGTCCGTGATCGGGATGATCGATCCGTCCGCCTCCTCGTACCCCTTGCCGATCTCCGCCGCCTGCACCTCCTCGCCGTCCAGCTCGCACACCTTGCGGTAGCGGATGCGCCCGCCGTCGCTCAGGTGGATCTGGCGAAAGGAGATCGAGTGGCTCTCGGTGGCGTTCACCAGCTTGATCGGGATGCTGACCAAGCCGAAGGAGATTGCACCATTCCAGATGGATCGCACGGTTCCTCCCGTTTCATGGCAGTCTCATCGTATGACGCCGATCACGATGGTGGAGGGGCGGCGCATCCCGCTCAGCAACCTCGACAAGGTCCTCTACCCCGGGACCGGATTCACCAAGGGCGAGGTGCTGCACTACTACGCCACCGTCGCCGATTCGCTGCTGGCCCACGTCCACAACCGGCCGGTGTCGTTCCTGCGCTACCCCGACGGCCCGGACGGCCAGCTCTTCTTCACCAAGAACCCGCCGCCCGGCACGCCCGCCTGGGTGAAAACCACCCCGGTGCCCCGCTCCGATGACCTTTCCGCCGAGCAGGTGGTCGTCGCGGACCTGCCCTCCCTCATGTGGGCCGCCAACCTCGTCGTCGAGTTCCACACCCCCCAGTGGCCGGCGGGCAGCCCGGCCGTCGCCGACCGGCTGATCCTCGACCTCGACCCCGGCGCGCCCGCCTCCGTCGTCGAGTGCTGCGCCGTCGCGCTGTGGCTGCGCGAGCGCCTCGCCGCCGACGGCCTGGAGGCGTACGCCAAGACCTCCGGCTCCAAGGGCATGCACCTGGCCGTGCCCCTGGAGCCGACCCCGTCCGGCGTCGTGTCGGCGTACGCGAAGGACCTCGCCCAGGAGGCCGAGCGCGCGCTGCCCGACCTCGCCCTGCACCGCATGGCCAAGGCCCTGCGGCCCGGCAAGGTCTTCGTCGACCACAGCCAGAACGCCGCCGCCAAGACCACCGCCGCCGCCTACACACTGCGCGCACGGGCCCGGCCCACGGTCTCCACACCCGTGTCCTGGGAAGAGGTCGCCGCCTGCCGCACCCCCTCCGACCTGGTATTCCTCGCCGACGACATCCCGCCCCGGCTCGCCCGCGACGGGGACCTCTTCGGCCCGCTGACCGACCCCGGCCGGGCTCGCCCGCTGCCCGCAGCCCCCGGAGGCCGGCCGTGATCCGCGTCGCCCTCGCCGCCGCCGTGCGCACGCTGCCGCGCGGGGCGGGCCTCGCGTACGAGCCGAAGTTCGACGGCCACCGCCTGGTCGTCGTGCGCACGGCCGAGGACGTGGTGCTGCAGGCGCGCTCCGGCCGCATCGTCACCGCCGCCTTCCCCGATCTGGCGGCCGCGGCCCGGCAGTTGCCCGCCGGAACCGTCCTCGACGGCGAGGTGGTGGTCTGGCGCGGCGGCCGCACCGACTTCGCCCTCGTCCAGCGGCGGGCCGCGGCCACGGCGGCCCGGGCCACCGTGCTCGCCCAGAGCCTGCCGGCCTCGTACGCGGCGTTCGACGTGCTGGAACTGGCGGGGCTGGACCTGCGCGGACGCCCCTACGAGCGGCGCCGGACCCTCCTGGTCGACCTGCTGACGCCGCTGGGCCCGCCGCTGCAGCCCGTCCCGATGACGACCGACCCGGAACTGGCCGCCACCTGGTACGAGACCCTGCCCGCCAGCGGGATCGAGGGCCTGGTCGTCAAGCGGCTGGACCAGACGTACCCGGCGGGCCGGCGCGGCTGGCAGAAGCTGCGGCACACGGAGGTGCGGGACGCGGCGGTCGTCGGCTACACCGGCACCCCGCGGCGCCCCCTCGCCCTGGTCCTGGTCCTGCCGGTCGGGGACGAGACCCCGCTGGTGTCGAGCCCGCTGACCGCCGCGCTGCGGGCGGACGTGGCGGCGGCGCTGGCGGAGGCGGCGCAGGCCGCGGAGGCCGCGGCCGGAACCCCGGCCCGGGCCGCCAAGGGCGCAGCCGGGGCGGCCCCCGCAGGGGCGGGCGGGGCCACGGTCACCGCGATCGGGCTCGGGGAGGTCCCGTACCGGGTGCTGGACCCGCCGCTGACGGCGGAGGTCCGGTACGCCTCGACCCGGCACCCGCCGCCGGAGGTGCTCAGGCTGCGCACGGAGCTCTGACCGCGCCCAGAGCTCCGACCTGCGCCGTGGGGTGGTGCAGGTCGGAGGGGTCCCGGTGGCGGGTCAGACTCCGGGTGACCGGTCGGTCGGACGGGGGTCACACGTCACGCGTTCCCGCTCGGTTTGAACGCGGGCGGCTCGCCCTTCGGGGGCTGCTGCGGCCCCGGGTACGACGGCGGGTTGCGGTACCCGGCCTCCCGCTCGGACCGGGCCTCCTCCTGCTGGTGGTGGCGCGTGGACCCGAAGTTCCCGTAGCCCTGCATCTCGTGCGGGCGCAGCCCGCCCTCCGGGATCTCCACCGCCTCGCGTTCCTCGCGGACCTCGTAGACCGCGCCGCCGTCCGGCAGGTGCGGCTGGCTCTCGGCGGTGGGCGGCGGCGGCTCCTTGGCCCGGACCCGCTGGCCGAGCTTGAAGCCGGCCAGCAGGAAGCCGGCCACGGCGATCCCGACGACCAGGAACCACGCGATGTGGGTCAGGGTCGCGTCCAGACTAAGGGTCATTTCCATACGTACTATTTTCCCCGATAAGGGCTGTTTCATCGTGGAGCCGGGAAGACCCTCCGTCCGGCCTGCACATGACTACCGGGGTGGATCCGGGGCAGGCGCCGGGACGACCGCTCCGAAGGGAGCCTGAAAATGCCCCGCGGATCTTCACCCAAACGAGAACGCCAGTACGAGCACATCAAGGAGAGCGCCGAAGAGCGCGGCGTGCCCGAGAAGCGGGCGGAGGAGATCGCCGCCCGGACCGTCAACAAGGAACGGGCCCGGGCCGGCGAATCCGAGACCGCGAGCAAGCTGTCGCTGGACGACATGTCCTCCGGCCGACGCGGTGGCCTGCACTCCCACACGGGTGCCCAGGGGCCCACGTACGAGCAGCTCTACGCGGAGGCCAGGCGCCGGGGCATCCGCGGACGCTCCGACATGAACAAGACGCAACTCAGGCGGGCACTCGGCAAGGACTGAGGGCCCTCCCGCAATCCCTCCCCGGCGGACACCCCCTCAGCGCAGCGGCCCGTCGGAGTCCCGCAGCCCCCGGACCTCGTGGCCCCCGAGCACGGCCAGGATCTCGGCGCAGATGGCCAGCGCCGTCTCCGCGGGCGTCCGGGCCCCGAGGTCCAGCCCGATCGGCCCGTGCACCCGCGCGAGGTCCGCCTCGGACACCCCGGAGGCCAGCAGCCCCTCGCGTCGGCGTGCGGTGGTCTTGCGGGAGCCGAGGGTGCCCACGTACGGGATGCCGAGGGCGAGCGCGGTGCGCACGGTCGGCACGTCGAACTCCGGGTCGTGGCTCAGCATCACCAGGCAGGCGGCGTCCCGGCGCGCCGCCAGCTGCTTCTCGGCCTCCGCGACGGAGCCGACCGGGCAGGCCCCCCAGCCCAGCAGCAGGGCCTGCGCCTCGATGATCTCGGCGAGTTCGCCGCCCCCGCCGATGACGACGTACGGCGCCGACGGGTACGCCTCGACGAACACCAGCCCGCGCTCCCCGTACAGGGCGTCCCGCCCGGGCCGTCGGGTGGCCAGCAGCTCCCCGGCCCGCCGCCCGGCATCGTCGGCGGGCACGTCCACGGCCCGCACCACCTCGCTCGCCGCGTGCCCGGCCTGCGCGTCGAGCCGGGTCACCAGCGCGACCCCCGCACCCTGCCCGAGCAGGTCCCACCACTCGGCGGGCACCGCCGACAGCGGCTGGAGCAGGATCTCGGCGCGCCCGCCGCAGGTCAGCTTGGCCTCGGCGGCCTCGTCGGCGCCCACCGAGACGTCGCACACCCGTGCGGTGACGCCGGCGGTCATGGCCGCCGCCTCCGCCGCCAGTTCGGCGTCGAAGACCCCCCGGTACAGGGCGCCGACGCACTCCCCGCGGGCGTCGACGAGCAGGGCCCCGGCCGGGTCCCGCGGCCCGAACCCCTGCTCGGCCACCGGTCTGGCCAGGAACGCGGCCCGCCCCTCGGCCGTCCACCGCCGCGCCGTCTCCACCAGTTCACGCATCGCGCCGCCCCATCCTCGTCGTCAGAGCCCACCGCAAAGCACCAGGTCAGCGGCGCAACGCGGCCTCATGGCCAACCTACGCACGCACCCCACCCCTACCCACCCCCCAAAACCCACAGACCCGGACCCACCTCCCTCGTACAGACCACCGGACCCGAGTTGCACCCGGGCGCCGGGAGGGGTTGGTTCGAAGTACGGCAGGCAACGTTGGGGATGACCTGAAATGCTCTACACAGACCGCGACGACGCGGGACGGCGGCTCGGCACGGCACTGGGCCCGTACGCGGCGGGCCGGCCCGTGGTCCTGGGACTGCCGCGGGGCGGGGTTCCGGTCGCCTTCCACGTGGCCAGCGCCCTCGGCGCCCCCCTCGACGTGATCGTCGTCCGCAAGCTGGGGGTCCCGTACCAGCCCGAGCTGGCGTTCGGTGCCATCGGCGAGGGCGGCGTCCGCGTCATCAGCGACGACATCGTCCGCCGGGGCCGGCTCGCAGCGCAGGACATCGCGTCCGTGGAGCGGGCGGAACAGGCGGAACTCGTGCGCCGGGCCGCCCGCTACCGCGCGGACCGGCCCCGGGAGGACCTCCGCGGCCGCACGGTGATCGTGGTGGACGACGGCATCGCGACGGGGGCGACGGCGGCCGCCGCCTGCCAGGTCGTACGGGCGCAGGGCGCGGCCAGGGTGGTGATGGCGGCCCCGGTGGCCCCGCCGGACGCACTGAACCGGGTGGCCGAGGTGGCCGACGAGGTGGTCTGCCTCTCCACGCCGCCGGGCTTCTCCTCGGTCGGTCAGTGGTACCGCGACTTCTCCCAGACGCCGGACGAGGAGGTCGTCTCCCTCCTGGCGCGAGCGCCGCGCGGGCCGGCCGCGGCGCAGCAGGCCGACGCGGAGGTGGTGGTGGAGGCGTCGGGCCTGCGGCTCCCGGGCGAGCTCAGCCTTCCCCCGGGCGCGCGGGCCGTGGTCGTCTTCGCGCACGGTTCGGGCAGCAGCCGCCACAGCCCCCGCAACCGCCGGGTCGCCACCGACCTGAACCGGGCGGGCCTGGGCACCCTGCTGTTCGACCTGCTCACCCCCGGCGAGGAGGCGGACCGCTCGAACGTCTTCGACATCGGGACCCTCGCCGCCCGTCTCGGCGCCGCCACGGCCTGGCTCGGCGCCCTGACCCCGCTCCCGCAGGCCTACTTCGGTGCCAGTACGGGCGCGGCGGCCGCCCTGGCAGCGGCGGCGGCCCCGGACTCACCGGTGTTCGCGGTGGTCTCCCGCGGCGGCCGCCCGGACCTGGCGGGCCCCCGCCTTCCGGCGGTCCGCGCCCCGACGCTCCTGATCGTCGGCTCCGAGGACCACCTCGTGCTCACCCTCAACCGCGAGGCGCAGGCCAGGCTGCGCTGCGAGAACCGGCTGGAGGTCGTCGAGGGGGCCACCCACCTCTTCGAGGAACCCGGAACGCTCGAAGCGGTCTCCGTGCTCGCCGAACAGTGGTTCACCGCGCACGGGCCGGCGTCCGGCCCGGCCTGAGAGCGGGCGTCAGACCAGCCAGCCCGCGTCGCGGGCGATGCGGATGGCGTCGACCCGGTTGCGTGCCTTGAGCTTCATCACCACGGTCGTCAGGTAGTTGCGCACGGTCCCGGTGGACAGGTGGAGTTCCCCGGCGATCTCGGTGGCCTCCGAACCCTGGGCCGCCATGCGCAGCACCTCGGTCTCGCGGTCGGTCAGCGGACTCTCCAGGCCGTTCCAGGCGGCCACGGCCAGCTTGGAGTCGATGACCCGCTGGCCGGCCACCACCCGGCGGATGGCGGTGGCCAGTTCCTTGGGGGAGTCGTCCTTGAGGAGGTAGCCGGAGACCTGGGCCGCCAGGGCCCTGCGCAGGGTGCCGGGGCGGCCGAGGCTGGTGAGCATCAGCGTCCGGCATTCCGGGAGGTGCTCGTGGATCTGCATGGCGGCGCTCAGCCCGTCGAGCCCGGGCAGGTCTATGTCGATGATCGCGATGTCCGGCCGGACGTCCAGGGCCGCGGCCAGGATCTCGTCGCCGCGCGAGAGTTCGCTGACGACCTCCAGGTCGTCTTCCAGGTCGAGCAGGGCGACGAGCGCTCCGCGCACCATGTTCATGTCTTCGGCCAACAGGATCCTGATCACCGTGACGAGCCCCCCGTTCGCGCGGTCGATCTTTCAACAGATCATAGCAACCTGCCCGGTTCCGGAGCCGGGACGGCCCGGCGCCCCGTCGGTTCAGGCCACGAGCCAGCTGCGTTCGCCCTCGGGCGATTCGTCCAGGTCGGGGTCGACGTCCCCGTGCGCGGGGACCCGTGCGACCAGGCGGAACACATTGCCGGGGCCCCGGTCGACCGTCAGCTCCCCGCCCACCGCCCGCACGCGCAGCCCCAGGTTGCCCAGGCCGCTGCCGCTGTGCGGCGAGCTGTCCCGGTACCCCTCGGTGACGCCGTCGTTGGTGACCGACAGCGTCATCAGTCCGCCCTCCTCGACGGCGGTGATCTCGCAGTGCGCGGCGCGGCTGTGGCGCAGCACGTTCGTGACGGCCTCCCTGAGCACGGTGGCCAGCACCGTGTCCACGGGTGAACTGACCTCGCCCATGCGGATGTCGGTCACCGCTTCGACCTCGGCGGCGCCCAGGACCGACCGGGCCGAGGCGATCTCCTCCTCCAGCGACATGTCCCGGTACCCGCTCGCCACCCGGCGCACGTCGGCCAGCGACTGGCGGGAGATGGCCAGGACGTCCTCGATCTCGCCCATGGCCCGGGCCGGATGGGCCGGGATCAGGCGGTGGATGAGTTCGCCCTTGAGCTGGATCGCGGACAGGCTGTACCCGAGCAGGTCGTGCAAGTCCCGTGCGAAGCGCAGGCGTTCGCGGGTCACCGCGGCGCGGGTGAGTTCGCCGCGGCTCTCGTGCAGGACGCGGACCAGCTCCGAGAGCCGGGTCAGGCCGAACGTCACCAGCCCGGTCAGCAGGGTGGTCTGCACGAGGTAGATGCTGTCGAGCACGGGCCGCCCCTCCTGCAGCGGGGGCACGAGCATGCTGACGCCCACGCACCCGTACAGGATCCAGCCCAGGCGCGGGGGCAGGAGCAGCAGCAGGGAGCCGGCGAGGAAGCCGGCCATCGCGCCCCACTGCGATTTCAGGGCGAACAGCGGCAGATAGGTGAACGCGGCCTGGGCCCCCAGCGTCAGGGCCCGGCGGGTCGCGGGCACGTGCTGGGTGCTCGTCCGGGAGTGCAGGAGCTGGAGGGCGAAGACCGCGCCCAGGCAGCCCAGGGCGGCGGCCAGGGCGGGTCCTTCGACTCCGGCGCTGAGGATGTTCAGGGCGGTGATGCCGACATAGCACAGGAGCGCGGCGATCAGGATGACCTGGGCCATCCGGGGCGCGGGTAAGTCCCGGCTCCGTCGCAGAATGCCCTCGACCAGGACCGCCTCCGACGGTCCATCCGAGGACTTGAGGCGGCCAGGCATGTCAATCCCCCTTTGGTGTTTCCGTGTTACATGCCAGGTGTGAGCATAGGCGAGGGGTGTGACCGGGGGGCGTGAATCGATCGCTCACACGAACAGCGGAATGGGGTTGAGCTGGTCGTACGGAGTGGCCTCGGACAGCCGCCCGAGGCGCACCGGGACGTCGAAGAGCCGGCCGGGGGCGAACCGCGCCCAGAAGTGCCGCAGTCCCGGTACGACCACTTTCGTCACGGGAATATTGAGGTCAGGTCGGCTCTGGTCGAGCACCAGCAGATCCATGCCCTTGGTCCGGACCATCTCCGTGATCATTTGGACGTCGTCCAGCAGATCCGGGGTGCGGACCGACGGCCAGTGGGCCGCCGTCCGGGACTCCGCCATGGGATCGGGCGCCAGATATGGCTGGTTGGCGACGGTGGCCCCGCGCCACCACGACAGCGGCTCCGGGTCGGTGATCCGGTAACCGGTGCCGTCGGCCCGTACGTCGCCGACGGCGGGCAGCAGCTGCCCCATCTCCGCCAGGGCCCGGCACAGCGCCACCCGGGGGTCGAAGTGCGCCCCGAAGCCGAAGACGATGTCCTCGTCGGGCTTGTCGGTGCGCCGCGACAGCGCCGCGAAGACCGGGACGCCCAGGTCGGAGCTGACGTCCAGCGCCCACACCTCGCGGTTCGCCCGGCGCAGCCCGTGCCGGAACCGCTCGATCCACTCGTCCCCGAAGGACGCCAGGTCCACCCCGGGCTGACGGGTGCGGTTGTACCACCACAGGGCCACCGCGTCCCGCTCCACCAGCTCCAGGAAGCCCTGCACCAGCGCGTCCTCGGGGCTGCTGCCCGCCGCGTTGCCGTTGGAGTCGGCCCACGGCTCGTCGGGGGAGCCGGCGCCCCGCCCGAAGTACAGCATCGAGGTCGGCAGCAGCCGCTGGACGCCCCCGGTGAGCGACCACACCGGCGTCCACTCGATGGGACGGTCCTCGTCGAACGGCGCGGACACGTGGTGGAACCGGGAGTGCCGGGCGTTCCACTGCTCCCGCTCCGCGTACTGGCGCGCGCCGTACAGCTGGCAGTCGTTGGGGTGCACGGCGTCCTTGCCCAGGCCCCGCAGGGAGTCGCGGACCACCGGCTCGTCGCCGTGCCGCGTACCGCTGTAGCGCTCGACCGCCTCGCACAGGGCGCTGGTGCGCGCCTCCTCCTCGGTGCGGCCCTTTCCGCCGCTGAGCGCCCGCAGACCGCAGCGCAGGCCCGCGAAGGACGCCGACTCCATGGCCAGGTTGTGCCCGGAGGTGAAGGCGTGGACGAAGCCGGGGGCGCCCGGGGCCCTGCGGATCTCCTTGACCACCCCGGTCACCGGGTCCACGAGGTGCCCGTGCGTCCGCAGCATCTGCGACGCCGTCAGGGCGCGGTCCCCGCCGCCGGTCGCCGCCGTCTTGGGCCGGGACACGGGGACGAACGGTGCCCGGACCCGGCGGGCCACCAGCCCGGGGTCCCCGCAGGCCGGGCACTGCGGGCGCCGGGCCACCGGGTGGCTGGCGGTGCGCAGGCGCAGGGTGTCGAAGGTGTGGACGTTCCCCTGCTCCGGATCGCGGAGCCCGGCCAGCCACTTCGCGCTCTCCAGCACGGCGAGGTTCACCGCGAGCGCCGTCCCGGCCGCCAGCCCGGCGGGCGGCCGCGGCACCGGGCCGTCCAGGCCGAGCGCGCGCCGCACCGGCACCTCGGAGTGGCGGTGGCCGCGCAGCCGCACGGCCAGGCAGTGCCAGCAGGGGCCGGTGCCGGGCCGGAAGAACGGGCCCACCCAGGGGTCCGTCCCGCACAGCTTGGCGAGGACCCACGGCCGGCCGGCGGCGCGGTGGGCGGCGTCCACGGAGGCCAGCTCGGGGGAGAGGTAGTCGTCGCACAGCACGAGCACCAGGTCGGCGGTCCGCAGGTCCCCGGAGAGCGGGATCCCGGACGCCCGGCAGGCCTCGGCCACCGGCGCCGGGTCCAGCCCGGGGAGCGCCTCGATCGCCATGCGGGCCCGGGCCAGGCCGGCGGCGGCCAGTCCGCCGTCGAGCCCGGCCAGGTCCCAGTACGCCTCCGCCTCGGTGCCGGCGCCGAGGGAGAGCGCCGCCCCGGACGCCGCGGGCGCGGGCGCCGGGGCGGCGGAGCGGATCAGCCCGGCGTCGGCCAGGGAGCGCAGGGCCGCCTCGGTGTCCTGGACGCCCAGGATCCGGGCGGCCTCCTGCCGGACCGCCCCGACGGTCCGCGTCCCGTCGAGCAGCGGTACGAGGACCTCCGCCTCGCTTCCGCTCAGCGCGGTCACCCCGCGTCGGGACACCAGGTAGGCGGCGTCGCCGGGGACGACGGTCGGCCGCAGATGGGACTTGAAACCCACCAGCGCGGCCGGCCGTTCGAGCTCGGCAGCGCTCATGCTCCCAGCCGCCCGGCGATCGGCGCCGCCGGGCCCGCGATCTGCGTCTGGCTGCAGACGGTGAACAGGGCGTACGCGGTGTCGGGCAGGGCGTCGAGGTTCTCGATCACCAGGCCCGGCTTCGAGGAGCGGGCGGGCAGCGGCGCCGGGCCGGTGCCGGGGCTGATACGGGCGTTGGCCGAAATGCTGGTCATGGCGGTGAAGTTCCCTCTGCGTCGTCGTGGCGCGGGTTCGATCCGTTCACGACGATTCTGCGAGGATCCGGTGATCGCAGGACAGTGCCCCGGTCACCACCGGAAGGTGAAGATTTCACATGGTCCGGTGCCTCCCCCACCTTGCGGGACTCACGGCAGCCACCGGACCGGCAGGCTCCGGGGGCCCCGGATGAGCAGACCCGTGCGCCAGGAGAGGTCTGCGGGGTGGCCGGCCAACCACAGGGCCGGGCACCGCTCCAGGAGCGCGGTGATCGCCGTACGGGTCTGGAGCCGGGCCAGCGGCGCACCCAGGCAGTAGTGGATGCCGTGGCCGAACGCGATGTGACCGCCCGCCGGGCGCCGGATGTCGAAGCGGTCCGGATCCGGGAAGCGCGCCGGATCCCGGTCGGCGTCGGCCAGGGCGACCAGCACCAGCTCGCCGCCCCCCGGGATCACCGCGCCGGCGATCTCGACCGGCCCGGTGGTGAAGCGGTACGTGGTGGTCTCGACCGGCCCCTCCCAACGCAGCATCTCCTCCACCGCGTTGTCGATGAGCGAGGGGTCGGCGCGCAGGGCGGCGAGCTGCCCGGGGTGCCGCAGCAGGGCCAGGACACCCGTCGCGATGAGGTGCGCGGTGGTCTCGAAACCGGTGACGAGCAGGAGCCAGGCCATACCGATGAGCTCGTCGGGGGAGAGCCGGTCCCCGTCCTCGTCGGTGGTGCGGACCAGGGCGCTCAGCAGGTCGTCGCCCGCCCGCCCGCGCACCTCGTCCACCATGCCGACGAGGTACCGGGTCATCGCCTCCGTCGCGGCCGTCCGGGTCTCCCGGTCCGCGCTGCTCAGCGCCTCTTCGGCCCAGCCGCGGAACGCGGCGCGGTCCAGGGCGGGCACCCCGAGGAGCTCACAGATGATGCCCATGGCCAGCGGGAACGCCAAGGCCTCGACGAGATCGGCCTCCCCGGCCGGCCGGGCGAGCATGGCGTCGAGGAGCTCGCCGGTCAGCGCCCGCACCCTCGGCGCGAGCGCCTCGACCCGGCGGGGCGTGAACTCCCTCGCCACGAGCCGCCGCAGCCGGGTGTGGTCCGGCGGGTTGGAGCTCAGCAGGTTCTCGCCCGCGGAGAGCCGGGCCAGCGGCAGCGCGGGCGAGGCGTCCCTCCAGGACTTCGACAGGGTGGGCTCGGTGAGCGCCGCCCGGCACGCCTCGTGGCCGACGACCAGCCAGGCCTCGGCGCCCTCGGGCACCCGGACCCGGTGCACCGGGCCCCGGGCGCGGAGCGCGGCGTACACCGGATGGGGATTCCTGGTGAATTCCACCCCGAGCGCCCCGAAGTCCACGACGACGTCCGACGCGATGTCCGTTCCCACAGTGACTGCATTCCTCTCGACGGTTGCGGACGGTCCCTCCTAGCGCGCCGACGTCCGCCGCTTCTCGAACACCTCCCGGGCCACCGCGATGGCGTTCAGGGCCCGCGGGAATCCGACGTACGGCACCACGTGGATCAGCGTCTCCACGACCTGCGCCGGACTCAGGCCGACGTTCAGGGCGGCCCCGATGTGCACGCGCAGCTGGGGGGCGGTGTCACCGAACGCCGTCAGTGCGGCGACGGTGACGAGCTGACGGCGCCTCGGCGTCAGCCACGGCCGCTGGTAGACGTCACCGAAGGTGAACTCGACGATGTACCGGCCGAGGTCCGGGGCGATGTCCCCCAGCGACTCGATCACCTCCAGGCCGTGGTGACCGTCGATCTCCACCAGCTTCTCGGTTCCCCGCTGGTAGCGGTCGCGGGAGTCGTTCGCGACCGGCGGCTCGAAGGTGACGCCCCGGTCGGCGAAGACCGTACGGGCGACGCCGACCGCGTTGAGCGCGCGGGGGAAGCCCATGAAGGGCACGAGGTGGATCAGGGCCTCGACGACCTCCTCGGGGCGCACGCCGACGTGCAGCGCCGCGTCGATGTGGAAGTTCAGCTGCGGCGCGGTGTCGCCCTGCGCGGTCAGTGCGGCGACCGTCGACAGCTCCCGCTCCCGCAGATCGAGTCCCGGCCGGGCGTAGACGTCGCCGTACGCGAACTCGACGACGTAGCGGCCGAGGTCCGGGGCGATGTCCCGCAGCGACTCGATCACGGCCGCCCCGCGGTCGCCCGAGGTCTCGTGCAGGACGGCCAGTCCCCTCTCGTAGCGGGCGTCGTCGCCGGTGACGGCCGCGGCGGCCACCGGCGACGAGGTCAGCAGGCCCTCCGCGAGGCCGATGCCGACGAGGGCGCCCCCGGTCAGCGTGGCGCGGCGGGTCATCTCGGCGGTGCTTCGTGCTTCCTTCATGGTGTCCGTCCCGGTTCCTGTCCGTTGGTGTCCGTCGATTCGAAAGGTGCGGGGCACGGGCCCGCGGGCACCGTGCCGACCGCGATGACATTGCCCTCGCTGATGTATCCGTCCGGGTCGCGCAACGGGTGGGCCGGACCCTCGGGGTCCAGGAAGGGCGCCCAGTCCCCCGCGATGCCCTCCGCCGCCGCCTGCCGGGCGAAACGCGCGCACGCGTTCCCGTAGAACCGCAGGGCGGACGGCGCCAGCGGAGCGTGGTGCTCCATGAGGATCGTGCGCTGGCGGACCGCGGTCAGCCCGGCCGCGCGCAGCCGGCGGTACAGCTCACGGCCCCTGAGCAACTGGCGGGCGTACCCGGGCGCCCCGGCGGACGCCCGGAGGAAATCGGTGATCAGGAACGGGTCCGCCGGGCACACGGTGCTCAGCGTGCCGTCCACGTCCTTGACCGCGACGAGCCCGCCCGGGCGGGTGACCCGGCGCAGCTCCGCCAGCGCCCGCGCCAGCTCCCCGTCGTCGAGGTACTGCGTCGTGTTCGCACACCAGACGGCATCGAACGTGCCGTCCGCGTACGGCAGGTCGAGGACGCTGCCGTGGCGCACCTCCACCCGTGCGGCCGCGGGATGCTCCCGCATCCGGGCGGCGGCGCGCTCCGCGCTCTCCGGGGCCAGGTCGACGGCCGAGACCCGGCCCCGGGCGCCGACGCGCTCCGCGATCAGCGGAAGGAACGCGCCGCTGCCGCAGCCCGCGTCCAGCACGTGCCAGCCGGGCCGGATCCCGACGCCGTCCAGCGCCTCCCGGTAGTGGGCGGCACACGCCTCGAAGTGCGGGTCCACGATCTCCTCGTGGGTGAAGGGCAGCCCGGTGGACGTCGTGTACCCCCACGCGGAGTGATCCGCCGTCAGCATGCCGCCACCCCCGCCCCCGTCGTGATCTCCGCCTGGGCGAGCAGGCCCGCGAGGACCTCCGCCGTCGCCCGGGGCGCCTCCAGGGGAGCGAGGTGGCCGACCCCCGGAAGGGCCACGAGCCGGCCTTCCGGCAGCTCCCCGGCCGTCGCGCAGGCCTCGTCGAGGGAGACGAGCTCGTCCTCGGCGCCGATGACGACCACGGCGGGCACCGCGGCCGCGCGCAGGACGGCGGCGGAGTCCGGACGGGCCGCGATGGCCCGCTGCGCCCAGGCGACCGCCCGCGGCGGGGCCGCCAGCGCCAGCTCGGTGAGCCGGGCCGTCAGCCCCGGCCGCCGGGCGCGGCTGGTGGCGCCCAGCAGCGAGGGCGTGGTCGCGGTGACGAGCGGGCCGCGCGCGGCGTCGTCGAGGACCGCGCCGGCGAAGCGCAGGCGCTGCGCGGCCGCCTCCGGGGTGTCGGCCGTGCTCCTGGCCGCCAGCAGGGCCAGCGCCCGGACCCGGTGGGGGTGGCGGCGCAGGAAGGCCATGGCCGCGTAGCCGCCCATCGAGCAGCCGGCGAGGGCGACGGCGCCGATGCCCTGCCGGTCGAGCTCCCGGGCCAGGTCGTCGGCCACGAGGTCGAGCGAGGGGGCGCGGTCCGGGAGCGGCGCGGCGCCGAAACCGCACTGGTCGGGGGTGAGGACCCGGTGGCCGCGGGCACGCAGCTCCCGGGCCGTCCCCTCCCACATGGACGAGTCGAGGGGCAGGGCGTGCAGCAGGACGACCGGGAGCCGGCCGTCGTCGGGGTCCGGGCCGCGGTGCGGACCGGGGCCCGAGGCGTGGTGCGCGGGGCCCGAGGCGTCGTGCGGGCGGGGGCCGGCGCCGGGGTCCGGGACCCGGGCCGGGGCCCGGTGCGCGCTCATCGTCGCGCCGCCCGTTCCGCATCGGCGACGAACCGCCGTACGTGCTCCGCCGGTTCGGCGGCGCGCAACCGGCCGAACGCCACCGGCGAGGGCGGCAGGTCGTGCACCGGGACCACCTTGATGTCCGGCGGGACGACCGCGTCCAGGGACCGGAACGACACGTGGACCGCGGAGGTGCTCCGGAGCAGGTCGGCCATCGCGGTGAGCGTCGTCATCGGGTGGACCCGGCGGATCGTCCGGCCCCCGGGGGTCCGGGGCGGCACCACCAGGTCCCAGACGTGCGGCGGGAAGTCGCCGGGGCACCCGAAGCCCTCGTACGCGGCGACCTCCTCGACCGACACCGAGGCGCGGCCGGCCAGCGGGTGGTGGTCCGCGACGAGGACGGCCCGCCCGTCGAAGCCGACGGGATCGCTCACGGCGATGTCCGGCTCCAGCGGGTCGTACTTGACGATCATGATGTCCATCTGTCCGGCGCGCAGCGGGCCGAACGGCTCGGTGACCTCGTAGGGGACGTACTCCACCGCCGTCGGCGGGTATCCGGCGGCCTCGACGAGGCGCGAGGCCAGGTGCGTGGAGCCGTGCACGCCGAGACGGACGGGGCGCAGCGCGGTGGTGGTGCGGGGGGACGGCATGTCAGACCTCCGTGGTCAGGGCGGCATAGGCCTGGAGTTCGTCCGGGCGGTGGACGTCGGTGTCGACGCGGAGCAGCGCGAGCCGGGCGCCCGGGCCGGTCAGGCGCGGCACGAACCGCAGCGTCAGCCGGTCCCCGGGACCGATCAGACCGTCCAGGACGGCCTCGGCCAGCAGGTGGTTGAGGTGCACGAGCGCGTCGGTGACCGTCACCCGGGCGGTGGCGATGAACAGCTCGCGGTGGACCGGGGTCCGCGGCCCCGGACGGCCGGGCACGGTCACCGTCGCCGGCGGCCGGCCGGCCAGCTCGTGCGGGGCCTCGAAGGACTTCAGCAGCCGGCGCAGCGTGGCCGTCGCCGCGGCGGGCGCCGGGCCCGCCCAGGCGGCCGAGCCGTCGTCGGCGACGTGGTCGAAGGCGAAGCGGTCCCGCAGGTTGGCCGGGCTGCCGGCCAGGTAGACGGTACGGGTGAACGAGCGCCGCCACGCGTCCCGCGCCCCGGGTTCCACGCCGAGGGCGAAGGCGCACGTCTCGCTGACCCACCGCGGCAGGTCGAGCCGGCCGACGACGACCACGGCCAGCAGCTCGTCGCCCTCACCGGGACGCCCGCCGTGGAACGCGGCCCGGACGGCGCGCAGCGCCTGGGCGCTGGACAGGTCGAGCCGGTCCGCGAGCTCCGGGCGAGCCGAGCGCACGCGGTCCGCGGCCGATGCGAGCAGGGCCGCGGAGGACAGCGGGAAGGAGGGCGGGTGCGGTGCGAGGGCCGCGGCCGCCACGAGGTCCGGGGAGCCGGTCACAGGAACACCGCCGAGAGCAGTCCGGGATCGGGAGCGGGCCGGCCCCTGCCCAGCAGCGAACAGGCCAGCCGGTAGGGGTCGACGTACGTGTGGTCCCGCCGGTGCCGCTCCAGCGCGGCGGCCAGCCCGCCCGCACCGGACGTGGCGGCGGCCGCCGACCGCCTGAGGAGCCGGACGGCCACCGTCAGGCAGTGCCGCAGCAGGTCGTGGCGGAAGGACTGCTGCTGTCCCGGGCCGAGCGTCGCGATGAAGTACAGGCGCATGCCGAGCCGCAGCGCACCCTCGGCGTCCTCGCCGGCGTCCCCGCAGGCCTCGGCCGAGGCCCGCAGCAGCGCGCCGGCCGTGTGGTCGTGCCAGCCGCCGTGCCGGGCCGAGGTGATCTTGCCGTCGATGGGGACCCGGCCGATCGGCACGCGGCGCACCGTCGGCCCCAGCCGGGTGAGCACCCGGTTCAGCAGCTGGTAGTCCGCGTCGAGTTCGCGGTCGTAGAGCAGGACGACCTCGTCGTACCGGGGGACCAGCGGCAGCAGTTCACGCAGGGCGCAGGCCAGGTAGTTGGGGCGGCCGTCCGCCGTGACGATCCGGCGCAGCGGCATCCCGTACCGGGTGAGGTCCAGGTAGACGGGGCCTCCGCAGTGCCGCTGGTCCAGGACCAGGCCCTCGGCGGCCAGCCGCTCCAGCATCTCCTCCAGCCCGAGGCCGGGGGGCTGGTGCTCCCGCAGGCCGGGGTCGTGCATGCCGAGGCGCTCGTAGTGCCCCGCCCACAGCCGCAGCATCCGCTCGCTCGCGGGATGGACCCAGCCGCCGTGCTCGACGGCGTCACGGTAGGGGCGCAGGACGTCGGCGCCCTGGCGCTGCCCGTCGGCGCGGTAGCGCACGTAGAGGTCCCCGATCTCCTCCTCGGAGAGCCGGGCGTAGTCGGCCGCGCCGTGGGTGCGGTCGAGGTACTCCCAGAAGCCGACCGTCTGTTCGGTGACGTGGTAGGTGGTGTGGCTGTAGCGGTAGGTCACGGCGGCGAGCGGCGCGGTGGCCCGGAACATCACGTCGGTCCACAGCAGGCCCTTGAGGTGGCTGGGGGTCAGCGGCTTGGTGGGGGTGACCGTGACCGGTGCCAGCAGGACGTTCTTGCGGGGGAGCACCGTCATCCTTTCTCCAGGGCGGCGAGGGCGTGCCGGAGTGCGGCGGGTGCGGGCGGGCGGGGGCCGGGCGGCCCGGCCGCCCCGGCGGGCCCGGGGGCGCCGGCGGCCGACGCCCGTACGCGGGCCAGGAAGTCCTCGTCGGCGAAGACCTCCGCGGGCGTGCTCAGGCTCGTCCCCATCCGGGTGAGGCCCCGCCACACGGTGCGGTCGCCGGCCGCCGCCGCGAGTGCGGCCGCCCGCAGCGGCCCGGGAACGGGCGGCGCCGGCAGGGCCGGCTCGGGCGCCCCCGGGCCGGCCGGCGGCGCTCCGGCCGCGGCCCGCCACCGTTCGGCGCGGGACCGGGAATCGTGCACGCCCAGCTCGAACCAGGGGCGCAGCAGGCGGTCGGCGAGATCCGCCGCGGCCAGGGCCAGCCGGTCGTCCGCGGCCGGGTGTTCCCCGATCAGGTCCGCGAGCAGGAAGGCGTGCGCGAGCGCGAGGGACATGCCGCGGCCGAACATCGGATCGGTGACGCAGGCGGCGTCCCCGGCCCGCAGGAGTCCGGCCACCGGGCGCTGCCCGCCGCCGGCGGCGCCGCGCAGGACGTTCGGCGGCATGGCGATCGCCCGTACCGGGCCGAGCGGTTCCGCCGCGTCCTCCTCGACCCAGGGGGACAGGAACGGCGAGAGGCGGCAGGCCGCGGTGAAGGCGGCGGGTGCCCGCAGCGCCGCCATCGCGCGGTCCCCGGGCAGCGCGCCGAACGTGATGGCGAAGACGTCGTTGTCCGCCGGGTGCAGCACCGCCGAGTAGTGGTCCCAGATGCCGCCGGCCGCGTTGCCCCGGTTGAGCGGGCCCGGCGGCGGGCCCCAGGGGCTGCGCAGCCGGTAGAAGCGGCCGAAGGCGTGCAGCCGGCTGGGGCCCGTCAGGTCGGCCGGCACCGGAATGCCCGCCGCGGCGAGCCAGGACCGGGACGCGGACCTGCGGCCGGACGCGTCCACCACGAGGCGCGCGGGGATCCGCTCGCCGTCCGCCGTCACGACTCCGGTCACCCGGTGCCCGGCCCGCCCGGCCGGGGCGGTCAGCAGGCCGGCGACGGTGGTGCGGTGGCGGATGCTCACCCCGGGCAGGGCCGCGACGGCCCGGTGCAGTACGAGGTCCAGCACGGGCCGGCGGACGAGCAGCGTGACGAGCTCCTCGTCGCCCGGCTCCCGGCCGGAGCCGGCGGGACCCGGGCCGGCGGACCCCGGGCCGGGGGGCGCCGCGGCGGTGAGGTCGGCGAGCCGCGCCCCCTCGGCCAGTGCGGCGTCGAGGACGGCCGGCGCGTGGGAGCGGAGCATGCGCACGCCCAGCGCGTTCAGGATGTGGTCGTGGGCGGCCTGGGGCACCGTCGGCCGCTCCCACAGCTCGGCGCTCTTGACGACCGGCCCCTGCGGTGGCGGGCCGCTGCTCTCCAGGACCCGCACCCGGTGGCCGCGCGCGCCGAGCGCCAGGGCCAGGGCGAGACCGGCGGTGCCGCCCCCCGCGATCACGGTGCTCGTCATGGTCAGCGACGCCTGCCGTGCACGAAGAACACCCGCCGTACGTCCTTCACCTCGCGCGGCGGCACCGGGTCGGGCCACCGCCCGTAGTCGGCGTCGGGCTCGCCCGGCTGGACGGCGCGCACGTCGAACCCGTACCCGTCGAACAGGGCCTCCGGCTCGTCCGTGCCGAACACCCAGGGGCACCCCCAGCCCGCGAAGACGTCCAGCAGACCGCGCATGTGCGGAAGGGTCAGGGCGGCCCGGTTGACGATGTCGGCGGCGATCCTGCTGCCCGGCGCGCAGATCGCGGCGACCCGTTCCAGCATCCGGTGCGCGTCGGCCTCGGGGATGTAGTAGAGGAGCCCTTCCAGCAGCCAGGCCGAGGGCACGGCGGGGTCGTAGCCGGACGCGACGAGGCGCTCCTCCCAGTCGTCGGCGGTCAGGTCGACGGCGACCGTGCGGTGGTCGACGCGGGGCCGGACGCCCTGCAGCCGCCCGGCCTTGAAGTCGAGCACGGCCGGCCGGTCGACCTCGAAGTAGCGGACGTGCCCGGGCCACGTCAGCCGGTAGGCCCGTGAGTCCATGCCCGCCGGGGCCAGCACGATCTGCGGGGTCGCCGGGTCCTGGGCCGCCCCCTGGAGCAGGTCGTCGAAGAACCGGGTGCGGATGGCGTTGTAGTCGGGGGTGCTGGGCAGGGTCCGCGGCCGGTCGGGCGGGAACGTCGCCGCCCGGATCTCGGCCAGCAGCTCCGGCCCGGCCTCACCGACCAGTCCGGCGGCGTACGGGTCCTCGTAGAGCCGGTCCTCGCGGCGGGTCTCGGCGGCCCGCAGCGCCGCGGTGAGCAGGGCGGTCCGTTCGACGGGGTTGAGCACGGGCATGGAAGGCTGCTCCTTGGGGTGGGGGGAGGGTGCGGGTGCCGGGCGGTCGACGGGGGGTGCGGGCGGGAGAGTCGCGGGTGGGGGAGTTCAGCCGCGCGGCGCCGTGGTCAGGCGGTCCCAGAGGGCGTCGTCCTGCCGGAAGAGGCGGTCCTTGACCTGGGTCGGGCGGATGCCCGTGGCGACCGCCTCGTGCCAGTCGCGGTCGAACGCCTCGGCGTCGAGCAGGCGCACGGCGGGGGCGCCCAGCCGGCCGGCCGACCGGGCCCGTGCGTAGCCGGGGGACTGCGCCGCGAGGGAGCCGTCCAGGGCGGCCGTGAAACGGGCGCTCTCGCGCTCGTGCCAGGGGGTGCGGGGGGCGATCGCGAAGACGTAGCGCGGCGCGGCGGGCGCCGCCGCGGGGCGCCCGGCGGCGGAAGCGGCGGCGGAGGCGGGTGCACCGGCAGGAGCCGCGGCCGGCTCGACCCGGCACGCGACGTTGCGCAGCGCGAGGCCGCCGGAGTCCAGCGCCATGTGCAGGGCCCTGACCACCTCCGCGTCGCGCAGCCGCTCGCCCGCCGCGTCGGAGCGGCCGCCCCGGCCCGCGTACTCCATCCGCGGGACTCCGCCGACGGTGTCCACGACCCGGACCACGTCGCCGACGGCGTACCGGTACAGCCCGCCAACGTGGCTGAAGATCACGTGGTAGTCATGGCCCGCTTCGAGCTCGTGCGGCAGCAGGGTGGCGCTGTCGGGGGCGAGGTCCTGATCGGCGGGCACGAACTCGTACACCGACGCCGACGCGACGAGGCTGCCGGCCGACGCGTGCCGGTCCAGCGCCACCCCCACCGGACCCTCCGAGGCGGCCACCGGCGCCGGCAGCACGGCGACCCCCGGGCCGAACTCCTCCCGCAGGGCGGGCAGGTACAGCGAGGCCACGCCGGTCGTCCAGCAGAACAGCGCGCGCAGCCGGGGCCACACGTGCGCTGGCCGTACGGTGCCGAAGTACTCCGCGAGCCGTTCGAGTTCGGCGGCCCGCTCGGGGTCCGGCGCCCGGTACGGCAGACCGCCGAGGGTGCCGTCCCGCACCTCCTTCACGATCCGCGACCACCAGAGGTTCAGCTGGTACGGGACGGCGGCGACCATCGCCGGGTTGATGCCGATCAGCGCCCGCAGATCGCTCTGCACCGCCAGCCTCAGCCGCAGGTACGCCCGCTCCAGGTGGTCTCCGGGCTCGGTGGGCACCGCGAGCGTCGCCCACGGTGCGCCCGTGCCGGGCTCGGCGGAGAGGGGTTCGCCGAACCGGGCGCCGAAGTCCACCTGGCTGGCGCCCACATGGGGCCGGCCGTCGCCCGTGACGGGCGGGGCGGCGAGCGGATCGTGCTTCAGGTTGAGGACGGCGTCGGGCCGCTGCAGCACCTCCGGGAAGTGCTCGATCAGGGGCGCCCACGCCGCGAAGTAGAACGGCATGAAGGTCGTGCTCATGAAGCGCGGGGTGACGGGCACCTTCTTGTGCGCCCCGGTGCTGCCGCTGCTGGTGAAGTAGACCGCGGGCGCGTCGGCCGACAGCAGGTTCCGCTCGCCGGCGGCGGTCCGCTCGATCAGCGGGGCGTGGTCGGCGTACGTCCGCACCGGCACGGACTCGCGGAAGTCGTCCACCGTGAGGACGCGGCCGAGGCCGTGGCGCCTGCCGAAGCCGGTGGAGGCGTTGAAGCCCACCAGGTCGGTCAGGACGCGCTGCTGCACGCCCCGCAGATCGGTGTGCTCGGCGGCCAGCCGGTCGCGGGCGGCGAACACGCGCTCGCGGTAGCGGCCGGTGTGGCCGGGCGTGTGCCAGACGGAGGAAACGTTCATGCGGTGAGCACCTCCCGTACGGCCTCGGCCGCGCGGGCGGCGTCGGGCTGCTCGTCCAGCATCGTCACCGGCACCTCCCGCACCTCCTCCAGCAGCATCTTCCGCAGGTTCCTCTGATAGCTCTCGAACTCGGGCCAGGTGCCGTCCTCCCCGTCGTACTCCAGGGCGTTGAGCCGTGCGCCGTCTCCCCTGCGGCGCCAGGCGGACCCGGCCGAGACGTCGAGGAAGACCACCCCGGCCGGCTGCGGGAACGAACGCCACCAGGAGTACATCCGGCTGTCCTCGACCCCGGCCATCCGGCATTTCGCCAGGATCTTGTAGTAGTACGAGTCCACGAGCACCGGCACCCGGGGGTCCGTCTCCCGCACCTGGTCCCGGAGGTGGACCACCGCCGTCTGCAGCACGCTGGCCATGAAGTCCACCGAGTACGCGGTGCCCAGTCCCGGCAGCAGGTGGTCGTGCACGTCCTGCCGCAGCCGCGGGATCAGGGCGTGCTCGGGTGCGACGAACGCGCTGTCCGTCGACACCATCCGCCACTCGGGCAGCATCGTCACCAGACGTCGCATGACCGAGGACTTGCCGGCCCCGTCGGGGCCCAGCAGGACGTGGAACCGACGCCCGCTCATCGGACGGCGACCGTGACGGAGCCCCGCGTCAGGCGCTCGCGCAGCTCGGCGTCGTCGCCCACGACCACCGGGTGCCCCACGAGCTCCAGCATCGGCAGGTCGGAGACGTGGTCCCCGTAGGCGTGGCAGTCCCGCGGGTCCACATCGGGCCGCGAGGCCAGATGGGCGAGCACCGCGGCACGCTTGCCCTCGCCGATGACCGGGGTGGCGACCTCGCCGGTGTAGACGCCGTCCGCGGACAGCGGGCGCGTGCACAGGACCGCGTCGGCCCCCAGCTCGCGCGCCAGCGGCTCCAGCAGGGGCGGGAACGATCCGGAGACCAGGACCACGCTCGCGCCGGCCGCCCGGTGCTCCCGCAGGGCCTCACGCGTGGAGTCGATGTAGAAACCCCGGGTGGAGGCGGTCCGCTCGGTGAACCAGTCGTCCGCCAGCCGCCGGACCGTGTCCACGGACTCGCCCGCGTACTGGCTGTAGTAGAAGCGGTTGATGTCCTCGCGGGGCGTTCCGTCACCGGCGCGCCGGCGGATCACCGCCATGATCCGCTCGTACTCCTCCTCGCCGGCCGCGCCGTGCCGGCGCACCAGCTGGTAGTGGAGGAAGTCGAACATGCTCTTGACCGTGATCAGCGTCTCGTCGACGTCGCTGAAGACGATGCGGGGCCGGCCCGGCTCCGGCAGGCGGACGGTCATGACGTACGGACCTCCGTCCGCACCGGGGCCGCCGCCTCCGCGGCGGCGGCCGCGGCGGCCAGCGCCACACCGTCCTGGAGCGAACGCTGCGCGGCCTTCGTCTCCTTGGCGTGGGAGACCTGGGTGTCGAAGGCGGTGAACCGGACCTCCATGCCCGCCGTCTCCGACCCGCCCTGGCTCACGGACAGTTCGCAGTGGAACGTCATGCGGGTGCGGTGCGGGGTGCGGTGGGCCAGCACGTGGCAGCGCACCACCGCCGGCAGCGGGAAGAGGAAGTTGCGGTACCGGGTCGCGAAGGAGTCGATGACGAAGTAGCTGCTGCCGACCGCCTCGGGCGGCAGGTAGTACTGCTCGGCCACCGCGATGAACATCTGCCGGCCCGCCTCCGTGGCCAGCATGCCCTGCATGTGCTGGCCGGTGACGTGGTCGGTCATCACCTCGTTGTCGCCGTCCACCAGCAGGTCCGCCTCGTACCAGTCGCCGCCGACCGGCCGCGGCTGGGAGATCAGCACGTTCTCCGGGCGGTGCTTGTGCGCGATCTCCCGTCCGGCGCGGGTGTGCAGCGCCTGGTCGTCGATGACGACCAGGTCCGAGAGCCCGCGCCGGGCCAGGGTGTCCCGTACGAACTGGACGTCGAACAGGGAGACGCCCTGCCCCACGCTCACGCGGACCTCGCCGGCGCCGTCCGGGAACCCTCCGTTCCTGATCTGGCGGGCCAGCTGGGAGACGGTGAACACGCCCTCGTGGTGGGCGAACTCGGCGAACACATCGCCCACGAGGAACAGCGTGCCGGGCCTGGCATCGTCGACCTGGGGTGATTCATGGGACATGGCTGTCGGCCTTTCCTGTTCGGAGGGGGGTGGGGGGCGGGTCATTCGGTCAGGCGGCGGCTCAGCTCCGGGAACATCGGGTCACTGCCCAGGGAGCCGCCCTCCGCCCAGCGGTTGCGCGGCACCTCCTGGATGTAGACCGTGATCTTGTCCAGGGGCGCTCCCGTGACCTTCCTGACGGTCCGGGTCAGCTCCTCCATGAGTTCCTGGCACTGGGTGTCGTCCTGGCCGTCCCAGGTGGTGACGGAGATGATGGGCATGGGACCTCTCCGGGTCTGTCTGGATCCTCCGCGGCGGCCGGCCGGCGCGCCGCGTGAACTGCCGGGTGCGGGCGCACGCGCTGCGTGAACTGCCCGGGTGCGCGGGCGCGGTCAGGGCTGCGCGGGGCGGGCCCCGGTGGTCCGCAGCTCCTGGAACGAGGGGCCGCGCAGCTTGAGATGGGCGTGGATGTCGCCGCCGAGCCCGAACTCGCCGATGGCGCCGCCGTAACTGCGCTGGTAGCTCATCCACAGCACGACCACGTTGATGATCCGGTTGGCCCCGGGAAGCTCCGGGTCCGGGAACGGGTCGGGCATCGTGGCGTGGTAGCGGCCGGAGCCGTCCGCGTCCGTGACGAAGACGTTCGGCACCCCGAGCGGGCCCGGCCGGGTGGGCCCCGCCGGATCCAGGTCCCGGGCACGCAGCGACATCACCGTGTAGACGCTGTGCGGTACGAGCCGGGAGAACTCGAAGTCGAACGTCCCGGAGCCGCCGTCCTCGGTGACGGCGACCTCCAGGGTGCCGCTCGCCCGCATCCACTGGCCGAACGTCACCGGCGTGACGACCTTGGGACCGTCCTGCGCCCGCAGGTCCGGGATGGGGACCTCGTGGAAGGCGTGGCTCGGCCGCTCGACCAGGGCGGCGTCGGGCAGCTGCTCCGGCGCGAACAGCATGGGGTAGTTGTTGCACGGCAGGGGCAGCGGCAGCGTGTGGAGGACCACGTCCCGGTCCGCCCCGTCCGGGTCCGCGTCCAGCTCGCGCACCACCGAGTACGGGGCGAGCCGCCCGAACTCGGGGACCTCGGAGTCGGGCGAGACCACGGCCGCGCCCCACTCGGGCACGGCCCCGCCCGCGGCGGTGGGCCGGTTGATCAGGCCCACCACCACGAAGTTGCCGTCCGCGTCCATGACCTCGCTCGGCGGGTACAGAGGACCCTGGGTCGTGAGCGCGAGCTCGTACGTCTGCCTGCGCCCCGGGGTCGGGAGCGCCGCCGGGCGGGTCGCCGTACCGGTCTCAGACATCGGCGCGCTTGTAGACGCGGGTGTACAGGCCGCTCTCGCCGCCCACGATGTAGCGGTCGCCGGCCTGCCGGACGATCTCCTGGTACTCGGGGGAGGTGAAGACCGCCTGGTAGTCCGCCGGCTCGCAGTCGAAACCGGACACGAACATCACGCCCGGCTGGGAGCTGATCAGCGAGTGGTACGCCAGGAACGTCTTCACCTCGTCCGCGCGGCGGACGACGTCGAAGATGGTGTTCTCGCGCCACTCGCGGTACGCGGCGTACTCGCGGGGCTTCACCTCGATGTACCGCAGCTGCACGTACGGCGTCTGCGGCACCGGGTCGGCGGTGTCCTTCGGCGCCTCGACGAACTCCAGGAGGTGGCGGCGGAAGTCGGTGACGAGGTCGTCGGAAACGCTCTCCCAGAGCCGGTGCCAGCCCGCGTTCAGGCCGTTCAGCTCCGCGACGTCCTCAACCGGCGTGATCTCCAGGACGTTGCCGTCGTCCACGCTGACGTACAGGGCGCGGCCGGCCACCGGCTCCTTCTGGTTCAGCCGGCTCCACTCGGCCAGGACCTGGTCCACCCGGCCGGGGGCCACGGTGACTTCGTTGAGGACGAGCAGGGTGGAAGACATGGGTATTTCCTCTCGGACAAAGCGTGACGGACCGCGCGAGCGGCGGAATGCCGGTCGCGGAAAAGAAGTGGGGGGTGTGGGGAAAGCGCGGGGGAAAGAGGGGGAAATGCGGCTGTGAGGGAAATGCGTCAGGCTACGGTGACGCCCTTGGAAGCGATCACCGCGGCAGCCTCCGCGACGGTCTGCTCCGGAACGAGCTCACCCATCTCGATCTCGACGCCGAAGGTCTTCTGCAGCCGCAGGGCCAGTTCCTCCAGCAGCAGCGAGTCGATCTCCATCGCCTCGAACGTGGTGTCCGGGGTGACATCCGCTGTCGGCACGTCCAGTTCGCCCAGAACCGTGACCATCCGACTGACGATCGAATTATCCATGAGATTCCTCCGTGAATCACTGGGAACGCCGACTTTCGCGGTGCGGGATCGGAGCGGGTGAATTCAGCGGATCGAATTCCTCGCCGTCCCACGTGATTCATCATGGATCCCGGGAACCGGCGGAGGAAGTGTCTCCTGATCATGGTGGTGCGAACACCACCGGCGTGGAGAACGGGATGCGGAAACCCGGTGGCGGCCCGTCGGTCAGGCGGCTTCGGCGCGGCTGCCGGCCAGTTCGTGCGACCGCTCGGCCGACTCCGCCCGGGGCCGCGGAATGTAAAGGGTCAGCAGCGATTCGGGACTCTCCGGCACGCTCATCACCACGCGGTCGAAGACCCGCACCCCGGCCTGCGGAAGTGCGATCGTGCGTCTGCTCTGGTTCGGGCCGACCACCTCGTGACAGTCCCACAGGGCGGCGAAGCGCGGGCTGCGTTCGGCGAGCCGCTCGGCGATCCGGCCGAATTCGCGGTCCTCCGGGAAACGCGCCGACTGCGCCCGGAACTGGGCGACCAGCCCCCGCCCCACCTCGTCCGCCTCCGGATACTTCTCGCGCGTGGACGGCTCGGTGAAGAACTTCAGCACGCAGTTGTCGCCGCGCTCCTCGATGCGGAACAGGGAGCGGGCCGAACGGCTGGCCAGTTCGATCCGCCCGTACCGGTCCGTGATGTACGCCGGATTGCGCGACCACCCCTCGACGAGCGCGTGCATCCGCGCGTACTCGCTGTCCCAGCGGTGGCCCTGCATGCGCTGCGGCGGATTGTGGCCGGCCAGCCGGTAGAAGTAGTCGCGCTCCACGTCCCCGAGCCGCAGGGCGTTGCTGACCGCGTTCACGATCCCCTCGGAGACGTTGATGTCCCGCCCCTGTTCGAGCCAGGTGTACCAGGACACCCCGACCCCGGCGAGGGCCGCGACCTCCTCGCGCCGCAGCCCCGGGGTGCGCCGGCGCTCCACGTTCACCAGTCCGACTTCCTCCGGGGTGATCCGCTCCCTGCGCGCCCGCAGGAAATGCCGCAGCCGCGCCCGCCGTAGAAGTCCGGACTCCGGGGGGGATGCAGTCGTCTGCATTCCTCGACCTCTTTCCAACTGAAGAAATTTTTCCGAAGCAAGCCCGACCGGCAGGCCCACCGGTGGTGGTGGCACCACCCCGTTCGACAGACACTCCCTCCCGCCGGAATCCGGCGCCACACTGGCGGCATGTTCCACACAGCGGCGAACATCCCGGCAGGCACGACGGCGGGTACGGCGAAGAGCGGCCCGGCGAGGAACGAGGCGGCCCGGCTGCGCCTGTTCTGTTTCCATCACGCGGGCGGCAGCGCCTGGTCCTTCTCGGGCTGGGGGCAGTGGCTCGGCCGCGGCGTGGAGGTGGTGCCCGTGTCCATGCCCCCCAGGTCGGTGCCCACGGCCGGCGTCCCCGGTGCCGTCAGCACGATGGACGCCCTGGTGCGTGAGGTGACAAGGCAGCTGACCCCCTTCCTCGACGAGCCCTACGCGTTCTACGGACACAGCATGGGAGCGCTGGTCTCCTACGGCGTGGCGCAACGGCACATCGCCGCGGGACGGCGCCCGCCCGCCTGTTTCGTGGCCGGGGCCCACCGCGCGCCGCATGTCCAGGCTGCGCCCGACCTGACCGTAGGGCTATCGGATAGAGCGTCCCTCGAGCTGTTGTTGGGCCTGGGTGGAGCCGGACGCCTGCTGCGGGAGAACCCCGCGCGCATGAAGGCCGTCGTCGAACGGCTCCGCGAGGACCTGCGGGTCTGCGGCACCTACCGGCATCCGGAGGCGGGCCAGCTCCCCCTGCCCTGCCCGGTCCACGTGCTGCTGGGCAGCCACGACCCGCTGGTCCCCGCGGCGGACGCCGAGGCGTGGCGCTCGCACACGAGCGCGCACTTCTCGTTCCGCTCCCTCCCCGGCGGCCACTTCTTCAACCGCGAGCACAAGGACCTGTTCTTCGCCGAGTTGGGAAGCATCCTCGGGGCGGTGGAGAAGTGAACGGGCGTACGTGCACCTGCCGCGGCGGCCGGGTATACGACCTCCGAACGGGCCGGCGTGTGATTCCCGCCGCTGACACCGGGTGCCGGTGTGACCTACGTTCGGGCGGTATGGACGCCATGCCCTTAGGGACCGACCGGACCGACCGTACGAAGAAGAAGCGCACGGAGCTGGCGCACTTCCTGCGCAGCCGCCGCGCAGCGCTCTCCCCGGAGGACGTCGGACTGGTGACCTCCGCCCGGCGCGCCCGGGTCGGGCTCCGCCGCGAGGAGGTCGCGGTCCTCGCCGGAGTGAGCGCGTCCTGGTACGCGTGGCTGGAACAGGGCCGCCCCATCAAGGTCTCGGACGGGATACTCGACGCGATCAGCCGCGCCCTGCGCCTCGGCGAACCCGAACGGGTGCACCTGTACCGGCTCGCGGACGCCAACCCCCCGCTGCCGCTCTCCGATCCGGACCTGCCGGACTCGGGCCTGTTCCAGCGGATGGTCGACACCCAGCTGCTGGGCCCCGCCTGCGTCATCGACCGCTACTGGGAGGTCCTCGCGGTCAACGAACCGGCGGCCGAAGTGCTGAGCCTGGGCCGGGAGGGCAACGGCAACTTCCTCACCAGCCTGTTCACCGGTTCCCACGGTGAGCGGTACCTGAACCGGGCCGAGGTGGCCCGCCGGATGACGGCCAGGTTCCGCCTCCAGTCCTCGTACGGCGCCGACGACGCCCGGTACGAGGAGATGGCGGACCGGCTGGCCGCCGGTGACACCCGGTTCGCCGAGCTGTGGGAGCGCCACGAGGTCGAGGAGTTCGGGCCGATCACCGTCGAGCTGGACCACCCGGAGGAGGGGCCCGTCCCGTTCGTGCTGTTCACCATGGACCTGGACGAAGCCGCCCGCACCCGGCTCCTGGTGTACCTGCCGCCGGGCGTCTCCGGGCCCGAGGCCGCCTGGCCGTAGACCGCGGGCCCCTCGCCCCCCGAGGGTGGTGGTCCCACCACCACCAGCGGCACGCATGGTGTCGGCACGGTCTGGAAGGGCTCCGCCGGCCGCCGGACAATCGTCGGGTGGCCCGCCCCCGAGCGGAGAGCGGCCCGTTCCACCGTGTCCCGGTAGCGGCGTCCCGCACCGGCAACTATGGAGGCCCCCCTTGACTCATGCGTTGCCCCCTGGCCGAGCTGCGGTCCTCGCCGGACTCGGGACGTTCGTCCCGCCCCGCGTCGTCACCAACGAGGACCTGTCCCTGACGATGGACACCTCGGACGAGTGGATCCGCACCCGGACGGGCATCACCCAGCGGCACTGGGCCGACCCGGGGACCGCCACCGGCGACCTCGCCGTGGCGGCCGGCGAGCGGGCGCTGAAGTCGGCCGGGTCCGAAGCCGTCGACCTGGTGGTCCTCGCCACGACCACTCCGGACCACCCCTGCCCGGCGACGGCCCCCGAGGTCGCCTCCCGGCTGGGCCTGCAGAACGCGGCCGCCTACGACATCGCCGCCGTGTGCAGCGGATTCGTCTACGGGCTCGCATCCGCCGCGGGCGCCATAGCCGCCGGCATCGCCGACCGCGTACTGGTCATCGGCGCGGAGACGTACTCCACGATCCTCAACCCGGACGACCGCACCACCTCGGTCATCTTCGGCGACGGCGCCGGAGCCGTGGTGCTGCGGGCCGGCGACGCCACCGAGCCCGGCGCGCTGCTGGGGCACGACCTGGGCAGCGACGGCTCGTTGAAGGACCTCATCATCGTCCCGGGCGGCGGCTCACGGCAGCGTTCCGCCGCGGCCGCGCCCGGCGCGCCCGAACCGGACCCCGCCGACGCGTACTTCAGCATGCAGGGCAAGCCGGTGTTCCGGCACGCCGTGACCCGGATGGCGGCCTCGTCCCAGGCCATGCTCGACCGGGCCGGCTGGGAGGCGGACTCGGTGGACTGGTTCGTGGGCCACCAGGCGAACGTACGGATCCTGCACGCCGTGGCCGATCAGCTCGGCATGCCCAGGGACCGCACGGTCGTCAACCTCGACCGCGTCGGCAACACCTCCGCCGCCTCCATTCCGCTGGCCCTCTCCGATGCCGTGGCCGCCGGCCGGATCACGCCGGGCGACCGCGTGCTGATGAGCGCTTTCGGCGGCGGCGTGACCTGGGGTTCGACCGCTCTGGTGTGGCCCGACGTCGCCGCGTACTGACACATCCGCATCCACCCCTTCGGACGGCCGCCGGTCAGTGTGACCGGCGGCCGTCGTCCGTGTGACCCGAGGAGATCCCCCATGACCGAAACGACCACCCCCCGGCCTGCCGAGCCGCTGGCCATCGGCGTCCTGGGCGCGGGCAACATAGGCCGCCCGCTCGGCCGGCACTGGCTGGCGGCCGGGCACCGCGTGACCTTCGGCTCCCGGGACCCGGGCCGGCTCGCCTCCTTCGTCGAACCGCTGGGCGACCGGGCGCGGGCCGCCACGTACGCCGAGGCCGTCGGAGCGAGCGACGTCGTCCTGCTGTCCGTACCGCACCCGGCCCTCGACGAACTGCTGGACCGGCTCGCGGCCCCGCTGGCCGGCAAGACCGTCATCGACGCCACCAGCCCGATCGGCGTCTCGGAGGACGGACTCTTCGTCTCCCTCCTCGGACCGGGCGTCACCCGGGGCAGCCGGACCGCCGAACGGCTGCCGGACGCCTGCGTGGCCCGTGCGTTCACCCACTTCCCCGACGAACTGCTGTGGTCGCGCGGCACGCAGCAGCGGCACTTCTGGGGCATGGGCACCGCCTCCGACGACCCCGCCGCCCGGGAGGTCACGGAGCGGCTGGTGCACGACGCCGGATTCGTACCGGTCCACCTCGGCGGCCTGAGGGAATCGGCCCCCCTGGATCCCGGCGGCGTCCTCTTCGGGTACGTCTCCACACCCGCGGGCCTGCGCGCCGCGGCCGCCCTCTGACGGAAGTCGCCACGGCCGCCGGCCTGGACGCCGGTACGACGAAGGGGGCCGCCTGCCCCACCCGGCCGGAGCCGGACGGGGCAGGCGGCCCCCTTCGTCGCGCCCCCGGTCACGGGGCGGGAACGGAGCCGATCTTCTCGCCCGCGCCCCGGGCCGCGAGGGGGAGCTCCTGCGTCGCCGGACGGGGCCGGGCCACGGGAGCCGCGGCCGCCGCCAGCCTCTTCCTCGGGTTCGACCAGCGCCGGGTGATCGGCCGCTCGATCAGGGCGTACAGCGCCCAGGACGCCAGGATCGCCACGCCCATGCACAGCACCATCAGGCCGACGGCCCCCGGTACCGAGTACGAGTGGCCGCCGAGCAGCTTCCACACCCCGACCATCACGGTGTAGTGCACCAGGTAGAAGGCGAACGAGATGTCGCCGAGCCAGACCATGACGCGGTTGCGGAAGAGCGTGAACCGGCCCTCGTCGTCCGCGATGGCACCGGCGGCGATCAGCAGGGCCGCCGGGATGACGCAGACCGCCCGCGTCGCATAGATCGGCGGGGTGAAGTAGCCCAGCACGTAGCTCGCGGCGAGCAGGACGCCCGACCAGACCATGCCGATGTCGCGCCAGCGCCCCGCCATCACCGAACGGGCCACGAGGATGCCGAGCGCGAAGTCCAGCACGCGGGGCAGCGGCAGGATGTACGAGAAGAAGTACTGGTTGATCGACGTGTCGGGCTCCGTGGGCATCATCGCCCCGGCCGGCACCAGCAGGGTCGAGAGCAGCGGCGTCGCGACGATCCCGGCGATCACGCCCAGGACCCACAGGTTCAGCCGGTGGGCCGGGATCTTCCTGATCCAGTGGATCAGGACCGGGAAGAGGAGGTAGAAGACCGCCTCGACACCCAGGGACCAACCCGCCGGGTTGACCCCGAAGTTGATCGCGAAGTCCGGGTACCAGACCTGCACCATGAACAGGTTGAGCAGCCCGGTCGTCATATCCGTCAGCGGGGCGGCGAACACCAGCATGGCCAGCGCCCAGACCACCACGTAGTTGGGGGCGATCTTGAGGAAGCGGCGCCGCCAGAAACGCGGCGCCGTGTCGGTGTCCCGGGCCGACCAGGTCAGCACGAAGCCGCTGAGCACGAAGAAGAACGTGACGCCGAGGGCGCCGGCGTGGGCGACCGCGTCGTAGTACGTGGTCACGGCCGAGCTGCTGCTCAGCCAGGGCACGCCCAGGAAGGCCAGCAGCGCCGCGTGGTACAGGAACACCACGAAGGCGGCGGGGAAGCGTAACCCGGTCAGCGTGTCGAGTCGGGTCACCCGGGTACGCATTCTGTCCGTCGACACGTTTTCTGCTCCTTCGAAAGAGGGGGAATCCGCGAGCGAATTGCGATGCGAACATGCGGTGCGCGGTGGGGGATGCCGAGAAAGCTACCGGACGTGCGGCCGAATTGCCTGGGCTGTTCGGTCCGGGTGGTGCCGCCACCACCACGGGTGCCAACAGGCGGGTTTCAGCGGGGGTTTCAGCAGGTCAGGGGAGTCGGCTGATCGGTGACTGGTGGTCTCACCACCACGACCCGTACGCACTTCCTCCGCGCGGGCGGGCGCGGGATGATTCACCGACGGACTTTTTCGAGAAGCGTTGTCCTGCGCATTCTCCGCGTCGTCGGGATTCCCGCGAACAGGATTTCCGTCCCTTTCCCCGCCGGACCATCAACCCGGGAGCAACGATGTCCCCCAGTGTCACCCGTCAGAGCGGCAAGCGGTCCGCAGGCACGGATCCGGCCCCCGGGCCGCCCTCCGCGCCGACCCGGGCCGGAGCATCCGAGGCCGGCCCCCCGGCGGCTGCCCCCGCGGCCGCCTCCGCCGCGGCCACCCCCGCCACCGCCGGCGGACCCGAGGCCGCCGCGCCCGGCTCGGTCCTGCGCGCCTGGCTGGCCGTCGTTGGACTGGCCCTCGGCGTCTTCTCCTTCGTCACCACCGAGACCCTGCCGATCGGCCTGCTCCCCTCCATCGCGGACGGCACCTCGGTCTCCCTGGGCACGGCCGGCTTCCTCGTCACCGGCTTCGCGGCGCTGGCCGCGGTGACCGCCGCGCCCCTGACCGCGCTCACCGGGCGCGTGGACCGCAAGTGGCTGCTCGTCGCCCTGATGGTCCTCTACATCGCCGGCAACCTCATGGCCGCCGTCGTCGACGGCTACGCACTGCTGCTGGTCGCGCGCCTCATCGTCGCCCTGGCCCACGGGGTGTTCTGGTCCATCGCCGTGTCGATCGCCGTACGGCTCGTCCCCGAGCGGCACGCCGTCCGCGCGACCTCGGTGGTCCTCGGCGGCATCTCCCTCGCCTCCGTGGCGGGCACCCCGCTGGGCACCGCCGTCGGCCAGTCAGCGGGCTGGCACGCGGCCTTCGTCTGCGTCGGCTTCCTCGGCTTCCTCGTCCTGGGCGCGAGCCTGCTGTTCATGCCCGCCCTGCCCGCCCGCGGCAGCGGCAGCCTGTCCGCGCTGCTGCACGTCCTGCGCCACCGCGCGCTGCGCGTCGCGGTCGGCGTCACCGCACTGATCATGAGCGGGCACTTCCTCGCCTTCACGTACGTGGCCCCCTTCCTCCAGGAGGTGACCGTCGTCCGCCCGTCCCTCATCGGTGCGCTGCTGCTGGTCTTCGGCGCGGCCGGGCTGGCGGGGAACTTCGCGGCCGGCGCCGTCGTCGGCCGGGCCCTGCGGACGAGCATCATCGGCTGCACCGGACTGCTGGCCGTCGTCATGCTGATCATGTACGCGGGCGGGACCGGCGGCCCGCTGGTCATCACCATGCTGGTGTGCTGGGGCGTGCTCTACGCGGCGCTGCCCGTCGCCCTGCAGACCTGGGTCATGCGGCTCGTCCCCGAGGAGAGCGAGGCCGCCTCCTCGCTGTACGTGGCCGCCTTCAACGGCGCCATCGGCGTCGGCTCGTTCATCGGCGGTCTGATCATCGACGCCTCCGGGCCCCGTCTCGCGATGGCCGTGGCCGGTGCCTTCGCGCTCGCCGCGATGCTGGTGACCGCGGTCTTCGGCCGCAGCGGGGGAGGGGCGGAGCGGCCCGCCCGTCCTTGACCGAGAGCCACCCGGAGCGTTCCAGAGGCGGCGTGAGGAATTCCAGGTGACCGTCCGGCACACCGTATGTCGCCGGGCCGGGGCCCGTGTCCATACTCGACGAATCCCTCCGCCCGGCAAGAGAGGTGCAACATGCGGCAAACGACCGGGGGTGTCCAGACCTTCCATCTCTGGTCGCTGTCCGAGGACGTGATGATCGACCAGGGGCCGGGCGGGGATGTCCTGCTCCTCACCAGCCGCTGGGGCCAGGACCGGCTCGACCGGCCCAGCCCGGCGGTGCGCGAGGTGCTGCGGAGGATGGAACTCGGGCCGGTACTGCTGGCCAACGCCCTGAGCGGACCCGAGGACCAGTGCCCGTTCACGCTGCCGGCGCTCAGCAAGCTGTCACACCTCGTGGTGCGCACCCTCGGCGTGGACGACCTGAAGGGGCCGCTGCTGTCCGTGGTTCCGCTGTCGTCGGCGGCGTCGTTCGTCCTGATCCGCCCGGCCGGAGAGAGGCGGGTGTGCCTGCCGCGGCACGTGGCCTTCACCGTGCCGGAGTCCGGCATCGGATGCGTACTGGAGTCCGACCAGTCGCCCCACCGCGTCGTCCTGCACCGGCAGGAGGCGGCATGGGTCGCGATGACGCTCGCGTGGCCGACAACGCTCACAGCGGTTTCGGCCGCATTGCCGCTGCCGCCCCAGATGACCGAGGACATCATCGGATATCTGGCGGCCGCCGGACTGGTCACTCCGGCCGACGAGCCGGCGTAGCGGATCCGTCCCGCAAGCCCGCCGCAGACCTCGCACGGCCGCGCGCCGGAAGCCGGTGCCGGCGGCAGCGGCAGTCTGACCAGGGCGGACGTGTCCGGCGGCGGCCGCAGGCACCAGCTCCGCCTCCGCCCGGGCGACCGGGCGAGCGGAGCGGCCGGCACGGGGCGGTCGGCGGACGACCTGGCTCCGGTCGTCGGGGACGCACCGGCTCGAGGGCGGCTGGTCCACCGGCCGAGTTCCCTTCCAGGCAGTTTCTAGCCACTGCCCCGATAGTGCCGCCCATGCAGCGGGAAAGTCCCGTAACTGACTCGACGGAGTGGACACCATGCTGGACGCGGATACCTTCCGTAAGGTTTTCGGTTCGTTTCCGACCCCTGTCGCGATCGTCACCGTACTCGGAGAAGACGGCGAACCGACCGGATTCACCTGCAATGCCTTCTCCGCCGTATCGGCGGAGCCGCCCCACCTCCTGCTTTGCGTGGGCAAGGGGTCCCGGACCCTGCCCGCGATACTTTCCGCCGGGGCGTTCGGGATGAACTTCGTGGCCGACCAGGGCCAGGACACGGCCCGGCTGTTCGCCGGGAAGGCGGCGCGCAAGTTCGACGGCGTGGCCTGGCGCGGCGGACTGGCGGGCGTCCCGGTGCTCACCGAGGCGGCGGTGGCCTACGCCGGCTGCACGCTCGTACGGACCGTGGACGCGGACGACCACCTGCTGCTGATCGGGCGCGTGGAGGAGAGCGAGCTCTTCCCGGGCACGGCCGCCCTCTACCGCAAGGGCGAGTTCGGTACCTGGGAGCCGGGCCGCAGACTGGCCGTCCAGCACTGACCCCGCACCGAGCCCGTACCGAGCCCGTACCGAGCCCGATTGCGACGCGGGCGCCGGGCGATGGCGGGCCGATGGCGGGGCGGGGCCGACGGGTCCGGGGCCAGGCCGGTGAGGGCCGGTGGCGGGCCGGGGTCGGGCGGTGGGGCCTGTGGGCCGGCCCCGTACAACGGACGAAGCTCCTGGCAGACGCGGTGTCTGCCGGGAGCTTCGTCGTTTCGCAGGGCCCGCGCCGCCCGCAGGGCCGGGGTGGCCGTACGGCGCGGCCCGCCGGTGTGGGGGGCGCCGGCTAGGCGGAGAGGGCATGCAGGGTGGGGGAGGGGACCTGCAGTCCGCTGTCGTTGGCCAGGATGGCCTGGTGCAGCCGCTGCAGCCGCGGCGACGGTTCGACCCCCAGCTCCTTGATGAGCGCGTGGCGCAGCGCCTGGAAGGCGTCGAGTGCGCGCCAGGGGTGCCCGGCCCGGTACAGGGCGGTCATCAGCTGCGCGGACAGGGTCTCGTGCAGGGGCTGTTGGCTCACGAGCATGCGCAGCTCGCCGATGATCTCGGCGTGCCGGCCGAGGCTGAGGTCGGCCTCCAGACGCATCTCGAGCGCCCAGTCGCGTTCCTCCTGCATGCCGATGACCTCGGTGCTGAGGACCTCTCCGACGGGGACGTCGGTGAGGGCGGGCCCGCGCCACAGGTCCAGGGCGCGGCCGAGCTGATCGGACGCCGTCCGGGGGTCGTTCTCGGCCAGGGTCCGGCCGCCGACGCGCACCAGCTGCTGGAACTTCAGCAGGTCGAGGGAGAACTCCTCGGGGGCGAGCCGGTAGCCGCCGTAACAGGTCGCCAGAACATCCTTGGCGCTCCGCCCGGTTTGCTGCTGCACTCCGGCCTGGGTCAGTTTCCGGCGCAGTTGCAGAATGTAGGTCTGAAGGGTCGTGGCTGCGCTGCGGGGAATGGCGTTGCCCCACAACTCGGCCATCAGCGTTTCCACTTGTACGACGCGACCCGCGCGAATGGCGAGCAGCGAGAGGATCTGCCGGGGTTTTCCGGCGGTCGGCACGATGGACATGCCGTTCATGCGGGCATCGAGTGGTCCGAGAACTCCGAATTCCATGAATCCAGCTTCGCAGTACCGTCACGCGAGTCACCAGTGACGGCGGCACGAGCGGACATGAAGATCTCATACACGCAGGCCCGCCCGCCTGCTCGGAGGCAGACGGGCGGGCCGGTGGTGCAGCGCCGGTGACGGGGCGCCGGTGACGGGGCGCCGATGAGGAGGCGCGGGTGACGGCTCAGCCGTTCACGAAGGTGAGGCCGGTCGCGTCGTAACGGGTGCCGGCGATCTGCTCCGGCGGAGCGGCGGCCTCGATCGCGGCGAGGTCCCCGGGGGACAGCTCGACGGCCAAGGCCGCGAGGTTCTCCTCGAGATAGCTCTGGCGCCGGGTGCCGGGGATCGGCACCACGTGGTCACCCCGGTGCTGCACCCAGGCCAGTGCGAGCTGACCGGCCTTGACCCCCTTCGCCGCCGCCAGTTCGTCCAGCTTCGCGACGATCGCCAGGTTCCGCTCGCGGTTGCCGTCGGCGAAACGCGGGTGACCCCGCCGTACGTCGGTCTCCGCCAGCCCCTCGACCGAGCGGTACTGGCCGGTCAGGAAGCCGCGCCCGAGCGGCGCGTACGGGACGACGCCGACCCCGAGCTCGCGGCACACCGGGATGACCTCCGCCTCCACGTCGCGCGACCACAGCGACCACTCGCTCTGCAGCGCGGCGATCGGGTGCACGGCGTGCGCCCGCCGGATGGTCTGCGCGCCGGCCTCCGACAGGCCGAGGTGGCGCACCTTGCCGGCCTGCACCAGCTCGGCCATCGCACCGACGGTCTCCTCGATCGGCACCTTCGGATCGACGCGGTGCTGGTAGTAGAGGTCGATGTGGTCGACCCCGAGGCGGCGCAGCGACGCCTCGCACGCCTCCCGTACGTATGCGGCGTCACCGCGGACCAGGGTGGGGTCGCCGAGACGGTTGGCGAAGCCGAACTTCGTGGCGATCACGACTTCGTCGCGGCGCCCGGCGACGGCCCGCCCGATCAGCTCCTCGTTGTGGCCGCTGCCGTAGAAGTCGGAGGTGTCCAGGAAGGTCACCCCGAGGTCGAGGGCGCGGTGCAGGGTCGCGATCGACTCCGTGTCGTCCGTGGCTCCGTACCCGTGGCTCATGCCCATGCATCCCAGGCCCTGCGCGGAGACCGCGAGTTCGCCTAAGTACCGGGTGGGGACGTTGGTCATGCTGCTGCCTCCTGGGCTGGGGACCGTCTGCCCACGACGCTAGGTGCTGGAGTGCACTCCAAGGCAAACGGAAGTATTTCGTCTGGATCGGGTCGTGACCGGTCAGGGGGTGAACGACCGGGACGCGAAGAGCGTCGCGGCCGGATCGAACGTCAGCGCGATGTGCGTCGCGATGGAGTTGACGTCGCGCCAGGCGCGCTGCAGCGGGCTCTCCGTGGTGTGCCCGGAGGTCCCGGCGGTGGCGAACATCCGGTTGACGGCGTTCACGAGGTGCTCGGTGGCCAGCGCGTAGTCGCGTACGTTGCGGGCCGTCTCCTCCTCCGTGATCCCCGCACCCTGGTCCGCGACGGCCGCGGCCCGCTCCAGCAGCAGCATCGCGGCGTCGATCTCACCGGCGCTGCGGGTCAGGACCGCCTCGTAGGTGCTCCGGGCAGGGCCGGGAACCCCCGGCCGGCCGGCGCCCCGCGCCAGCCGCTGCGCGGTGTCGGCGGTCCACAGTCCGAGCGCGCCGCGCGCGGCACCGAGGGCGGCGGGCGCGCACGACAGCCCGTTGACGGCCTGGACCGGCACGGTGTGGCAGGCCGCCGACGAATCCGCCGGCCGGCCCTCGAAGAGGGACTGCCGGCTGATGCTGCGCGCCTCGGGCACGAACACGTCGTCGACGATGACCGTATTGCTCCCGGTCCCGCGCATCCCGGACCCGGTCCAGGTGTCCTTGATCGCGTACTCGGCGCGCGGCAGCGCGAACAGCCGCGCACCCCCGTCGCCGGGCAGCATCGCGCACACCACGGCCCAGTCGGAGTAGTCGACGCCGCTGATGTACGCCCAGGAACCGGACACGCGCCAGCCGCCCGGCGCCGGGGTGGCCTTGCCGAGCGGGGAGAGCGAGCCCACGACGAACGCGTCGGGCCCCTCGGCCCACACCTGCGCGCGCCCGTCCGCCGGCAGACAGGCGGCCACCCGGGCCAGGCTCGACGCGACAGAAGCACACCACGCGGTGGCCGCGCAGCCCTCGGCGACGGCGGCGACCGCCGCGCCGAACTCCGCGAACGTACCCTCCACACCGCCCTGCGCGGCCGGCACGAAGTGCCGCGCGAACCCCGCCTCCAGCATCCGCGCCACCACATCGGGAGTCAGCCGCCGCTGCTCCTCCGCATCACGCGCCCGCCGCCGCCCCAGCTGGGCCAACGCCGCCGCCCGCTCCACGAGCCCGGTCCCCGTAACCATCCCGCCTCCTCGTCAACGCCGATAAGCGGACCGGACCATGACACACCCCGGTAGACCCCCACTCGTCCCCCCCTCGAGCGGCCGGCGCCCCGATGCGCCCGGAGAGCCAGCGCGAGGCCGCGCAAGCGATGCTCCGATCTCACCGACGGACGAACCCCTCCTCTGCGCCTCGACGGAAACCCGGTGCCCGAGGCCCCCGAACAGCCGATCGCGTACCGCCCAGGTGCCCAGGGCGGTCAGACGGATCAGCTCCACGAGGCCGACCAACCTCTCCGAAGCCGCCGCGCTGGTCGTCACCGAGCTCACCGCCAATGCCGTCACCCACGGCCGGGTAACGGGCCGGGACTGCTCACCAGCGCTCACGCTCGGCGGGGACGCGCTCCCGACAGAGTCTCCGACACCAGGGGCGAGCGCCGGCCGCCGGACGCCGGCGTGATCGCGGCGCCCCCGCCGCTCACCGAGGTCGGACGCGGTCTGCTGCTGCTCCTCCTCCTGGCGGGTCGTGGCCCGATGGGAGGTCCGCAGCAGGGTCCCGGTCGGCAAGACCGTCGCCGCCCGAGTGGGTCTGCCACACTCAACGACCCTTCACGCGTGCGTTGTTAGGGTGATCCTTCCGATTCGTACACCTGGGGGAGGGCTTCGGTGACCTTCGACGAGGAATGGGCAGCCGCAAACACAGCACCGCCACGGCGGGCGGTCCGTCGTTCGACCTGGTCGTCACCCAGGACGACTTGGGGGCGGTCGGGCACGAGGCGTTCGTCATCCACGGCGACCTGCGCAAGAAGTCGGACATTGCCGGCGCAGGGGCGACCAGCCGGGCCGCGGCCGAGTGCTCCGCCAAGAACCTGGCCATGGGGTCGGAGCTGTGGGCGACCCTCTCCACCTGGGACGCGCAGGTCAAAACGGTGCTGCAGATGTACGCGCACATCTCCAACCACCTCGACTACTCCAAGCAGCCCACACGAACGACGACGACGATCCCGGACGGGCCGGGGAGCGAAGTGACCCGGGGCGCCACGCTCGAGACGGCGGCGGGGAGATAGACCGATGAGCGGTTCAGCGGCTCCCCCTGCGCCCGGGAAGCGGAAGTGGCCCAGGGGGCGGCGCCTCGCCGCCGCCTGGGTGTTCTCGGGCTTGTGCGCTCTCGCCGTCCTGGGCGCGGTCCTGATGCTCGCGTGGGGAATGCGTTACCCCTCCGAAGACGCGAAGAAGTGCTGCTGGGAGCAGAACGCCACGCCCGAGTGGATGGCGAAGACGATGGGCTTCCAGCTACCGGAGACGGCCACTGACCGGCGAGCCGGGCTCCACACCAACGCTCAGTACGATGTCGCGCTGCTCGCCTTCACCGTGACGACTAGGGAGGCGGACCGATTCCTCAAGCCGCTGCAGCCGGAGGGCACGCAATTGGTCCGCAACACCCATCCCAAGGCGCCGGGGTACACCCGCAGTGACGGCTTCAGCCACCTGGGCCTGCCCGAGCCAGAGACATTCGTCGATGGCATGCGCATCGGCGGCCTCTGCCGTGGTGACACCAAGACGCCCGAGGGGCAGGCAGTCCAGTTCTGCACGGACATCTACGCACACGAGTTCCAGCCCGGTACCACCCGCATCTACCTCTGGGCCGGCAGCGACGCCCCCATCGACAAGCCACCGGCATGACCTTGTCATCGCACGCCCCGGCCGGACCAGCCGCGCTGACGGTTCCTTATACGTCTACAGGCTGGCCGCAGCAGACGGCAGCGCGTGGTGAGGGGCGAACGGGGAGGAAGGCGGGCCTGGAGGACACGGGCGGCGGACGGCCACGGGACGCGAGCGGCCCGTGGGCTACCAGCGGTACCCGGTACCGGAGGGTCTGGCGCAGCAGGACGCTGCCCCAAGCGATCGCAGCTCTATCGCGACCACGGGGTAACAACGACAAAGACCTGGACTCAGTGGGACTGGGTCCAGGTCTTCATGCTTGGCACTTCAGCTGGTCAGCGACACTTACACACTGTCTAGCTGGAGTGCCCCCGGCAGGATTCGAACCTGCGCACACGGCTCCGGAGGCCGTTGCTCTATCCCCTGAGCTACGGGGGCGTGTCGTTCGCGTTGCGGCGACGGGTTGAACACTACCAGCTTCCGGGTGGTGATCAGGAACGGATTGCGGGGCCGGGGGAACCGGGTCGCTCGGAGGGGGTGGAAGTGGCAAAAACCCGGACGCGGGGGCTTAGGCGGACCTACTCTCGAGTTGTGCCAGGCGCCTCGGGCCGGGTGCTTGTTGTCGACGACAACAAGGTCATCCGGCAGCTGATCAAGGTCAATCTCGAGCTGGAGGGCTTCGAGGTAGTGACCGCGAACGATGGTGCCGAATGCCTGGACGTCGTGCACCGCGTGCGGCCCGACGTGATCACCCTTGATGTGGTCATGCCCCGCCTGGACGGGTTCGGGACCGTCGCGCAGCTGCGCGCCGATCCGCGGACGCGGCACGTGCCCGTCGCCATCGTCAGCGCCTGCACGCAGCACGAGGTGGAGGCCGGGATCGAGGCCGGGGTCGAGGCGTTCCTCGCCAAGCCCTTCGAGCCCGCCGAGCTCGTGCAGGTCGTACGCCGGCTCGTCGAGCGCAAGGACCGGCGCGAGTGGAAGGGCGGCACCCCCGCCGGGCGCGGGCGGGGGTAGCGGCGGCGCCCCGGCCGGCCGCGGGCGGGGGTAGCGGCGGCGCCCCGGCCGGGCCACGAGTGGAAGGGCGGCACCCCCGCCGGGCGCGGAAGGGGGTAGCGGCGGTTCCCCCGCCGGCCGCGGGCGGGGGTGGCGGCGGCCGCTGTTCATATGGCGAAACCGTTCGCGGGATGGGTGGGCTTCTCCCCTAGGCTGGTCCCGTGACCCCCGCCGACCTCTCCCGTACCGTCGTGCGCGCCGTGCGCTGCGCCGTCGAGGACGGGGAGCTGCCCGCCGGGGCGGGCGTGCCCGCGCGGGTCGTCGTTGAGCGGACCCGGCCCGGGGGAGTGGGCGACTACGCCACTCCGGCGGCCTTCCACGTCGCCAAGAGCGTCGGACTCCCGCCCCGCGACGTCGCCGCGGTACTGGCCCGCCGGCTGGGCTCCGTCCCCGGGGTCGAGCGGGTCGAGGTGACCGGTCCCGGGTTCCTCAACTTCGTGATGGACCCCGTTTCCGTCGAGAGCGTCGTACGCGAGGTGCGGGAACGGGGGACGGCGTACGGGTCCGGCGACGGTGACCTGGGGCCGCGTGCGCTCGTCGTCGCCGAGGCCGTGCTGCGCATCCGGGCCGGTCAGGGCATGAGCATCGGCGAACCCGTCCCGGACACCGCCCCCGTCGCCAGGCGCGACGGCGACGTCGTCCGTCTGTACGGGAACGACGCCGCCCGCTGGGCCATGCTCTGCGTGGCACCGCACGAGAGCCCCGCGTTCTCCGGCCGCCTGCTCGTGCAGGACGAGTCCAACGAGTTCTTCCGGGTGCGCTACGCCCACGCCAGGAGCCGCGCGCTCGTACGCAACGCCGCCCGGCTGGGGTTCGGGAGCGAGCCCGGCGAGGTCCCGGACGGCGGCCCGCTCGCGCAGGTCCTCGCCGACTACCCCCTCGTCCTGGAGTCCGCCGCGCACCACCGGGCGCCGGAGCAGGTCGTCCGCTACCTCGTCCGCGCCGCCGACGAGCTGCTCGCCTTCCACTACCGCGTCCTGCCCAAGGGCGACGAGAAACCCTCGGCCGCCCACCGCGCCCGGCTGGCACTTGCCGAAGCCGCCGGGACGGTGCTGGCCGGCGGCCTGGACCTGCTCGGCATAGCCGCACCCGACTGCCTGTGATCTGCGAAGAGAGATACCGATGAGCCGTTCCGCGCACCCCGCCGGGCCCCGTCACGCCGATGTCCTGCCCGAGGGGCACTACTCCCCGCCGCCCGCCGACCTCAACGAGCTCGACGAGAAGGTCTGGTCCCGGACCGTACGCCGGAACGCCGACGGGGTGGCCACCGTCGGAGGCATCGCCGTCACCGCCCTGGCCGAGGAGTTCGGGACGCCCGCCTACTTCATGGACGAAGAGGACTTCCGGGCGCGCTGCCGGGCCTGGGCGCTCGCTTTCGGGCCCGACGCGGACGTGTTCTACGCCGGGAAGGCCTTCCTCTCCAAGGCCGTCGTGAAGTGGCTCAGGGAAGAGGGCCTCAACCTCGACGTGTGCTCCGGCGGCGAGCTGGCCACCGCCCTCGCCGCCGGGATGCCCGCCGAGCGGATCGCCTTCCACGGGAACAACAAGTCGGAGGGCGAGATCCGCCGCGCCGTCACCGCCGGCGTGGGGCGGATCGTGCTCGACTCCTTCCAGGAGATCGCCCGCGTCGCGCACATCGCCCGCGAGCTGGGTGTACGCCAGCCCGTGCAGATCCGGGTGACCGTGGGCGTCGAGGCGCACACCCACGAGTTCATCGCCACCGCGCACGAGGACCAGAAGTTCGGCATCGCCGTCGCCGACGGCTCGGCCGCCGAGGCCGTACGCCGCGCCCTCGGGCACGACAGCCTCGAGCTGCTCGGCGTCCACTCCCACATCGGCTCGCAGATCTTCGACATGGCCGGCTTCGAGGTGTCCGCCAGGCGGGTGGTGCAGCTGCTGGCCGCCGTACGCGACGAGCACGGCGTCGAGCTGCCCGAGATCGACCTCGGCGGCGGCCTCGGCATCGCGTACACCTCCTCCGACGACCCGCGCGAGCCCCACGAGATCGCCAAGGCCCTGCACGAGATCGTCGCCCGGGAGTGCGAGTCCGCCGGACTGCGCGCGCCCCGGATCTCCGTCGAGCCGGGCCGGGCCATCGTCGGGCCCACCGCCTTCACGCTCTACGAGGTCGGGACGATCAAGCCCCTCGAAGGGCTGCGCACGTACGTCTCCGTCGACGGCGGCATGTCCGACAACATCCGCACCGCCCTCTACGACGCCGAGTACGCGGTCACCCTCGTCTCCCGCGTCTCCGACGCCGAGCCCATGCTCGTCCGCGTCGTCGGCAAGCACTGCGAGAGCGGCGACATCGTGGTGAAGGACGCCTTCCTGCCGGCCGACCTGGCCCCCGGGGACCTCCTGGCCGTACCCGCGACCGGGGCGTACTGCCGCTCCATGGCCAGCAACTACAACCACGCGCTGCGCCCGCCCGTCGTGGCCGTGCGCGACGGTCAGGCCCGTGTGATCGTGCGGCGCGAAACGGAAGAAGATCTCCTGCGCCTCGACCTGGGATGATCCACATATTTCTGCGGAAAGCCCCCGGACCCCCAAAATGGATGTCGCCGGGTGACCGGGTGCCCACGCGTGTCTCACTCAATGGACCGGGGATGGAAAGTGCTGTCCATTGAGTGAGACTGGTTGAGACCCTGGCGCGCAATACCGCGCGCCGGGCGGTGATGGAAGATCGAAAGGCGTAGGTCGAATGATGCGTACGCGTCCGCTGAAGGTGGCGCTGCTGGGCTGTGGAGTGGTCGGCTCAGAGGTGGCGCGCATCATGACGACGCACGCCGATGACCTGACGGCCAGGATCGGCGCGCCCGTCGAGCTCGCCGGCGTGGCCGTGCGCCGCCCCTCCAAGGTGCGCGAGGGCATCGACCCGGCCCTGGTCACCACCGATGCGACCGCCCTCCTCAAACGCGGCGACATCGACGTGGCCATCGAGGTCATCGGCGGCATCGAGCCCGCCCGCACCCTCATCACCACCGCCTTCGAGCACGGCATCTCCGTCGTCTCCGCGAACAAGGCGCTGCTCGCGCAGGACGGCGCGGCCCTGCACGCCGCGGCCGAGCAGCACGGGCTGGACCTGTACTACGAGGCCGCCGTCGCCGGCGCCATCCCGCTGGTCCGCCCGATGCGCGAGTCCCTCGCCGGCGACAAGATCAACCGCGTGATGGGCATCGTCAACGGAACGACGAACTTCATCCTCGACAAGATGGACTCCACCGGCGCCGGGTACCAGGAGGCCCTCGACGAGGCCACCGCCCTCGGGTACGCCGAGGCCGACCCGACCGCCGACGTCGAGGGCTACGACGCCGCAGCCAAGGCCGCGATCCTGGCCGGCATCGCGTTCCACACCCGGGTGCGCCTCGACGACGTGTACCGCGAGGGCATGACCGAGGTCAGCGCCGCGGACTTCGCCTCCGCCAAGCGCATGGGCTGCACCATCAAGCTCCTCGCGATCCTGGAGCGCGCCGCCGACGGGGAGTCCGTCACCGCCCGCGTGCACCCGGCGATGATCCCGCTCAGCCACCCGCTCGCCTCCGTCCGCGAGGCGTACAACGCCGTCTTCGTCGAGGCGGAGGCCGCCGGGCGGCTCATGTTCTACGGTCCCGGCGCGGGCGGTTCGCCGACCGCGTCGGCGGTCCTGGGCGACCTCGTCGCCGTATGCCGCAACAAGCTCGCCGAGGCAACGGGGCCCGGTGAGTCGGCGTACACCCAGCTGCCGGTCAGCCCCATGGGCGACGTCGTCACGCGGTACCACATCAGCCTCGATGTGGCCGACAAGCCGGGCGTGCTCGCCCAGGTGGCGACGACGTTCGCGGAGCACGGTGTCTCGATCGATACCGTACGTCAGCAAGGACGTCCGGACGGGGTGGGCAACGAAGCCTCCCTCGTCGTCGTCACCCACCGCGCACCCGACGCCGCCCTGTCCGGGACCGTCGAGGCGCTGCGGAAGCTGGACACCGTGCGCGGTGTCGCCAGCATCATGCGTGTTGAAGGGGAGTAAGGACCCATGAGCAGCAATCGCACCCACCAGTGGCGCGGCATCATCGAGGAGTACCGGGACCGCCTGCCGGTCACGGACGCCACTCCCGTGGTCACGCTCCGCGAGGGCGGCACTCCCCTCGTCCCCGCGCAGGTGCTCTCCGAGCGCACCGGCTGCGAGGTCCACCTCAAGGTCGAGGGCGCGAACCCCACGGGGTCCTTCAAGGACCGCGGCATGACCATGGCGATCACCAAGGCCAAGGAGGACGGCGCCAAGGCCGTCATCTGCGCCTCCACGGGCAACACCTCGGCGTCGGCCGCCGCGTACGCGGTGCGCGCCGGGATGGTCTCGGCCGTCCTCGTGCCCCGCGGCAAGATCGCGCTCGGCAAGATGGGCCAGGCCCTCGTGCACGGCGCCAAGATCCTCCAGGTGGACGGCAACTTCGACGACTGCCTCGACCTCGCCCGCGCGCTGTCCGACAACTACCCGGTCGCGCTGGTCAATTCCGTCAACCCGGTGCGCATCGAGGGCCAGAAGACGGCCGCGTTCGAGATCGTCGACGCGCTGGGCGACGCTCCCGACATCCACGTGCTGCCCGTCGGCAACGCCGGCAACATCACCGCGTACTGGAAGGGCTTCAAGGAGTACAAGGCCGACGGTCTGGCCTCCCGTACGCCCCGCGTGTGGGGTTTCCAGGCCTCCGGCTCCGCGCCGATCGTGCGCGGCGAGGTCGTCAAGGAGCCGCACACCATCGCCACCGCGATCCGCATCGGCAACCCGGCCTCCTGGGACTACGCGCTCGCCGCGCGCGACGAGTCGGGCGGCTTCATCGACGAGGTGACGGACCGCCAGATCCTGGCCGCCTACCGCCTGTTGGCCGCACAGGAGGGCGTCTTCGTCGAGCCCGCCTCGGCGGCGTCGGTGGCCGGTCTGCTCAAGGCCGCCGAGTTGGGCCTGGTCGACCCGGGCCAGAAGATCGTGTGCACCGTCACGGGCAACGGCCTCAAGGACCCCGACTGGGCGGTCGCCGGCGCTCCGCAGCCGGTCACCGTCCCGGTGGACGCGGAGGCCGCGGCCGTCCGGCTCGGCCTGGTCTGACCCCCTCCGGGCCGTCGGCCCCGGGGCCCCGGCCCCGGGCGCCGGCCCTGGAAGCAGCACCCCTGGGTTGCCGGGCTCCGCAGCGCCTGCGGAACCCGGCAACTCAGGTCGTACGGCACAAAAAGCAAGGGCATTCAGCGGAACCCAGCGGAAGACACCGACACGCATCGTGCGCCTCCTGTGCGCCCTATGTCGCGAGAGAACCTTCCTTCGATAGGCTGTACTTACATCCGCCACCGCGCATATGACCGTGGTGCTGCCCAGAGGGCCTTCGGGTGTCGTACGTTCTCCAGTACATTCACAGCGAGCCAGCGAAGATCTCGTCTCGCACAGTCACAAGGAGTGTCATCGGACGATGGCCGGTCCAGCCTTCCGCGCCGCCGCCGTACGGGTGCGCGTCCCCGCCAGCAGCGCCAACCTCGGCCCGGGCTTCGACGCCCTCGGTCTGGCCCTGGGGCTCTACGACGACGTCGTCGTCCGGGTGGCCGACTCGGGGCTGAACATCGACATCGCGGGCGAGGGTGCCGACACCCTCCCGCGGGACGAGAGCCACCTGCTCGTACGGTCCATGCGCACCGCCTTCGACCTGCTGGGCGGGCAGCCGCGCGGCCTCGAGGTCGTCTGCGCCAACCGCATCCCGCACGGCCGCGGCCTCGGGTCCTCCTCCGCCGCCATCTGCGCCGGCATCGTCGCCGCCCGCGCCGTGACCATAGGCGGCGAGGCGAAGCTCGACGACGCGGCGCTGCTCGAACTGGCCACCGAGATCGAGGGCCACCCCGACAACGTCGCCGCCTGTCTCCTCGGCGGCTTCACCCTCGCGTGGATGGACGGCGGCAGCGCCAGGGCGATCCGTATGGAGCCCGCCGATTCCATCGTTCCGGTGGTCTTCGTCCCGTCCAAGCCGGTCCTGACCGAGACCGCGCGCGGCCTGCTGCCGCGCAACGTCCCGCACGTGGACGCGGCCGTGAACGCGGGCCGGGCGGCCCTGCTCGTCGAAGCCCTGACCAGGCGTCCCGAGTTGTTGCTGCCGGCCACCGAAGACCGGCTCCACCAGGAGTACCGGTCCCCGGCGATGCCGGAGAGCGTCGCACTCGTCAACCGGCTGCGGGCGGACGGCATCCCCGCGGTCATCTCCGGCGCGGGCCCCACGGTCCTCACGCTGGTCGACAACGGCGCGGCCGACAAGGTCGCGCAGCTCGCGGGCGAAGGGTGGGCGGCGAACCGGCTCGCCCTCGACGCCGCGGGCGCGAGCGTGCTTCCGCTGGGCACCCAGGGCGGCTAGGCCGTACGGGCACACCCGCCAGGGGCGGGCGGCCGGGGCAGGCCGCCCGCGCGGAAGGCGCGATTGCCGGTGATTGAGAGGGGGAATATCTGTTGGATCCGGTAGTGTTAGTCTCAAGTGCGCAGCCGAAGCCGCCATGGCTCGGTGCTCAGTGTCCCCATTCGGGACCACCTTTCTTCCGGGAGCCTCCCCGACTGCTTTGATCGCTGCCAGCAGTTTCGAGCACGCTCCGGAATCGGCGTGACATTCCCACGCTTCCAGCTCGGGGGCTTCTCGCCGGAACCACCCATGCACGTTTCTCTCCGCCGTATTTCTATCGGCGGACCACCGCCCCGGCTGCGGTCCGTAACCCGTCAGGTCATGGACTGCCGTCGGACAGCACAACCGGTCGCCGAGCCAGACAGGCCGACGTCCGCTCCAGGGAAGGACCCTTCGTGAGCGACACCACCGATCTGATGGGCGCTGCCGACACCAATGTCGACACCAGTGCCCCCGCCGCGGCAGCCGCGCCCAAGCGCCGCCGCTCCGGTACCGGCCTCGACGGCATGGTCCTGGCCGAGCTGCAGCAGGTCGCGTCGGGCCTCGGCATCAGGGGCACCGCGCGGATGCGCAAGAGCCAGCTGATCGAGGTCATCAAGGAGGCGCAGGCGGGCAGCAGCGCCCCCAAGGCCGCGGCTCCCGCCGCGGACGCCGCCGAGGCCAAGCCGAAGCGCCGCGCCACCAGCAAGGCCCGCACGGGAGAGGCCGCCGCCGAGGCGCCCGCCGAGAAGCCGGCCGCGCAGGCGCAGATCGAGATCCCGGGCCAGCCGGCAGGCGGCCCCTCCCGCACCAGCGCGGTCGAGAGCGGGGCAGACGACGCCCCGGCCGGCGAGCGCCGGCGCCGTCGGGCCACGGCCCCCTCCGGCAGCCCGGAGTCCGCGGCCCCCGCCGCCGTGCAGGTCGAGGCGAAGACCGAGACCGCCACCGCGACCGCTCCGGCCGAGACCAAGGCCGAGGCCGCCACCGCCGTCTCCGCGCCCGCCCAGGAGGGCGAGGGCCGCGGCCGTCGTGACCGCCGCGACCGCGGTGACCGCGCCGAGCGCGGCGAGGGCCGCCGTGACCGCCGTGACCGGGGTGCCAAGGCCGACGACCAGGGCCAGGGCGCCCAGGGTCAGGGCCAGGGCGGCCAGGGGCAGGGCGGCCAGGGCGGCGGCCGTCAGGACCGCCAGCAGCAGGGCGGCCGTCAGGACCGTCAGCAGCAGGGCCAGCAGGGTCGCCAGGACCGCCAGGACAACGGCCCGCAGGACGACTTCGACGACGAGGGCGGCCGCCGTGGCCGCCGGGGCCGTTACCGCGACCGCCGCGGCCGCCGCGGCCGCGACGAGTTCGCGCCGAACGAGCCGCAGGTCGCCGACGACGACGTCCTGATCCCCGTCGCGGGCATCCTGGACATCCTCGACAACTACGCGTTCATCCGGACCTCGGGCTACCTGCCCGGCCCGAACGACGTGTACGTCTCCCTCGCCCAGGTCCGCAAGGCGGGTCTGCGCAAGGGCGACCACACCACCGGTGCGGTGCGCCAGCCCAAGGACGGCGAGCGCCGCGAGAAGTTCAACGCCCTCGTGCGTCTGGACTCGGTGAACGGCATGGCGCCCGAATCCGGCCGCGGACGCCCGGAGTTCCAGAAGCTCACCCCGCTGTACCCGCAGGACCGGCTCCGCCTGGAGACCGACCCGGGCGTGCTGACGACCCGCATCATCGACCTCGTGTCGCCGATCGGAAAGGGCCAGCGCGGCCTGATCGTGGCCCCGCCGAAGACCGGCAAGACCATGATCATGCAGGCGATCGCCAACGCGATCACCACGAACAACCCCGAGTGCCACCTGATGGTCGTCCTGGTCGACGAGCGTCCGGAAGAGGTCACCGACATGCAGCGGTCGGTCAAGGGCGAGGTCATCTCCTCGACCTTCGACCGCCCGGCCGAGGACCACACCACCGTCGCCGAGCTGGCCATCGAGCGCGCCAAGCGCCTCGTCGAGCTGGGTCACGACGTGGTCGTCCTGCTGGACTCCATCACCCGTCTGGGCCGCGCGTACAACCTCGCGGCGCCCGCCTCCGGCCGCATCCTGTCCGGTGGTGTCGACTCGACCGCGCTGTACCCGCCGAAGCGCTTCTTCGGTGCCGCGCGCAACATCGAGGACGGCGGCTCGCTGACCATCCTGGCCACCGCGCTCGTCGACACCGGCTCGCGCATGGACGAGGTGATCTTCGAGGAGTTCAAGGGCACCGGCAACATGGAGCTCAAGCTCGACCGGAAGCTCGCCGACAAGCGCATCTTCCCGGCCGTCGACGTCGACCCGTCGGGCACCCGCAAGGAGGAGATCCTCCTCAACAGCGAGGAGCTCGCCATCGTCTGGAAGCTGCGCCGGGTGCTGCACGCGCTCGACTCGCAGCAGGCCATCGAGCTGCTGCTCGACAAGATGAAGCAGACGAAGTCGAACGCCGAGTTCCTGATGCAGATCGCCAAGACGACCCCGTCGGGCAAGAACGACGACTGACGTCCGCGCCGCGCATCACCGTGACCGCCCCCGCCGCATCCGCGGCGGGGGCGGTCACGCGTTTTGCGTGCGAGCTTCACCACAGTTGCCGTTTTCGTGAACCTTCCGGGCGCGCCGTGCGTCCCCCGGGGAAACCGCAGGTGGGCGCCGTGTCACGGCGCCCATCTCCCGTCCGGGCAGCGGCGGCGGCCCGGTCCGGGCGCCCCGCCGGCCGTGGAACCCTGGGGGCCGTTCGGCCGTCTGTGTCAGAGGGCGGTGCGGGAGGCCACCGGGCCGGGGCCCGGCCGGAAACGTACTGAGGACTGAGGAGAGCATGAGCGACGAGAGCAGGGGCGGCGGCAGGCGTGCCGCGGGCCGGCGCCGACGGAAACCCGCGAAGCGCCGCAAGGCCCTGGCCGTCGCCGCGTGGAGCGCCGCCGGCGTGGTCCTGCTGGGCGGGGCGGGCCTCGGCTGGTTCTACTTCCACCTCAACGGGAACCTCAAGACGGTCGACATCGACCAGGCGCTCGGCACCGACCGCCCGCAGAACGTGGACAACGGCTCGATGGACATCCTCGTCCTCGGCTCCGACTCCCGCGGCGGCGCCAACTCCGAGTACGGCCGCGACGACGGCGGCTCGGCGCGCTCCGACACGGCGATGATCGTCCACCTGTACGAGGGCCACAAGAAGGCCACCGTCGTGTCGATCCCGCGCGACACCATGGTCAACCGGCCGCCGTGCACGCTGGGCAACGGCAAGACCGACCGCGGCAGCTCGCGCTCCCAGTTCAACGAGTCGTTCACCATCGGCGGGGCCGCCTGCGCGGTCAAGACCGTCGAGAAGATGTCGGGGATCCGCATGGACCACTACATCGAGGTCGACTTCACGGGCTTCAAGAAGATCATCGACAACCTCGGCGGCGTCGAGCTGACCACCAGCAAGCCGATCAAGGACGGATCGAGCCACCTCGACCTCCCGGCCGGCCGCAACAAGCTGAACGGCGAGCAGTCCCTGGGCCTCGTACGCACCCGCAAGAGCGTCGGCGACGGCTCCGACCTGGGCCGAATACAGCTCCAGCAGGCGTTCATGAAGGCCCTGATCAAGCAGGTCAAGGGCATCGGCGTCTTCGACAACCCCAAGCGGCTGCTCGACCTCGCCGACACCGGCACCAAGGCCCTCACCACCGACAAGTCGCTCGGTGACGTGAAGTCCCTGATGGGCTTCGCCCAGAGCCTCCAGGGCATCGACGCCCAGGACATGAAGATGATCACCCTGCCCGTGGGCCCGGACGCCCGCGACGCAGACCGGGTCGCCCCGCTGACCAAGGAGTGCAAGATGGTCTGGGACGCCCTCCTGGCCGACCAGCCCGTCCCCGCCGAGGCCACCAAGGACTCGATGGGCGACAAGGGCACGGCCGGCTCGATCGTCCAGCAGCCGTAGCCGGGCCGGCGGCCCAGGCCGTCCGTGAAAGGCCTGCTCAGGGGCGTGCCGCACGGACGCGGAATAGATGCCGCTCCTGCCCCGTTGAGGGAGGCGTCCTCAGAATTTTGACAGGCAGCCCGGTCCTGGCAGACTGGTCTGTCGGCCCCGGTTCACGCAGTGCGCAATTCGGCTCCTGCGACCCGGCGCCCTCCCGAATCTAGGAGACACCTTGAAGCGCGATGTTCACCCCGAGTACGTCGAGACCCAGGTCAGCTGCACCTGTGGCGCGTCGTTCACCACCCGTAGCACCCTGACCGAAGGCACCATCCGTGCCGAGGTCTGCTCCGAGTGCCACCCGTTCTACACGGGCAAGCAGAAGATCCTCGACACCGGTGGCCGCGTCGCCCGCTTCGAGGCCCGCTTCGGCAAGGCTGCCGGCTCGAAGTAGCGAGCCACCGGCGCCGGACCCCGGCTGCACCCTGTCCACACGGGGGCAGCCGGACCGGCGCCTTTGTCGTCCCGCAGCCCTTTTTCACACTTTTCACTTCAGGAGCCCCCGATGTTCGAGGCGGTCGAGGAACTGGTCGGCGAGCACGCCGACCTTGAGAAGAAGCTCGCCGACCCTTCGGTCCACTCGGATCAGGCCAACGCGCGCAAGCTCAACAAGCGCTACGCGGAGCTGACCCCGATCGTCGCGACCTTCCGTGCCTGGAAGCAGTCCGCCGAGGACATCGAGACGGCGAAGGAGTTCGCGGCCGACGACCCGGACTTCGCCGCGGAGGTGAAGGAGCTCACCGCGCAGCGCGAGGAGCTCACCGAGAAGCTGCGCCTGCTGCTCGTCCCGCGCGACCCCAGCGACGACAAGGACGTGCTCCTGGAGGTCAAGGCGGGCGCGGGCGGCGACGAGTCGGCCCTGTTCGCCGGGGACCTGCTGCGCATGTACCTGCGCTACGCCGAGCGCGTGGGCTGGAAGACCGAGATCATCGACGCCACCGAGTCCGAGCTCGGCGGCTACAAGGACGTCCAGGTCTCCGTCCGCACCAAGGGCGGCAACGGTGCCACCGAGCCCGGTCAGGGCGTCTGGGCCCGCCTGAAGTACGAGGGCGGCGTGCACCGCGTGCAGCGCGTTCCGGCCACCGAGTCCCAGGGCCGCATCCACACCTCCGCCGCGGGCGTGCTCGTCACCCCGGAGGCCGAGGAGGTCGAGGTCGAGATCAACCCGAACGACCTGCGCATCGACGTGTACCGCTCGTCGGGCCCCGGCGGCCAGTCCGTCAACACCACCGACTCGGCCGTGCGCATCACGCACATCCCGACCGGTGTGGTCGCCTCCTGCCAGAACGAGAAGAGTCAGCTCCAGAACAAGGAGCAGGCGATGCGCATCCTCCGGTCGCGCCTGCTGGCCGCGGCCCAGGAGGCCGCCGAGCAGGAGGCCTCCGACGTGCGCCGCAGCCAGGTGCGCTCCGTGGACCGCTCCGAGAAGATCCGTACGTACAACTTCCCGGAAAACCGCATCTCGGACCACCGGACCGGTTTCAAGGCGTACAACTTGGACCAGGTGCTCGACGGCGACCTCGATCCGATGATCCAGGCCTGCGTCGACGCGGACTCGGCCGCCAAGCTCGCGTCCGCGACCTGACGCGCGCCCCGCAGCACCTGTACGACCCCTGCTCGACCCCCCGTACGACAGCAGCCCGGAGGACCAGCGTGAACTTGCTGCTTGCCGAGGTGGCCCAGGCCACCCAGCGGCTGGCCGCCGCCGGCGTGCCCTCACCGCGCTTCGACGCGGAGGAGCTCGCGGCCTTCGTGCACGGCGTCAAGCGGGGGGAACTGCACCACGTCAAGGACGCGGACTTCGACGCCCGCTACTGGGAGGCCGTCGCCCGCCGCGAGGCGCGCGAGCCGCTCCAGCACATCACCGGCCGCGCCTTCTTCCGGTACCTGGAGCTCCAGGTCGGACCCGGGGTGTTCGTGCCCCGTCCCGAGACCGAATCGGTCGTGGACTGGGCCATACACGCCGTCCGGGCGATGGACGTCGTCGAGCCGCTGATCGTGGACCTGTGCACGGGCTCCGGCGCCATCGCGCTGGCCATGGCGCAGGAGGTGCCGCGCTCGCGCGTGCACGCGGTCGAGCTGTCCGAGGAGGCCCTGCGGTGGACCCGGAAGAACGCCGAGGGCTCCCGGGTCACCGTCCACCAGGGCGACGCGCTGAGCGCCCTGCCCGAGCTGGACGGCCAGGTCGACCTGGTGATCTCGAACCCGCCGTACATCCCGCTCACCGAGTGGGAGTACGTCGCCCCCGAGGCCCGCGACCACGACCCCGAGATGGCCCTGTTCTCCGGCGAGGACGGCCTCGACACCATCCGCGGCATCGAGCGCACCGCGCACCGGCTGCTGCGGCCCGGCGGCATCGTCGTCATCGAACACGCCGACACCCAGGGCGGCCAGGTCCCGTGGATCTTCGCCGAGGAGCGGGGCTGGGCCGACGCCGCCGACCACCCCGACCTCAACAACCGCCCGCGCTTCGCCACGGCCCGCAAGGCTCTGCCGTGACGGGCGCGACCCACCCCTCCACCCCCCTGCTGCACGAGGAGTCACGCTGATGGCCCGGCGATACGACTGCAACGACGCGACGGACCGCAAGACGGGCCTGCGTGAAGCCGCATCCGCCGTGCGCCGCGGCGAACTCGTCGTGCTGCCCACCGACACGCTCTACGGGATCGGTGCGGACGCCTTCAGCGCGGAGGCCGTCGGCGACCTGCTCGCCGCCAAGGGGCGCGGCCGCAACATGCCGACCCCGGTGCTCATCGGCTCCCCGAACACCCTCCACGGCCTCGTCACGGACTTCTCCGAGCAGGCCTGGGAACTCGTCGACGCCTTCTGGCCGGGCGGCCTGACCCTCGTCGCCAAGCACCAGCCCTCGCTGGCGTGGGACCTGGGGGAGACCCGCGGGACCGTGGCCGTCCGCATGCCCCTGCACCCCGTCGCGATCGAGCTGCTCACCGAGGTCGGGCCGATGGCCGTGTCCTCGGCCAACCTGACCGGGCACCCGGCGCCGGAGGACTGCGACGCGGCCCGCGAGATGCTCGGCGACTCGGTGTCCGTGTACCTGGACGGCGGGCCGACCCCGAGCACGTTGCCGTCGTCGATCGTCGACGTCACCGGGAAGGTTCCCGTCCTGCTGCGCGAGGGGGCGCTGACCGCGGAGCAGCTGCGGGAGGTCGTACCCGACCTTGAGGTGGCTCCGTGAGCCCTGAGGGGCGTGGCATAGCAAGCGGGCACTCCCCGGCGGACGCCGGAGGGGACACGTTCCGCATCCTCCACGTCAGCACCGGCAACGTCTGCCGCTCGCCGATCACCGAGCGGCTGACCCGGCATGCGCTGGTGCACCGGCTCGGCGGCATTCCGGCCGGCGACCTCATCGTGGAGAGCGCGGGGACCTGGGGCCACGAGGGTGCGCCGATGGAGGCGAACGCGGCGGCCGTGCTCGCGGACTTCGGCGCGGACGCCTCCGGGTTCACCGGCCGGGAGCTGCTCGACGAGCACGTCATACGGGCGGACCTGGTCCTGACGGCCACCCGCGACCACCGGGCCCAGGTCATCTCGATGGGGCACTCGGCGGGCCTGCGGACCTTCACGCTGAAGGAGTTCACCCGACTGGTCCGAGCCATAGATCCGGCCACTTTGCCGCCGCTGGACGGCGGGGTGGCCGAGCGGGCGCGGGCTTTGGTGCGGGCCGCGGCGGCACTGCGCGGCTGGCTGCTGGCCCCCTCTCCCGACGCGGACGAGGTCTACGACCCGTACGGGGCGCCGATCACCTTCTTCCGCTCCATCGGCGACGAGATCAACCAGGCGCTGGACCCGGTCGTCACGGCCCTGACGGGCGTCACCGCTTCCCGTTGACGCGACCCGCACCCCGTCGGGAGGGACCGGCGGGCGGGATCCGGGGGGCGGGCCTACAGTGGCGAGTACCGGGACAGCCCACTGGAGTCACGCCATGAGCGTCATCACCCCGCCGCCGGACCTGCTGCGGCAGCAGGATCCGCAGATGGCCGACGTGCTCGCGGGCGAGGCGCAGCGTCAGGCCACGACACTGCAGCTGATCGCCGCCGAGAACTTCACCTCGCCCGCCGTGCTCGCGGCGCTCGGCTCGGCACTGGCCAACAAGTACGCCGAGGGCTACCCCGGTGCGCGCTACCACGGCGGCTGCGAGTACGCCGACCTCGCCGAGGGGCTGGCCGCCGAGCGGGCCCGGGCGCTCTTCGGCGTCGAGCACGCCAACGTGCAGCCGCATTCCGGTTCCGCCGCCGTACTGGCCGCGTACGCCGCGCTGCTGCGGCCCGGGGACACCGTGCTGGCGATGGGGCTCCCGTACGGGGGGCACCTCACGCACGGCTCGCCCGCCAACTTCTCCGGGCGGTGGTTCGACTTCGTCGGGTACGGGGTCGACGCCGAGAGCGGCCTGATCGACTACCGGCAGGTGCAGGAGCTGGCACGGATGCACCGGCCCAAGGCGATCGTCTGCGGGTCGATCTCGTACCCGCGGCATCCCGAGTACTCGGTGTTCCGGGAGATCGCCGACGAGGTCGGGGCGTACCTCATCGCGGACGCCGCGCATCCCATCGGGCTCGTCGCCGGCGGGGCGGCGCCCAGCCCCGTCCCGTACGCCGACATCGTCTGTGCGACGACCCACAAGGTGCTGCGCGGCCCGCGCGGCGGGATGGTGCTGTGCGGCTCCGAGTTCGCCGAGCGGATCGACCGGGCGGTGTTCCCCTTCACCCAGGGCGGCGCGCAGATGCACACCATCGCCGCCAAGGCGGTGGCCTTCGGCGAGGCCGCGGCACCGGCGTTCACCACGTACACCCATCGGGTGGTGGCCAATGCGCGGGCGCTGGCCGGTGAGCTGGAGGCCCACGGTTTCGCGGTCACGACGGGCGGCACCGACACCCACCTGATCACCGCCGACCCGGCCCCGCTCGGCATCGACGGCCCGGCGGCCCGTGGCCGCCTCGCCGCCGCCGGCATCGTGCTGGACACCTGCGCCCTCCCGTACGGGGACCAGCGCGGGATCCGGCTCGGCACGGCCGCCGTAACGACCCAGGGCATGCGGGAGCCCGAGATGGCCCGGATCGCCGAGCTGTTCACCGCGGTACTGCGCGGGGCGAGGACGGGTATCCGCGCAGAAGTGGCCGAGCTGACGCGCGGATTTCCCCCGTACGGTGAGTAATCAGGACAAACAGGGCGTACCGCAACCGGGGTAGCGCCCCCTCGCGTCCTCGGTGAGGGGTACATCGCAGCTAATGTGTGGGGCTGAGATGGCCGGCGATACATCTGGGGCAGCCCGTGCGTGAATATCTGCTGACGCTTTGCGTCACGGTCGCGGTGACCTATCTGCTCACCGGGCCCGTGCGGAAGTTCGCGATCGCGGCCGGTGCCATGCCGGAGATCCGCGCCCGCGACGTGCACCGCGAGCCCACCCCGCGGCTCGGCGGCATCGCCATGTTCGGCGGACTGTGCGCGGGACTGCTGGTCGCCGACCACCTGCGCAACCTCAACGGCGTCTTCGAGCTGTCGAACGAACCGCGGGCGCTGCTCTCCGGAGCCGCCCTGATCTGGCTGATCGGCGTGCTCGACGACAAGTTCGAGATCGACGCCCTGATCAAGCTCGGTGCGCAGATGATCGCCGCCGGTGTGATGGTCATGCAGGGCCTGACCATGCTGTGGATCCCCGTCCCGGGCATCGGGACGGTCGCATTGACCCAGTGGCAGGGCAACCTCCTCACCGTGGCCCTGGTCGTGATCACCATCAACGCGGTGAACTTCGTGGACGGGCTCGACGGCCTGGCCGCCGGCATGGTCTGCATCGCCGCCACGGCGTTCTTCCTCTACTCGTACCGGATCTGGTTCGGCTACGGCATCGAGGCCGCGGCGCCGGCGACCCTGTTCGCCGCGATCCTGATGGGCATGTGCCTCGGTTTCCTGCCGCACAACATGCATCCGGCGCGGATCTTCATGGGCGATTCCGGATCGATGCTCATCGGCCTGGTGCTCGCCGCCTCCGCGATTTCCATCACCGGGCAGGTGGACCCGGACACCATGGCGCTGTTCGCCGGCGGTGAGCGGAATGCGACGCACGCAATGCTGCCGGTCTTCATTCCGCTTCTGCTCCCGCTGACGATCATTGCGATCCCGATGGCGGACCTGATCCTGGCCATCGTGCGGCGCACCTGGAAGGGCCAGTCGCCCTTCGCGGCCGACCGGGGGCACCTGCACCACCGGCTGCTGGAACTCGGGCATTCGCACAGCCGCGCGGTCCTGATCATGTACTTCTGGTCGGGCCTGATCGCGTTCGGCGCGGTGGCGTACTCGGTGCACTCCGCCTCGATGTGGATCGTGCTCGCCATCGTCGCCCTGAGCGCGGTGGGGCTGGTCCTGCTGCTCCTGCCGCGCTTCACCCCGCGCGCCCCGCGCTGGGCCGAGGGTCTGGTCCCGCCGCGCTACCGGCACGCCGAGCGCGCCGCCGAGGCGGCCGCCCTGGACGCCTCGGGCCGCGAGCCGGAGCCCGCCGGACCGATCAGGGTCGGTGTCTCGGGCGTCAACGGAGCGACCGCCGTAGGCCCCCGTTCGCGCTTCCCCGACCGGCGTAAGGCCGAGTCGACGCGCTGACGGCCGCGGTGCATGTCGGACATGGCGTGCCTTTAGCACACACAACGACGGGCTGTCGCGCACACACGGGCGGGTTCACTCTCATGTGTGACAGTCGGCACACCCACCAGGTAAAGCTCTCATCAAATAGTTTGTGATACCGTTCACTAAACCCGGCGACAGAGCCGAAGGACCGTAGTGCGACGGTCCATCGGCCCGAGGCTCGCTCTCGGACCGGGCTTACGCTCGTCCCGTACGAGTCCCCGTAGTACGAGTCCCGTACGAGTCCGTGCCCCCACCACCACGCGGAGCAACCCGCCATGCGGTCTGATGACGTCCGATCCCTTCTGCACGCCGCTGTACCCACAGCTGTCGCCGGCGCTCTCGCCGCCGTCATCAGCGCCGTGGTCGCAGGCGGCAAGGGGGCTCTCGGGGCCGTCATCGCCACGCTGCTGGTGATGCTGTTCATGGGCATCGGATTCGTCGTTCTGCAACGCACCGCGAAATCGCTGCCGCACTTGTTCCAGGCCATGGGGCTGATGCTCTACACGGCCCAGATCCTGCTGCTCTTCGTCTTTCTCGCCGTGTTCAAGAACACGACGCTGTTCAACCCCCGTGCATTCGCGATCACGCTCGTCGCCACCACCCTGGTGTGGATCGGCGCTCAGACGCGTGCTCACATGAAGGCCAAGATCCTGTACGTCGAACCGGACTCGACCAAGGGCGACAAGCCCGAAAATCCGGGGCCGAAGTCGTGAGGGGTAGGGCCGGGATAAGCGAGCGTTCGAGATGCTGCTATCGTCCGGTTCCAACTGCGGCATTGCGGGCGCGGGCATCTGAGCTGACGCCTGTTCCATCGCGAGGCTCGATGCCTGATCGCCGCCCCCACACCCGTAACACCAGTCCAGTGCCGAACAGCGGCTGTGCGCCGCGCCGACACAACGAGGTTGCCGTACCTATGCGCCACGCTGAAGGAGCCCGCGGTGAGTGCTGACCTGACGCAGGTGCTCGCTTTCGAGACCGACTGTCACATCTTCGACGGATGTGGCTTCCCCGGTCCGGGCCTGCACTCGTTCCTCTTCGAGCCGCTGTGGGGCGAGCCCGGCACCACCAGTGTGTACTTCAACAAGCCGATGCTGCTGGCTCTGCTGGGCTCGCTGATCATCGTCGGCTTCTTCTGGGCAGCGTTCCGGAAGCCGAAGGTCGTACCGGGCAAGCTCCAGATGGTCGCCGAGGCCGGCTACGACTTCGTGCGCCGCGGCATCGTGTACGAGACGCTGGGCAAGAAGGAGGGCGAGAAGTACGTCCCCTTCATGGTGTCGCTGTTCTTCTTCGTCTGGGTCCTCAACGTCTGGTCGATCGTCCCCGTGGCGCAGTTCCCGGTGACCGCGATCATCGCGTACCCGGCGGCCCTCGCGGCGATCGTCTACTTCATCTGGATGTCGGTGACGTTCAAGCGTCACGGCTTCGTCGGCGGACTCAAGAACCTGACCGGCTACGACAAGTCGCTCGGCGGCGTCCTGCCCCTCGTCATGGTCATCGAGTTCTTCTCGAACGTCCTGGTGCGCCCGTTCACCCACGCAGTCCGACTGTTCGCGAACATGTTCGCCGGTCACACCCTGCTGCTGCTGTTCACCATCGCCAGCTGGTACCTGCTGAACGGGATCGGGATCGCCTACGCGGGCGTCTCGTTCGTCATGGTCATCGTGATGACGGCCTTCGAGCTCTTCATCCAGGCTGTCCAGGCCTACGTCTTCGTCCTCCTGGCCTGCAGCTTCATCCAGGGCGCGCTCGCCGAGCACCACTGAGTCCGGCCCTCCCCAAACCCCCTGTCGTCCGGTGGCCAACCCCCACCGGTCCGTGAAAGAGAAGGAAGAACTGGCATGTCCCAGATCCTCGCTGCCGCCGATGGCGTCACCGGCTCCCTCAGCTCCGTTGGTTACGGTCTCGCGGCCATCGGCCCGGGTGTCGGCGTCGGCATCATCTTCGGTAACGGCACGCAGGCTCTCGCCCGTCAGCCCGAGGCTGCCGGTCTGATCCGCGCCAACCAGATCCTCGGCTTCGCCTTCTGTGAGGCGCTCGCCCTCATCGGTCTGGTCATGCCGTTCGTCTACAGCTGACGAACCGCGACCACTAGTCCGATTAGACGAAAGGCACTGATGTGAACCTCCTGGTTCTCGCGGCCGAGACGGAAAACCCGCTCGTCCCGCCGATCCCCGAGCTCGTCATCGGTCTGATCGCCTTCGTCATCGTCTTCGGTTTCCTCGCGAAGAAGCTCCTCCCGAACATCAACAAGGTTCTGGACGAGCGCCGCGAGCAGATCGAGGGCGGTATCGAGAAGGCTGAGGCCGCTCAGACCGAGGCCCAGAGCGTGCTGGAGCAGTACAAGGCCCAGCTCGCCGAAGCCCGGCACGAGGCCGCGCGCCTGCGCCAGGAAGCGCTGGAGCAGGGCACTGCGCTGAAGGAAGAACTGCGCGCAGAGGGCCAGCGGCAGCGTGAGGAGATCATCGCTGCCGGCCACGCCCAGATCGCGGCCGACCGCAAGGCCGCCTCTCAGGCGCTGCGCCAGGACGTGGGCAAGCTCGCCACCGACCTGGCCGGAAAGCTCGTCGGCGAGTCCCTCGAGGACGCCGCCCGGCAGAGCCGCACGATCGACCGCTTCCTCAGCGAGCTTGAGGAGAAGGCCGAGGCGGCCCGATGAACGGAGCGAGCCGCGAGGCGCTGGCCTCCGCGCGCGAGCGTCTCGACGCGCTGACGGACAACACGTCCGTCGACGCGGCGAAGCTCGCCGGTGAGCTGGCAGCCGTCACCGCGCTGCTCGACCGTGAGGTCTCGCTGCGTCGGGTCATCACGGACCCGGCGCAGTCCGGCGAGGCCAAGGCCGAGCTGGTGGGTCGACTGCTGGGCGCCCAGGTCAGCGGGGAGACCCTCGACCTGGTGTCGGGCATGGCCCGGTCCCGCTGGTCGCAGTCCCGCGACCTGGTGGACTCGCTGGAGGAGCTGGCGGCCACCGCCGACCTCACGGCGGCCCAGCAGGCCGGCGCGCTGGACGACGTCGAGGACGAGCTGTTCCGCTTCGGCCGGATCGTCGCCTCGAACACCGAGCTGCGGGCCGCGCTGACCGACCGGGCGGCCACCGCCTCCGCCAAGAGCACGCTGCTGCGCAGCCTGCTCGGCGGCAAGGCGAACGCCGTCACCGAGCGTCTGGTCACGCGTCTCGTCACGCACCCGCGTGGACGTAGCCTGGAAGCGGGACTGGAGTCCCTCTCCAAGCTCGCCGCCGAGCGCCGTGACCGCATGGTCGCCACCGTGACCAGCGCGGTTCCGCTCAGCGACGTGCAGAAGCAGCGTCTCGGCGCGGTGCTTGCCAAGCTGTACGGCCGCCAGATGCACCTGAACCTCGACGTGGACCCCGCGGTCCTCGGCGGGATCTCGGTGCGGGTCGGCGACGAGGTCATCGACGGCACCATCGCGGACCGCCTCGCCGAGGCGTCCCGCCGCATGGCCGGCTGACCAGCCACCAATAGAACAACGCATTCCTAGCGGCCCGGTTGGGCCGTGCAGAACTTGCAGAAGATTCCTGGGGGTCGCCCCCAGACCCCTAAGAAGCTTCAGGCCCAACAAGGAGAGCAGGGAACCCAGATGGCGGAGCTCACGATCCGGCCGGAGGAGATCCGGGACGCACTGGAGAACTTTGTCCAGTCGTACCAGCCGGACGCGGCCTCGCGCGAGGAGGTCGGAACGGTCAGCGTTGCCGGCGACGGCATCGCGAAGGTGGAGGGCCTGCCCTCCGCCATGGCGAACGAGCTGCTGAAGTTCGAGGACGGCACCCTCGGTCTCGCCCTCAACCTCGAGGAGCGCGAGATCGGTGCGATCGTCCTCGGCGAGTTCAGCGGTATCGAGGAGGGCCAGCCGGTGCAGCGCACCGGTGAGGTTCTCTCCGTAGGTGTCGGCGAGGGCTACCTCGGCCGCGTTGTCGACCCGCTCGGCAACCCGATCGACGGCCTCGGCGAGATCGCGACCGAAGGCCGCCGCGCCCTCGAGCTGCAGGCCCCGGGCGTCATGGTCCGTAAGTCGGTGCACGAGCCCATGCAGACCGGCTACAAGGCCGTCGACGCGATGGTGCCGATCGGCCGTGGCCAGCGTCAGCTGATCATTGGTGACCGTCAGACCGGCAAGACCGCTCTGGCCGTCGACACGATCATCAACCAGCGCGACAACTGGCGCTCCGGCGACGTGAACAAGCAGGTCCGCTGCATCTACGTCGCCATCGGCCAGAAGGGCTCGACCATCGCGTCCGTTCGCGGCGCCCTGGAAGAGGCCGGCGCGCTCGAGTACACGACGATCGTCGCCGCCCCGGCGTCCGACCCGGCCGGCTTCAAGTACCTGGCGCCGTACACCGGTTCCGCCATCGGCCAGCACTGGATGTACGCCGGCAAGCACGTCCTGATCATCTTCGACGACCTGTCGAAGCAGGCCGACGCCTACCGCGCCGTGTCGCTGCTGCTGCGCCGCCCGCCGGGCCGTGAGGCCTACCCGGGTGACGTCTTCTACCTGCACTCGCGTCTGCTGGAGCGCTGCGCCAAGCTCTCCGACGAGATGGGTGCCGGTTCGATGACCGGTCTGCCGATCGTCGAGACCAAGGCGAACGACGTGTCGGCGTTCATCCCGACCAACGTCATCTCCATCACCGACGGCCAGTGCTTCCTGGAGTCCGACCTGTTCAACGCGGGCCAGCGCCCGGCGCTGAACGTCGGTATCTCGGTCTCCCGCGTCGGTGGCTCCGCGCAGCACAAGGCCATGAAGCAGGTTTCCGGCCGTCTGCGCGTGGACCTCGCCCAGTACCGCGAGCTGGAGGCGTTCGCCGCCTTCGGTTCCGACCTGGACGCCGCGTCGAAGGCTTCGCTGGAGCGCGGCAAGCGCATGGTCGAGCTGCTGAAGCAGGGCCAGTACCAGCCGATGCCCGTCGAGGAGCAGGTCGTCTCCGTCTGGGCCGGCACCACCGGCAAGATGGACGACGTCCCCGTCAACGACATCCGCCGCTTCGAGTCGGAGCTGCTGGAGCACCTGCGCCGCGAGCGCAAGGACCTCCTCACCTCCATCGCGGAGGGCGGCAAGATGTCGGACGACACCCTGACGTCGGTCGCGGACGCCATCGCTGCCTTCAAGCAGCAGTTCGAGACCTCTGACGGCAAGCTCCTGGGCGAGGACGCTCCGGCCGTCAACGTCTCCAAGTGACGACGGAAGGGACCTGACTCATGGGAGCGCAGCTCCGGGTCTACAAGCGTCGCATCCGTGCCGTCACGGCGACCAAGAAGATCACCAAGGCGATGGAGATGATCGCCGCCTCGCGCATCGTCAAGGCGCAGCGCAAGGTGGCGGCATCGATGCCGTACGCGACCGAGCTCACCCGTGCGGTGACCGCGGTGGCGACCGGCTCGAACACCAAGCACGCCCTGACCACCGAGGTCGAGGCGCCGACCCGCGCCGCGGTCCTGCTCATCACGAGCGACCGCGGTCTGGCCGGCGGCTACTCCTCGAACGCCATCAAGCAGGCGGACCGGCTCACCGAGCGGCTGCGCGCTGAGGGCAAGGACGTCGATGCCTACATCGTCGGCCGCAAGGGTGTCGCCTACTACGGCTTCCGCGAGCGCAAGGTCGCGGACTCGTGGACCGGCTTCACCGACAGCCCGGCCTACGCCGACGCCAAGCGCGTCGCGGCGCCGCTGATCGAGGCCATCCAGAAGGAAACGGCCGAGGGCGGCGTCGACGAGCTGCACATCGTCTACACGGAATTCGTGTCGATGATGACGCAGAACGCGGTGGACGGCCGGATGCTGCCGCTCAGCCTCGACAAGGCTCAGGAAGAGACCGGCACGAAGGGCGAGATCCTTCCGCTGTTCGACTTCGAGCCGTCGGCGGAGGACGTCCTCGACGCCCTGCTGCCGCGCTACGTCGAGAGCCGCATCTACAACGCACTGCTGCAGTCGGCCGCTTCCGAGCACGCCGCCCGTCGCCGCGCGATGAAGTCGGCGACCGACAACGCCGGAGACCTCATCAAGAGCCTCTCCCGGCTTGCCAACGCGGCCCGCCAGGCCGAAATCACCCAGGAAATCAGCGAGATCGTCGGTGGCGCGAGCGCCATGGCTGACGCGACCGCGGGGAGTGACAAGTAATGACGACCACTGTTGAGACGGCCGCCGCCACGGGCCGCGTCGCCCGGGTCATCGGCCCGGTCGTCGACGTGGAGTTCCCCGTCGACGCCATGCCCGAGATCTACAACGCCCTCAAGGTCCAGGTCGCCGACCCGGCCGAGGACGGCAAGCTGAAGACGCTGACCCTGGAAGTCGCCCAGCACCTGGGTGACGGCCTGGTCCGCACCATCTCCATGCAGCCCACCGACGGTCTGGTCCGCCAGGCCCCGGTGACCGACACGGGCGAGGGCATCACCGTCCCCGTCGGTGACTTCACCAAGGGCAAGGTGTTCAACACCCTGGGTGAGGTGCTCAACTACCCCGAGGCGAACGCCGAGGTCACCGAGCGCTGGCCCATCCACCGCAAGGCGCCCTCCTTCGACGAGCTCGAGTCGAAGACCGAGATGTTCGAGACCGGCGTCAAGGTCATCGACCTTCTCACCCCGTACGTCAAGGGTGGAAAGATCGGTCTGTTCGGTGGTGCCGGTGTCGGCAAGACCGTTCTGATCCAGGAAATGATCTACCGCGTCGCCAACAACCACGACGGTGTGTCGGTGTTCGCGGGCGTCGGTGAGCGTACCCGTGAGGGCAACGACCTCATCGAGGAAATGGGCGACTCGGGCGTCATCGACAAGACGGCCCTCGTCTTCGGCCAGATGGACGAGCCGCCGGGCACCCGTCTTCGCGTCGCGCTCGCCGGTCTGACCATGGCGGAGTACTTCCGCGATGTTCAGAAGCAGGACGTGCTCTTCTTCATCGACAACATCTTCCGTTACACCCAGGCCGGTTCGGAGGTGTCGACCCTTCTGGGCCGCATGCCGTCCGCCGTGGGTTACCAGCCGAACCTGGCTGACGAGATGGGTCTGCTGCAGGAGCGCATCACCTCGACCCGCGGTCACTCGATCACCTCGATGCAGGCGATCTACGTCCCCGCGGACGACCTGACCGACCCGGCGCCGGCCACCACGTTCGCCCACCTCGACGCGACGACGGTTCTCTCCCGTCCGATCTCCGAGAAGGGCATCTACCCGGCCGTGGACCCGCTGGACTCGACGTCCCGCATCCTCGACCCGCGGTACATCGCGGCGGACCACTACGCGGCCGCCATGCGTGTCAAGGGGATCCTCCAGAAGTACAAGGACCTCCAGGACATCATCGCGATCCTCGGTATCGACGAGCTGGGCGAGGAGGACAAGCTCGTCGTCCACCGTGCCCGTCGCGTCGAGCGCTTCCTGTCGCAGAACACCCACGTCGCCAAGCAGTTCACCGGCGTGGACGGTTCGGACGTTCCGCTCGACGAGTCGATCACCGCGTTCAACGCGATCTGCGACGGTGACTACGACCACTTCCCCGAGCAGGCGTTCTTCATGTGCGGTGGCATTGAGGACCTCAAGGCCAACGCCAAGGAGCTGGGCGTCTCCTGATCCGGCGCGCTCCGCACGGAGCGCATCCGGTTCGAAGGCCCGCCGGTTCGCCGGCTGGTGTCTCGTCGGAGAGGGGCGGGTGTGTCCCGTCCCTCTCCCCACGCCCATTAGAATTTGACCCAACACCCGGCTGACCCGCCGGGTGGTGACCCGAGGAGCCACCTTGGCTGCTGAGCTGCACGTCGAGCTGGTCGCGGCGGACCGCAATGTCTGGTCCGGCGAGGCCACCCTGGTCGTCGCCCGCACCACGTCCGGCGACATCGGCGTCATGCCCGGTCACCAGCCGCTTCTCGGTGTGCTGGAATCGGGCCCGGTGACCATCCGTACCAGCGAGGGCAACACTGTCGTCGCCGCGGTGCACGGCGGATTCATCTCGTTCGCGGACAACAAGCTGTCCCTGCTGGCCGAGATCGCCGAGCTCGCCGACGAGATTGACGTCCAGCGGGCGGAGCGGGCACTGGAGCGCGCGAAGTCGGAGGCCGATGCGGCCGCCGAGCGTCGCGCCGATGTCCGGCTGCGCGCGGTCACGGGGCACTGAGCCCCGTACCGAACAGGTTTGAGACCTCAGCCGCGGTCCGGTCTGGAATTTTCCAGACCGGGTCGCGGCTGAGGCGATGCAGGTCGTTTTTCGTTTGAGGTATTCGATGAGCGAGGAGGTCGGTGAAGATGCTCCTCGCTCTGCTTGTGAGCGGCCTGGTCGTAGCCCTGGTGGTGATCGGGCTGTTTGTGTTCGGGCTGCGCCGCAGACTGATCCAGCGTTCCGGCGGCACCTTCGACTGCAGTCTGCGGTGGGGGGTGTCCGAGGAACCCGACATCTCCGGCAAGGGCTGGGTGTACGGGGTCGCCCGCTACAGCGGTGACCGGATCGAGTGGTTCCGCGTCTTCTCCTACTCCCCGAGGCCGCGCCGACTGCTGGAGCGTGCCTCCATCGAGGTGGTCGCCCGCCGCGCCCCCGAGGGCGAGGAGGAGCTGGCCCTGCTGTCCGACGCCGTCGTGCTCTGCTGTCTCCACCGCGGGACCCGCCTGGAGCTGGCGATGAGCGAGGACGCGCTGACCGGTTTCCTGGCCTGGCTGGAGGCCGCGCCTCCGGGGCAGAGGGTGAACGTGGCCTGACGCGGGACGCGGGACGCAGGACACCGGGAAGCCGGGGAGACGGGGGGCGGACCCCGTCTCCCCGGCTTCGTCGTTCACCGGTCCAGTGCGTGGGGGCTACTGGAGACCGGTGTGGATCGCGGCCGCGAGCTCGCCGTTCGCGGTGTCGCCGCTGAACTCCCAGAAGAAGGCGCCCCTGAGGCCCTGCTGCTTGGTCCAGCTCATCTTCCCGGCGATGGTGGCCGGGGTGTCGTAGCTCCACCAGTTGCCGCCGCACTTGGCGTAGGCCGTGCCGGCGACGGTGCCGGTGGCCGGGCAGCTGCCCTTGAGCACCTTGTAGTCCTCGATGCCCTGCTCGTACGTGCCCGGGGCCGGCCCGGTGGCTGCGCCGCCGGGGGCGTCCTGGGTTACGCCGGTCCAGCCGCGGCCGTAGAAGCCGATGCCGAGGTTGAGCTTGGAGCCGGGGACGCCCTTGCCCTTGAGCTTGGTGATCGCGGCCTCGGAGTTGAATCCGGCGATCGGGATGCCGGCGTACGAGGTGAGCGGGGAGTGCGGGGCGGTCGGGCCCTTGGCGTCCCACGCGCCGAAGAAGTCGTACGTCATGACGTTGTAGAAGTCGACGTACTGGGAGGCGCCCGCGTAGTCGGCCAGGTCGAGCTTGCCGCCGTTGGAGCCGTCCGCGGAGATCGCGGCGGTCACCAGGTTGCTGCCGCCGAACTTGGTGCGCAGCGCGGACACAACGTTCTTCAGGGAGGCGGCGCCGCTGGTGTCGCAGGACAGGCCGCAGGCGTTCGGGTACTCCCAGTCGATGTCGATGCCGTCGAAGACGTCCGCCCAGCGCGGGTCCTCGACCAGGCTGTAGCAGGAGTCGGCGAAGGCGGCCGGGTTGGCGGCGGCCTGGCCGAAGCCGCCGGACCAGGTCCAGCCGCCGAAGGACCACAGCACCTTGACGTTCGGGTACTTGGCCTTGAGCTTGCGCAGCTGGTTGAAGTTGCCGCGCAGCGGCTGGTCCCAGGTGTCGGCGACGCCGTCGACGCTCTGGTCGGCCGTGTAGGCCTTGTCGTAGTCGGCGTAGGCGTCACCGACGGTGCACTTGCCGCCCTGGACGTTGCCGAAGGCGTAGTTGATGTGGGTGATCTTCGCGGCGGAGCCCGAGGTGACCAGGTTCTTCACGTGGTAGTTGCGCTGGTAGACGCCCCAGTCGGTGAAGTAGCCGAGCTTGACCTTGCCGCCCGGGTCCGGGGGAGTGGTGCCGCCGCCGGTCGTGGTGACCGAGACGGAGCCGGAGGCCGGGCCGCTCTGGTCGGCGGTGTCGCGGGCGGTGACGCTGTACGTGTACGTCGTGCCCTTGGTCAGGCCGGAGTCGGTCCAGCTGGTGCCGGTGACGGTCGCGACCTTCGCGCCGCCGCGGTAGACGTCGTAGTTCTTGACGCCCTTGTCGTCGGTGGCGGCGGCCCAGCCGAGGGTCAGCGAGGTGTCCGTGACCCCGCTCGCGGTGGGGGTGCCGGGGGCGGACGGCGGGCTGTCGGTGGGGTTCGTGCCGCCGTCGCAGGAGCCGCCGTTGACCTTGCAGCCGCTGGGGGCGCCCGGGCCGGCGCCGTTGAAGCCGAAGCTGATCGTGGCACCGGGGGCGAGGGTGCCGTTCCAGCCGACGTTCTTGCCGGTCCAGTGCGTGCCGGAGCTGGTGACGGTGGCGTCCCAGGCCGAGGTGACCGTGGTGCCGGAGGGGTAGTCCCACTCCACGGTCCAGCCGGTGAGGGTGGTGGTGCCGGTGTTCTTCACCGTCCACTTGCCCTCGAAGCCGGTCCCCCAGTCGGAGACCTTCGTGTACGTGGCCGTCGCGGAGGCGGCGGCCTGGGCGGGCCCGGCCAGGGCCACGAGCCCGGCGACGGGCAGGGCGAAGGCGGCCACGGCCGCGGCGAGCCTTCTGAACAGACGGATGCGGGGTGGGGGTGCTGTGCTCAAGGGTGCTCCTCCGGAGGTCCGTCGCCGCCGTGGGGCCGGCTGCGACATGGGGGTGGGACCTGCGCCGCCCGTGAGCACGCTTGTCATGGCACGCTCACCACAGTTGCCGCGAGCGTAGAAAGGTCTGGACCAACCGTCAAGAGGTCCAGACCTTCACCCCGGCCCGCGCAGCAGCCCCGCTCCAGCGGGCCGCTAGAGGCCCAACTCCTGTGCCAGCACCGCCGCTTGGAGGCGACTGCGCAGCTCCAGCTTCCCCAGCAACCTGCTGACGTGGGTCTTCACCGTCGCCTCCGCCATCTCCAGCCGCACCGCGATCTCCGCGTTCGACAGCCCCTCACCCAGACACCCGAGCACCTCCCGCTCCCGGCGCGTCAGCGAGGCCACCGCCGCGGCCGTCTCCGGCGCCACCGAGGCCTTCACCGGCCGCGGAGCCGCGAACTCGGCGATCAGCCGCCGGGTCACCGCCGGCGCGATCAGGCCCTCCCCGCGGGCGACCGTCCGTACCGCAGCGATCAGCTCCGCCGCGTCCGCGTCCTTCAGCAGGAAGCCCGCCGCCCCCGCACGCAGGGCGCCGAACACGTACTCGTCCAGGTCGAAGGTGGTCAGCACCAGCACGTCGGCCAGTCCCTCCGCCACCACCTGGCGGGTCGCCGACACCCCGTCGAGCCGCGGCATCTGCACGTCCATGAGGACGAGATCCGGCCGCAGCTCCCGGGCCGCCCGCACCGCCTCCTCGCCGTCCGCCGCCTCGCCCACGACCTCGATGTCGCCCGCGCTGCGCAGGATCAGCACCAGACCGGCCCGTACCGCGCTCTGGTCCTCGGCCACCACGACCCGGATGCTCATCCGGCCACCGCCCTCTCCTCGGCGGGCAGCTGCGCCCGCACCTGCCAAACCGATCCCGCCCGGCCCGCCGAGAACTCCCCGCCCAGCAGCTCCGTCCGCTCCTGCATGCCGACCAGCCCGGCTCCCGAGCCGGGGGCGCGGGGGCCCGGCCGGTCCCCGTAGGGGGAGTCCACCCGTACGGTCAGCAGCCCGTCCGCGCGCGCCACGCGGACCCGGACCGTGCCCGGGACGGCGTGCTTGAGGGCGTTCGTCAGCGACTCCTGGACGATCCGGTACGCGGCCAGCTCCACCGGGGCCGGCAACGGTTCCCCGGGCGGCCGCTCGTCGAGGAGTACGAAATCCAGCCCGCTCGCGGCGCCGTTGACGCGGGCCTGGCCCAGGAGGGCGTCGAGCCCGTCGAGGGAGGGCGTGGCGACCGCCTCCTGCTCCGCGCCCGCGTCCCGCAGCAGCCCGATCAGGCGGCGCATTTCGGCCAGCCCCTGCACGCTGTTCTCCCGGATCACCCCGAGGGCCTCCCGGCTCGTCGCGGGGGAGTCGATCGACAGTGCGGCCGTGGAGTGGATGGCGATGGCGGACAGGTGGTTGGCCACCATGTCGTGCAGCTCGCGGGCCATCCGGGCCCGCTCGGCGGCCACGGCCTGACTGCGGTCCATCTCGGCCAGCAGCGCCGTCTGCTCGGCGCGCAGCCGGGCGGCCTCGGCGGCCTCGCGGTGGTTGCGCAGGGTGGCGCCGGTCAGGGCCGGGCCGAAGCACACGATGCCGGTGAGCACGCCGATCATCAGGGACTGCGGGGTGCGCAGCCAGGCCACGAAGGTGACGGTGACGGCGATGGTGATCAGGCCCGTGGTGACCGGCAGCCGGCGGGCCATGGCGGGTTTGCCGTAGACGACGGCCGCGTACATCAGGTCCGTGAAGATCACGACGGTGGCCAGATTTCCCACGGTGAACTGGTCGGCGATCACCCCCACGGTGCCGACGGCCAGCGTGGTGTTGGGCGCGGTCCGGCGCAGCAGTTCCATCGGGCCGAGCGCCAGGAGCGGGACCAGGGCCGCCCAGGCGGGGAGGAGGTGCCGGTCGTTCATGTAGATGCCGAGCGACCAGAGCAGCAGGCCCGCGAGCAAGCTGACCACCGCGAGCAGGACGTCGTCGCGGTGGGGGCGGAAGATCCGGCCGGGCGCGGGCGCGGGCGCGGGCACGGGCACGGGCTCCGGCGTGCCCGGGGGCCCGGTCGGGGTCCGGGGCGGGGTCGGGGTCGGGGTCACGGTTCCATCCAACAGGGTGCGGCAGGTCCGCTTCGTCGGCGCCGGGGCGGAGACGCACGGCCCGCGCTACACCGAAGGATGCAGTCACGCTTCGTCACCGGCGACGACGAAGCGGCCCGCACCGGAGGGGAGCCTGGAGGCAGTGGTCGTCGGCCGTCGCCGGCCGCTGGAGCGGAAGGGAGAACCAGGTGCTCGTCGCCCTGATCGTCACCTGCGAGATCGGCTTCTGGGTGCTGCTGGCCGGCGGACTGGCGCTGCGCTACCTCGGCGGGATGCCCCGGCTCGGGGCGGCGGTCCTGCTGTGCGAGCCGCTGCTGGAGCTCGTCCTGCTCGTGGTCACCACCCTGGACCTCAGGAACGGGGGAGAACCGGGCTGGACGCACGGCCTGGCCGCGCTGTACATCGGCTACACCGTCGGCTACGGCCACTACACGGTGCAATGGCTCGACCGGCACGCGGCATACCGCTTCGGCGGCGGCCCGAAACCGCCGGGCCCGGCCTACGGGAGGGCCAGGGCCGTCCACGAGTGGAAGCTGTGGGCCCGCACCCTGGCCGGCGCGGCCGTCGCGCTCGCCCTGCTCCAGGCCGCGATCTGGTACGTGGGCGACGCGGCCGACACCGCCGGCCTGCAGGGCTGGCAGTTCGCCGTCCTGCGGGTCCTCGGCATCCACGCCGTCGTCGCCGCCACGTACACGATCTGGCCGCGCAAGGCCCCTGCGGCGCGGGGGGAGGGCGTCTAGCGCTCGCCGCCGGGCACCCAGAGGACGTCGCCGACCTCCTTGTTGGCCGTACGGGCCAGGATGAAGAGGAGGTCGGAGAGGCGGTTCAGGTAGGTGGCGGTCAGCGGGTTCATCACCTCGCCGTGCACCTCCAGCGCCGCCCAGGTGGAGCGCTCGGCACGCCTGACCACCGTGCACGCCTGGTGCAGCAGGGCCGCGCCGGGGGCGCCGCCGGGGAGGATGAAGCTGCGCAGCTTCTCCAGCCGCTCGTTGAAGAGGTCGCAGTCCGCTTCGAGCTTGTCGACGTAGAACTGTTCGACGCGCAGCGGCGGGTACTCGGGGTTCTCGACGACCGGGGTGCACAGGTCGGCGCCGACGTCGAACAGGTCGTTCTGCACCCGTACCAGGACCTTCACGACATCCTCCGGCAGGCTGCCGAGGGCGATCGCCGTGCCGATGGCCGCGTTGGCCTCGTTGGCGTCGGCGTAGGCGGAGATCCGCAGATCGGTCTTGGCCGTGCGGCTCATGTCGCCGAGCGCGGTCGTGCCCTTGTCGCCGGTGCGGGTGTAGATGCGCGTGAGGTTCACCATGTGGCCAGCGTAGTGAGGCCCGCCGGAGAATCGCACGCGCAGGCGCTCCCGTCCCCGGCGCCGTCCGCAGCGGGCCCCGAAATGAGCCCAGGCGGGTGGAGAGGTGATGTCTCGACCGAGATGTCCGAAATCTGGCAGCAGGCCGAACTGGCCGGGCGGATCGACGGCTTGGCGGGCTTCCCCTGTCCGGACGCCCGCGGGGCGGCGCGACTGCGGGCCGCCGGGGGCCGGTTGGCGCAAGCGGACGGCTGAGCCGTACCGGTGTGATGTCCGTCAGTTGAGACGTGACGCGTGTTACTTCGCGGTCACACGAACCTCCGCGAGCGCTAGTCTCCGCCGGAGAGGCTACGAAGCTGGGCCGGATGGAAGAACGTGGGGTGTGCAGTGGCTGGGAAGCTCGCCGTCATCGGTGCCGGACTTATGGGTTCCGGAATCGCTCAGGTCTCCGCTCAGGCGGGGTGGGACGTCGTTCTGCGTGATGTCACCGACGCCGCTCTGACCCGCGGCACCGACGGCATCAAGGCCTCGTACGACAAGTTCGTCTCCAAGGGGAGGATGACGGCCGAGGACGCCGAGGCCGCGCTCGCCCGCATCAAGACGACCACCGACCTGGACGCGGTCGCCGACGTCGACATCGTCGTCGAGGCCGTCTTCGAGAAGCTCGAGGTCAAGCACGAGATCTTCCGCGCGCTCGACAAGCTTGTACGGGACGACGCGATCCTCGCGTCCAACACCTCCGCCATCCCGATCACCAAGATCGCGGCCGTGACGGAGCGTCCGGAGCGGGTCGTCGGGGCGCACTTCTTCTCGCCCGTCCCGATGATGCAGCTCTGCGAGCTCGTCCGCGGTTACAAGACGAGCGACGAGACCCTCGCGGCCACGCGGGCGTTCGCCGAGTCGGTCGGCAAGACCTGCATCGTCGTCAACCGCGACGTCGCCGGTTTCGTGACGACCCGTCTGATTTCCGCCCTGGTCGTGGAAGCCGCGAAGCTGTACGAATCGGGCGTGGCCTCGGCCGAGGACATCGACATCGCCTGCAAGCTCGGCTTCGGCCACGCCATGGGTCCGCTCGCCACCGCCGACCTCACCGGCGTCGACATCCTGCTGCACGCCACCAGCAACATCTACACCGAATCCCAGGACGAGAAGTTCGCGCCGCCGGAGCTCATGCGCCGCATGGTGGACGCCGGCGACTTCGGCCGCAAGAGCGGGCAGGGCTTCTACAAGCACTGAGCCGCCGAGCCGCGAACCGCGCCCGGCCACCGGGCGCCTGTTCGAATACCTGCACCCGCACGGGTGAATTAGGTATCGGTTCGCTCACGGTCGGCAACTTCCCCGCCCGCGCGGCAGTCAGTTGCAGTGAGAGTTGCCGACCACGGACCAGTCGGATCCCTTCCCTCGGATCCCCACATACCCAGGACTGCCGGGAGCACATATGCACATCAGGGGCGACCACGCCGAACTCGCTGTCGGGGGCCGCCTCGACGTGCGCAGCGCGGCGGACGCCCGTACGGCCCTCCACTCCGCCCTCGACGACGGCCACGGCGACCTCGTGCTGGACCTCACCGGGCTCGACTCCTGGGACGCGACCGGACTCGGCGTGATCATGGGAGCCCACCGGCGGGCCGGCCGGACCGGCCGCCGCCTCGTCCTGCGCGGAGTGCCGCCGCAGATGCAGCGCCTCCTCGTCGCCACCCGGCTGCACCGTATCCTCGCGATCGAGGGCGGCCTGGAAGCGGAATCCCTCCCGCGGGTCTGAAGCGGTCCACCGCCCACGCTTCCTGCGCAAACGTAACGGTCCGGTGGTGATGGCACCCCTGCGGTTCCCCGTGCGACCGGGCACCGTCTAGGGTTCGGGCGGTAACCGGACCCGTAGCGACAGCGGAATGTGCGAAGGCCGGACGGTACGACACGACGGCGACGGCGCAGAGCGCGATCGGGGGGACCAACACATGGACCGCACGCAGGGGCAGTCCGAACCGGTGGAGCGGCCCGCGGTGGCGCCCGTGCCCCCCGCGGAGACGTCCGGGGCGTCCGGGGCTCCTGCGGCGTCCGGGAGCCCGGCCGGCTCCGTACCTGCCGTCCCGGCCCCCGCTCCCGCTCCCGGCCCCGTCGCGCGGATCGTGACCCTCACCGCCGGGGACTTCACCCTGACCGTGAACCCCGTCGACGGCAGCGAGATCGAACCGCGCCGGCCCGGCACGGGCGGCACCGCCCCCGTCAAGCGGGACGCCGCCGGCCGCAGCGCCCGTGACGCCGCCGCGCGGCCGCCCGCCCTGCCCGGCCCCGCGGCCCCGGTCCTGCCGCTCCTCGCGCGCGAGGAGGAACGGGCGCGGCTCGTACGGCTGCTGAGCCGCGGCCGCTCCATACGGCTGACCGGACCCGCCGGATCCGGACGCACGGCCCTCCTCGACGCGGTCGCCGCCGACTGCGCGGGCCTGGCACCCGACGGCGTCGTACGGCTCAGCGGATACGGGCACCAGCAGCCCGGCGAACTGCTGCACGCGCTGTACGCCACCGTGTACGAGGCCTCCCGGGAACGCCCCGAGCGGACCCAACTCCTCACCCGTGTACGGGACATCGGCGCGATCGTGCTTCTCGACGACCTGGAGATGGGCGGCGCCCCGCTCGACGAGCTGCTCCGCGCCACCCCCGAATGCGCCTACCTGCTGGCGGCCACCCCCGACACCCGCGCCCCCTCCGACGACTCGCACCTGGAAGAGGTCTTCCTCGGCGGACTCGGCCGGGCCGAGTGCCTGGAACTCCTCGAAACCGGCATCGGAAGGGCCCTGACCGAGGAGGAGACCGCCTGGGCGGGAGACCTGCGGTTCGCGTCCGAGGGGCTGCCGCTGCGCTTCGTCCAGGCGGCCGCACTGCTGCGCCAGCGCGACGAACGCAACCTCACCGCGTCCGGCGACGAGGACGAGGAACCCGGCGTCTTCGAAGAGCGGCAGCGGGACGCCGCGTTCATCCCCCTCCCGACCCTGGCGGAGGGCGCCGCCCCCGCCGAGCTGCTGGCCTCCCGGGTCAGCGAGTCGGCCCGGGCGGCGCTGCGGATCGCGTGCGCGCTCGGCGGTGAACTGCCGCACCACGCCCACCTGCCCGCCCTCGTGGGGGACACCCACGCCGACGCGGCCGTCGCCGAACTGCTCGGCTGCGGACTGCTCACCCCGGTGGGCAGCCGCTTCCGGCTGGCCGCCGGGGTCGCACGGCAGCTGGAGGAGGCCGGGTTCGACGACACCGCGGACGAGGAGGCCCGCACGGCCGCCCGCCACTACGCCTGGTGGACCGGACACGCCTCGGTGACCCCGGAGCGGGTCGCGGCGGAAGCCGACGCGGTGCTGGCCGCGCTGGCCGGGGCCGACGTCGTGGCCGCCGTACTGCTGGCCCGGACCGCGGCACCGGCGTTCGCGGCCTCCCGGCACTGGGAGGCCTGGGAGCGGGTGCTGCGCTCCGGGGCGGAGGCCGCGCGCAAGGCGGGAGAGGTCGCGGAACAGGCGTACTTCCACCACGAACTCGGCGTGCTCGCCCTGTGCGAGGGACGCCTGGACCGGGCCCGGGCCGAGCTCGAAGCGTCCATCGGCCTGCGGGGCGCGCTCGCCGACAAGCGGGGCACGGTGGCGGGCCGTCGGGCACTCGCCCTCGTCACGGACCGCGAGAAGGCGGGCGTGGAGGTGTCGCCGCCGCTGCGGCTGGAGGCGCCGGTGGCCGCGGCCCCGGCGACTCCCACGCCCGCGGTCGCGCCGGAGGCGGTGACGACCCTGTTGCCGGCCGCGACGACGCCCGCGTCGCCCGCGTCGCCCGCGTCGCCCGTGACGTCCGCGTCGGTCACGACCCCGATGGCCCCCGTCGTGCCGGTGATCGGACGGCCGGCGGTGGCGCCGACGAGCCTGTCGGACGTGTTCGAGGACGCCTTCCCCCTCGACGCGAAGCCGACGCCGGCTGCGCCTTCGCCCTCGCCCGCGCGCCCCTCCGCCGCTGCGGCGCGTGCACGTGCGCAGGCACGCCGGAAGCCGGTGCTGCTGGCGGCGGCGGGAGCGCTGACGGTGGCGGTGCTGGGCACGGTGGTCGCCCTGACGATGACGGGCTCGGACGACCCCGAGGTCCCCGCGGGCGGTACCGGCCCGGCGGTGTCGTCGACGCCGACGCCCGAGACGGGCGTGGCAGGAACCAGCGGGAACGATCCTGCACCGGATCCGGGGACGACCGCGCCCGATGCCTCGGCTTCCGACACCCCGGAACGGGGCGTCAGCCCGGACCCGAACCAGCCCTCCCGTACGCCGACGCGCAGGCCGCAGACCTCGCCGGGGCACACTCCGCCGACGTCGGACCCGAACCCGGGCCCGAACCCGAAGCCGTCGTCCCCGGGCCCCGACCCGACACCCCCCACGCCGACGCCCCCCTCGACGCCGACGCCCACGCCGACCCCCACCCCCACGGCGAGCCCGGCCGGCAGCCCGTCGAGCACATAGGGGAGCCCCGCGGCGTTCGGGGCGGCGGGGCGGTGGGGCGGGACGATGGGGCTCGTGCGGGAGCCCCGTGGTCGCCTCCGGTCAGAACAGGCGGAGCTTGTCGTCCTCGATGCCGCGGAGGGCGTCGTAGTCCAGGACCACGCAGTCCATGCCGCGGTCCGTGGCCAGAACGCGCGCCTGCGGCTTGATCTCCTGGGCCGCGAACACACCCCGGACCGGGGCCAGGTGCGGGTCGCGGTTCAGGAGCTCCAGGTAGCGGGTCAGCTGCTCGACGCCGTCGATCTCGCCGCGCCGCTTGATCTCCACCGCCACCGTCGCGCCGGAGGCGTCCCTGCACAGGATGTCCACCGGCCCGATCGCCGTCATGTACTCGCGCCGGATCAGCGTGTAGCCGTCGCCGAGCGTTTCGATCCGGTCGGCCAGCAGTTCCTGCAGGTGTGCCTCGACGCCGTCCTTGATCAGACCGGGGTCGACGCCGAGCTCGTGGGAGGAGTCGTGGAGGACTTCCTCCATGGTGATGATGAGCTTCTCGCCCGCCTTGTTGATGACCGTCCAGACGCCGGCCTCATCGCCGCTCCCCTCCTTGAGGGTGCACGGGGGCGACATCCAGTTGAGCGGTTTGTACGCCCGGTCGTCTGCGTGGATCGAGACACTGCCGTCGGCCTTCACGAGGATCAGACGGGGTGCCGAGGGCAGGTGGGCGGTGAGCCGGCCCGCGTAGTCGACGGAGCAGCGGGCAATGACGAGACGCATGGTCGGCAACGCTACTCGACCGACGGCCCTCCACGCGATTCGCCCCCGAAAGCCCCGTTCGCCGATGGCGCGTTGTATGCGCATTCTCCTGGTGCGCCACCCACGGGGCGCCTACCGTGGTGAGCGGGAGGTGGCGGAGCGTGCACTCTGCGTCGCGGCCTCCTTCCCTGCCCGTAAGACTCCGGCAACCCAATCGGCCGGGGTCGCGAGAGGAGAACCCATGTCGCTCGACGTCTCACCGGCCCTACTCGAACAGGCCGAGCGAGGCGAGGTCGACGAAGCCGCTTTCGTCGACTGCGTCCGGACCTCCCTGCCCTTCGCGTGGGAGATGATCAGCTCGCTGGTGGCCCAGCTGAAGGTGGACGGCGGAGAGTTCGCCGACAACCAGACGCCGCCGCCCGACGAGCAGGCGCGTGGCCAGCTGCTGCGTGCCCTTGCGAGTGACGCGATAAGGGGTGCGCTGCAGCGGCACTTCGGGGTGCGCCTGGCGTTCCAGAACTGCCACCGAGTGGCCGTGTTCCCCCTGGATCCCTCCTCGGACGACCGGCTCGCCAAGTTCACTTCGATCCGCGGCCAGCTGCTCAACCAGTCGCCCGAGCTCCGGGACTGCTGACCGTACGACCCGTACGGCCAGCAGCACCCGTCATACCGGCAGCACCCGCACGACCAGCAGCACCCGTACGACCAGCAAGGCCGGTACGACCGCGTACGTCCTGCATGAAAAGGCCCAGCCCGCACGACCGTACTCCGCTGCCGCTCCGTATCGCGGGAGGTGTGTGCCACTGATACCGGAGCGGCAGCCTCAGCCGAGGCGGGGCAGGACCTCGGCGCCGAGGCGCCGTACGTTCTCCTCCGTCGCGGCGAGATCCCCGGACCCCTCCGCCAGCAGGGCGAAGCGCGTGATGCCCGTCCGCTCCGCCGTGGCCGCCAGCCGGTCCGCCGCGAGCCGCGGGGTGCCCACGGGGTGCAGATCGCAGAGCAGCTCCGTGTAGGCGACGGGGTCCCGCATCGTGCGTTCCCGGCCGTCCACCGTCACGTGCGCGTCCAGACCCTGCTTCAGCCAGCCCGGCATCGCCTTCATCAGGGCCTCCCGGGCGTCCGCCGTACGGTCCGCCAGCTGGCACACGCCCGCCGATACGTGCGGGGCGTCCGGGCTGTGGCCCGCCGCCGCGGCCGTACGCCGGTACAGGGCGACCATCTCCGCCTTGTCCTCGTCCCCGCAGTGCATGCCCAGCAGCATCGGCAGCCCCCGCTCCGCGGCCAGCCGGACCGACGCGGGAGAGGTGCAGGCGACGATCACTTCCGGCCCTGATCCGTCCCCGTCCAGCGCCTCCGACGGGCGCGGTACGACGGCCACCTCGCGGAACCCGTACCGCTCGCCGGCGGCCGCCACCCGCGGCTCGGTGAGCCAGCGCCGCAGCAGGTCCAGGCCCTCCGGGAACTCCTTCTCGTACGCGTCCAGGCCCCCGCCGAACACCTCCAGGTCCACCCAGGGCCCGCCCCGGCCGACCCCCAGGGTGAACCGGCCGCCCGAGGTCAGGTGCAGCAGCGCCGCCTGCTCGCCGAGGGCCACCGGGTGCGTGCTCGGCAGCACGCTCACCGCCGTGCCCACCCGCAGCCGCCGGGTCCGTCCCAGCAGCAGGGCCGCCAGGGTCACCGCCGACGGGCAGACCCCGTACGGCACGAAATGGTGTTCGGCGATCCATGCCGAGTCGAGCCCGGACTCCTCGGCCACCTCGGCCGTCCGCACCGCCCGGTGCAGCGCCTCCCCCTGTCCCTGGCCCGGGAACTGGGCCGCCAGTACAAACGCTCCTACGCGCATCGCCTTTACCCTCCTCTTGGCTGACGCGGCCTCCCCCAGGTGGACCGGTTTCCTCTGTTGGCAACAACGTCTGACACGTGCCAAAGGCACGGCCTGACAGGAAAGTTATTGGGATAGTCGGGCCAGTCGACGCCACGGCGTCGGCGTCGGCTCCGTCAGCCGGCCTCTGTCAGCCACCCTGCGGGTACCCGGCCTCGCTGCGCGTAGTCTTGGGAGAAAGTCACTGCCGTCCGCCCATCCGTGAGGTATACGTGTCACCGCGCCACAACCGCCCCAGGGGCGGCGGGAATCCAGCCGATCGTCCGGAACCCGGCTCGGGCACCGGTTCGGGGGGCCTGGACCGGTTCGGTCTGGAACGGACCGAGGAGTACCAGGGCGAGGAGTGGAGGGTCCGGCACGTCGCGGGCGCGAGCGCGGCGGGCAAGCGCTACCGCTGCCCGGGCTGCGACCAGGAGATCCCCTCGGGCACCCCGCACCTGGTGGCCTGGCCGGAGTACGGCGGCGTGGACGACCGCCGGCACTGGCACAAGGCCTGCTGGAACGCGAAGGACCGCCGCACCTCGCGGGTGCAGCGGTCCAGGAACGCCCCCAAGTACTAGAGCCGGTCTTCGGTACCGGCGCCGGTCTTGCGGATCAGGCGGGATCAGACGTCGCGGCGGCCGACCAGCACGTACGAGCCCGCCACCGCTGCGCCCGTCACCAGCAGGAGCAGCAGCAGCTGGGTGGCGCCGCCGGGCGCGCTCCCGGTGTCGGCGTCCGGCAGGCCGAACAGCTGCATCAGGGCGACCGGGGCGTTGTACCGCAGGATGGCGCGGCCGAGCGGGGCCATGCTCTCCCACATGCTGAGCATGCCCCCTATCACGGGCGGCAGCGTGACCAGGCCCAGCATCACGGCGATCGCCCCGGCGGAGTGCCGCAGCATCGCCCCGACCGCCAGTGCGAGCACTCCCAGCACGGTGACGTAGAGGCAGCCGGTCAGCGCGCGGAGCCACTCACCGCTGCCGTGATGCCCGGACGCGGTGCCGCCGCGCAGGATCGCGGAGGACAGCCCCACCACGGCCACCGAGCCCGCGACGGCCAGGAACGCGACGGCGGCGAAGACGAGGTACTTCGCGGTCAGCACCCGGGCCCGGTCGGGGGCGGCGGTGAACGTCGTACGGATCATGCCGGTGCCGTACTCGGAAGTGATCGTCAGGACGCCGAGCACCATCACGGAGATCTGCCCGATCAGCAGCCCGAACAGCGCGGGCGCCGTGAGCGGCACCTCCTGGTAGTCGGTGGTCCGGGTCTCGGAGACGGCCAGCACCCCGATGCCGACGACGAGCAGCACCATCGAGCCGAGCGTCCACACGGTGGAGCGCACCGAGATCATCTTCGTCCACTCCGAGGCCACGGCGTGCCCGAGGTGCGGGCGGGGCGTCGGCAGGGGCGAGCTGTAGTTCTTCGGCTGGTCCGCGGTGTTCGTGGGGCCGGTCATCGGGTGTCCTCGCGGGGGTCCGTCGGGGTGGTCTGCGCGCTGCCGGCGAGCTCGCCGGGGCTGGCGGGCATCAGGAAGGGCTGCCCGCCCGCGCCGGGCGGCGGGGGAGCGAAGAAGCCGCTCTGCGGCACCTCGGGCGCGGGGAGCTCCTCCTCCCAGGCGGGCAGGGCCAGCGGATCCGGTTCCCAGAGTTCGTTGCGCGGGTCCTCGGTGGAGCCGAACTCCACGGAGGGCTGGGTCATCCGCATGTAGGCCTCCTCCAGCGAGGCCCGGTGCGGGGACAGCTCCCACAGCCGTACGCCGGCCTCGTGCGCGAGGTCGGAGATCCGGGGCAGCTCCAGGCCGGTCACGCGCAGTGCCCCGTCGGGCTCCTGGAGCACCCGGCCGCCCGCTCCGGTCAGGGCCTTGCCCAGTGCATCCCGGCCATCTTGATCGCCCCCCGGACTTCGTCCGTGGGCACCCCCGGCGGCCACGCGCACCCGCGCGAATCCGGCCGAGTTGTGCGCGATGAACTCCTGGGTGCCCATGTCGGCCAGCAGTCGGCCGCGGCCGATCACGATGAGGTGGTCGGCGGTCAGCGCCATCTCGCTCATCAGGTGCGAGGAGACGAACACGGTGCGGCCCTCGGCGGCGAGCCGGCGCATGAGGGTGCGGACCCAGAGGATGCCCTCGGGGTCGAGCCCGTTGACCGGCTCGTCGAAGAGCAGCACCTGGGGGTCGCCGAGGAGCGCGGCGGCGATGCCGAGCCGCTGCCCCATGCCGAGCGAGAAGCCCTTCGTGCGCTGCTTGGCCACGTCCTGGAGGCCGACGACGGCCAGGACCTCGTCCACCCGCTTCTCGGGGATGCCGGAGAGCTGGGCGAGGGACAGCAGGTGCCTGCGGGCCCGGCGGCCGCCGTGCACGGCCTTCGCGTCGAGCAGGGCCCCGACGTGCCGCTGGGCGTTGACCAGCTGCCGGAAGGGCGCGCCGTTGATCGTCACGGTGCCGGCGGTGGGCCGGTCCAGGCCGAGGATCATGCGCATGGTGGTGGACTTCCCGGAGCCGTTGGGCCCCAGGAATCCCGTCACGTGACCCGGCCTGACCTGGAAGGACAGCTGGTCGACGGCGGTCTTGGCGCCGTAGCGCTTGGTCAGGCCGACTGCCTCGATCATTGCTCTGCCCCTTGCCAGGACCGGACGGCTTTCGTCCGAGTAAGGGTTAAGAGGATATCGAGTCGCCTACGGTTCCATCCCGGACCGGATCCCTGAGCTGTCCCTGACTCCGACCCCGGGATGACCCGTAGTACAGGGGGCGTCCGTCACAGGAGGGACGTCCACCCCGGGTGACGTCCGTCACAGGAGGGACGTCCGCCCACGTGCGTCCGTCAGGCGTCGCGCTTCTTCAGCACCAGGTAGCCCCCGAGTACCGAGGCCAGTACCCACAGCGCCATGATCCCGAAGCCGCCCCACGGGCCGTAGGGGGCCTCGCCGCTGTCCATCGCGCCCGGGACCACCTGCATGATCTTGGAGCCCGCCTGGTCCGGGAAGTACTGGGCGACCTTCCGGGTGGCGCTGACCGCCCCGAGGATCGTCGAGACCAGGAAGAAGAACGGCATCAGGATGCCGAGGGACAGCATCGAGCTGCGCAGGATCGTCGCCACGCCCATCGAGAACAGCGCGATCATGGCCATGTAGAGGCCGGCGCCGATCACGGCGCGCAGCACGTTCGGCGCGTCGATGCCGATGCTGCGGTCGCCCAGGATGGCCTGTCCCAGGAAGAAGGACAGGAAGCTGGTGACGAGGCCCACGGCCAGCGCGAGGCCGGTGGCCACGATGAGCTTGCCGGCCAGGAAGTTCGCACGGCGCGGCACGGCGGCCAGCGAGGTGCGGATCATGCCCGAGCTGTACTCGGTGCCGACCACCAGCACACCGAAGACGATCATGGCGAGCTGGCCGAGGGTCATGCCCGCGAAGCTGGCCAGCGTCGGGTCGAAGGTGATCTGCTGCTCCTTCGGCATGTCGTCGAAGGTGGCGCTGAAGACGGCGCACAGGCCGGCGCTGACGCCGACCGTGACCACCAGCGCCGCGACCAGGGTCCAGATCGTGGAGGCGACGGTGCGGATCTTGGTCCACTCGGACCGGAGAACGGCGGGGAAGGAGGACATGGTCACTGCCCGCCCTTGCGCGTCGCCTCGTAGCCGGCGCCCCAGGCGGGGGCGTCGACGGCCGGGCCGGGTCCCGGGGGTAGCCCCGGTTCTCCCGGTGCGTGGGCGTGGTACTCGACGGAGTCCGCCGTCATGCGCATGAACGCTTCCTCCAGTGAAGCCCGTTGCGGGCTGAGCTCGTGCAGCACGATCTGGTGCTGGGCGGCCAGCTCGCCGAGCTGCTCCGCGGCCACCCCGTCGATCTCCAGCGTGCCCGTGGCCGGGACGCTGATGGCGTCGATCCCGGCTTCGTGCAGGACGTCCTTGAGCCGCTCCTGCTGCGGTGAGCGCAGCCGGACGTAGCTGCGCGAGTTCTTGTGAATGAAATCAGCCATGGACATATCAGCCAACAGCTTTCCCTGGCCGATGACGATCAAATGGTCTGCCGTCAGCGCCATTTCGCTCATCAGGTGGGACGAGACGAAGATCGTCCTTCCTTCCGACGCCAGCCCCTTCATAAGATTCCTGATCCAGAGAATTCCCTCCGGGTCCAGACCATTGACGGGCTCGTCGAACATGAGGATCTCCGGGTCGCCCAGCAGCGCGGAGGCGATTCCCAGCCGCTGGCCCATGCCCAGCGAAAATCCTTTCGACTTCTTCTTCGCCACGGGCGTCAGTCCGACGAGATCCAGCACCTCCGCGACCCGGCTCTCCGGGATCCGGTTCGACTGGGCAAGGCAGAGAAGGTTGTTGTAAGCGCTGCGGCCGCCGTTCATGGCTTTGGCGTCCAGCAGCGCCCCGATGTGCTTCAGCGGTTCCGGCAGGTCCCGGTAGTGCTTGCCGTCGATCCGGACCGTACCGCTGGTCGGGTTGTCGAGGTCGAGCATCATGCGCATGGTCGTGGACTTCCCCGCCCCGTTGGGGCCGAGGAAGCCGGTCACCACCCCCGGTCTGACCTGGAAGCTGAGGTGGTCCACGGCGGTCTTCGCGCCGAATCGTTTCGTAAGGCCCTCAAGCTCGATCATGGCGTTCACGCTAGAACGCCCGAGGGCCCCACGCCACCTCAAAAGGGTGACATAGGGCCCTCGGGCAGGACATTCGTCCACGAGCCGGTAGACGGCGGCGGTCCGACCGGTCGACGGCCGGTGAACTGCCGTGCGTACTAGCGGCTCTGCTGCGCCGGAACGCCGCGGGTGACCGGCTCGTCGTCGACGATCGGGTTGGCCGCCGCGACGGCCGCGCCGGTCAGCGTCGCCAGCATCTCGCGGACGTTGGTCAGCTGGGCGTTGATCGAGTCGCGGCGGTTGGTGAGTGCGGCCAGCTCGCGCTCGGACTCGCTGCGGATGCGGTCCGCCTTGGCGTTGGCGTCGGCGACGATGTCCTCGGCCTGGCGCTGCGCGGTCTCCACCGTCTGGCGGGCGCGGCGTTCGGCGTCCGTGCGCAGCTTCTCGGCCTCCAGGCGCAGCTGCTCGGCGCGGTGCTCGATCTCCGCGAGGCGCTTCTCGGCCTTCGCCTGACGCGAGGCCAGGTCGCGCTCGGACTGCTCGCGGCGCTTGGCCAGGTTGGTCTCGAAGTCCGCGGCGGCCTGGGCGGCCTTGGCGCGCGTCTCCTCGAACAGCGCGTCGGCCTCCTCGCGCTTGGAGGCGGCGTCCTTCTGGGCCTCGGCACGCAGGGTGGAGGCGTCGCCCTTGGCCTTCTCGACGATGCGGACGCCCTCGTCCTCCGCCTTCGACTTGCGGTCGGCCGCGAACGACTCGGCGTCGTTGCGCACCTGCTGGGCAGCCGACTCGGCGAGCTCACGGTGCTGCTCGGCCGCGCGACGGGCCTCCTCGCGCAGGTCCTTCGCCTCCTCCTCGGCCAGGCGCAGGATCTTCTCGACCCGGGCACCGAGGCCGGCGTACGACGGCTCGGCGTCGCTCACCTGGGCCTGGGCGTTCTGCGTTTCGAGGTGCAGCTCCTCGATCCGCTTTTCCAGAGAGTTGATACGTCCAAGGGCGCTGTCGCGGTCGGAGACCAGCTTGGTAATGCGGTCGTCCACCTGACCGCGGTCGTAACCACGCCGCACGAGCTCGAAGCCGAAGGGGGAGGAAGTGTCGCTCATGGGGTTCCTGTCGAATGAGACCGATGAGGTGCTACGTGAGGTGTTAGGAGAATCCTAGGCGCCGAACCGGCGTGTCATCGAGTCAATCCACGTTTGATCTGGACAATGACACCCCTTTTGAGTGGCAAGACGACAGAATGCTTGTCACCCGTTCGGCTGAACCTTCATCAGGAACACACATCTTGAGCGATTGCTAGCCCTCCGACGCCTTGCCACCCGAACGAGTGGAGCCGGCAGCGGCTCCGGCCTTCACGCCCCCCGCGCCCTGACCGCCGACCGCCGGCTTTCCGCCGCCCGAAGGCGCCTCGAATGATTCCAACGCCTCAAGAACGTCCTGGACACGGGAGATCTCCGCCTGGATGTCCTCGCGCCTGCGCACCAGGACCTCCAGCTCACGGCGGCCCTCGTCGACGAGGCGCTCGGCCTCCGCCTTCGCCTCCGAGAGGGCCCTGTCGGCCTCCCGGGCCACCTCGGCCTTCTTCTGCTCGGCCTCCTTGAGCAGCGCCTCCGCCTTGCGCACCGCCGCGATGCGGACCTTGCTCGCCTCGCTGCTCGCGTCCGACACCAGCGCCTTGGCCTTCGCCTCGGCCTCGACGCTCTGCTCGGTCGCCGCCCGCACCAGCTTGTCCACGCGCTCGCCGGCCGACTTCATCTGCTCGGCGGACTCCCGGCGGGCCCGCTCGTGCAGCTCCTCGACCTCGCTTTCGACGCGCGAGCGCAGCTCCTCCGCCCGCTCCCTTATGGCGGCCGCGTCGCTGCGCGCGCCGACCAGCAGCTCGTCCGCGTCCGTACGGGCCTTCTCCACCAGGGAGTTGCCCTCGACGGTCGCCTCCGAGGAGATCCGCGCGGCCTCCTTGCGGGCCGCGTCGACCATCGCGTCGGCCTGCTCCTCGGCCGCCGTCGTGGCGGCCAGCGCCTGGGCCTGCGCGTCGGCGGTGAGCCGGTCCGCCTCCGTGGCGGCCTCGGTGATGAGCCGGTCCACCTGCTCCGCGGCCTCGCTGCGCCGCTTGTTGGCCTCCTCGCGGGCCTCGTCCAGCAGCCGCTCGGTCTCCTCGCGGGCCTCCGTACGGGTGCGCTCCGCCTCCCTCGCCGCCTCGGCCTTGACCCGCTCGGCCTCCGAACGGGTACGGGAGGCGTGCTCCTGCGCCGACGCCAGGGCCTCCGAGGCCTCCGCGCGCAGCCGCTCGGCCTCGGCCTGCGCCTCGCCGACCGTGCGCTCGTTGTCCTTGCGGGTCTGCTCGGTGAGCTTGTCCGCCTCGGACGCCGCCTCCGTGATGAGCCGGTCCGCCTGCTCGGCGGCCTCGCTGCGCAGCCGGTTCGCCTCCGCGCGCGCCTCGTCGAGCGTCTGCTCCGACTCGCGCTCCGCAGCGGCCAGCGTCTCGTTCGCCGCGACCGTGACCCGGTCCGCCTCCGCGGTGGCCTCGCCGATGATCCGGCCGCCCTCCGCACGGGCGTCCTCCAGGGTCTGCGCCGCCTCCCGGCGCAGCCGCTCGGCCTCCGCCGCGGCCTCGCCGACCGTGGCCTCGTTCGCCGCGCGCGTCTCGTCGACCAGCCGGTCGCCCTCGTTGCGAGCGTCGACCAGGATCCGGGTCGCGTCGCGCTCCGCCGCCGCCAGCATGTCGGTCGCCTGCCGGGTGAGCCGCTCGGCCTTCGCCGTCGCCTCGCCGACCGCGGTCTCGTTCGCGGCGCGCGTCTCCTCGGTGAGCCGCTCCGCCTCGGACACGGCCTCGGTGACGAGCCGGTCCGCCTGCTCGGCGGCCTCCGTGCGCAGCCGGCCCGCCTCCACGCGGGCCTCGTCCAGCGTGCCCGCCGCCTCGGTCCGGGTGGCTTCCGCGGCCTCGGCCGCCTCGGCGGTGATCCGCTCCGCCTCCGCGGTGGCCTCGCCGACGGTCGCCGCGTTCGCCGCCCGGGTCTCCTCGGTGACCCGCTCGGCCTCCGCCGTCGCCTCGGCGACGATCCGGGCACCCTCGGCACGCGAGGACTCCAGGGACTCCGCCGCCTCGCCGCGGATCCGGTTCGCATCGGCACGGGCGTCGGCCCGGGTACGGGACGCGTCGCGCTCGGCGGCGGCCAGCGCGTCCGTCGCCTCCGTGCGCACCCGCTGCGCGTACTCGGCGGTGTCACTGCGCAGCTGCTCGGCCTCGGCGATCGCATCGCCGACCGTGCGCTCCGCCAGCGCCTTCGCCGCGTCCGTCTCGGCCCGCGCCTCGCTGCGGATCCGGTTGGCGTCCTCGGAGGCCCGCTCGCGCTCGGCGTAGGCGTCCGCGCGGACCCGCGAAGCCTCCTCCTCGGCCTCCGTCTTCGTACGCTCCGCCACGTGCTCGGCGGCGCTGCGCAGCCCGGCGATCTCCTCCTCGGCCTGCTCGTGCAGACCGGCGACGGAGTCCCGCACCTGCTGGGCGGTGGCCTCGGCCGCCGACACCAGCTCCGCGGCGCGCCGCTCCGCCTCCTCGGTCAGGCGGGCCGCCTCGGCCTGCGCCTCCTCGGAGCGCTTGCGGGCCGCGGCCAGCAGTTCCTCGCTCTGCTCGCGGGCCTGGGCCCGCTCGCTGTCGGCGTCCGTCCGGGCCGACGCCAGGGTCTCCTCGGCCTCCCGGCGGCGCCGGGCGGCCTCCTCCTGCGCGGCGGCCAGCGCCTCCGCGGCCTCCGCGGCGACCCGCTCGGCGGCGGCCTTCGCCTCCGCGCGCAGCCGGTCCGCGGTCTCCTGCGCCTCGGAACGCACCCGCTCCGCCTCGGACTCCGCCTCGCTGCGCAGCCGTACGGCGACCTGCTCGGCCTCCGCGCGTACCCGCCCGGCGTCCTGCGCCGCCTCCGTGCGCAGCTGCTCGGCCTCCGCCTCAGCCTGCGCCTGGAGGGCGCGGATCCGCTCCGCCGACTCGGCGCGCAGCCGGTCGGCCTCCTCGGCGGTCTCCCGGCGGATGCCCTCCGCCGCCCCGCGCGCATCGCGCAGCGTCTGCTCGGCCGTGCCCAGCCGGTCCTCGGCCTCCGTGTGCAGGCGGACGAGCTCCTCGTCGGCCTCCGCCCGCTTCGCCGCGAGGGCCTCTTCCGTCTCCTCGCGCCGCGCACGCGCCGCCGCGTCGGCCTCGGCCCGGACGGCCTCCGCCTGTTCCTCGGCCTCGGCGCGCAGCCGCTCGGCCTCGGCGCGCGTCCGCTCCAGCGTCTCCTCGGCCTGCTTGCGCAGCGTGGTGGCCCGCTCGACGGCCTCGGCGCGGACCCGCTCGCTCTCGGCCCTGGCCCCGCCGCGCAGTTCGTCCGCGTCCGACTTGGCCTTGCCGAGCAGCTCCTCGGCGGTCCGGGCCGCCTCCTCGATCTGCTGGACCGCCTCGCGGCGCGCCTCGCCGCGGATCCGCTCGCCCTCGGCGACGGCCTCGGCGCGCAGCTGCTCCGCCTCGCCGCGCAGCCGCCGGGCCTCCTCCTGGAGTTCGACGGTCCGGGCCCGGTACTCCTCGGTGTCGTCCTTCGCCGCGCCCTTGAGCTCGTCGGCCGTGGCCGCCGCCTGGGCGCGCAGCCGCTCCGCCTCGGCCTCGGCCTCGCGGCGGATCCGCTCAGCCTCCTCGGACGCAGCACGGGTGGTGGCCCGCGCGTCCTCCGAGGCCTTGTTCAGCACGTCCTCGGCCGTGCGGGCGGCCTTCGCCAGCTGCGCGGCCGTGTCCTCGGCCGCCGCCGCGCGGGCCTGCTCCGCGGCCTCCGCGCGCAGCCGCTCGACGCCGGCGCGGGCGTCGGCGAGGGTCTGCTCGGCCTCGGCCTTGAGGGCCTCGGCCTCCTTCGTGGCCTCGCCGACCAGCCGGGCGACCTGTTCCTTGGCGGTGCGGGTGCGCTGCTCGTTGACGGACTCCGCCGACGCCAGCTGCCGGGACGCGCTCTCCTTGGCGTCCGCGAGGAGCTTCTCGGCCTCGGCGCGCGCGGCGCGCAGGGCGCCGTCGGCCTCCTGGACCCGCTGCTCGGCCACCCGGCCGAGGTCGAGGGTCTGCTGCCGGGTCTGCTCGGCCTCGGCGGTGGTGCTGCTGCGCAGCCGCTCGGCGTGCTCGGTGGCCTCCTGGGCCTGCGCGGAGGCGGCGGTCAGCAGCCGCTCGGCCTCCTTGCGGGCGCGCAGCAGGGTCGCCTCGGTCTCCGCACGGGCGGCCTCGGCGTCGGCGGCCAGCCGGCGCCGGGTCTCCTCGGCGACGCGCGCCGCCTCGGCGCGCGCGGCGTTCAGGGCCTGCTCGGCCTCGGCGCGGGACTCGTCCATGAGCCGGCGGGCCTGGGCCTCGGTACGGGCGCGCAGCTGCTCGGCCCAGGCGACGTTCTCGTTGACGTGCGCCTCGACGGTCTGGCGGCGCTCGTTGAGCTCCTGGTCCAGCCGCTGGCGGCGGTTGACGGCCTCGGCGTGCAGCTCGGCCTGGAGGCGCGCCTGGTGCTCGGCGTGCTCCTGCAGGATGCGCTGGGTCTGCGCCCGGGCGTCGCGCAGTTCGCGCTCGGCGTCCGAGCGCATCTGGTCGGCCTGGATCTGGGCGTTGCGGAGCAGCTGCTCCGCCTGGTAGCCCATGTCCGCGCCGTCGTAGGCGGGCCGGGACGCCAGGTTGCGGCGTACCTCGTGGAGCTTGGCGCGCAGCACCTCGACCTGGTAGCCGAGGTCTTCGGCGTGCTGGACGGCCTTCCCGCGCTCCTTCTTCAGCCGCTCCATCTCGGCTTCGAAGCGCGAGAGGTGGTCGGCTTCAGCCTGATGGCTCTCCTGGCTTTCGTAGCCCCGCACAGCGCGGTCCCATCCGTCCCCTGGTCGCAAGCTCACTCCCAATTGAGCATCGCTCGCCCGCTGAACGACGCCCCCGGGGGAATGGTGTCAGATACCGGGGCAGGGGTCACAGGCCCCGACCCCGTCTCCGCACCGAACCCCGGCCGAGCCATGGCCACTCTACCGGCCGGGGAATCGGGCCATCAGTGGTCCATCAATGGTCGGGGTTGGAGGTGACCAGTTCGGTGAGGACTCCGTGGCAGTCCTTGGGGTGCAGGAAGGTGATGGAGGAGCCCATCGAACCCGTGCGGGGCTGGTCGTAGAGGACCCGGACGCCCTTGCCGCGGATGGCCTCCGAGTCGCCCAGGACGTCCTCGGTGCCGAAGGCGATGTGGTGCACGCCCTCGCCGTTCTTGGCCAGCCACTTGCCCACCGCGGAGTCCTCCCGGGTGGGTTCGAGGAGCTGGAGGTAGGAGGCGCCGCCGTCGGAGGTCCCGTTGATCTTGAGCATGGCCTCGAGGACGCCCTGCTCCTCGTTGACCTCGGAGTGGAACACCTCGAAGCCGTACGTGGCACGGTAGAACTCGACGGTCTTGTCCAGGTCGAAGCAGGCGATCCCGATGTGGTCGATTCTTGTCAGCATGGGACCAGTGCACCGCCGAGGAGGGTGGTCACGCAACGTGCCAGCGATCACACCGACTGCCCGGTGACGGCGCGGGTACCGCTCAGTACATTCAGGTAAACCCTCGTTCACTCCTCATCCTCAAGGGGCTGTGCTCCATGTCCGGAACGAACAACACCACGTCAGTGATCGTCGCCGGGGCCCGCACGCCCATGGGGCGGCTGCTCGGCTCGCTGAAGTCCTTCTCGGGCGCCGACCTCGGCGGCTTCGCCATCAAGTCCGCGCTGGACCGGGCCGGCATCGCCGGTGACCAGGTGCAATACGTGATCATGGGCCAGGTGCTGCAGGCCGGCGCGGGCCAGATCCCCGCCCGCCAGGCCGCCGTCAAGGCCGGCATCCCGATGAACGTCCCGGCGCTCACCATCAACAAGGTGTGCCTCTCCGGCCTCGACGCGATCGCCCTCGCCGACCAGCTGATCCGCGCCGGCGAGTTCGACGTCGTCGTCGCCGGCGGCCAGGAGTCCATGACCAACGCCCCGCACCTGCTGCCGAAGTCCCGAGAGGGATTCAAGTACGGCGCGATCGAGATGCTGGACGCGATGGCCTACGACGGCCTCACCGACGCCTTCGAGAACATCGCGATGGGCGAGTCCACCGAGAAGCACAACACCCGCCTGGGCATCGAGCGCGCCCCGCAGGACGAGTTCGCCGCCGCCTCGCACCAGCGGGCCGCCGCCGCGCAGAAGAACGGCGTCTTCGAGGCCGAGATCACCCCGGTCGAGATCCCGCAGCGCAAGGGCGACCCGGTGATCTTCTCCCAGGACGAGGGCATCCGCCCGGAGACCACGGTGGAGTCCCTCGGCAAGCTGCGCCCCGCCTTCGCCAAGGACGGCACGATCACCGCGGGCACCTCCTCGCAGATCAGCGACGGCGCCGCCGCCGTCGTCGTGATGAGCAAGGCGAAGGCCGAGGAGCTGGGCCTGGAGTGGATCGCAGAGATCGGCGCCCACGGCAACGTGGCGGGTCCGGACAATTCCCTCCAGTCGCAGCCCTCGAACGCGATCCTGCACGCCCTGTCGAAGGAGGGCCTGGAGGTCTCCGACCTGGACCTCATCGAGATCAACGAGGCCTTCGCGGCGGTCGCCGTGCAGTCAATGAAGGACCTCGGCGTCACCCCGGAAAGGGTGAACGTCAACGGTGGCGCCATTGCCCTGGGCCACCCGATCGGCATGTCCGGCGCCCGCGTCGTGCTGCACCTGGCGCTGGAGCTCAAGCGCCGTGGCGGCGGGGTCGGCGCGGCCGCGCTGTGCGGTGGCGGCGGCCAGGGCGACGCCCTGATCATCCGCGTGCCCTGAGCGGCTCGGTCCGAAGAGGCAGGACCGCCCCGTATCCGTACCCGAAGCCGTACCGACAGCGAGAACCGAGGAGCGCAGCACGCATGACGGTGGACGTCCCCCAGCTGGTGGCCCAGGCGCGTGACGGCAGGCCGAGAGCGGTGGCCCGGCTGATCTCGCTGGTCGAGGGGGCGTCCCCGCAGCTGCGCGAGGTGATGGCGGCCCTGGCCCCGCTGACGGGCGGGGCGTACGTGGTGGGCCTGACCGGATCCCCGGGCGTCGGCAAGTCCACGTCCACCTCGGCGCTGGTCTCCGCGTACCGCAAGGCCGGCAAGCGGGTCGGCGTCCTCGCCGTCGACCCGTCCTCGCCGTTCTCCGGCGGTGCGCTGCTCGGCGACCGGGTACGGATGTCGGACCACGCCTCCGACCCGGGGGTCTACATCCGCTCCATGGCCACCCGCGGCCACCTGGGCGGCCTGGCCTGGGCCGCGCCGCAGGCCATCCGGGTGCTCGACGCGGCCGGCTGCGACGTGATCCTGGTCGAGACCGTGGGCGTGGGCCAGTCGGAGGTGGAGATCGCCTCGCAGGCCGACACCTCCGTGGTGCTGCTGGCGCCCGGGATGGGCGACGGCATCCAGGCCGCCAAGGCGGGCATCCTGGAGATCGGCGACGTGTACGTGGTGAACAAGGCGGACCGGGACGGCGCGGACGCGACCGCCCGCGAGCTGAACCACATGCTGGGCCTGGGCGAGTCCCGGGGCGCGGGCGACTGGCGGCCGCCGATCGTCAAGACGGTCGCGGCCCGCGGCCAGGGCATCGACGAGCTGGTCGAGGCCCTGGAGAAGCACCGGGCGTGGATGGACGAGCGCGGGGTGCTGGCCGAGCGCCGTACGGCCAGGGCCGCGCGCGAGGTGGAGACCATCGCCGTGACAGCGCTGCGGGCCCGGATGGCGGACGTGCGCGGGGACGCGCACCTGGACGCCCTCGCGGCCCGCGTCGCGGCCGGCGAGCTGGACCCGTACGCGGCCGCGGACACTCTCCTGGCCACGCTGACCGAGGCGTAGGGCCGACCGTACGCGAGAGCCGCGCCCCGGTCAGCGGGGCGCGGCTCTCGTGTGTCTGCGGGGCGGACGGTCAGGCGTTGGGACGCTTGCCGTGGTTCGCCTTCTTCTTCTTGCGTGCTCGCTTCTTGTTGCCGCGCTTGGCCATGACGCCACTCCCTCGAAGATCGGGGTAATCCGGGCGCTCGCCAGTCTAGGGGTGCCCGCTGCCGTCCGCATCAGAACCGCGGAGGCGCGCGCCAGAACCGCGGAGGCGCGCGCCGGGGCGGCCGCGGGGGCCGTCCGCGCCGCGTCGGCCGGATGTGCGACGGCGGCCGCCGCCGGGCCCCCCGACCGGCAGGACCACGGCCGCGGCCGCCGCGCGGGACGGCACCCCGGAGGGGATGCCGCCTGCGGTGTCAGGCCTTGCCGCGCTGGTCGCGCAGGTGGTTCGCGACCGGCTCCAGCGAGGTGCGCAGCGCCGTCAGGGCCTCCGGGGGCAGCAGGTCGATGAAGTGCCGGCGGACGGACGCCACGTGGTGCGGGGCGACCTTCCGCATGAGCTCCATGCCCTCGTCGGTGAGTACGGCGTACAGGCCCCGGCGGTCGGACTCGCAGTTCACGCGGACGACCAGGCCGGCCGTCTCCATCCGGGTGATCTGGTGGGACAGCCGGCTCTTGGACTGGAGCGTCGACGTGGCGAGGTCGCTCATCCGCATCCGGTGGTCCGCGGACTCCGAGAGGTTCACGAGGATCTCGTAGTCGTTGTTGGTGAGTCCGAAGGGCTGGAGATCCTTTTCCAGCTGGTGCATCAGCAGTCTGCTGACGTCCAGGTGGGTGCGCCAGGCGCACTGCTCGGCGTCGGTCAGCCAGGGCGTCCCCCCGGACGGAGTCTGGGGGAGGGTGGCCGTCTCGGTCTCCATGGTCTCCATGAGTGAACTCTACCTAAGAAGTTGAATTACGTACAAAAACGGAAAGCTGAAGATCACAGTCCGAGGCGCCGCTGGAGATCACCCAGCTGCCCCGGCATCCGCGGCACGCCCAGCTGCCCGAGCGGACCCTGCTGCCCGTGTCCGCCGCCGTACCCGGCCCCGGGCACACCCGCCGACTCCGCGCCGGCACCGACGCCCCCGACCGCCTGCTCCGCCATCAGCATCTCCGACGACTGCAACAGCACCGTTCCCGCCCCGACGAACTCGAACTGGTGCTCCTCGCCGGAGCTGCCGCCGATGCCCGTCAGCGAGCGCAGCCCGCCGATGACGCCGGACATGTAGCCGTGGTCGTAGTGGTGGCAGGGGGACGGGCAGTCCGCCCAGCCCACCAGCGCCTGCGGGTCCACCCGCAGCGGCGGCTCCATGAACACCACCGGGCCGTTGGAGGCCGCCACGAACTTCCCCGTGCCGATCAGGGTCAGGAACCCCGGCACGATCGACTGCTTGAGGGCGAGCGAGGGCTGGTAGGCCAGCAGGTTGCCCGACCGGATGGTCAGGTTCCCATTGTCCAGGTCGTACGAGTTCACGTCGAAAGCACGGTCGGCCAGCAGCATCTTGCCCTGGCCCTCGGCCACCACCCAGTCGCTGGCGTGCAGCGGCGAGTGGAAGCTCGTGCGCAGGAGCCGGTCGAAGCGGCCGTTGCCGATGCCGTTGAACTCCATGCGCCCGTAGTAGGCGATCATCTTGCCCTTCTGCAGGAACCACTGGCTCCCCTTGAGCTCCACGCAGAAGGTGTACGCGTTCACGTTGTCGTCGGAGGGCAGGGTGTGCGGGTCGAAGACCGTCGGACCGCCGGGTCCGCCGGTCACGGGACCAAAGTTCACAGCTTCTCCTCCGACGCCTGCACGTACACGGCACCCTGGCCCGACAGCTCCAGCTGGAACGCCTCGCCCGAGCCGCGCCCCACCATGTCCCGCCAGCCGAGCGCGGTGGAGAGCTTGTTCCTGACGTCCCCGTGGTGGGCCACGTACGCCTGCGGGTCGACGTGGACCGGCCGGTTCGGGGTGATGGGGAGCTCGATGACCCCGCCGTGGGCCATCACGGCGACCGAGCCGTGCCCCTTGAGGGTGGTGGTGAACAGGCCCTGGCCGGTCACCTGGCCGCGGACCATGCCCATGACACCGCCTTGCGAGCCCATGAACATCGTGCCCTGCTGGAGGGTGCCGTCGAAGGCGAGCAGCCGGTCGGCCTCCACGTACAGGGTCTCGCCGGTCAGGTTGATCACCTGGATGTGGTGGCCGCCGTGACCGAACATCACGGTGCCGCTGCCCTCGACCGACATCAGCGGGGTCTGCTCGTTCGCCACCCGGCGCCCGATCATGCCCATCACCCCGCCCTGACCGCCCGTCAGGCTCGGGGTGAAGGAGACCTCGCCGCGGTACGCGAGCATCGCGCCGCGCTGGCTGTACATCCTCTGCCCCGGGATCACCTGGGCCTCGACCATCTTCGAGTTGATCTCGCGGAACGGCATCAGATGTCGCCCCCGATGGTGTTGCGCTCGCTGGGCTGCACGTAGACCAGGCCCTCGCCCTCGAAGCGGATCTGGAACGCCTCGCCCGAGCCCTCGCCGATCAGGGTGCGGAAGGTGACCCCCGACTGGAAGGACTGCTGGAGGTTGCCGGTGTGCGCGATGTACGCCCCCGGGTCGACCGAGAGCGGGTACTGGGCGCTGACGCGCAGCACCACCGCCGGGCCGTCGGACATGATCGCCGCCTGCCCGTTGCCCTCGACGGTCGTGGTGAACAGGCCGTTGCCCGTCGCCCCGCCGCGCAGGCCGGTGAAGGTGGTGCCGGTGCGCAGGCCGGCGTCGGTGCACAGGAGGTTGCTGGACTCCACGTACAGCTTCTCGCCGCGCAGGTTGACCAGATTGATCTCGCTCGCGCGGTCGGCGAAGAAGCAGGTGCCGTGGCCCTGCACTTCCATCACGGTCATCTGTTCACCCGTCAGCCGACGGGTCACCATGCCGCGCAGGCCTTCGCCGCCGCCGGTCATCTTCTTGAAGGCCATCTGGCCGTCGTACGCCACCATGGAGCCGTTCTTCGCTTTCACGGCATCCCCGGTCAGGTCGACGGCGAGCACCTTGCTGCCTTGGAGTCGGAACTGAGCCACGGGATGACGTTATCGGCAGCGGGCGGGGGCGAACAGAGCCCGGTGGCCGATATCCGGCGACTGCGGCCTCTCCCACACCGTCGCGGACACCCCCGGTCAAGATCCCGCAAAGCGGCTGAGACACTGGGACGGACCCCCAGGCCACCACCCCGAAGGCTGACACGTGGACATCAAGACCGCCTCCGCCCTGCACCGGCTGCGCCTCATCTCCGTCCCGGAGGCCCTGTCGTTCCCGGCCCTGCTGATCTTCGGATCGGTGCTGAGCCGGATCTCCGACATCGACTACCTGATGATGCCGCTCGGCATCCTGCACGGGATCCTGTTCGTCATCTACGCGGTCTTCCTGCTGGACGTGTGGAACAAGGCGAAGTGGCCGGTCAAGAGGGTCGCCCTGTTCTTCCTGCTGGCGCTGCTGCCGTTCGGCGGCCTGTACGGCGACAAGCTGCTCAAGCGCGAGGAGGCCGACAGCGTGATGGCGGCCCGCGCCCGGCGCGAGGCGGCGAACGCCGCATGATCGTCGCGTTCTCGGTGACCCCGCTGGGGGTCGGTGAAGAGGTCGGCGAGTACGTGGCCGACGCGGTGCGCGTCGTACGGGAGTCGGGGCTGCCGAACCGCACGGACGCCATGTTCACCTCGGTCGAGGGGGAGTGGGACGAGGTGATGGACGTGGTCAAGCGCGCGGTGGCGGCCGTGGAGGAGCGGGCGCCGCGGGTGTCGCTGGTCCTCAAGGCCGACATCCGCCCCGGGGTGGCCGACGGGCTGACGTCGAAGGTCGAGACGGTGGAGCGGCACCTGGCCTGATCCGGCCCCGGCCGTCCCCGGACGGCCCTGTCCGGCCCTGTCCGGGGACGGCCGCGCGGAACCCCCGTTCGGCGGAGCCCGTTCGACCGTCGGGCGAGGAGCTCCGCACCCGAATGCGCGCCGCCCTCCTCGCGGCACCGGGCCCCCGCGCAGCGGCCGGGCTTTCGCGGGCAGCCGTCGCGGCGCGGGTCACCGATATGACGTTTTGACGGGTCGGTGCGCGGGAGTGCGCAGTCGCAGACCGGCGCACCGTGGCATGAGGGGAGACGGGTCCGTCCTGCGGCGCTGCGGCGCGGCCGGGGGGCTACGGCGGTTGACCCGTCGTCAGGGCGATGGCGAGCGGGGTGCGCTCGTACAGGATCCGATGGCCGTGGCGGGCCGAGATCAGCAGGCCCGCCCCGTGCAGGGCCTTCAGGTGGGCCGAGACCGTGGCCGGCGCCAGACCGAGCCGGCGGGCCAGATCGGTCGTGGAGGCCGGCTCGTCGAGCGCGCACAGCACGTCCGCCCGGCCCCGGCCCAGCAGCCGCGCCAGCGCCCGCGGGGTGGCACCCGGCGTCGCCGCCGTCCACAGCGCGCCGATGCCGCGCGCCGGGTACACCAGCGTCGGCTGCCAGGGCGGGTCGTACCCGCCGACCACCTCGGGCCACACGAACGCGCTCGGCATCAGGAGCAGGCCCTGCCCGTCCAGGGAGCGGTCATGGTGGTTGCGGCGGTCGATCGTGAGCGTCCCGTCCGACCACCGCAGATCCGGGTGGAGGCCCTCGAACAGCGCCTCCAGGCCGCCCGCCGCCAGCCGCCGCGAGTGGAAGAGCACGTCCGCCTCCAGCAGGGCGCGCAGCCGCGGCCAGTGCGGGGCGACCAGCGCGGCCCAGGCCTGCTCGTACAGATCGGCCAGCTCCCGTACCGCCCGGGCCGGATCCGCGAGCATCCGCCGCCCGAGGTCGCTCCCCGCGGCGCCCGGGGTGCACAGGAGCGCGCGCCGCAGGTCCTCCCGCACCGCCTCCGGATCGGCGGCCGCGGACCGGACCCGCGCCACCTCCTCCTCGAAGGTGACGGACGGACCGGCCGGCGGCGGGCTCAGGAAGTCCGGGTTGTGGCCGGCCCGCGGCATCAGCAGCCACAACGGCCGCAGGTCCAGCCCGGCGGCGGCCGCCCGGATCTGCCGCAGCCAGGGCAGGTGGTACGCCTGCCGGTCCGGCTGCAACAGGGTCCGCACCGCCTCCTGCGTCTCCCAGCGCGGCGAGACCGAGAACCGGCACCGCAGCAGGTCCCCGTCCCCGAACCGAAAGTGGAACGCCACCCGCATCCTCCTGTCACCGATCCACCCGCCCCCTGCCCCGGCGACCCCACCCCACCAGGCGCCGAGCCCCCACCCCGGCACGCCGCATGCCCGCCCCACCACGCCGGCCCACCAACGCCGCAACCGCCCGCCGCCCGCCGCCTGAGCCGCGCCGCCGCTGCCGCGCCGACCGTGCCCGCGCCGCCGCGCCGCCGCGCCGCGTGACCACGCTGCCGCGCCGGCGCAGCACTGCCGACGTGCAGCCGTCCGCCAGAGTCGGCCGGGTTCGCACCGGCGCGCGCCGCGTGACCGCGCTGCCGCGCCGGCCCCGCAGAGGACATGCAGCCGTCCGCCAGCGTCGGCCGTGCCTGCGCCGCCGCGCCGCTCGGCGCCGCGTGACCGCGCTGCCGCGCCGGCGCAGCACTGCCGACGTGCAGCCGTCCGCCGCGTTGGGCCTGGCCGCGTCGCCGTCCGGCGTGCAGCCGTCCGCCGCGCCGTCGCCGCGGGAGTGATTCGGTGCAGGGCGAATCACTGCCGTTCGGTCACCGTAGCCCCGCAGGGTGTCCGCATGTCCAGTGCGCCTCAGGCCGTCTCCGCCCCGGCCGGTCCCGGCGGCGGTTACCGCTCCGTCTTCCGGGTCCGGGAGTTCCGGGCCGTCTTCGCCGCCCACCTGCTGTCCGTCCTCGGCCTCGTCGTCGCCGAGATCGCCCTCACCGTCCTCGTCTTCCGCGCCACCGGCTCGCCCCTGATGAGCGCGCTCACCTTCGCCCTCGGCTTCCTCCCATACGCACTCGGCGGGACCCTCCTCGCCGGGGTCGCCGACCGCCGGCCCGCCCGCCGGGTCCTCGTCGGCTGCGACCTCGTCTGCGCCGCCTGCGCCGCGGCCATGGTCCTGCCCGGCACCCCCGTCGCCGGGCTCCTCATCCTGCGCTGCGCGATGGCCTTCGTCGCCCCGCTGTTCCAGGGAACCCGCAACGCCTCCCTCGCCGACATCCTCGGCCCCGGCGACGTCTTCGTCCTCGGCCGCTCGCTGATGCGCATGGTGGCCCAGAGCGCCCAGCTCATCGGCTTCGGGCTCGGCGGACTGCTGCTCACCGTCCTCGCCCCGCGCGCGGCCATCGCCCTGACCGCAGCCGGGTTCCTCTGCTCGGCCCTGCTGCTGCGCTTCGGCACGGCGGCCCGGCCCGCCCGGGCCGCCGCCGCACGCACCTCCCCGCTCGCCGGGCTGCGCGCCGTCCTCGGTGACCGCCGGCTGCGCGCGCTCACCCTGCTGTTCTGGCTGCCGCCCGTCTTCGTCATCGCCCCCGAGGCGCTGCTCGCCCCGTACGCCGACGGCATCGGCGCCGGGACCGTCGCGCTGGGGGTGATGATGTGCGCCCTGCCCGTCGGCACCATCGCGGGTGAACTGTGGGCCGGCTCGGCACTCGGCCCCCGTACCCGGTCCCGGCTCGTCGCCCCGCTCGCGGCCGCCGGGATGCTGCCGCTGCTCGTGTACGCCGCCCGGCCCGGGGTGGCGGCCGTCCTCGTCGCCCTGCTGCTCGCCGGTCTGGCGCACGCCTACACCCTCGGTCTCGACCAGTGGTACGTCGAGGCCGTCCCCGGCGAGCTGCGCGGCCGGGCGATGACCCTGCTCAGCACCGGCCTGATGACCCTCCAGGGCGTCGGCATGGCCCTGGCCGGGCTCGCCGCCGAGTTCGCGCCGGTGCACCTGGTCGTCACCGGCGCCGCGGTGCTCGGCACGACGGTGGTCCTGCTCCTCCTCGCCGAACTGAAGTCCGCGGCCCCCTGCCCCCTGCCCCCTGTGCCGTCCGCCGCCCGCCGCCGGCCGCCGACCGAAGAATGAGACGGGCCCCGCCACCAAATGACCGCCCGGTAGGGTCGGATGCGTGTCCAAGCCGCTCAGCCTCCCCTTCGACCCCATCGCCCGCGCCGACGAGCTCTGGCAGCGCCGCTGGGGACCGGTGCCCTCGATGGCAGCCATCACCTCGATCATGCGCGCGCAGCAGATCCTGCTCGGCGAGGTCGACGCCGTGGTCAAGCCGTACGGTCTGACCTTCGCCCGCTACGAGGCGCTGGTCCTGCTCACCTTCTCCAAGGCCGGCGAGCTGCCGATGTCGAAGATCGGCGAGAGGCTGATGGTCCACCCGACGTCGGTGACGAACACGGTGGACCGGCTGGTGCGCTCCGGGCTCGTCGCCAAGCGGCCGAACCCGAACGACGGCCGCGGCACGCTCGCGTCCATCACGGACAAGGGCCGCGAGGTCGTCGAGGCGGCGACGAAGGACCTGATGGCGATCGACTTCGGGCTCCGCGCGTACGACGCCGAGGAGTGCCAGGAGATCTTCGCGCTGCTGCGCCCGCTGCGGGTCGCCGCGGCGGACTTCGAGGAGCAGTAGCCGGGGGCAGCGCCCGCCGCCACCCGCGGGCCCCCGTCAAGATCGCGCAAAACGGATGGTTACGCTCGTGTGCATGAAACGAAGCGTGCTGACCCGCTACCGCGTCATGGCCTACCTGACCGCGGTCATGCTGTTGATCCTCTGCACCTGCATGGTTTTCAAGTACGGCTTCGACACCGGCGCCGACCTGACCCTGGCGGTCTCGCAGATCCACGGCGTGCTGTTCATGATCTACCTGGTGTTCGCCTTCGACCTGGGCTCCAAGGCCCGGTGGCCGTTCCCGAAGCTGCTCTGGGTGCTCGTCTCCGGCACGATCCCGCTGGCCGCCTTCTTCGTGGAGCGCGGAGTCCGCGCCGAGGTCGAGCCGCTCGTCGCCGACGCCGGGGCCGCGGCCACCGTCGACGCCTAGAGCGACGCCTGAGCCGGACCGTCCCGAGGAACCCCGGGGAGACTCCCCGGGGTTTCCCATCGACATTTACTAGGACGTCCTAGTAAATTCGTGGGTATGGACGCAGACGCCATCGAGGAGGGCCGCCGCCGCTGGCAGGCCCGTTATGACAAGGCCCGCAAGCGCGAGGCCGACTTCACCACGCTCTCCGGGGATGACGTCGATCCCGTCTACGGCCCCCGGCCCGGTGACGCGTACGAGGGATTCGAACGCATCGGATGGCCGGGGGAGTACCCGTACACCCGCGGCCTGCACGCCACCGGGTACCGCGGCCGGACCTGGACCATCCGTCAGTTCGCCGGCTTCGGCAACGCCGAGCAGACCAACGAGCGCTACAAGATGATCCTGGCCGCCGGCGGCGGCGGGCTCTCCGTGGCCTTCGACATGCCGACCTTGATGGGACGCGACTCCGACGACCCGCGCTCCCTCGGCGAGGTCGGCCACTGCGGCGTCGCCATAGACTCCGCCGCCGACATGGAAGTCCTGTTCAAGGACATCCCGCTGGGCGACGTGACCACCTCGATGACGATCTCGGGGCCGGCCGTTCCCGCCTTCTGCATGTACCTGGTCGCCGCCGAACGGCAGGGCGTGGACCCGGCCGTCCTCAACGGCACGCTCCAGACGGACATCTTCAAGGAGTACATCGCCCAGAAGGAGTGGCTCTTCGAACCCGAGCCGCACCTGCGCCTCATCGGCGACCTCATGGAGTACTGCGCGAAGGGCATCCCGGCGTACAAGCCGCTGTCCGTCTCGGGCTACCACATCCGCGAGGCCGGGGCGACGGCCGCGCAGGAGCTCGCGTACACCCTCGCCGACGGGTTCGGGTACGTGGAGCTGGGCCTGTCCCGCGGGCTGGACGTGGACCACTTCGCGTCGGGCCTCTCCTTCTTCTTCGACGCGCACCTCGACTTCTTCGAGGAGATCGCAAAGTTCCGCGCCGCCCGCCGGATCTGGGCCCGCTGGATGAAGGAGGTGTACGGGGCGCAGAACGAGAAGTCGATGTGGCTGCGCTTCCACACCCAGACGGCCGGTGTCTCGCTGACCGCGCAGCAGCCCTACAACAACGTCGTCCGCACTGCCGTCGAGGCCCTCGCGGCCGTCCTCGGCGGCACCAACTCGCTGCACACCAACGCCCTCGACGAGACCCTCGCGCTGCCCAGCGAGCAGGCGGCCGAGATCGCGCTGCGCACGCAGCAGGTCCTGATGGAGGAGACCGGGGTGGCCAACGTGGCCGACCCGCTGGGCGGTTCCTGGTACGTGGAGCAGCTCACCGACCGCATCGAGGCCGACGCCGAGAAGATCTTCGACCAGATCAAGGAGCGCGGCCTGCGCGCCCACCCGGACGGTCAGCACCCGATCGGGCCGATCACCTCGGGCATCCTGCGCGGCATCGAGGACGGCTGGTTCACCGGCGAGATCGCCGAGTCGGCCTTCCAGTACCAGCGCTCCCTGGAGAAGGGCGACAAGCGGGTCGTCGGCGTCAACGTGCACCACGGTTCCGTGACCGGGGACCTGGAGATCCTGCGCGTCAGCCACGAGGTGGAGCGCGTACAGGTGGAGCACCTGGCCGCGCGCAAGGAGCGGCGCGACGACGCGAGGGTGAAGTCCTCGCTGGACGCGATGCTGGCCGCCGCCCGCGACGGGTCGAACATGATCCCGGCGATGCTCGACGCGGTGCGCGCCGAGGCCACGCTCGGCGAGATCTGCAATGTGCTGCGCGACGAGTGGGGCGTCTACACGGAGCCGCCCGGCTTCTAGGCCGTGTCCCGAAGAGGGCACTTCCTCCGGATTCAGGCCGGCCGTGGCAGCCCCCGACGGGGCGGTCGCGGCCGGCCGATCCGTTTTTCCCGCGGGCCTTTTCCCGCGGGCCCGCGTCAGCCGGGGGCCGGGCCCTGGAGGCCGTGCATCAGCAGGGCCGTGAACGTGGCCACCCAGAGTTCGTCCACCGGCTCCGCGCTGACCAGCGCCCGGTGGACCACCGTGCCCGCGATCACGTCGAAGATCAGGTCGGTGGTCCGGCAGGCCAGCTCCTCGTCCTCCTCGTACGGGAGTTCGCCGCGGGCCTGGGCCCGTTCGCGGCCCAGTACGACGAGACGTTTCTGCCGGTCCACGATCGCCGACCGGATCCGGTCGCGCAGGGCCTCGTCCCGGGTGGACTCGGCGACGACCGCCATCAGGGCCGTACGGGCCTCCGGGCGCCGCAGCAGCGCCGCGAACTGGAGGACCACATCCTCTATGTCGGCTTCGAGGGAGCCGCGGTCGGGGAGTTCGAGGGAGTCGAAGAGCTCCGCGACGGCGTCCACGACGAGCTCGTTCTTGCCCGCCCAGCGGCGGTAGAGGGTGGTCTTGGCGACCCCGGCCCGGGTCGAGACGTCGCCCATCGTCAGCTTCGACCAGCCCAGCTCGACCAGCGCGTCCCGCGTCGCGGCGAGGATCGCGGCGTCCGCGGCGGCGCTGCGGGGTCGGCCGGTGCGTCCGGTCGGGGAGCTGGCGTTGCGCATGGCCGAGACCATACCCGTCAGTAGCGGAACCGGCGGCCCGCGCAATGCTGTGGTTGAGATCACGGGGCGCGAACGGGTGCGGGGAGTTACGCTACGGCTCGTAGCGTAAGAGCGACAACCACGCGAAGAGCTACCGGCGCCAGGTGGGGACCCGGCGCCAGGACCACACGAACACCGCACACACGATCGGCCCGACGCGGGCGAGAGGGCTTTTCGGCCGATCTTTTTCGTCGGCGCGCACACACGGGGGAGGATGTACGCATGCAGCCCAGAAACATGTCCATGAGCGGCGTCGTCGACCTCGCCGCGGTGAAGGCGGCCGGCGAGGCCAAGGCCAAGGCCGAGCAGGCCCGTGCCGAAGCGGCCCGGCAGGTCGCCGAGGGCGGCGCGCCCGCGTCCGCCGGTGCGGTGCCGCCGTCCGCGCTCGTGATCGACGTCGACGAGGCCGGCTTCGAGCGCGACGTCCTCCAGCTCTCCGCCGAGGTGCCGGTCATCCTGGACTTCTGGGCCGAGTGGTGCGAGCCGTGCAAGCAGCTCAGCCCGCTGCTGGAGCGCCTGACGGTCGAGGCGAACGGCCGTCTCCTGCTGGCGAAGGTCGACGTCGACTCCAACCAGATGCTGATGCAGCAGTTCCAGATCCAGGGCATCCCGGCCGTGTTCGCCGTGGTCGCGGGCCAGGTGCTGCCGCTGTTCCAGGGCGTGGCCCCCGAGCAGGAGATCCGCGCGACCCTCGCGCAGCTGGTCCAGGTCGCCGAGGAGCGCTTCGGGATCATCGGCATCGAGGTGGACCCGGACGCCGAGGGCCCCGCGGGCGGCCCGGCCGCCGAGGCCGAGGCCCCGGCGGGCCCGTACGACGCGCTGCTCGAGGCGGCCGTCGTCGCGCTGGACGCCGGTGACCTGGGCGGCGCGGTGCAGGCGTACAAGAACGTGCTGGCGGACGACCCGGCCAACACCGAGGCCAGGCTGGGCCTGGCCCAGGCCGAGCTCCTCGCGCGGGTCAGGGACATGAACCCGCAGGCGGTCCGCGCCGCGGCGGCCGAGAAGCCCCAGGACCCGGCGGCCCAGATCGCCGCCGCGGACCTGGACCTGGTCGGCGGTCACGTGGAGGACGCCTTCGGGCGCCTGGTGGACACGGTCCGGGTGACGGCCGGCTCCGACCGGGACGCCGTACGGGTACGGCTGCTGGAACTGTTCGAGGTCATCGGCGCCGACGACCCCCGGGTGGCGGCGGCGCGTACGGCGCTCGCGCGGGTGCTGTTCTAGGGCCCGCGCCGGTCGCCCGCCGGGGCGGCTGCCGGGGCTCATCCGGAAGCGCCCGGGAGGCCGGCGGGCGACCGGCGATTTGTTGACACGCAGATAAACAGCAGCCGCACTTTGCCAAAACTTGGTAAATGCAGCTGCTGTTACTCGCAGTAAATAGAACCCCGTGAACTGTCCGGTGTGTTCGTAAATCCCACGATCTGTCGTGGCCCATGGTGGCACCCTGCGTCGTCGCCCGATGGCGCCGGGTCGATACCCGGTTATCTTGCCGTTACCCGCCAGTAACGAACCCCCTTGTGCCCCGGCCTGGAATGGACCACGATCGGCGACGCTCGGTCCTTCCCGCAGAGCCGCTCATCCGGAGCCGCGGCGGAGGGTCCCCACCGGGCCGGCCGGTGGCAGTGGCACCGGCCGCAGGACAGGGGGGTCTTCGCCGCACCGGCGGAGCCTGTCCTCCTGGTTGCGCGAACGCGTGACCCAGTGGTTGTCGCTCGGGGGTGAACGCCGGTGTATCGGACGCGGCTGTGCCGCGGCTCGGCCGCCTGCGCTCCTTCCCGAGGACGTAGCACTTCTCCCATCCCAGGACGGGTACGGCCCGGACCGGAGATGTACGTCCGAGAAGGAGGAACGAATAATGAGTTCTCAGGTTCGTGGCGGGACCAGATGGAAGCGCTTCGCGCTCGTCATGGTGCCGAGCATCGCGGCCACCGCCGCGGTCGGTGTGGGTCTGGCGCAGGGTGCCCTCGCGGCGTCCTTCAGCGTGTCCGGCCAGGACTTCAAGGTCTCGGCCGACAAGCTCGACGGTGACGACCTGCTCCAGTACGGCAGCGTCGCCAAGGGCAAGGGCCTCGACGGCAAGGACGCGGCGCACCCGGTCACCATCTCCGGGTTCCGCCACGCCGAGATCACCAACATGTGCCAGTCGCTGGTGACCCCGATTCCGGGCCTCGGCAACATCACGATGCAGCTGCGGACGGGCAACAAGGGCAAGCCGGCCGTCGCCGACAACATCTACCTGGATGTTGCGGAGCTCGACACCGACGCCACGTTCAGCGACCTGGACATCGGTGTCGCGGTCGGCGCCGCGGCGGACGACAAGCACCCGACCGCGCCGCAGGCCGGCACGGTGGCCAGCGGTGCCCTGTTCTCGCAGCGCGCCAAGAAGGCCGTCCTGACGAACGTGCGCCAGAAGGCCTGGGCGACGACGGCGGGCACCTTCACGCTGCCCGACCTCAAGCTGCGCCTGCTGAGCGGCGACCAGCCGTGCTACCAGGACGAGAAGTAATCCGTCCCGGCAGGTGAACGGTGGGGGCGGGCGGCGGCCGTGGCCGCCGCCCGTCCCACCGGGCTCCACGTAGTTCTCCGTACCACCGTTTCCAGGGAGCTGTTGTCCATGAACCCCCAGGCCCCGGTTCGCGCCGCAGACGACTCTTGGCTCACCGTGGTGTACTACCGCTTCCGCGCCTGGAGGGGTGTCCGGCCCTTCTGGGCGGGACTCTTCACTCTCATCGGCGGTGTCCCCATCGCGTACTTCCCCTACGCGGACCTCCGGCTGGGCAACATCACCATCGCCATGGCGACGACCGCGGGGGCGGGCTCGCTGATCATCGGCGTCCTGTTGATGACCCTCGGCGTGGCGCTCTGGTTCCAGCAGGGCATCCGGGTCTTCGCCGGTGTGGCGTCGATCCTCCTCGCCCTGGTCTCCCTGCCGGTGTCCAACCTGGGCGGCTTCTTCCTCGGTTTCCTGTTCTCCCTGATCGGCGGAGCCCTCGCCCTGTCGTGGGCGCCGGGCAAGCCGGAGGACGCGCAGGAGCCGCAGCCGCAGGGCGCCCGCGACACGGAAACGGCTTACGCGACCGAGACGACTGCCCACGCCGATGGCGGGAGGAACAGTGCGGGGTGACGAGACGCAGCGGGACGTGACCCCGAGCGCAGAGTCCCGTGAACGAAGGGGTCCGCGGCACGCCGCGCCCCGGAAGTCGCTGCTGAACAAGATCCAGATACCCGTCGGCAAGACGATGGCGCTGGCCGCCATGCCGACGGCCGTGTTCGTCGGGATGGGCATGGCGCCGAAGCTGGCCCTGGCCGACGAGGAGATCCCCTTCGCGCCCGGACCGTGCGTGACGCGCTCCGACGCCCCCGCGGAGTCGGCCTCCCCGAGCCCGTCCACCTCGACCTCGCCCTCGCCGAGCTCGTCGCCGACCGCGACGCCCTCGCCCGGCGCGTCGAAGGCGCCGAAGCCCGGCGTCACCCCGCCGCCCGCGAAGCCGTCGGCCGGTACCCCGGCCGGGTCCGCGGCGAGCACCCAGTCGAAGCAGACCGCCCCGTCGGCCCCGGCTCCGGCCGCCACGCCGTCCGAGTCCAGGGCGGCGAACCCGCTGGACCCGCTGGGCATCGGCGACAAGCTCAAGGGCGTCGTCGACGGCATCACGGCCCCCCTGCACCCGCCGGCCACACCCGTGCCCGCGCAGACTCCGGCGCCCGCACCGTCCAAGACGGCGGCCACACCCCCGTCCGCTCCCGCCGCGCCCGCCCCGGACCCGTCCAAGGACGCGATCCGCGACGCGGCGAAGAAGGCCGGGGTCGACGTCAAGGAGCTGTCCCAGGACGTCAAGGACACCGCGAAGACCCCGAAGGACGAGACGGGCAAGACCGCGGCCGAGGACGAGCCGAAGCCCGAGGAGTCGAAGGACGCGGACGGGAAGCAGCCCTTCCCCTGCCCGACGTACGACGCCAAGGCGCTGGCCGACGCCCAGATGGAGCCGGGCATCCCGCTCCTGCCGGACGAGCCCTGGTACCTCGACAGTTCGCTGCTGACCCTCTACGGCCTGGACTACCACGGCATCGTCGAGGTGAAGACTGCGGGCGGCAGGACGAAGAAGGTCCTGAAGTTCACGGCGGACTCGCTGGACATCAAGGACCTGTACCAGACGGTCGGCACGACCGGGAACGTCGCGCACCTGAAGTCCCGCCCCGGCTCGACGTCCAGGATCCGCGGCGGCACGGTGACGATGTACACCGAGAGCCTCAAGGGCAACCTCTTCGGCCTCATCCCGATCGAGTTCACCCCGAACAGCCCGCCGCCCCTGAACGTCCCGTTCGCGTTCTTCACGAACGTCAAGGTCGTCCAGGCCGGCCAGTTCGGCGGCAACCTCACGGTCCCGGGCCTGCACAACTACGTCGGCCCGCCGGAGTAGCCGCACCCGCCGCAACGCACCGAGGGCGGCACCCCGCATCCCTTCCGGGATGCGGGGTGCCGCCCTCGGTCTCTGTGCGGCAGAGTCACGCGGGGCCGGGTCAGGCCTGGGGCCGGCCGCCCAGGTGGTGGACGCGGACCATGTTGGTCGTGCCCGGGACGCCGGGGGGCGAGCCGGCGGTGATGACCATGGTGTCGCCGTCGTTGTAGCGGCCCAGCTTGGACAGCTCGCCGTCCACCAGGTCGACCATCGCGTCGGTGGTGTCCACGTGCGGGACGATGTACGACTCGACGCCCCAGCTCAGCGTGAGCTGGTTGCGGGTGTTGACGTCGGTGGTGAAGGCGAGGATGGGCTGGCTCACGCGGTAGCGCGACAGGCGGCGGGCCGTGTCCCCGGACTGGGTGAAGGCGATGAGGGCCTTGCCGTCGAGGAAGTCCGCGATCTCGCAGGCCGCGCGGGCGACGGAGCCGCCCTGGGTGCGGGGCTTCTTGCCCGGGACCAGCGGCTGGAGGCCCTTGGAGAGGAGCTCCTCCTCGGCCGCCGTGACGATCTTCGACATCGTCTTGACGGTCTCGATCGGGTAGGCGCCGACCGAGGACTCGGCCGACAGCATGACCGCGTCCGCGCCGTCGAGGATCGCGTTGGCGACGTCGGACGCCTCCGCGCGCGTCGGGCGGGAGTTGGTGATCATCGACTCCATCATCTGGGTCGCGACGATCACCGGCTTGGCGTTGCGGCGGCACATCTCGATGAGCCGCTTCTGGACCATCGGGACCTTTTCGAGCGGGTACTCGACGGCCAGGTCGCCGCGGGCCACCATGACCGCGTCGAAGGCGTCGACCACGGCGGCCATGTTCTCGACGGCCTGCGGCTTCTCGACCTTGGCGATGACGGGGACCCGGCGGCCCTCCTCGTCCATGACCTTGTGGACGTCCCTGACGTCGTTGGCGTCGCGGACGAAGGACAGGGCGACCATGTCGCAGCCCATCCGCAGGGCGAAGCGGAGGTCGTCGACGTCCTTCTCCGACAGGGCGGGGACGTTCACGGCGGCACCCGGCAGGTTGATGCCCTTGTGGTCCGAGATGACACCGCCCTCGATGACGATGGTCTTGACGCGGGGGCCCTCGACCTCGGTCACCCGCAGCTCGACGTTGCCGTCGTTGATCAGGATCTGGTCACCCTTGGCGACGTCGCCCGGCAGGCCCTTGTAGGTGGTGCCGCAGACGGACTTGTCGCCCGGGACGTCCTCGGTGGTGATGGTGAACTCGTCACCGCGCACCAGCTCGACGGGACCCTCGGCGAAGGTCTCCAGACGGATCTTGGGGCCCTGGAGGTCGGCGAGGACGCCGACCGCGCGCCCGGTGTCCTCGGAGACCTTCCGGACGCGGTCGTACCGCTCCTGGTGTTCTGCCTGGGATCCGTGGCTGAAGTTGAATCGGGCCACGTTCATACCTGCCTCGATGAGCGCTTTCAGCTGCTCATACGAGTCGACGGCGGGGCCCAGCGTGCAGACGATTTTGGAACGGCGCATGGAGCGGATCCTATCGGTTTGTTTCGTAGCGGAATATTCCGTCTGGTGGAAAGTCCAAGTGACTAGCCGGTAACCAACGCGTACGCCTGGGTGGCGATCTCCAGTTCCTCATCCGTCGGGACCACGGCGACGGCCACCCGTGCGCCGTCCGGCGACACCAGCCGCGGCTGCGGGGAGCGCACCGCATTGGCCTGCGGGTCCAGGGCGAGCCCCAGCTCCGCGAGGCCGTCGATGGCAGCTTCCCGGACCTGGTGCGCGTTCTCCCCGACCCCCGCCGTGAACGCCACCGCGTCCACCCGGCCGAGGACCGCCGAGTAGGCGCCGATGTACTTCTTCAGACGGTGTACGTACGCCGCGAAGGCGAGCCGCGCCGACTCGTCGCCCTCGCCCGCCCGCCGCAGCACCTCGCGCATGTCGTTGTCGCCGCACAGGCCCAGGAGACCGCTCTTCTTGTTCAGGAGCGAATCGATCTCATCCACCGAGAAGCCGCCCACCCGCGCCAGGTGGAAGACGACCGCCGGATCCAGGTCGCCCGAACGGGTCCCCATGACCAGACCCTCCAGCGGGGTCAGGCCCATGGACGTCTCCACGCACACCCCGCCGCGGACCGCCGAGGCCGAGGCCCCGTTGCCCAGGTGCAGCACGATCACGTTCACGTCCTGTGCCGCCTTGCCCAGCAGCGCCGCCGTCGCCCGCGAGACGTACGCGTGGGAGGTGCCGTGGAACCCGTACCGCCGGATGGCGTACTTGTCGGCCGTCGCGGCGTCGATCGCGTACCGGGCCACGTAGTCCGGCATCGTCGAGTGGAACGCCGTGTCGAAGACCGCCACCTGGGGCAGGTCCGCGCGCAGCGAGCGCGCCACCTCGATGCCGGTCACGTTCGCCGGATTGTGCAGCGGGGCGAGCGGGATCAGGCTCCGGATCGCCGCCAGCACCTCGTCGTCGATCACCGTCGGCTGCGTGAACCGGATCCCGCCGTGCACCACGCGGTGCCCGACGGCCGCCAGTTCGGGGGAGTCCAGGCCCAGCCCGTCGGCCGCGAGCTCTTGCGCGACGGCCCGGAGCGCCGCCTCGTGGTCCGGGATCGCACCGAGCCGCTCGCGCTTGCCGCTCCCGGCGCCCGGGCCGGTCAGCGGTTCGTGGACGAGCCGCGATGCCTGCTCGCCGATCCGCTCCACCAGGCCGACGGCCAGGCGGGCGGAGTCCGCCATGTCGAGCAGCTGGTACTTCACCGACGAGGAGCCGGAGTTGAGGACGAGTACGCGTGATGCGGTGGTCACGATGAGGGTCTTTCCTTCGGGGCGAGGGCCCGGGGCGAGGGCCCGGGGCGGGGGCTCGGGCGGGGGCTCGGCGGGATTCGGGCGGCGGGGTTCGGGCGGCGGGATCCGGGCGGCGGGGATCAGGCGCTCGGGCCCGGCACGGTCCGCGTACCCTGCGCCTGGATCGCGGTGATCGCCACGGTGGTGACGATGTCCTGCACCAGCGCGCCGCGCGAGAGGTCGTTGACCGGCTTGCGCAGCCCCTGGAGCACCGGGCCGACCGCGACGGCGCCCGCCGAGCGCTGCACGGCCTTGTAGGTGTTGTTGCCCGTGTTCAGGTCCGGGAAGATCAGCACGCTCGCGCGCCCGGCCACGTCCGACCCGGGCAGCTTCGTCGCGGCGACCGAGGGCTCGACGGCCGCGTCGTACTGGATCGGGCCCTCGACGGCCAGGTCGGGGCGCTGCGCACGGACGATCTCGGTGGCCTTGCGGACCTTGTCGACGTCCGCGCCGCTGCCCGAGGTGCCGGTCGAGTACGAGAGCATCGCGATCCGCGGCTCGACGCCGAAGGCGGCCGCGGTCGCCGCCGACTGCACGGCGATGTCGGCGAGCTGCTCGGCACCCGGGTCCGGGTTGACCGCGCAGTCGCCGTAGACGAGGACCCGGTCGGCCAGGCACATGAAGAAGACCGACGAGACGATGGACGCGTCTGGCTTCGTCTTGATGATCTCGAAGGCGGGGCGGATCGTCGCGGCGGTGGAGTGCACCGAGCCGGAGACCATGCCGTCGGCCAGGCCTTCCTGGACCATCAGGGTGCCGAAGTAGTTGACGTCGGCGACGACGTCGAGGGCCAGCTCGACGGTCATGCCCTTGTGGGCGCGGGCCTGCGCGTAGAACTCGGCGAAACGCTCCCGCAGCGGGGAGGTCGCGGGGTCGATGAGCTGGGCGCCCGAGATGTCGACGCCCAGGTCGCCGGCCTTCTTCAGGATCGCCTGCTCGTCGCCCAGCAGGGTCAGGTCGCAGACCCCGCGGCGCAGCACCACGTCCGCGGCGCGCAGCACCCGCTCCTCGGTGCCCTCGGGCAGCACCACGCGGCGCCGCTCGGAGCGGGCCCGCTCCAGAAGCTCGTGCTCGAACATCATCGGCGTGACGCGCTCGGAGCGGGCCACCGACAGCAGCCCGCGCAGCTCGGCGGTGTCCACGTGCCGCTCGAACAGGCCGAGCGCGGTCTCCAGTTTGCGCGGGGTCGCGGAGTTCAAGCGGCTCTGCAGCGAGAACAGTTCGGCGGCGGTCGGGAAGCTGTTGCCGGCCACCGACACCACCGGCGTGCCGGGTGCCAGCTTCGAGGCCAGCGTCAGGATGTCCGGGCCCGGCCGCTCGTTCAGCGTCAGCAGCACACCGGCGATCGGCGGGGTGCCGGAGGCGTGCGCGGCCAGCGCCCCGATGACCAGGTCGGCGCGGTCCCCGGGGGTGACGACCAGGCAGCCGGGGGTCAGGGCGTTCAGGACGTTCGGCAGCATGGCGCCGCCGAAGACGAAGTCCACGGCGTCGCGGGCCAGCCCGGCGTCGTCGCCGAGGAGCACCTCGCCGCCGAGCGCCCGGGTGATCTGGGCGACGGTCGGGGCGGAGAGCGACTTGTCGTCCGGCAGCACGTAGCAGGGCACGGGCAGCCGGGCGGCCAGCCGCTCGGCTATCGCGTCCCGGTCCTCCCCGGCCACCCGGTTGACGACCATCGCGACGACGTGGCAGCCGAGGCTCTCGAACGCGCGGAAGGCGCTCTGCGCCTCGGCGCGCACGGCCTCGGCGGGGTGTTTGGTGCCGCCGACGACGGGCACCACGACGGCCCCCAGCTCATTGGCGAGGCGCGCGTTCAGCGCCAGCTCGTCGGGGAGGTTGGTATCGGCGTAGTCGGTGCCGAGGACGAGCATGACCTCGTAGTCGCGCGCGAGGAGGTGGTAGCGGTCCACCAGCCGGGACACCAGCTCGTCGACGCCCTTCTCGGCCAGGATGGCGGAGGCCTCGTGGTACTCCATGCCGTACGCGGTCCGGGGGTCCTGCTCGATCCGGTAGCGGGCCCTGAGCAGGTCGAAGAGCCGGTCCGGCGCATCGTGGAGCAACGGGCGGTAGACGCCGACCCGCGCCGTCTGGCGGGTCAGCAGCTCCATGATTCCCAGCTCGACGACCTGCCGGCCGTCCCCCCGCTCGATACCGGTCACGTACACGCTGCGCGTCACGCGGGTTCTCCGTCCCATCGTGTGGATGTGTGCTTTTTCCCCCGTCGGGGTGGGCCTGGCCTCTTGACAATACCCCGGCGGCCAGATAGGGCGCCCGCCGGGAAAGGCCCGTCAGCAAGGCCCGGAGGGCCCGGCGTGCGGAGCACCGCGGAACGCACCGTTCCGCCGGCCCGTGGAACAATCGGACAGGCTTCACCATGACGCCTTCCGATGTACGGCCGTCCGCCCGCACGCGTACGGCCCGGTACGACCAGGAGCAGGAGACACAGCACGATGCGTATCGGAGTTCTCACCGCAGGCGGCGACTGCCCGGGCCTGAACGCTGTCATCCGTTCGGTCGTGCACCGCGCCGTCGTCGGCCACGGCGACGAAGTCATCGGCTTCGAGGACGGCTTCAAGGGCCTCCTGGACGGCCACCACCGCCCCCTCGACATCAATGCCGTCAGCGGCATTCTCGCCCGCGGCGGCACGATTCTCGGTTCGGCCCGCATGGAGCGCGCACGACTGCACGAGGCCGCCGAGCACGCGCACGAACTGGCGACGCGCTACGGCATCGACGCGCTCATCCCGATCGGCGGCGAGGGCACCCTGACCGCGGCCCGGATGCTGTCGGACGCCGGGATGCCGGTCGTCGGCGTGCCGAAGACCATCGACAACGACATCTCCTCCACCGACCGCACCTTCGGCTTCGACACCGCCGTCATGGTCGCCACCGAGGCCATCGACCGCCTCAAGACCACCGCCGAATCCCACCAGCGCGTGATGGTCGTCGAGGTCATGGGCCGGCACGCGGGCTGGATCGCCCTGGAGTCCGGCATGGCCGGCGGCGCCCACGGCATCTGCCTGCCGGAGCGCCCCTTCGAGGTGGACGCCCTGGTGAAGATGGTGGAGGAACGGTTCTCCCGAGGGAAGAAGTTCGCCGTCATCTGCGTCGCCGAGGGCGCGCACCCGGCCGAGGGCTCCATGCCCTACGAGAAGGGCGAGATCGACGCGTACGGCCACGAGCGCTTCGCCGGCATCGGCAACCGCCTCGCCGTCGAGCTGGAGCACCGCCTGGGCAAGGAGGCCCGCCCGGTCATCCTGGGCCACGTCCAGCGCGGCGGCACCCCCACCGCGTACGACCGCGTCCTCGCGACCCGCTTCGGCTGGCACGCCGTGGAGGCCGTCCACCGCGGAGACTTCGGCAACATGACCGCCCTGCGCGGCACCGACATCGTGATGGCCCCGCTGGCGCACGCCGTCACCGAACTGAAGACGGTCCCGGACGACCGCATGTACGAGGCCGAGTCGGTCTTCTGACCCGCCCCGCCCCGGACCCCCGCCGCACCCGGGCGGGACGCACGGCCGGGGGTTCCGCAGCCGGGCGGCCCCGCCCGCGTCCCTCCGCGGACCCCGGCGGGGCTGCCCGTCCGCGCGGGGGCCGTGTCCGACGGCGTCTAACGGGCGCCTCCGGCGTAGGCCCAGAAGCGGGCCACGATGTCGGCCAGGAACTCCCGGCCCGCGTCGCCCGTGGCGGCCTCCCCCGCGGCGCCGCCCCAGCTCAAGGTGGCCACCATCGTCGACTGGTAGTCCCCGTGCAGCCGCTCCAGGACCGGCTCCAGGTGCTGCCTGGGCACCGGCAGCAGCTTCGCCAGCGGCTTCACGTACGCCTGCCAGCGCGTGGTGACGGCGCTGCGCAGGATCTCCGCGAGCTCCTCCTGCTTGCCCGTCGCCGCCACGAACTGCGCCAGCGACAGCCCGAGCACCTGCGCCAGGGCCACCGACTGCCGTTCGTTGCCCTTCCAGCGCCCGGTGTCCTCCATCTTCTGGTACGCGTTCGTCTCCAGCCCGATCCGCCGGGCCAGCTCGTCCGCGGCCATGCCCCGGGCCATCCGGTGCTCCCGCAGGGTCACCGGCTCGGCGAGCAGCTCCCCGGGGGCGCACCAGAGCACGCCCGCGAGCGCCGTCAGCTCGGCGGAAGTCGGCGATATCTCGCCGCGCTCCCAGGCCATCACGGTCTCGGGCTCGACGATCAGTCCGTACTGGGCGCGCAGGCCATAGGCGACATGACCGGGAGCCATGCCCAGGGCCGCGCGCAGGCGCCGCGCGGCGGGGGCATTGAAGGGAGGGCTGGAGTGCACAGGGCACACCGTAGGAGTGCCCAAGGCATGGCGACTACAGACCGTTCAAACAAGCCAGGAACTCGTAGGAAAGTCCTACGGAGTTCGGCGCTTTGGGCGGGTTTCCCGGCGACCGTCCGGTAATCGGAGCGCCTCTAGATCCACTTCCAAGCCTACGGTTCCCGCCGGCCGCTGCGATACCCCCGCGCACGATGTTCACGGTTCTTCCCCACCCCGGCCTGAACCGGCCTCCCGGCGCCTGCGTGATCCATGGCGGAGGGCCCTCGCCCACGGGGGTGGCGAGGGCCCCGCCCCGCCCGCCTTCACGCCTTGCCTTGACGTCGGCGTCAAGGCTTACGGTCGGGCCATGCGAATCGGCGAACTGGCGGAGCGGGCCGGAACCAGCACGCGGACCCTGCGGTACTACGAATCGCGCGGACTGCTGCCCGCACGCCGCGCAGGCAACGGCTACCGCACGTACGACGAGGACGACCTGCGGCTGCTGCGCCAGATCCGCATGCTCCAGGACTTCGGCTTCGAGCTGGAGGAGACCCGCCCGTTCGTCGACTGCCTGCGCGCCGGCCACCCCGCCGGGGACTCCTGTCCCGCGTCCCTGGCCGTGTACCGGCGCAAGCTCGCCGAGCTCGACGGGCTGATCGGCCAGCTGGCCGACGTACGGGAGCAGGTCGCGCGGCAGCTCGCCGCCGCCGAGGACGCCGCCGGGGAGGCGGCCGCGCCGCGCTGTGAAATGACCGGACCGTGAGAAGGGGAGAGGAAAGATGATCCACGCCAAGGGTGTCGCCGAAGTGACCGACCGGGACTTCGATGCGGAGGTGCTCGCCGAGCGGGGCCGGCCCGTCCTCGTCGAATTCACCGCCGACTGGTGCGGGCCCTGCCGGCAGCTCGCGCCCGTGCTGTCCGCGGTCGCCGCCGAACAGGCCGAGCACCTCAAGGTCGTGCAGATCGACGCGGACGGCAACCCCGCCACCGTCGTCCGGTACGGGGTGCTGTCCATGCCGACCCTGCTCGTCTTCCGCGACGGCGAGCCCGTGAAGCAGATGGTCGGCGCACGCGCCAAGCGCAAGCTGCTTCAGGAGCTCGAAGAGGTCACCGGCGTCATGGCCTGAGCCAGACCGTCGCCAGCGGCGGGAGCGTCATGCGCAGGCTCGCCGGGCGGCCCTGCGCGGGCACGGGCTCGGGCCGCAGGGGCTGCGGATGGCGCACGCCGCTGCCGCCGTACTGCTCCGAGTCCGTGTTCAGGACCTCCCGCCACCACGGCACCTCCTCCGGGACGCCGATCCGGTAGTCGTGCCGCACCACCGGCGAGAAGTTCGACACGCACAGGAGCTGCGAGCCGTCCTTCGCGTACCGCAGGAACGCGAAGACGTTGTCCTCCGCCGCGTCCGCCTCCACCCAGGCGAAGCCCTCCGGCACGCTGTCGCGCTCCCACAGCGCGGGGGTCGCCGCGTACGTCCGGTTCAGGTCGCGCACGAGATCGCGCACGCCCCGGTGGTCGGCGGCCGCCGTGTACGAGGAGTCCAGCAGCCACCAGTCCGGCCCGTGCGCCTCCGACCACTCCGAGCCCTGGGCGAACTCCTGCCCCATGAACAGCAGCTGCTTGCCGGGGTGGGCCCACATGAAGCCCAGGTACGCACGGTGTATGGCCCGCTGCTGCCACCAGTCGCCGGGCATCTTCGACACCAGCGAGCGCTTGCCGTGCACCACCTCGTCGTGCGAGATCGGCAGCACGTAGTTCTCGCTGTACGCGTAGACCATCCCGAACGTCATGTCGTGGTGGTGGTACTTGCGGTGCACCGAGTCCTTCGACGCGTAGCGCAGCGTGTCGTGCATCCAGCCCATGTTCCACTTCAGACCGAAGCCCAGCCCGCCCGCGTCCGTCGGCCGGGTCACGCCCTCCCAGGCCGTGGACTCCTCCGCGATCGTCACCACGCCCGGGCAGCGCCGGTACACCGTCGCGTTCATCTCCTGGAGCATCGCCACCGCGTCCCAGTTCTCCCGGCCGCCGTGCTCGTTAGGCGCCCACTCGCCCTCGCCGCGCGAGTAGTCCAGGTAGAGCATCGAGGCCACCGCGTCCACGCGCAGCCCGTCCACGTGGAACTCCTCGCACCAGTACACGGCGTTCGCGACGAGGAAGTTGCGGACCTCCTTGCGGCCGTAGTCGAACTCCAGCGTCCCCCAGTCCGGGTGCGCGGCCCGCCGCGGGTCGTGGTGCTCGTACAGCGGCCGCCCGTCGAACTCCGCGAGCGCCCACTCGTCGCGCGGGAAGTGGGCCGGCACCCAGTCGACGATCACGCCGATCCCGGCCCGGTGCAGGGCGTCCACCAGCATCCGGAAGTCGTCCGGGCCGCCCAGCCGCGAGGTCGGCGCGTAGTACCCGGTGACCTGGTAGCCCCACGAGCCGCCGAAGGGGTGCTCCGCGACGGGCATCAGCTCCACGTGCGTGAAGCCCAGCTCCTTGACGTACGGGGGGAGCTGCTCGGCCAGCTGCCGGTACGAGAGCCCCGGCCGCCAGGAGGCCAGGTGCAGCTCGTACACCGAGAAGGGGGCCTGGTGCGGCGGGCGGGCCCCGCGGTGCGCCATCCACTCCGCGTCCTGCCACTCGTAGTGGGACGCGGTGACCACCGAGGCGGTGGCCGGCGGGACCTCCGCGGCGCGGGCCATCGGGTCGGCGCGCAGGGTGTGGCCGCCGTCGGGGCGGGTGATGTCGTACTTGTACAGCGCGCCCTCGCCCACCCCCGGCAGGAACAGCTCCCAGACCCCGGACGCGCCCAGCGAGCGCATCGGGTGGGCCGTCGGGTCCCAGTACGAGAAGTCCCCGGTGACCCGCACCCCCTGGGCGTTCGGCGCCCACACCGTGAACCGGGTGCCGGCCACGCCCTGGTGTTCCATCGGCCGGGCGCCGAGGGCCTTCCACAGCTCCTCGTGCCGGCCCTCGCCGATCAGGTGCAGGTCCAGCTCGCCGAGCGCGGGCAGGAACCGGTACGGGTCGTGCACCTCGATCTCGTCGCCGTCGTACGCGACCAGCAGCCGGTAGTCCGGCACGCCGGTCAGCGGCAGCAGCCCCGAGAACAGCCCGTCGCCGTCGGGGAGCAGCTCGGCCCGCAGCCCCTTGGCGACGACGGTGACCGACTTGGCGTACGGGCGCAGCACGCGGAAGACCACTCCGTCCCGCCGGGTCCGGGCGCCCAGCACCCCGTGCGGGTCGTGGTGGCGGCCCTCCAGCAGCCGGGCCCGCTCCCAGGCGCCGAGCGCGGGCGCCGGCCGTACCCCGTGGGCGGGAGCCCGCCCGGTGCGCGGCGGCGGGGCCTTGCGCGCCGCCGCCGGGGCTGGCGTTCCGCGGCCCCCGGCCCGTGCCGGTGCCGGAGCCGTGGACGGCGGGGTGGTCGACGGTGACTGACGGGCGGGGCTCACGTGTGCGGCCTCCTAGGCGGCTGCGGGCGGGGGTGCGGGGAGAGGGAGGAGAGACCTTCGCCGGGACCGGAGCCCGGCCCGGACCCGGCGGAGGGTCCGGAGCCGGCCCCCGGCCCCGGCCCGGGTCCCGCGGCGGGAGCGGGACCGGGCCGGTGGGACTGGCCCGGGCGGGCGGCGGACCCGGAAGCCGGCTGGGTCCGGCCGAATCCCCGGTCCGATCCGGCGGCGAGCCGCCGGATCGCGGCCATGGGGACGTGCAGCCAGTCGGGGCGGTGCCGGGACTCGTAACGGGCCTCGTACACCGCCTTGTCGGTCTCGTACGCGCGCAGCAGGACGGGGTCCTCGCGCGGGTCGCGGCCGGTGGTGCGGGCGTAGCCCTCGCAGAAGGCGGCCCGGCAGGCGTCCGCCCAGGCGGGGGCGAACGGCCGGTGCGAGCGGGCCGCGTAGTCGAACGAGCGCAGTATCCCGGCGATGTCGCGGACCGCGGGTTCGGGGCGGCGCCGGTCGGCCAGCGGCCGGGCCGGCTCGCCCTCGAAGTCGATCAGCGCCCAGCTGCCGTCCGCGGTCCGCAGGGTCTGGCCCAGGTGCAGGTCGCCGTGGATCCGCTGGGCGGGCACCCCGGCGCCGCGGGAGGCGGCCAGCGCGTCGAACGCCCCCCGCAGCCCCGCCTCGTAGGGCCGCAGCGCGGGCACCTCGCGGGCGGTGGCCGCCAGCCGGGCCGTCATCCCCGAGGCGAGCCGGGCGGTCTGCTCCGGGCCCAGTGCGACGGTCGGCAGGGCGTCGGCGAGCGCGCTGTGCACCTCGGCGGTGGCCCGGCCCAGCGCGTGCGCCTCGGCGGTGAAGTCGGCGCCGGCGCCCAGCCGGCGCAGCGCGAGCTGCCAGCCGTCGTCGGAGCCCCGCAGGTAGGGCTGGAGCACGCCCAGGGTCAACGGTTCTCCACCGGGCAGCGCGGCCTCGTACCAGGCGACGGGTGCGGGGACGCGGGCGCATCCGGCGGCGGCCAGCGCCCTGGGCAGCTCCAGGTCCGGATTGACCCCCGGGCCGACCCGGCGGAACACCTTCAGGATGTACGAATCCCCGTAGATCAGCGAGGAGTTGGTCTGTTCCCCGGACAGCGGCCGGGGGGTGAGCGCGGCCGGGATCAGCGCCATCGGGTCGCGGTCGAACCGCAGCGGGCCGAGGGTGCCGGGGGCGCGCAACCGCTCCAGCAGCAGGGCCGCCAGCCGAGGGTCGCCCAGCCCCTCGTAGACGCACTGGCCGGCGTACGGGCCCTGCTCGGCGCGGCCGATCAGGGCGGGCGCCAGGGCCGGCGGCAGTGCGGGGCGGACGCCGAGCAGCAGCTGGTAGCAGTCGCCGTCGACGTCCAGGAGCAGGTGGACCAGCCTGGGAGAGGACCCCGGCGGCAGCAGCTCGGCCGCCGAGATCATCCGGAGCCGGCCGATGCGCCGGCCCTTGCCGGCGAACCAGCGCTGTACCGGCAGCCAGTCCCGCAGCATGGGCTCCAGAGGGCCGAGTCCGGTCGTGCTGGTCGTCCCGGCGGATGCAGCCTCCGACATGGCGTCGCGTCCTTTCCCCGGGCCGTCACAGAATGCGGAGAGTGTCCCGGATCGCGTCAGTGCTTCTCCGGTGGTGTACGAGTGTCGGGTCAGGATGATCCGTACAGGGGCGGGCGATTGACCCATTCGCGCGCCCACCCCGTACCCGGCGGCTACTCGTTGCGCAGGCGGAACCAGTAGAAGCCGTGACCCGCGAGGGTGAGCAGGTACGGCCACTCGCCGATCGGCGGGAAGCGCACGTCACCCGTGAGCTCCACCGGAACCCGCCCGTTGAACGACCTCAGGTCCAGTTCGGTGGGCTGCGCGAAGCGCGAGAAGTTGTGCACGCACAGCACCAGGTCGTCCCCGTACTCGCGCAGGAAGGCGAGCACCGCCGGGTTGGACGACGACAGTTCGGTGTACGAACCGAGGCCGAACGCCGGGTTGGCCTTGCGGACCTCGATCAGCCTGCGGGTCCAGTGCAGCAGTGACGAGGGCGATGCCATCGCGGCCTCGACGTTGGTGACCTGGTACCCGTGGACGGGGTCCATGATGACCGGCAGGTTCAGCCTGCCCGGATCGCACGAGGAGAAACCGGCGTTGCGGTCCGGGGTCCACTGCATGGGCGTGCGCACACCGTCGCGGTCACCGAGCCAGATGTTGTCGCCCATGCCGATCTCGTCGCCGTAGTAGAGCACCGGCGAGCCGGGCAGCGACAGCAGCAGGGCGGTGAACAGCTCCATCTGGTTGCGGTCGTTGTCGAGGAGCGGGGCGAGCCGGCGCCGGATGCCGATGTTGGCCCGCATCCGCGGGTCCTTGGCGTACTCGGCGTACATGTAGTCGCGCTCTTCGTCGGTGACCATTTCGAGGGTGAGCTCGTCGTGGTTGCGCAGGAAGATGCCCCACTGGCAACGGTCCGGGATCGCCGGGGTCTTGGCCAGGATTTCGGAGACGGGGTAGCGCGACTCTCTTCGCACCGCCATGAAGATGCGCGGCATGACGGGGAAGTGGAAGGCCATGTGGCATTCGTCCCCGCCGGACGCGAAGTCGCCGAAGTAGTCGACGACGTCCTCGGGCCACTGGTTGGCCTCGGCGAGCAGCACGGTGTCGGGGTAGTGCGCGTCGATCTCGGCGCGCACCCGCTTGAGGAGCTGGTGGGTGCGCGGCAGGTTCTCGCAGTTGGTGCCCTCCTCGGCGTACAGGTAGGGCACGGCGTCGAGGCGGAAGCCGTCGATGCCGAGGTCCAGCCAGAAGCGGAGGGCGGAGACGATCTCCTCGACGACGGCCGGGTTCTCGTAGTTGAGGTCGGGCTGGTGCGAGAAGAACCGGTGCCAGTAGTACTGCTTGCGGACCGGGTCGTACGTCCAGTTCGAGGTCTCGGTGTCGATGAAGATGATGCGGGCGTCCTGGTACTGCTTGTCGTTGTCGGCCCACATGTAGTAGTCGCCGTACGGCCCGTCCGGGTCCTTGCGGGACTGCTGGAACCACTCGTGCTGGTCGCTCGTGTGGTTCATGACGAAGTCGATGATCACCCGCATGCCGCGGTGGTGCGCGGCGTCCACGAACTCCACGAAGTCGGCGAGGTCGCCGAACTCGGGCAGCACGGAGGTGTAGTCCGAGACGTCGTAGCCACCGTCGCGCAGCGGCGAGGCGAAGAACGGCGGCAGCCAGAGGCAGTCCACGCCCAGCCACTGGAGGTAGTCGAGTTTGGCGGTGAGCCCCTTCAGGTCCCCTACGCCGTCGCCGTTGCTGTCGTGGAAGGACCGGACGAGCACCTCGTAGAAGACGGCCCGCTTGAACCAGTCGGGGTCGCGGTCCTTCGCGGGGGTGTCCTCGAACGTGTCGTGGACGGGATCGTTGATCATCATGTGGTGGGTGACCCTCCGGTGGGCGGGGACGGTCGCAGAGCCGCCAGAACGTGCGCGGGCGCTCGGCCCGGTTCCAGACGCACGTAGTTGGCCCTGCCCCAGTGGTAGGTCTCGCCGGTGAGCTCGTCGCGCACCGCGAGGGACCCGTGCCAGTCGAGGCCGAGTACCGGCATGTCCAACGAGACCGTCGCCTCCTGGGTGTGGTGCGGATCGAGGTTGACGACCACCAGTACGGAATTGGCGCCCGCGTGCTTCGAATAGGCGATCACCTGGTCGTTGTCGGTCGTGTGGAAATGGATGTCGCGCAGCTGCTGAAGGGCGGGGTTGCGCCGGCGCAGCCGGTTCAGGGCGGTGATCAGCGGGGCGATGGTGCGGCCCTCGCGGTCCGCGGCCGCCCAGTCGCGCGGCCGGAACTCGTACTTCTCGGAGTTCAGGTACTCCTCGCTGCCCTCGCGGACCGGGGTGTTCTCGCACAGCTCGTACCCGGCGTAGACACCCCAGGTGGGGGAGAGGGTGGCGGCCAGGACGGCGCGCACCTCGAAGGCCGGACGGCCGCCCCGCTGGAGGTACTCGTGGAGGATGTCGGGCGTATTGACGAAGAAATTCGGCCGCATGACGGAGGCCGAGCGGGTGTCCGCGAGCTCGGTCATGTACTCGGTCAGCTCGGCCTTGGTGTTGCGCCAGGTGAAGTACGTGTACGACTGCTGGAAGCCGACGGCGGCGAGCGTGCGCATCATGGCGGGCCGGGTGAAGGCCTCCGCCAGGAAGATCACGTCGGGATCGGACTTGTTGATGTCCGCGATCACCTTCTGCCAGAAGACGACCGGCTTGGTGTGCGGATTGTCCACCCGGAAGATGCGGACCCCGTGCTCCATCCAGTACCGCAGGATGCGGACCGTCTCCTCGACGATCCCGGCCATGTCGGTGTCGAAGTGGATCGGGTAGATGTCCTGGTACTTCTTCGGCGGGTTCTCGGCGTACGCGATCGTCCCGTCGGCCCGGTGGCGGAACCACTCGGGGTGCTTCTCCACCCACGGGTGGTCCGGGGAGCACTGGAGCGCGAAGTCCAGCGCGATCTCCATGCGCAGCTCGCGGGCGCGGGCGACGAAGGCGTCGAAGTCCTCGATCGTGCCGAGGTCGGGGTGGACGGCGTCGTGGCCGCCCTCCGTGGAGCCGATCGCCCACGGCACACCCGGGTCCCAACTTCCAGCCGAAAGGGTGTTGTTCGGTCCCTTGCGGTACGTACTCCCAATGGGGTGGATCGGTGGCAGGTACACCACGTCGAAGCCCATCGAGGCGATGGCCGGCAGCCGCTCGGCGGCGGTGCGGAAGGTGCCGCTCACGGGCTGTTCGCCGGGTTCGACGACGGCGCCCTCGGAGCGCGGGAACATCTCGTACCAGGAGCCGAAGAGGGCCCGCTTGCGCTCCACGACCAGCGGCAGGGCCTTGGACGCCGTGACCAGTTCCCGGTACGGGCGCCGCGCGAGCGCGGCCTGGACCGGGGTCGCGAGGGCGGCGGCGTGGCGCAGCGACACCGGTCGGTCCTCGTCGCGCATCGCCTCGGCGGCCGCCAGCACGTGCTCGCGCCCGTCCTTCTTGGGGATCCGGGAGCCGGCCCGCTCGTAGAGCTCGGCGCCTTCGAGCAGGGTGAGCCCGGGGTCGATGCCCGCGGGGATCTTGATGGCGGCGTGCGCCTGCCAGGTGCCGACCGGGTCGCTCCAGGCCTCGACGGTGTACGTCCACCTCCCCTCGACGTCGGCGCAGACCCGCGCCCCCCACCGGTCGGTGCCGGGCGCCAGCTCGCGCATGGGCGCGGGGGGCCGCAGCCGCCCGCTGGGGTCGCGGAGCACGACGTGGGCGGCGACGGCGTCGTGGCCCTCGCGGAACACGGTGGCGGAGATCTCGAAGACCTCGTCCACGACCGCCTTGGCGGGTCTGGCCCCGCAGTCGACGGCGGGGCGGACGTCCAGCACGGGAATGCGACCGATCATGATGGGATCACCTGGAGGCAGTTCGCGGGGCTCGGTGACAACAGCCCAGCCGGAACACCGGCCGGGCGTGCACGCTCTGTTCGCTCTGTTTCTAGCCGCTCAGAAGACGGCTGGGCTGCGGGCATGGCCGCTCCTGTCCGCGTTCACTCGGGTGGCGGGAGAGGTGGTGGGGCGGGGTGCCGTGCGTGTACGCGGGGAGCCCTGCCCACTCTCGCCCCGCTCAATCCGTGCGCTCGGTTAACTACTCGTACGTAGTGGCGGGGCCCGGACCAAGGTCTTGGCCGACATCCGCCGAGGCTCAGTCAAGTCGGTTGGGACTACCGGATGTACGTCGTGACACCCCTCGTCCCACAGGCCTCGGAGGCCTCACGGGTGACCATGGTTTTGGGATGATGAGCGTGGATTGCCCGAAGTGGCAATGGCTCTTCGGACGGTCCTCCCGGGGAATTCCGGTACCGGTTCACATGCGCCCGGCACGGTCCGGCGGCCCTGCCGCGACGCGGGAATGTCCTGAATCCACATCGCCGTCCGCACGGAACGGTTCGAAGGAACCTTCCTGCCGCGTGCCTTCCGGGCGGCACCGTGGCAGGCGGAGCGGGGTGAGGCTAGCCTTCCCGGGGTGATGCGCGGGCGCACAGCGTGGTGCGACCGCTTCGATCCGCAATTGCCTGCGAAGGTGGAACGCGTGAAGGCTATCCGTCGATTCACCGTGCGCCCCGTACTCCCCGAACCACTGCTGCCGCTCGCCGACCTCGCGCGCAATCTGCGCTGGTCGTGGCATACCGAGACCCGCGAACTCTTCCAATCCGTCGATCCCGAGGGCTGGCAGGCCGCCGGCGGCGACCCTGTCCGGCTGCTCGGCTCCGTCTCCGCCCAACGGCTCGAAGAACTGGCCGCCGACCGCCGCTTCCTGCGCCGGCTCGCCGTCATCGCCGCCGACCTCGACGACTACGTCCACGGCGGGAGGTGGTACCAGAGCCATGAGGACGGCACCGCGCTTCCCGCCGGGATCGCCTACTTCTCGCCCGAGTTCGGGATCACCGCCGCCCTACCGCAGTACTCCGGCGGGCTCGGGATCCTCGCCGGGGACCACCTCAAGGCCGCCAGCGACCTCGGCGTCCCCCTCATCGGCGTGGGGCTGCTGTACCGGCACGGGTACTTCCGCCAGTCCCTCTCCCGCGACGGCTGGCAGCAGGAGCACTACCCCGTCCTCGACCCCAACGAGCTCCCCGTGTCCCTGCTGCGGGACACGGACGGGGCGCCGGCCCGGGTGACCCTGAGCCTGCCCGGCGGCCGCGCCCTGCACGCCCACATCTGGCAGGCCCGCGTCGGCCGGGTGCCGCTGCTGCTCCTGGACTCCGACGTCGAGGACAACGACGCCGGCGCCCGCGAGGTGACCGACCGGCTCTACGGCGGCGGCAGCGACCACCGCCTCCTCCAGGAGATGCTGCTCGGCATCGGAGGCGTGCGCGCGGTGCGCGCGTACTGCCGGATCACCGGGCATCCCGACCCCGAGGTGTTCCACACGAACGAGGGACACGCCGGCTTCCTCGGACTCGAACGCATAAGGGAATTGGAAGGGGAACAGGGGCTCGGCTTCGAGGCCGCCGTCGAGGCGGTTCGCGCCGGAACCGTGTTCACCACGCACACCCCGGTCCCCGCCGGCATCGACCGCTTCGAGCAGGCCCTCGTCGCCCGGCACTTCGGGCCCGGCGCGGAACTGGCCGCCCTGCCCGTCGACCGGATCCTGGAACTGGGGGCCGAGTCCTACCCCGGCGGCGACCCCGGGGTGTTCAACATGGCCGTGATGGGGCTGCGCCTGGCCCAGCGGGCCAACGGGGTCTCGACCCTGCACGGGGCGGTCAGCCGGGGCATGTTCGCCGGCCTGTGGCCGGGCTTCGATCCGGCCGACGTGCCCATCACCTCCGTGACCAACGGGGTCCACGCCCCGACCTGGGTGGCACCCGAGGTCGTCCGTCTCGGCGCCCGCCAGATCGGCGCCGGACGGACCGAGGACGCCCTGTCGGTGGGCGGCTCCCAGCGCTGGGACGCGGTCGCCGACATCGCCGACCAGGACATCTGGGACCTGCGGCGCGGGCTGCGCGAACAGCTCGTGCAGGAGGTCCGCGACCGGCTGCGGGCCTCGTGGCTCCAGCGCGGGGCCGCCGAGGCCGAACTCGGCTGGGTGGACTCCGTACTCGACCCGGACGTCCTGACCATCGGGTTCGCCCGGCGCGTGCCCTCGTACAAGCGGCTCACGCTGATGCTGCGCGACCCCGAACGGCTGCGCGCGCTGCTGCTCGACCCGGACCGGCCCGTGCAGATCGTCGTCGCGGGCAAGGCGCACCCGGCCGACGACGGGGGCAAACGGCTCGTCCAGGAGCTGGTCCGGTTCTCCGACGACCCGCGGGTGCGCCACCGGATCGTCTTCCTGCCCGACTACGGCATGGCCATGGCACAGAAGCTCTACCCGGGCTGCGACGTCTGGCTGAACAATCCGCTGCGGCCCCTGGAGGCGTGCGGGACCAGCGGGATGAAGGCGGCGCTCAACGGCTGCCTCAACCTGTCCGTACTGGACGGCTGGTGGGACGAGTGGTTCGAGCCGGACTTCGGCTGGGCCATTCCCACGGCCGACGGCCTCGGCTCCGACGAGGACCGGCGCGACGACCTGGAGGCCCATGCCCTCTACGAGTTGATCGAGGACCGGGTCGCGCCGCGGTTCTACGACCGGACGGGCCGCAGCGGACTGCCGGTGCGGTGGATCGAGATGGTCCGGCGCACCCTCGTCTCCCTCGGCCCCAAGGTCCTCGCCGGCCGCATGGTGCGGGAGTACGTGGAGCGGCTGTACGCACCGGCCGCGCGCGCCCACCGGGCCCTGAACCCGGATGCGGCGCGCGACCTGGCCTCGTGGAAGGGCCGGGTCCGGGCGGCCTGGCCGCGGGTCGCCGTCGAGCACGTGGAGGCGCTGGCCGCGGCTCCCGTGGGCGGCACCGCCGAACTGGGGGCCACCCTCACGCTGCGGGTACGGGTCGCGCTGGACGCACTCACCCCCGAGGACGTGGAGGTCCAGGCCGTCGCCGGCCGGGTGGACCCGCAGGATGTGATCCGCGACGGGCGGACCTTCCCGCTCAAGCCGGCCGCCGGGCCCGACCTGGAAGGGCGCTGGATGTACGAGGGCCCGCTCGCCCTCGACCGCACCGGGCCCTACGGGTACACGGTGCGGGTCCTGCCATCGCACCCGCTGCTGGCCACGCCGGCCGAACTGGGGCTGGTGGCGGCCCCGGTGGACACCGACACGGCCGGTGACGCGGGCGCGGGAGACGGCGTACTCCTGCGCTAGCGGCGGGGACCCCCGGACCCGGGGACCCCGGGGATCCGGGGATTCAGGGGGCGGGCGGCAGGTCGACCAGCCGCCCGCCCTCCACCAGCATCCCGGCCCGCTTGATGTTGCGCAGGGTCGGGATCACCTCCACGTGCTGGATGCCGGGCACCGCGCCGATCCGCTCGGTCATGTACGTGTACAGCGCGTCGGTGTCCCGGCACACCACCGCGGCCATCAGGTTGGCCGTGCCGGTCACCGCCGCCGCGAACGGCACCTCCGGATGCCCGGCGAGCGCCGCGCCCACCTCCGCCAGCCGGGCCGGCGCAGCGGTCAGCATCAGCGTCGCCTCCGCCTCGAAGCCCAGGGTCGACGGGACGAGCTCCACGTCGAAGTACAGCGCCCGTAGCTCCCGCAGCCGGTCCACCCGGCGGCGCGCGGTGGATTCCGACAGCCCGGAGGCGCGGGCCAGCTCCGGATATCCGGCCCGGCCGTCCTGGCCGAGCACCGCCAGCAGCGCCAGCTCGGCCTCGTCCAGGGTGTACCGCTCCTGCCCGTGCACCACCGGGGGCCGCTGCGGCCACGGCGCCAGCGCCGCGACCTGATCGGGTCGCAGGACGTCCAGCCCGCACCACTGCGACGGCCCGCCGATGTAGACCCGCAGGATCGTGTGGGCGCTGACCCCCGTCACGCGGCGGGTGCGCGGGAGCTTGTCGAGCAGCAGGCCGTCGCGGTCCTGCCGGGTCCGGGCCTTGGTCAGGCAGTTGATCTCGGTGCCGCCGGAGCCGAGTTTCACCCAGGAGATGTCCGGCCGCCGGGCCAGCGCCCCGGCCACCGCGAGCGCGGCGTCCGGCGCGCACTGCACCCGCAGCCAGGACTCGAACAGCCCGACGCGGTTGCCCAGCGGCAGTCCGACGACCCGGAGCAGGCCCGAGGTCCGCAGCCGGCGGTAGCGCCGCACCACCGTCTGGTCGGAGACCTCCAGCACCTCGGCGATGCGGCTGAAGGGGGCCCGGCCGTCGGCCATCAGGGCCTGCATCAGACCCCGGTCGAGCTCGTCGAGCTGGACGGAGCCGGACGTGGAGGCGAAGGCGGAGGCGGGATTCGCTCGGGTGGGCGTGGTCATGGTTTCCATCATGACAGGGGGTCCGGGCGGAGGAATCCGGCAGCCAGAGGCGTGTGGGTGGGTGATCGGCCGCGGGGCTGGGAGTTTGGAACCACCGCCGACACCTGCCGGGCCTGTGGGCCCCGAGGAGATCTCCCATGCGCAAATGGCTTCCGCTGACCGCGGTCTGCCTCGGGGCGTTCATGCTCCTGATCGACGTCACGATCGTGATGGTCGCCCTGCCCGACATGGCCGCCGACATGAACACCGGGTTCTCCGGACTCCAGTGGGTCATCGACGGCTACGCCCTGGCCCTCGCCGCCCTGCTGCTCGGCGCCGGCTCCCTCGCCGACCGGATCGGCCGCCGCCGCGTCTACCTCGGCGGGCTAGGGCTCTTCGCCGCCGCCTCGCTCGCCTGCGGACTGGCCACCGGCCCGGCCGAGCTGATCGCCTTCCGCGCCGTCCAGGGCGTCGGCGGCGCCGCGATGTTCGCCACCACGATGGCCCTGCTCAGCAGCGCCTACCAGGGCCGTGACCGCGGGGTCGCCTTCGGCGTCTGGGGCGCCGTCAACGGCGCGGCCGCCGCGGCCGGCCCGATCATCGGCGGGCTGCTCACCGAGCACTTCGGCTGGCGCTGGATCTTCTTCATCAACCTGCCCGTCTGCGCCGTGGCCGTGTACGTCACCCTCCGGTCGGTCGCCGAGTCCCGCGACCCGCGCGCCAAGGGCCTCGACCTTCCCGGCATGGCCGCCTTCACCGCTGGCGCGGCGGCCGTGACGTACGCGCTGATCCGGGTCGGCGAGGACGGCTGGACCGGCTCCGCCACCCTCGGCCTGCTCGGCCTCGGTGCGGCCGCCTTCGCCGCGTTCGTCGTGGTCGAGCTGCGCAGCTCCCGCCCGATGCTGGACCTCTCGCTGTTCCGCAGCCGCACCTTCGTCGGCGTCATGGCCGCCGCCCTGCTGCTGTCCGGGGCCGCGTTCTCGTACCTGATGTACGTCTCCCTGTGGCTCCAGACCGCCGAGGGGATGGGCCCGGTCTCCGCCGGCCTCGTGCTGGTGCCGCTGAGCGTCTCCTCGTTCGCCGTTTCCGCGGTGGCCGGCCGGCTGCTGCACGGCGCCCCGGCGCGGCTGACCATCGGCGGCGGGCTGCTGCTGATCGGTTCGGGCGCACTGCTCCAGGCCTGGATGACGGACGCGGGCGACGGCTGGCCGGCCCTGGTCCCGGGTCTGGTGGTGACGGGCCTCGGCGTGGGCGCCGCGACCCCGGCGCTGGCCGCCGCCGCGATGGGCGCCGTGGCCCCGACGCGGGCGGGCATGGCCGGCGGGGCGCTGAACACCGCGCGGCAGCTGGGCATGGCGCTCGGTGTCGCCGTGCTCGGCGCGGTCTTCCAGGCCGGACTGACGGACGGGCTCAGCGGCTCCGGCCAGGGGCATGGCACGGCCGAGGCGCTGGCCGCGGGGCGCGCCGGCGAGCTGCTGGCGGCGGGCCCGGCCGCGCGGGTCTGGGTGGAGGAGGCCTTCGCGAGCGGGCTGCGGGGGACGTTCCTGGTCTCCGGGCTGATGGGGCTGGCCGGCGCGCTGGTGGTGCTGGTCCTGGTCCGTACGAAGGCCCAGGCCTCCGCTCAGGCCCCGGCTCAGGCCGCAGCCCCGGAGCCCGACGCGGGGGTGGACGCCCCGGTCTCCGAACGCGCTCCCGCGTAGCGGGTGCGGGCGGGACCGTCCGGGCGCAGGCCGCCGATCGGGAGGGTGAACCTTCGAACGACTGAGCGTGCCGAAACGGTTCAGCGGGGGGTGCCGCTCCTACGCTGCCCGCTGGATGTCACCGGACCGGCATCCAGTACCCACAGAACGGACTGCTCCCCATGCGCCTTCGACCCACCGCCGCAGCGCTCCTCGGCGCCCTCGCCCTCGTCCTGCCCGCCGCCGGCACCTCGTTCGCCGGCGACGACGGCGACACGCTGGGCCGGCTGGAGTACATCATCGACCACGACGAGCGCGCGCAGATCCATCCGGCCAACTACGACACCTGCTACGAGCTGACGTACACCTCGGCCAACCGCCCCGCGACGTCGGTGCGCAACGACACCGGCGCGCGGGCCACGCTGTACCCGGGCCGCGGCTGCTCGGGCCGGGAGGAGCGGACGCTGGAGCCGGGGGACCGGGTGAACGACGTCTCGGTCCGCTCTGCGATCTTCACGCCGGTCCGCGGCCGCCACGACGACTTCCGCGACGACCGCCGTGACGACTGGGACGACGACTACCGCAACGACGACGGCTTCCGAGCCCGCCGCACGTCGAAGGACGGGCCGGAGCCGGGCCGGGAGCAGCGCCAGGACCAGGGCCAGGGCCAGGACCAGCCCCAGCCCCAGGGCCAGGGCCAGGGCGAGGAGCACCGGGGAGACCACCACCGCGGTGGGCCCGACGTGTTCGACTTCGTCTTCCCCCGCATCGGCTGACGTCCGCCGCGGCCGGAGACGGAGCAGGTCCCGTACCGCGGGAGTACATGGGACAGGGCCGTCCGGGAGGGTCTCTCCCGGACGGCCCCGTGTCTTTCGGGTCAGCCGTTGTGCTTCATCTGTCCCGGAGGGTCAGAAGGTGAGCTTCCAGCTGTTGATGTAACCGGTGTCCAGGCTGGCCGCGTCACGGACCCGGAGCTTCCAGGTGCCCTGGGCGACCTCGGAGGACGCGTTCACCGTGAAGCTCTGGACGATGTTGTCCGCGCTGCCGCCGGTCCGGTTGCGCAGGTTGTAGACCGAGCCGTCGGGGGCGACCAGGTCGACGACCAGGTCACCGACGTAGGTGTGGACGATGTCCACGTCCACCTTGAGGGTGCTCGGGGCGTTGCCCGTGCGGGTCACGGTGATCGGGGACTCGACGGTCGAGTTGTCCGCGATCTGGTAGTCGTTCGTGTTCTCGAACACGCTCTGCTGGGACGTGCCGACGGTCCAGGTGAAGGACGCCGTGCCCGTCTTGCTCTGCGAGTCGGTCACCGTGACGGTCACGTTGGACGTGCCCGCGGTGGTGGCCGTGCCCGAGATCAGACCGGTAGAGGAGTTGATCGACAGGCCGGCCGGCAGGCCGGTCGCCGCGTAGCTCAGGGCGCCCGGGTTGGTGCTGGTCGCCTGGACCTGGAGGCTGACCGCCGTGTTGATCTGGGTGGTCTGGTTGGCGATCGGGGTGACCGAGACGCCGGAGACGATGCGCGCACCGACGTTGATGCCCGCCCAGGCGTTGGCCACGTTGTTGTACGTGGTCGAGCCCTGGCCGTACAGGTCGGCGGCGGCCTGGAGGGTCGCGGTGCGGGCGGCCGCGTAGTTGGTGTTCGACTTGAAGTAGCCCACCGTCAGCGCGCGGAACCAGATCTTCGCGGCGGCGTCGCGGCCGATCGCGGTGACCGGGAGGTTGTCCGAGGTCGGCGAGTTGTAGCTCACGCCGTTGATGACCTTGGCGCCGGAGCCCTCGGACATCAGGTAGTAGACGTGGTTGGCCGGGCCGGACGAGTAGTGGACGTCGATGCCGCCGATGCCCGAGTACCACGCGTCCTTGGAGCCGCCGTCCTTGCTCGGCTTGTCCATGTAGCGCAGCGGGGTGCCGTCGCCGTTGATGTCGATCTTCTCGCCGACCAGGTAGTCGCCGACGTCCTGCGGGTTGTTGGCGTAGAACTCGACGTTCGCCGCCATGATGTCCGAGGTCGCCTCGTTCAGGCCGCCGGGCTCACCGCTGTAGGTCATGTTGCCGGTGACCGAGGTGAGGCCGTGGGTCATCTCGTGGGCGGCCACGTCGATGGACGTCAGCGGGTGCGTGTTGCTCGTACCGTCGCCGTACGTCATGCAGAAGCAGGAGTCGTCCCAGAACGCGTTCACGTACGCGTTGCCGTAGTGGACCCGGCTGTACGGGGCCACGCCGTCGTTGCGCAGGCCGTTGCGGCCGTGCACGTTCTTGTAGTAGTCCCACGTCAACTGTGCGCCGTAGTGGGCGTCCGCGCCGGCCGTCGCGCGGTTGGACGCGGCGCCGTTGCCCCACACGTCGGTCGTGTTGGTGAACAGGCTGCCGGTGCCGGAGCTGCCGCCGTTGAGGTCGTACGTCTTGTGGTTGCCGCGCCCTGCGTCGGTCAGCGTGTAGTTGCTGCCCGACTGCGAGGTGCCCATCGTGACCTGACCGCTGTACATGGTGTTGCCGGTGCCGGTCTCGATGGCCTGCCACTGGGTGATCTTCGCGCCGGTCTTGGCGTCGGTGACCACGTGCAGCTCGCTCGGGGTGCCGTCGTCCTGGAGGCCGCCGACGACGGTCTCCCAGGCGAGGACGGGGGCGCCCTCGGCGGCCCAGATCACCTTGCGGGCGCTCTTCGAGGGCTTGGCGTCCTTGGAGCCGGCCGCGTTCGCCGCGGAGACGGCCTGGCCCTCGGCGCCCGCCGGGGTCACGGTCGCGGTGGTGTCCGCGACCTTGATCTCGTGGTTGGTCGCCTTGGTGATGCTCTTGGTGACGCCGCCCTTGGCGTGGACCGTCAGGTCGCCGCCGAGCACGGGGAGTCCGCCGTAGGTGCGCTCGTACGTGGTGTGCGTGGTGCCGTCGGCGTCCTTGACGACGTCACGGACGACCAGCTTCTCCTGCTCGCCGAGGCCGAGGGCCTTGGCCGCCTGGACGGTCGTCGAGTTGGCGTCGGCGATGAGCGTCGCACGCTCGGAGGGGCTGAGACTGACGGCGGCCGCGCCCGGGTTGGGCTGGGCGGCGGTGCGGGCCTGCGACGCGGTGGCGTCGGCGGAAGCGGTGCCGGCCTGTATGCCGACGGCGAGCAGCGCTGCGGCGGCGACGAGCGCGCCGGCCGCGGAGGCACGCCTGTGGGGGGTGGGACTCAACGCAGACTCCTTCTGCAAGGGGTTCCGGATGGCTGGGTGGGCCTCCGGGCAGAGCAGGCTGGTGCGATGAACGGATCGAAGAGTGCCAGTCGGCGGCGAGAATGTCAGGGGCGCGTCAAAAGGTTGGCCGGAAACGGTTCGTTGACCGAAGAGACGTATCCGGTATCCGGACCATTCACCTTCGCGTGCGAAGGGGCTACCCGATATCTGGAACGGTTGGTACCGGTTGCTAACACTTGCGCAACAAGAGATCTCGTTCGCGCAATCGGCATTTGTCGTACGGGTGTTTGTCGTACTGTTTCCCGGTGCGCCAGATGTCCGTCGCCAGGGGAAGCCACGGACACGCGCCGCCGTCGTAGACCACGTGCCAGGGGGGCCCATGAGGCATGTCCATTTTCCTGCGCAAAGACTGGCCGCAGCGGCCGCCGAGCCGACGGGGCTCGCTGCGGCCCCGGTGAGGCGGATCGGGGACAAGGCGCGCTGGTACCTGCCCGCCGCCCTCGTCGCCGACTTCCTCGGCGCCGCGATCCCCGTGGCGCTCGTCTTCCAGGCCGCACAGCAGGTCCGGCCGGTCTACTGCGCCCTCGGCGCGGCCTTGGCGTGGACCGGGGTGCAGGCGGTGCGCCGGCGTTACACCTCCCGCGCGCTCGGAGAATCCCGCGGCGTGCTCCCCGTCCTGCACGACTGGCTGATTCTCATCGGTGTCCTGGCCGTGGCCCGCGTGGTCACCGGCGAGAACACCCCCCGGCTGTCCGCCCTGGGCGCCCTCCTGCCCGCCCTCCTCGTCACCGTGGCCTGCCGCAAGCTGACCTACCGTCACCTCTCGGCCGCCCGCCGCGAGGCCCACGCCGTCAGCCGGGTCCTGGTGGTCGGCGAACCCGGAGCCGCCGACGCCCTGATCGAGCACCTGGCCGCGCGCACCGATCACCCGTACGTCGTCGTCGGCGTCGTGCCGGTCGGCACCGGCCCGCTCGAAGGCGGGGTGCCCGTCGCGGCCCGGCTCGACGAGACCCCGCCCGAAGCCCCGAACGCCGACTCCGCCGCCGTGCTCGCCGCCGTCCGCAGCCACCACGCCGACCTCGTGCTGGTCGCACCCGGCGCGCGGATCGGCGGCGAGCGGCTGCGCAGGGTCGCCTGGGCCCTGCACGACGCCGGGCTGGAACTCGCCGTCTTCCCCGGCCTCGTGGAGGTCTCCGTCAAGCGGCTGGAGACCCTCTCCGCGGGCGGGCTCGCCGTGCTGCGGGTGGCGCCGCCGGTGGGACGGGGCGTCCAGACCCTGCTCAAGTCGGTCCTCGACCGCACGGGGGCCGCGCTCGGACTGCTGCTGCTCTCGCCGGTCTTCCTCGGCATCGTCCTGGCGATCCGCCTCGGCTCGCGCGGTCCGGCGTTCTACCGCCAGGAGCGCATAGGGCGCGACGGGGTCCCGTTCGTGATGTGGAAGTTCCGGACCATGGTCGTGGACGCGGACCGGCTCAAGAACGAGCTGTCCGGGGCCAACGAGAACGACGGCCTGATGTTCAAGATCCGCCGCGATCCCCGGGTGACCCGGGTGGGCCGGCTGCTGCGCCGCACCTCCATGGACGAACTGCCCCAGCTGTTCAACGTGCTGGGCGGGCACATGTCCCTCGTCGGGCCGCGCCCGCCGCTGCCGGAGGAGGTGGCCCAGTACGACGAGGTCGAACTGCGCCGGCTCACCGTGCGGCCCGGCATGACCGGGCTCTGGCAGATCAGCGGACGGTCCGACCTGTCCTGGGACGAGACGATCCAGCTCGATCTGCAGTACGTCGACAACTGGTCCTTCACCAGTGACGTCGACGTCATGGGCCGTACCCTCCGCGCCGTCGTCGACGGCCGCGGAGCGTACTGAGGAGCCGCGGCCGTTGCGTTCAGCCCTGCTCGCGCCACCACCGGTAGGTGGCGGCGATGCCGTCCCGCAGCTCGATCTCCGGCTTCCAGCCCAGCGAGGTCAGGCGCGTGACGTCCAGGAGCTTGCGCGGCGTTCCGTCCGGCTTGGACGTGTCCCAGGCGAGCCGGCCGCGGAAACCGGTCACTTCGGCGACGGTCTCGGCGAGGGCCTTGATGGTGAGGTCCTCGCCGCAGCCGATGTTCACCGGCTCGTCGCCGTCGTAACGGCCGAGCAGCACCGCGCAGGCGGCCGCCAGGTCGTCCACGTGCAGGAACTCGCGGCGCGGGGTGCCGCTGCCCCACAGGGTGACCTCGTCACGGCCTTCGGCGGCCGCCTCGTGGAACCGCCGGATCAGGGCGGGCAGTACGTGCGAGGTCTGCAGGTCGAAGTTGTCGCCGGGCCCGTAGAGGTTCGTGGGCATCGCCGAGATGTACGAGGCCCCGTACTGCTTGCGGTACGACTGGACCTGGACGATCCCGGCGATCTTCGCCAGGGCGTACGCCTCGTTCGTCGGCTCCAGCGGGCCCGTCAGCAGCGCGTCCTCGCTGATGGGCTGCGGGGCGAGCTTCGGGTAGATGCAGGAGGAGCCCAGGAACAGCAACCGGCCGACCCCGGCGGCGTGCGCGCCGCCGATGACGCTGAGCTGGATCTTGAGGTTGTCCTCCAGGAACTGCACCGGATAAGTGCTGTTGGCCATGATCCCGCCGACCTTGGCGGCGGCCAGCACGACGGCGTCGGGCCGGACGTCCTTCAGGTACGCCCCGGTTGCGGCGGCATCGCGCAGGTCGAGGTCGGCGCGGCCCCGGGTGAGCACCTCGTGGCCGTCGGCGGTGAGCCGGCGGGCGACCGCGGAGCCCACGAGGCCGCGGTGGCCCGCGACGAAGACGCGGGCGTTCGGGGGCAGGAGCGGCAGCGAACTTGTCATACCGCCGATGATGCCAGTCCGCCTCCGCGGGCAGCGGACGAGGTCCGGCGCCGCCGGCCGGCCGGGCGCACCCGGGCCCGCGCCGGCCCGGCCCGGTACGGCGCAATCCGCCCGGAGGGGGCGGGAGGGCGCCGTGTACGGTACGCATCCAGCCCCTTGGGCCCGCGGCCGTACGCGCCGTCAGGTCCCGCGCGGAAACCGGGGCGCGACCACCCCGCCGGGCCGGCGGGACCCCGTCACCCGCGGGGTACGGCCCCGCCCACCGGCGGACCGCACCGCCGCCCCGCCCCCGAGGCCATGCCTCACCAGAACAGACCGACACGACCCCCAGGGGGACCCACATGGGCAAGACCGCACTGATAACGGGCGTCACCGGGCAGGACGGCTCGTACCTCTCCGAGCTGCTGCTCTCCAAGGGCTACACGGTGCACGGCCTGGTGCGGCGGTCCTCCAGCTTCAACACCGAGCGGATCGACCACATCTACCAGGACCCGCAGACCGCCAACCGGTCCTTGGTCCTGCACCACGCCGACCTGTCCGACGGCGTCGCGCTGGTCAACCTGCTCCGGGAGATCAAGCCCGACGAGGTCTACAACCTCGGCGCCCAGTCGCACGTGCGGGTGTCCTTCGACGCCCCCCTCTACACCGGCGACGTGACCGGCCTCGGCGCTCTGCGGCTGCTGGAGGCGATCCGGGCCAGCGGCGTGGACACCCGCATCTACCAGGCCTCGTCCTCGGAGATGTTCGGGGCCACCCCGCCGCCGCAGAACGAGCAGACCCCGTTCCACCCGCGCAGCCCGTACGGCGCCGCCAAGGTGTTCGCGTACTGGACCACGGTGAACTACCGCGAGGCGTACGACATGTTCGCCGTCAACGGGATCCTCTTCAACCACGAGTCCCCGCGCCGCGGCGAGACGTTCGTGACCCGCAAGATCACCCGCGCGGTCGCCCGGATCAAGGCCGGTCTCCAGGAGCACCTCTACCTCGGCAACCTCGACGCGGTCCGCGACTGGGGCTACGCCCCGGAGTACGTCGACGCGATGTGGCGGATGCTCCAGCAGGACGAGCCGACCGACTACGTCGTCGCCACGGGCGTGGCCGCCACGGTCCGCGAGTTCGTGGAGTCCTCCTTCGCGCACGCGGGCCTCGACTGGGCCGAGCACGTGCGCTACGACCCCAAGTACGAGCGCCCGAGCGAGGTCGACGCCCTCATCGGCGACGCGTCCAAGGCCAATGAGCTGCTTGGCTGGAAGCCGACGGTGCTCGTGGCCGAACTGGCGCAGATCATGGTCGATGCCGATATCCGGCAGGTCGAGGACCAACTGGCGGGCGCGACGGTCCGCATCGACCGCTGAACGTCTTATATTTCCCCTACGATTTGCCGTGTCCCGGTCGTCTCCCCTGGTATCAGTGGACGTGGCCGGGGCAAACCTGCCGTATGTCCGTAGCGCACCCTCCGAGCTGAGCCATTGATCCCAAGTTGGTATGCAATGGGTCAAGGGAGGTGACCAGGTCCTCGCGGGAGCCCTAGTCTGCGCCAGTACATATGGCTGTTCGGATAGTTCCAGCCATCAAACCGGGCGATTGCCCTGGGGGGCTCATGCGTAGATCCAGAGGGCTGACTGCTGCCCTCGTCCTGTCACTGGCCGGGGCCGGCACCGGCATAGGCCTGGTGCTGATGCCCGAGGCGTCCGCCATCACGCCTCCCGTGGCATTCACCGCCGACGAACTGCCGACCTGGCAGCCCAACGGCGTCGTCTTCGCGATGGCCGAGGCGAACGGCACCGTCTTCGCGGGCGGCACCTTCTCGGCCGTCCGCCCGCCCGACGGCACCAGCGGCGCCGAGCAGGAAGCGGTGAACTTCGTGGCGCTCGACGCCGCGACGGGCAACCCGACCTCGTGCAAGCTGGCCTTCACCGGCGCCGACGGATCCGCGACCGTGCGCGCGCTGGCCGTCTCCAAGGACAAGAAGACCCTGTACGCCGGCGGCTACTTCGGCGCCGTCAACGGCACCCCGGTCTCCAGCCTCGCCGCGATCGACATCGCGAGCTGCACGCCCAAGGCCTCCTTCCACCCGGGCTTCCCCGCCACCGTGCGCGGACTCGCCGTCACGGACGACACCCTCTACGCGGCCGGCGACTTCGGCACGGTCGAGGGCCAGACCCGCGAGCGGTTCGCCGCCGTCGACGCCGGCTCCGGTGCGCTCAAGCCCTTCGTCGCCGACGCCGACGAGCCCGGCCGCGCGATCGAGGTCACCCCGGACGGCAAGAACGTCCTCCTGGGCGGTGACTTCTTCACGGTCAACGGGAAGAACACGCACGCCCTGGCGGTCGTGAACGCCACCACCGGCGCCGTCGTCAAGACGTACGGCAACATCCCGTCGAACTCCGTGGTCAAGGACATCGCCACCGACGCGACCGGCTTCTACACCGGCAACGAGGGCTCCGGCGGCGGCGTCTTCGACGGCCGCATCGGCCTGAACCTCAGCGACTTCAACGAGAAGTGGCGCGACCGCTGCCTCGGCGCGACCCAGGCGGTCCTGCCGTACGACGGCGTGCTGTACAGCTCCTCGCACGCCCACGACTGCTCCCTCGAAGGACAGTTCCCCGACGGCAAGCGCAACTTCTTCAACGCGCAGCTGACCGACTACGAGGGCGCCGCCCCCGCGCCCGTGGACGGCTTCGTGCGCAGCCCGCGCAAGCTCGGCTGGCACCCGACCGCCAACGACGGCATCGGCGAGGGCATCGGCCCGCGCGCGATGACCATCGCCGAGAAGAACGACGTCAAGTACATGTGGGCCGGCGGTGAGTTCACCGCCATCAACGGCAAGCCGCAGCAGGCGCTCACCCGCTTCGCCTCCACCGGCGACGTCGGCGCCCCGACGACCCCGGTCGCGAGCGCCGGCAGCGTCAAGTCCGGTGAGGTCCAGGTCCGCTGGCGCACCAGCTACGACGCGGACGACAGCAAGCTGACGTACCGCATCTACCGCAACGGCTCGTCGACCCCGATCGCGACCGTCGCCGCCGACTCCCTGGAGTGGCAGCGCCCGCAGGCGTCCTGGAACGACACCACGGTCAAGGCCGGCCAGTCGTACACCTACCGCGTGACGGCCACCGACGCGGCGGGCAACACCAGCGCCCTGTCGGCCACCGCCTCGGTCACCGTCCCGTCCTCGGTCCAGTCCTACCCGGACCAGGTCCGCGCCGACGGCGCCACCCTGTACTGGCGCTACGACGACACCGTCAGCCCGTACGTCGCCGACTCCTCGGTGAACGGCAACACCAGCGGCATCCAGCTCAACGCCCCGGCCCTGCGCCAGACTCCGGGTGCGATCACCGGCGCCAGCACGGCCATGGGCTTCAACGGCACCAGCCAGCAGGTGTACAGCGACCACCGCCAGACGGTGGGCAACGCGTTCGCCGTCGAGACCTGGTTCAAGACGGGCACCACGCGCGGCGGCAAGCTGATCGGCTTCGGCAACAACACCGACCGCAGCAGCGGCACGTACGACAAGCAGATCTACATGACCAACACCGGTCGTCTGGTCTTCGGCGTCTACAACGGCTCGACCCGCACCATCACCACCGGGCTGTTCGACACGTACAACGACAACAAGTGGCACCACGTCGTCGGCTCCATGGGCGCGAGCGGCATGGAGCTCATCGTCGACGGCCAGAGCAAGGGCACGCTGAACGTCACCAGCTCCGTCTCGTACGAGGGCTTCTGGCACGTCGGCGGCGACAACCTCGGCAGCTGGCCGACCAAGCCGACGAGCAACTTCTTCGCCGGTCAGATCGACGAGACGGCCGTCTACCCGAAGGCGCTCACCGCGGCCCAGGCCAAGAACCACTACGACCTGGCCAAGGCACCCTCCGACTCGGTCTCCAAGGTCTCCGCGACCGAGGACACCTACGTCAACCAGGGCGCTCCGAGCGCCGCCAACGGCGCCACCACCTCGCTGGCCGTCCGCGGCACCTCGGCGTACGAGACGTACCTGCGCTTCAACCTGCCGGCCGCGCCGGCCGGGCAGGTCCTGAAGTCCGCCGCGCTCCAGATCAAGACGTCGACCCAGGCGAACGCCGGTACGGCCGACAAGGTGTCCGTGGTTCCGGTCACCGGCACCTGGAGCGGTGCGACCACGACGTTCACCACCAAGCCCGCTCTCGGCACCACCGAGCTCGGCTCGTTCGCGAGCGTGCCGGACGGCTCGGCGACGGCGAGCACGCCGCTGGACACCGCCACGCTCTCCGCGGCGCTGGGCAGCAGCTACAGCATGGCCCTGACGAGCACGGGCACCGACCCGCTGTGGATCTGGTCCTCGGAGTCGACGGCGGCGGACGCCGCTCCGCAGCTCGTCCTCACCTTCGGCCCGAAGTAACCGTCTGAACGGCAGTGCGGGGCCCGGCGCGCGACACGGCCGGGCCCCGCACCCCTATCGCAACCGATCAACTGGCACGTACAGGAGCCCCTGATGTACCGACGCTCCGCCGCGGCTGCTGTTCTGCTGGCCGCAGCTCTGACCCTGACCGCCTGCAGTTCGGACGGCGGCGGCAAGGCCGACGCCGCGGACGCCAAGCCGAAGCCTCCGGCCGCGTCGTCGGTCACGGACCCGGCGGACGCCTCGGCGACGCCGGCGGCACCCGACGCGAAGCCGACCGGCCCGGTCCTGCCGGACGCGAAGATCACCCCGAAGACGGGCAGCTTCAAGCCGAACGAGAAGCAGTACCTGAGCGGACGGGTCCCCGAGAAGACGGACCCGGCGGCGGTCCTCCAGACCGGCCAGGAGTCCTGCCAGCGGGTGGAGCGCACCGCGAAGCACGACAAGGACGCGGCGACCGGAGCCGTCGTCGCCGGGGAGATCCCGGGGGCGAAGGACGCGATCACGTACCTGTGCCCGGAGCAGAAGCCGATCCTGGACGCGGCGTCCAAGGGCTTCGGCGACGGCACCCGCCAGTCGCCCGCGGCGGGCACGTACCGCGCGCTGACCCAGAACACGACGTGCACCTGGGAGGCGAAGGGCAAGGACGGAGCCGTCCTGGCCTCGGGCCCGGAGACGGCGCCGAAGGCCGGCGACAAGATCACGGCGAACATCCCCCCGGGCACGGCGCAGTTCACGTCGACGGGCTGCTACGCCTGGATCCCCGCGTAACGCGCCTCCCACGCCGACGAGACGCCGCCCCCGCCCGGACTCCGGGCCGGGGGCGGCGTTTTCGTTCGCGGGCCCGGGGTAGCCGCGCCGTCAGACGACAACGACTCGGAGGCGGTTCACATGGGAGGCATCGGCGGCTGCATCGCGCTGATCGTCGTGGGGGCCATCCTCACGTTCGCGACGGACTGGCAGATGGAGAGCGTCAACCTCGACGTCGTCGGCCTGATCATGATGGCGGCCGGCGCCATCGGACTCGCCGTCTACGCGAGCGTCTTCAGGCGCCGCCGCGCGGCGGCCCTCCCGGTGGTCGACGAAACCCACCGCGAGCTCTGACCCGGAGGGAGACGCAGGACTGCCCTCAAGCCCGTGCGCCGCGAACCGCGGGTTCAGCGGGTGATGCGCCCGTAGACGGCCAGGAGGGTGTCCAGGACCGCGTCCATCGAGAAGGATTGCGCGGCCAGTTCGCGGGCCGCCCGGGAGGCCGTCGCGTTGGCCTGAGGGTCCAGGAGGGCGAGGACGGCTTCGGCGACGCCGGCCGGGCCCGGGGCGACCGCCCGGCCGGCTCCTGCGCCGGCGATGTCACGGGCCAGCCCGTTCGAGTGCGTGACCACCGACGGGACACCCACCGACAGCGCCTCCAGGACCGACATCGGGAACGGCTCGTCCACCGACGGCAGGACGTAGACGTGGGCCCGCCCCAGCTCCGTCAGGACCTCGGCGGTGGAGAGCGCCCCCGGCACCGTGAAGCGGGAGGTGAGTCCCAGTTCCGTGATCCGTGCCCGGACGGCGGCCAGTTCGCCCTCGTCCGGCCCGGCCACCACGAACTCCGCGTCCGGGTGCGCCGCCAGGACCGCCGGGGCCGCGTCCACGAAGTCCACCGGTCGCTTACGGGCCTGCAGGCGCGCCGAGTAGAGGATGCGCGGGGGACCGGCCGGGGCCGGCCGCTCGTCCTGCGCGGGGGTGCCGTTGACCAGCCGGACGGCCCCCGCCAGCGGGGCGCCCACCACCGCGTCGAGGCCCTCGCGTTCGTGCGGGGTCAGGTACAGCACGGCGTCCGCGCCGCGCAGCAGCCGGCGTACGGCCACCGCGTCGAGCACCTTGGCCAGCAGCCTCCCGCTCGGGTCCACCATCCCGTGGGTCTGGAGCACCAGCGGCTTGCCGGCCCGCAGCGCGGCGAGGGCCACCGGAAGGGTCACCAGGTCCCGCGCGAGGTGGACGTGGACCACGTCCGCGTCCCGCACCAGCCGGCCCGCCGAGGCCAGCAGGGCCGGCGAGGTCATCCCGCTGAAGCCGAGGGGGAGGATGCGCCGGGCCGGGTACAGCTTCGCCGGGACACCCTCCACCGAGGTCGGCCACGGGTCGGGGAAGCCTTCGCCGAGCGCGAGCAGACCGGCCTCGTGGCCGCGTTCCCGCAGCCCCTTGGCCAGGTTCAGCGCGACCCGGACGGGCCCGCCGAACGCGTGCGAGGGGGAGTGGAGCGTGACGGCGTGCAGGACTCTCACTTGGGCTCCTCGACCGGGCGGCGCTGCCCGTCCATCGTCTGCAGCGTCAGCGCAGGAAGGTTTCTGTGGATCACCGATCCGGCACCCGCCACCGCGCAGCGGCCCACCGTGACCCCGGCCAGCACGGTCGCCCGTACGGCCACCCATGCGCCGTCCTCGACCACGATCGGCGCGTTGCGGTAGCGGAAGTCCGCGGCCCGGTGGTCGTGCGACCCGGTGCACAGCATCGCCTCCTGCGAGACGCACACGTTCGCACCGATGGTCACCGGCTCCAGGTTCAGCACCCAGGCGCCCTCGCCGATCCACGTGTGGTCGCCGACGGTGAGCTTCCACGGCCACAGCACCCGCACCCTGTGCCGGATCAGCACGCCCTCGCCGATCCGCGCACCGAACGCCCGCAGCAGTGCCACCCGCAGCCGGGCCGGGCAGAACCACGCCATGAACAGCGTGTTCATCACCGCGAACCACAGCGCCTGCGTCAGCAGCCCGCGCCCCTTGTCGTAACCGGCCAGCGTGAAGGCAGGAAGATCGCGCAACTGTCGCCCCTCGTCGTGCTCGGCAGGCGCGCCTCCCCGGGCGCCGCCCGCTCAGACTAGACTGCGCGCGGACCAGGCACATGGGGTGGGGGCGGCAGTGGCAACGGACATACGCAAGCCCTCCGTCACCCCGCCGGTGCGCGACCTCGCCGACGAGAACAAGTGGGGCAAGGTCACCACTCCGCGCACCCTGCTCTCCCGCGCGCTGTCCGTCCCGCTCATCCTCGGCTTCACCGTCTTCCTGCCGCTGTTCGTCGCCGTCCAGCCCGGCGACGGCCAGCGCGACGCCGCCTTCTGGCTCCAGCTCCTGCTCACGATGTACGCGGGCGCCCGGCTCTCCGCGATGGTCCTCACCAGCCGCCGCAAGCTCCTCCAGGGCTCCTTCTGGCTGTTCGTCTACATGGCGATGGGCGTGGCCCCGCTCGCGCAGGCCGTCCTCGGCCGGGTCCCGACCCCGGTGGTCGGCGCCCGCTCCGACCTCACCGCCGCGATCGGCCTGGTCCTGCTCGGCTGCACGGCGTTCGACGTCGGCGTCCTGCTGGCCCGCCACCGGCCGGCGGGCCGGGCGGGCGGCTCCCAGAAGGAGCCGCGGCCGGTCATGGCCCACCGGCGCCGCCTCCAACTGCTCACCGGCCTCGCCTTCCTGGGCAGCGCCGCCTTCATCGTGAAGCTCGGCGGTCCGGCGGTCTTCTTCTCCAGCCGCCAGGAGATCATCGCGGGCATCCAGGAGGCCGGCGTCTCCAACGGCGACGGCCAGGCGGGCCAGGCCCTCCTGCGCGGCTTCGGCACCGTGCCGGCGCTGCTCGCCCTGCTGATGTACACGCGCTGGCTGATCACCTCGACGTACGCCCGCCGCACGGTCTCGGTCATCGTCACCTGGGGCGCGCTCGCCCTGGTGAACCTGGTGGTCAACAACCCGATCTCGAACCCGCGGTACTGGTTCCTCACGGTCATGTTCGCGCTCCTGTTCACCGTCTTCCCGGTGAGCGCCGCGATGTACCGGGTGGCGCTGTCGATGGCCGTGGTGATCGCCCTGCTCGTGTTCCCCTTCGCGGACCGCTTCCGCTACGACGAGAAGAACTACAAGCCCGTCGAGACGACGTCGTTCCTGGAGCCGATGGCGCTCAAGGACTACGACCAGATCGGCATGTTCGCGAACACCATCACCTACTCGAACTCCGGTCCCGGGCACCTGTACGGGCGCCAGCTCGCCGGATCCGTCTTCTTCGCGGTGCCGCGCTCGGTGTGGCCCGGCAAGCCGAAGGACACCGGCGTGATGGTCGGCGAGTGGATGGGGACGGTCAACACCAACCTCTCCTCGCCGATCTGGGCGGAGCTGTGGCTCGACTTCGGGCCGCTGGGGATGGGCGCCGGGCTGCTGGGCATGGGGTACGCCTCGGCGCGCGTGGACCGCCGGTACGCGAAACGCGCCACGCGCAGGACCCCGCCGGGCAGCCTGATCTCGGTCGTGGTCCCGCTGGTCGCGGGCTATTCGTTCATCCTGCTGCGCGGGCCGCTGCTCCAGGCCTCCGGCCGCGTCGCGATCGCGGGCCTGTGCCTCGCGCTGGTGGCGACGTACCGCCAGGACAGGTCGACCATGCTGCGCTGACCCGCTGACCCGCTGACCCGCTGACCCGCTGACCCGCTGACCCGCTGACCCGCTGACCCGCTGACCCGCTGACCGCCCCGCGCGCAGCGAGGGCCCGGCGGGTCAGGCCGCGGTGGTGACGGCCCCGGCCGGCGCCGGGGTCCGGGAGACGCGCAGCCAGGCCGCGGCGGCCTTCAGGGCCGAGCCCGCGGCCAGCCCCCACGCGGCGCCGGACACGCCCCACACCGCGTACCCGCCGAGCAGCAGCGCCACCGACAACAGCGAGAACACCACCTGCAGGGACAGCGTCGCCCTCGGGTTGAGCACCCGCAGGGTCAGCAGGGCGCAGGTGCCCAGGCCCATCACCGCGTACTGGGCCCCCGTCGCGGGGAGCAGGGCCGAGGCCGCGGCCCAGGTCTCGCCCAGCAGCCGGCGCCCCAGGTCGGCGGGCAGGGCGTACAGGGCCGCGGCCCAGCCGGCGCCGAGCACCGCCAGCACCGCCCCCATCAGCACGGTCAGCCGGACCACGCCCCGCTTGCCCGAAGCCCGCCCCACGACCGGCGGCCCGAACGCGTTCGCCGAGTTGAACAGCACGTTCAGCGGCCCGAACAGGGTCGTCGCACCCCGCAGCGCGCCCACCGCCAGCGGCGTGGCGAAGACACCGAGGCCGAGCACCGCGAGCTGGCTGGAGCCGTTGCCCACCGCGAACTCGACCACGAACCGCTGTCCCAGGTGGCCCCGCCGCAGGTACGGCCGCAGGTCGGTCCGCGCCCCGCGTACGTACGGGCGCAGCAGCCACAGGCCCAGCGCGAGCGCCGGAAGCGCCGAGACGCCCCACACCAGCACCAGCCGCCCCGCCGAGGCCCCCTCGGGCTGGAGCAGCAGCGCGGCGACCACGCAGACCAGCCGCAGGGCGTCCGCGGCCAGTGCCCGCTCGGGCGTGCGCAGCGCGGAGAAGCAGTACCGCAGGCCGTCCTGGACGAGCACCAGCGGCAGGACGAGGCCCAGCGCGAGGAAGCCCCGGCCCCCGTCCCCGGGCAGGGCGGCGCCGACGACGGCCAGCGTCGCACCCGCCGCCGCCGAGGCCGCCGCGGTGAAGGCCGGGCCCGAGCGGCAGACCGCGCCCAGGCGGCCCTCGTCCTTCTCCAGCACCACCGTCTGGCCGACGTACGCCATGTTCAGCCCGAGGAGCACGCTGAACGTCACGTACACCATCGAGAAGTCGGCGAAGCCGGACGCCGAGGACAGCCGCGCGGCCAGCACCAGCACCAGGATGTTGGTGGCGCTGGACGCTGCCTGGTCCAGGACCGAGGAGACGGCGGCGAGGCCGCGCCTGCTCATCTGCGGCCCATGCGCACCGTGCGCAGGGCCACCGTGTCCGTGCCGTCGCCGGGGATGTGCTGCTCCGGTCCGGCCTGCCGGTGTTCCTGGTCCGGCTGCCGCGTCAGCGGCTGCGGCGCGGACGGCCGGGAGGCCTGCGCCGGCGCGTCGGAGCCGGTCGCCTTGCCGCCGCGTCCGCTCCGGCCGCGCTTCTCGCCGGGCAGCGGGGCGTGCAGCACCGCGCCGAGCACGGTGCCGCCGGCGCCGCTGATCAGCTCGCGGATCCGGGACAGGTCGCTGCGGTGGACGGCGCGCGGGTCGCACACGACCAGGACCCCGTCGACGCGGTCGACGAGGGCGAGGGCGTCGGCGTACGAGAGCACCGGCGGCGCGAGCACGACGACCGTGGAGTTGGGGGAGTCGGCCTCGGAGATCAGCCGGGTGGCGCGCGAAGAGGTCAGCGCGCGGGCCACGTTGCGGACCGGCTCCCCCGGGATCAGGTCGAAGGCGCCCGACTCACCGGCGTCGACGACGAGCTGGCGGCCGTCGGGCCAGTCGGACTCGCCGTGCGCGGCGGAGTGCCCGCCGGCGGCCTGGCCGCCGGTCGACTGGCTCCAGCGCGGGCGTCCGGCCCCGGTCGGCAGCTGGCTGGCCAGCACCGGCGTGCGCAGGTCGGCCTCGATGAGCAGGACGTCCTTGCCGGTCTCCGCGAAGGAGGCGGCCAGGTTCACGGCCGCCGCCGCCGCGATCTCGCTGCTGCCGCGCGGGGCGACGACCAGCAGCCGGCGCCGGTCGGCGAAACGGGAGTCGTAGGCGAGCCGGAAGGCCACCGACCGGAACTCCTCGGCGAGCCGGGGGTCTTCCTCACCGGCCGCGAGCAGCGGGCCGCCGCCGGTCTTGGGCCGCGGCAGGTAGCCCAGCACGGGAGCCCGCAGCGCCCGCGCGACATCGCCCTCGGAGCGCGGTGCGGGGTCGAAGACGAGCCGGACCCACGCGGCGAGCAGACCGAGGGCGAGGCCCACGGCCGCGCCGAGCGCGAGCGACATCGGGATGCCGGGTCCGTCGGTGCCGGACGGCGGGGTCGCGGGGCTGGTGACCCGGCCCGGGCTCATGTCCAGGGCCTGGAGCTTGGCGATGTTGCCGTTGAGGGTGTTGACCTTGCTCTGCAGGTCGGTCTTCGAGGCGTACGCGGCGTCGCGGCCCGTGCCGGCCGGCATGGAGTTGATCTGCTTGACGAGATCGTCGAGGTTCTTGGCGATCGGATCGCGCTGGTCCTGGTAGCCCTTGACCATCCTGTCGCGCGTGACGTCGAGGGACTCCTGCCGCTTGAGCAGGTACGCCTCGGTCATCGCGTTGGCGCGGGTGGCGGCCTCCTTCGGGGAGGACGCGGTGTAGGTGAAGCGCAGCACCATCGTCTGCGGCGGGTTGGTCACCTGGAGGCCGCTGCGCAGCCCGGCGAAGTCCTTCGAGGTCACGCCGAGTTTCTTCGCGGCCTCGTTGGCTATGGAGGAGCTCAGCGCGACCTGCCGCTCCGAGCCGATGTTGATCGCCTTGTCGGGCGCCAGGCTCGGGTTGAACGGGTCGTCGGTGGGTGCGCGCAGCACGATGTCCGCGGTCGCGACGTAGGTGTCGGACGTGGAGATGCCGAGGTAGACGCCGCCCAGCAGGCCGATGCCGACGCCCGCACCCAGGAGGCGGCGGTAGCGCAGGAGCTGCTTGAACTGGTCCCTGAGGAGGTCCGGTTCGTCCTCCGCCGGGGCCGCCGCGGGGCGGTTCGTCTCGATCACGGCTGCGGACCCCCAAGTGCTTCGTCTATCAGTGCGTCGATGCGGGCCAGGCCCGCGTCACGGCTCAGGTGGGCCGCCACGTGGCGGGGCCCGGCCGCCCCCAGGGCATCCGCGCCCTCGGGGTCCTCGGCGAGGGCCCGTACGGCCTTCAGCAGGGCGTGGGGGTCCTCCGGTGGTACGAGCACCCCCGCGCCCGAGCGTTCCACTTCCTGGGCCGTGCCGCCCTCCGCCGCCACGGAGGCGATGACGGGTCGGCCTGCCTGGAAGTACGAGGTCAGTTTGGACGGCACGCTCATGTCGAGCACGGCGGCGTGCTGCGTCACGGCGAGCACGTCCGCCGCCGCGAGGATATCCGGGAACTCTCCGTCGGCGGCAGGGGGGATGATGTCCAGGTTCGGCACGTCTGCCGCGAGGTCGGCGAGCGCCTCGCGCTGGCTGCCGTCGCCCATGAGGACGAAACGGACGCCCGGGTCCAGGCGGGCGGCGCCGACGAGCACCTCCAGCCCCTGCTTGAGGCCCATGTTCCCGGAGTGCAGGACGACCGGCTCGCCGGGGCCCCAGCCGAGGTGGCGCCGGGTCTGGCCGCGCGGCTTGGTGGGCTGCTGGACGTGGGACCAGTTCGGCACGAGGCGGATCCTCCCCGGGTCCACTCCCATGCCGACGACCCGGTCCACGAAGGTCTCGTGGATGACGCCGACGAGGGTGGCCCGCTTCAGGGCGTACGCCTCCGCGCGCCCGGCGATCGCGGCGGCCTTGTCGCCGCCGCTGATCCCGCTCTGCGCGGCGGCCGCGCCCATCAGGTCCTGGACGACCGGGACGAACGGGACCTTCCAGCGCGCGGCGAGCCGGGCGGCGAGGACACCGCCGGCCAGGCTGGGCATCTGGGCCATGACCGCGTCGGGGCGCGGCATCCGGGGCGGGGCCACGGCGCCGTGCAGCAGAATCGATCCTTCAAAAAGGGCCCGCCTGACGGCGGTCTGACGGGACGGCACGGTGTGCGCGCGCCGGTGCACCGTGACCCCCGCGCGCCGTTCCGTGCGCCGCAGCGCCCCCTTGTACTCCGGCTCCAGCGACCACGACGGGTAGTGCGGCATGCCGGCGAGGACGTGGGTGTCGTGGCCGAGATCCGCCCAGTGCTCCGCGATCTGGGTGGCGTACGGCCCAATCCCCGCGTGCTCGGGTGCGTAATTCGTGGAAACCAGCAGCAGCCGCCGGTGACCGGATCTCGACACTGAACGTCCCCTTCTCCCCAGGATGATGCGCACGTCACCCTATTCGTTCACCGGCAGGGTGGGGAACGTGCACGCTATTGTCTGCTGATCCGCTGCACCGGGGGGTGTGGCCGCTGGGGGGTAACTCATGACGGAGCGCGACATGTCCGAACTTGGCGCAGCTGCGCGCAGACCGTACCGAGTCGGGTATGCCCCGGGCGCCTACGATCTGTTCCATATCGGACATCTCAATATCCTTCGGCACGCCCGGAGTCAGTGCGACTACCTGGTCGCCGGGGTGGTCTCCGACGAGATGGCCGAACTGGCCAAGGGACGGCGCCCGATGATCCCGCTCGTCGAGCGGCTGGAAATCGTCCGTAGCGTGAAGTACGTGGACGCGGCGTTCGTCGAAACGGTCCCGGACAAGGTCGAGACCTGGAAGCAGGTCCGCTTCGACGTGATCTTCAAGGGTGACGACTGGCGGGGCACCCCCAAGGGCGACAAGCTGGAGAGGGACTTCGCCGCCGTGGGCGTCGACGTCGTCTACTTCCCCTACACGGTGCACACCTCCAGCACCCAGCTGCGCCGGGCGCTGGACGCGCTGTCCGAGCCGCTCAGCGCGGAACGGCGCTGAGCTCCCGGAACCACTTCGCGAGGAACGCCAGCAGGAACAGCGCGGCGCACGCACCGAGTCCCGCGTACGCCCAGCGGAACAGCCCGCCGCTCCCGAGCACCAGGAACACCAGGCAGAACACCCCGTAGTCCACCGGCAGCAGCGCCACCGCACGCACCGTCGACGGTGCGGCGGCGGGGCTCCCCGGGGCCGGCTTGGGCTTGAGCTTCTCGGTCAGCAGCCCGCCGAAGAAGGTGACGACCGAGGCGAACTGGAAGCCGAGCGGCACCAGCAGCCAGCCGTTCCCGCCCGTCCCGTACGCATCGGGGAAGCGGTGGAAGGCGATGAGCACGCAGGTGTGCAGGGCGGTCAGCTTGGCGCAGTCCACGACGTGGTCGAGCCATTCGCCCGCGGCGCTGCCGCCCCCGCGCAGCCGGGCCAGCTGACCGTCGGCGGAGTCGAAGGCGAACCCGACGGCGAGCGCGGCCCACACCGTGACGCCCAGCCCCCACGAGGGCGCGGCGAGCGCGACGGCCGCGACGGCGGCGAAACTGAAGGCGGCGCTGACCAGCGTCACCTGGTTCGGGGTCAGTCCGAGCGCGTACGACACGGCGGCGAGGTAGCGCCCGGCGGGCCGGTTGACGAACCGCGAGTAGAGCGACACGCCCTTCGCCGACTTCTGCGCCCCGCGCAGCTCCCGCAGCGCGGTCCCGACCTTCGCCATGCGTACCCCTGATCCGTGCGGTGGCACACGTGTACGGGTGCACGTGTGTACGAGGGCACACATCATCGCAGGGCGACTGACGCTTCCGGCTCCCGTTCCCGGCGGACCCGGGCCCCGGAGCGGCCCCGGGCCCCGGGACCTCAGTCCGCCACCCGCAGCAGCAGCACCGACCGGGCCGGGACCGTCAGCGTCTCCCCGCCCCGGTGCCGGGTGCCGGGAGGGGCGGCCTGGTCCTCCCGCGCGGTGTCCAGCACCAGTTCGTACCCCGCGGCCCACGGCGCGTCCGGCAGCACCCACGCCACCGGCCGGTCCCCGGCGTGCAGCAGCATCAGGAAGCTGTCGTCGCTCACCTGCCGCCCCCGCTCGTCGCGGCCCGGGATGTCCCGCCCCGACAGGTACATCCCGAGCGCGGCGGCCGGCGCGTACCAGTCCCGCTCCGTCATCTCCGTGCCCGCCGGGGTGAACCAGGCCAGGTCCCGCAGCCCGTCCGCGCCCTGGGGCCGCCCCGAGAAGAACGCCCTGCGGCGCAGCACCGGATGCTCCTGGCGCAGCGCCACCAGCCGCGCGGCCAGGGCGAACAGCTCCCGCCACGCCGGGTCCTCCAGCAGCGACCAGTCCACCCACCCCGTCTCGTTGTCCTGGCAGTACGCGTTGTTGTTGCCGCCCTGCGTGCGGCCGAACTCGTCGCCCGCCACGAGCATCGGCACCCCCGTGGACAGCAGGAGCGTGGTCAGCAGGTTGCGCAGCTGCCGCCGGCGCAGCACCCCGATCCGCGGGTCCGCGCCCTCCGGCGGGTCCCCCTCCGCACCGCAGTTCCACGAGCGGTTGTCGTTGGTCCCGTCGCGGCCCGCCTCCCCGTTGGCGTCGTTGTGCTTGCGCTCGTACGACACCAGGTCGCGCAGGGTGAAACCGTCGTGCGCCGTCACGAAGTTCACCGACGCGTACGGCCGCCGGCCGCCCCACGCGTACAGGTCGCTGGAGCCCGACAGCCGGTACCCGAGGTCCCGTACGTCGGGCAGCGCGCCCCGCCAGAAGTCCCGCACGGCATCCCGGTAGCGGTCGTTCCACTCCGTCCACAGCGGCGGGAACGCGCCCACCTGATAGCCGCCCGAGCCCACGTCCCAGGGCTCGGCGATCAGCTTGACCCGGCGCAGCACCGGATCCTGGGCGATCACCGCGAGGAACGGCGACAGCATGTCCACGTCGTGCATCGAGCGGGCCAGCGCCGCCGCCAGGTCGAAGCGGAAGCCGTCCACCCCCATCTCCGTCACCCAGTAGCGCAGCGAGTCCGTGATCAGACGCAGCACGTGCGGACGCCCCGCGTGCAGGGTGTTCCCGCAGCCCGTGTAGTCGGCGTACCGGCGCTGGTCGGACTGGAGCCGGTAGTAGCCCCGGTTGTCGATCCCGCGCAGCGACAGCGTCGGGCCCAGCTCGCCCGCCTCCGCGGTGTGGTTGTAGACCACGTCGAGGATGACCTCGATCCCGGCCGCGTGCAGGGCCTTCACCATCCGTTTGAACTCGCCGACCTGCTGCCCGGCCGTCCCGGACGAGGAGTAGCCGGCGTGCGGGGCGAAGTAGCCGATCGAGTTGTACCCCCAGTAGTTGCGCAGTCCGCGGCGCAGCAGGTGGTCCTCGTGCGCGAACTGGTGCACCGGCAGCAGTTCGACCGCCGTCACCCCGAGCCGCGTCAGGTGCTCCACCGCCGCCGGGTGGGCCAGGCCCGCGTACGTGCCGCGCAGCTCCTCGGGAACACCCGGATGGCGCATCGTGAACCCGCGCACGTGCAGCTCGTAGATCACCGAATCGGCCCACGGGGTCTTCGGCCGGACGTCGTCCGCCCAGTCGTCGTCATCGTGGACGACGACCCCCTTGGGGACGTACGGCGCCGAGTCGCGGTCGTCGCGCACGGTGTCCGCGATGTACTGCTGCGGCCAGTCCCGGACGTGCCCGTACACCTCCGGGGGCAGCGCGAAGTCCCCGTCGACGGCCCGCGCGTACGGGTCCAGCAGCAGCTTCGCCGGATTGAACCGGGCCCCCGTCCACGGGTCCCAGCGGCCGTGCACCCGGAACCCGTACCGCTGCCCGGGGCGCACGCCCGGCAGGAAGCCGTGCCAGATCTCGTGCGTCAGCTCGGTCAGCGCACACCGCGTCTCGGCGCCCTCCGCGTCGAAGAGGCACAGCTCCACGGCCTCCGCGCCCTGTGCCCACAGCGCGAAGTTGGTGCCCGCCGTACCGTCCGGGCCGGTCCGGTACCGCGCCCCCAGCGGGTGCGAGGACCCCGGCCACACCGGGGGCCCCGGACGCGTGACGGCCCGTAAGGCCGGCTCGCGGTCCGCTCCCGCGGCCCCGGCCGGCCGGCCGTTGACGTGCGCGACCGCCGGTGCGGCGACGGCGCCCCGCAGCGCGTTCACGGCCCCGGCCGTGTCCACGGCGACGACCGCCACGCCCTCGACGCCCTCCACCGGCGCCGCCTCCACCGACACCGGCTCCGCTGACTCCACGGCGGCGGCATCCACCGCCTCTTGCTCGGCTGCGCTCGACACTGCCCGCCTCCACGGCTCCTGGGTACCGGCGGGGGTAGGGGAGAGTGCGGCCCCGGCGTCCCGGCCTGGGCCCGCCCCCGTCTGGTCCTTCCCACTGTTCTGCCCGTAGAGATCTGCCCGGAACGTCGCGCGCGCTCACGTTTCCCCCGGAGGGCACGGTCGTTGGAGGGATCGTGACACTTCTGACGAGGCGGGCGCGGGCAGGGGCGGGCTTGGCCGCCGTGGCGGTCTGGGCGGGCCTGCTCGGCGGCCTGTCCGGATGCACCGGGAGCGGCGGTTCCCCGGTCGAGATCCAGCTCCCCGGAAAACCACGGTCGCCCGACGAGGCCATCCGGATCACCCCCGAGGACAACGCCAAGGGGGTCCCGGCCGAAGGCCCGCTGACCGTACGAGTGCCCGAGGGGCGCCTGGAACGGGTCGTGGTCACCAAGGTCGAGGACGCCCAGGAGGAGCACGTCCCCGGCTCCATCGCCCCCGACGGCCTCAGCTGGAGCCCCGACACGGAGGGCGGCAGGCTCGCGCTCGCCGCCAAGTACACCGTGGACGCGGTCGCGCTCGACGGCCACAACCGGCGCCAGGCCCGGCACACCACCTTCACCACCTACGTCCCCGAGGAGCGGTTCATCGGCTATTTCAAGCCCGAGAACCGTTCCACCGTCGGCACCGGCATGATCGTCTCCTTCAACTTCAACCGGTCCATCGCCAACCGCGCCGACGTCGAGCGGGCCATCACCGTCACCTCCAAGCCGCCGGTGGAGGTCGTCGGCCACTGGTTCGGCCACGAACGCCTCGACTTCCGGCCCAGGCAGTACTGGAAGCCCGGCACCGAGGTCACCGTGACGATGCACCTGCGGGACGTGCAGGGCGCCCCCGGCTCGTACGGCATCCAGGACAAGTCCGTCTCCTTCACGGTCGGCCGCTCCCAGGTGTCCACGGTGGACGCGGAGGCGCACACGATGGAGGTCCGACGCGACGGAAAGCTGGTCCAAACCCTCCCGATCAGCGCCGGGGCCCCCAAGAACACCACCTACAACGGAAAGATGGTGGTGCTGGAGATGTTCGACGTGACCCGGATGAACGGCCAGACCGTCGGGTTCGGCGGCGAGTACGACATCCCCGACGTCCCGCACGCCATCCGGCTCACCACCTCCGGGACCTTCCTGCACGGGAACTACTGGGTCAGCCCCGACACCTTCGGCTCCACCAACACCAGCCACGGCTGCGTGGGGCTGCGCGACGACAAGGGCGGCGGCTCGGACACCCCGGCAGGCTGGTTCTTCGACCGGACCCTGGTCGGGGACGTGGTGGAGGTCGTGAACTCGCAGGACAAGACGGTCGCCCCGAACAACGGGCTGGGCGGCTGGAACATGTCCTGGGCGGACTGGGTCGCGGGCTCGGCCAAGAGCTGACGCCCACCGCCGGGCGCCCACCGCTGGGCGCCCACCATCGGCGCCCGGCGTCCAAGGACTGCGTCAACCTCTCGGCACCGGACGCCGAACGCCCGTGGCACCTGCTGGACGAGGGCGTCGCCGTCTTCGTCCGGGGCACCGAACCCGGTACCGGTGACCGGCTCCGCGGTGACGCGCCGGCCCTTCCCCCTCTTGGGACGGAACGGTGACAAGACCGTTTCTCTTCGTGATCCCCCCATGTGATTTCCTGTCGACATGCGCGCGACTGTCCGCGCGCGGGGGACATGGGGAGAACAAGAGTGAACCTGCAGCCGATACGCGGCCGCGCCCGCCGCACCGGCCTGCCGGCCCTGCTGCTCGGAGCGGCGCTGCTGCTCACGAGTGCGTGCAGCGGAAGCGGCAACACCGGCAGCGGAGGCGGCGACAACGGCGGCGGTGGCGGAGGCGGCAAGACCGGTACCGAGGCGTCCAAGGCCGTCGTCAGCGTCAAGCCCGACGACGGCGCCAAGGAGGTCGCCACCAGCGGCGTCCTGAAGATATCCAGCACGGGCGGCAAGCTCACCACGGTGACCGTCGCCGACACCAAGGGCAACGCCGTCGACGGCAAGCTCGCCGCGGACGGCGCGAGCTGGGAGCCCGCCCGCAACCTGGCTTCCGCCACCGAGTACAAGGTGCACGCCGTCGCCAAGGACGAGGCCGGCCGCGAGTCCGCCAAGGACACCACCTTCACCACCCTCACCCCGACCAACACGTTCGTCGGCCACTACACGCCCGAGGACGGCGAGACCGTCGGCGTGGGCATGCCGGTGTCGATCAACTTCACCCGTGGCATCACCAACACCGAGGCCGTCGAGAAGGCCATCACGGTGACGGCCGAGCCGTCCGTGCCGGTCGAGGGCCACTGGTTCGGCAACGACCGCCTCGACTTCCGCCCCGAGAAGTACTGGGCCGCGGGCACCAAGGTCACCGTGAAGATCGCCCTGGACGGCGTCGAGGGCCGCCCCGGCGTCTACGGCAAGCAGACCCGTACGGTCAACTTCACCATCGGCCGCTCGCAGGTGTCCACCGTCGACGCGAGCGAGCACACGATGCAGGTCGTCCGCGACGGCCAGGTCCTCAAGAACCTGCCGATCACCGCGGGCGCCCCGTCGACCACCACGTACAACGGGCAGATGGTCATCAGCGAGAAGTACAAGGTGACCCGCATGAACGGCGCGACCGTCGGCTTCGGCGGCGAGTACGACATCTCCGACGTCCCGCACGCCATGCGCCTGTCGAACTCCGGCACCTTCGTCCACGGCAACTACTGGGCCTCCTCGGGCACCTTCGGCTCCGAGAACGTCAGCCACGGCTGCGTCGGCCTCAAGGACGTCCGCGGCGCGGGCGACGGGAACCAGCCCGCAGCGTGGTTCTTCGACGAGTCGCTGATCGGCGACGTCGTCATCGTGAAGAACTCCAAGGACAAGCAGATCGCCCCGGACAACGGCCTCAACGGCTGGAACATGGACTGGGCGGAGTGGATCAAGTAGTCCTCCCCCGTACGTAGTCGAGTGGCCCGGTGCTGTGACCCACGGCACCGGGCCACTTCGCGTTAACCGCGGCTAACCTTCCGCGTATGACCCTCTCTCTCGAAGTCTCCGAAGGCGTCGGCACCCTCCGTCTGGACCGGCCGCCCATGAACGCCCTGGACATCGCCACCCAGGACCGGCTGCGCGAGCTCGCCGTGGAGGCCACCGACCGGGCAGACGTCCGCGCGGTGATCATCTACGGCGGCGAGAAGGTGTTCGCGGCCGGCGCGGACATCAAGGAGATGCAGACGATGGACCACGCGGCGATGGTCGCCCGGTCCCGCGCGCTCCAGGACGCCTTCACCGCTGTGGCCCGGATCCCCAAGCCGGTCGTCGCCGCCGTCACCGGCTACGCCCTGGGCGGCGGCTGTGAACTCGCCCTGTGCGCCGACTACCGGATCGCCGCCGACAACGCGAAGCTCGGTCAGCCCGAGATCCTGCTCGGCCTGATCCCGGGCGCCGGCGGCACCCAGCGGCTGTCCCGGCTGATCGGTCCGTCCAAGGCCAAGGACCTCATCTTCACCGGCCGCATGGTCAAGGCGGACGAGGCGCTTGCCCTCGGGCTCGTGGACCGGGTCGTGCCCGCCGCCGAGGTGTACGAGCAGGCGCACGCCTGGGCCGCCAAGCTGGCCCAGGGCCCGGCCATCGCGCTGCGCGCCGCCAAGGAGTGCGTGGACGCGGGTCTGGAGGCGGACATCGACACCGGCCTGACCATCGAACGCAACTGGTTCGCGGGCCTGTTCGCCACCGAGGACCGCGAGCGCGGCATGCGCAGCTTCGTCGAAGAGGGCCCGGGCAAGGCGAAGTTCGTTTAGCCGGATCTCTCCCGGTCCTCCCTAGGGGTGGATTAGCCAGGCCTTAAGGCAGCCTTAAGGGGATGGGGGGATCCACTCGCGGTGATCTTCCGGGAGCGCTGGGTCACCGCAGATCAGGGTGGTCCCGCAACCGTCCGGTTGCCTTGCGCATATGACGGGACGCCCCTTCGGAATGGACTATTCCGGGGGGTGTTTTCCCGCGGAACGGCCCGGACGGGAGCACCGGCCGTCCATGATGGGTGCATGGCGGGCCTGGAGGGTGTGGAACAGCCGCGGCAGCGCAGCAGCGCTTCCGCCGTACGGCTGACGGCGGCTCTTGAGGACGAACAGGGTCTCAAGGCGCTGGAGTTGTACGGGAACCCGGCTGAGGTGGAAGTGACACTGCCGTCCATGCCGGAATCGGCGAGCACGGCCCGCCGGCTCGCCCAGTACGTGGTGATCCGCTTCTGGGGCTTCTCCCCGCAGGTGTCCGAGCACACCGTCCTGCTCGTCTCGGAGCTCGTCGGCAACGCCGTGCGCCACACCGGCGCCCGTTCCTTCGGCTTACGGATGCACCGGCGGCGCGGCTGGATCCGCGTCGAGGTGCGAGACCCCTCGCGCGGACTGCCGTGCCTGATGCCGGTCCACGAGCTGGACACCACCGGCCGCGGCCTCTTCCTCGTCGACAAGCTGTCCGACCGCTGGGGCGCCGACCTGCTGCCGCGCGGCAAGATCACCTGGTTCGAGATGCGCGTGGCCGACCGCTGATCCCGCTGCTGCCGCACCCCCCGGAAATGCCTGAAGCCCCCGGTCGCCGTGATGGGGCGTCGTGGGGGCTTCATGGGTGCGCCGAGGATCGAAGGGGGTGTGATCCTCGGCGTGGCGACTTCGCTCGGGTCAATGGGGAAGCCGTGATTCCGACTATGGCAGACGGGCGACCAAACGCCAAAAGCCCCAAGTTGGACATAAGTGTGTAAATGCTAAGAGTTTCCATCTAAATCCTAGGTGAGGTGGGCCACTCACCTCGTAATCAATGAATAAGTATCCACCGCTCTGTGTGATTCGTTGATCAGATAGCGGACACTCCCTCATCCGGGTGGACTCCGGCGAAGGTCCCGAATGGGGTCAATCGTTATCTTCCATGGCATCCACCCCTTAAATGGGCAGGTGCTCTGCTACCCGGACCGCCGATCCGCCCTCCTCGCCGGTGCGGGGGTCGCCGCCGGCGCCTTCACCGCCGCCTGCGGCGCGGGCGCCCCCGCGCCCGCCGCCCCGCCCACGCAGGCGGCCCCGGCGAAACCCGCCCCCGTCCGGCCCGCGGCGGCCCCCCGCCGGTTCCCCGGCCAGCCCGCCGAGATCGCACACGGTCCGCGCGACCGCCCCCGCGTCGCCCTCACCTTCCACGGCAACGGTGACCCCGCCACCGCCCGGGCCGTGCTGGCCGAGGCCGAGAGGGCGGGCGCGCGGGTCACCGTACTGGCGATCGGCAGCTGGCTCGACGCCCACCCCGACATGGCCCGCCGCATCCTGGACGGCGGCCACGAACTCGGCAACCACACCCAGCGCCACCTCGCGATCAACACCATGCCCGAGGCGGAGGCCTACGCCGAGATCACCGGCTGCGCTCAGCGCCTCAAGCGGCTCACCGGCTCCATCGGCACCTGGTTCCGGCCCTCCCAGGCCCAGTACGCCACCCCGCTCGTCCAGCGCCTCGCCCAGCGCGCCGGCTACCCGCACGTCCTCTCGTACGACGTGGACTCCCTCGACTTCACCTCGCCCGGTGCCGCGGCCGTCATCCGCACCGTCACCGGGACGATCCAAGGCGGATCGGTGGTGAGCCTGCACTTCGGCTACGCGGACACGGTCGACGCGATGCCGCCCCTCCTCGAAGAACTCGCGCGCCGCAAGATGCGCGCGGTGACCACCACGGAGCTGCTGACCTCATGACGACCACCCGCCTTCCCCGGAAGGCCACCGTGCTGCTGGCCGGTCTGGTCCTCGCCGCCCTGGCCGGCTGCGGATCGGCCGACAAGGAGCCCGCCGAGGCGCTCGGCTCCGCCGCCGCGGCGGCCCGGCAGCCCGTCAAGGCCGTCCCGGCCGTACCCCCGGGCCTGGCCGGCATGCCACCGCTCCTCGACCCGAACGACGTGTACGCGGCCGACCGGCCGAACCGCCTCTCCCCGGTCGTCAGGGACTTCCCGTCCCGCGTCTACGTGCCGAACACCACCTCCAACACGGTGTCCGTCATCGACCCGGCGACGTACAAGGTCATCGACACCATCCCGGTCGGCATCCAGCCCCAGCACGTCGTCCCGTCCTGGGACATGAAGACCCTGTGGGTCAACAACAACCGGGGCCACACGCTCACCCCGATCAACCCGGCCACCGGACAGGCGGGCGAGCCCGTCGAGGTGCACGACCCGTACAACCTGTACTTCACGCCGAACGGGAAGTACGCGGTCGTGATGGCCTCCATGGACCGCGAGCTGGTCTTCCGCGACGCCCACACCATGAACCGGGTGAAGACGGTCCCGGTGTCCTGCTTCGGCGTCAACCACGCGGACTTCTCCGCCGACGGCCGCTACTTCATCGTGAGCTGCGAGTTCTCCGGCGAACTCCTCAAGGTCGACACCGAGAGGATGGAGGTCCTCGCCCAGCAGAAGCTGCCCTTCGAGGGTGCGATGCCGCAGGACGTGAAGGTCTCCCCGGACGGCAAGACGTTCTACGTCGCCGACATGATGGCGCACGGCATGTGGGTGCTCAGCGGCGACAAGTTCGACGTCCCCAAGCTGCTGCCCACCGGCAAGGGCACCCACGGCCTGTACGTCAGCCGCGACTCCAGGGAGATGTACATCTCCAACCGCGGCGAGGGCAGCATCTCCGTCTTCGACTTCAGGCAGAACAAGCTGACCAAGAAGTGGCGGCTGCCCGACGGCGGCAGCCCCGACATGGGCGGGGTGTCCGCCGACGGCAAGGTGCTCTGGCTGTCGGGCCGCTACAACTCCGAGGTCTACGCGATCGACACGGTCACCGGGCGGCAGCTCGCCAAGATCCCGGTGGGCGGCGGCCCGCACGGCCTGGCCGTCTACCCGCAGCCCGGCCGCTACTCCCTCGGCCACACCGGCATCTTCCGGTAGTCCCCGCCGCCGGGACCCGCGGCGGGGGCGGGGTCCGGCTGCCGCTACCCTTGGCCGGTCAACAAGCACCGAGAAGGGGTGGATCCCAGTGGCTGACATCGAGAGCGCGCGGGCGACGTTCGGCAAGTTCGACGCGGACGGTGACGGCTTCGTCACGGCGGACGAGTACAGCGCGGCCATGAAGGCGATGGGCGACGCGTACGTCACCGCCGCCGTCGCCGACGCCGTCATCGCCTCCAAGGACACCAACGGCGACGGCCTCATGAGCTTCGACGAGTTCTGGGCCTCCCTGAACAAGTAAGCCCCGCACCCGCCCCGGCCGCTGCCGGGGGAGGGGCCCCAAGCCCCCGCCACGCCCTCCCGCCGGGCGCGGCGGGGGCTTTGTGCTGCCCGCCCACGCCCGGCGGGAGGGGCCGGCCTGGCTCAGGGGGCGGTGTCCCCGGGGGTGCCGCCCGTCGGCCGCGTCATGTCCTCCACCTCGGCCAGGGCCTCCTCCAGCCAGCGCAGCCAGAACGTCTCCAGGCCGATGCCGCCGTGCAGCACCAGACGGCGCAGCCGGTCCTCGTCGGACTCCCGCCCCGGCGGGAAGTCCTTCTCCTCGATGGCCTCGTAGACGGCCAGCTGCCGGCGGTGCAGGTCCAGATGGCGCCGCAGCTCCCCGGCCAGCCCGTGCGGGCCCACCACGGCGGCCGCCCGGATCCGCAGCAGCAGCGGATCCCGGATGGCCTTCGGGTCCTGGCTCTCGCCGACCCATCGCGCGAGCTCCGCGCTGCCCGCCGCGAGCACCTCGTACTGCTTCTTCTGCCCCCGGACGGGCACCTCGCTGGGCAGTGCCCGGATCAGCCCGGCCTCCTCCAGCCGGCCCAGCTCGCGGTAGATCTGCTGGTGCGTCGCGGACCAGAAGTACCCGATCGACTTGTCGAACCGCCGCGTCAGCTCCAGCCCCGACGAGGGCTTCTCCAGCAGGGCGGTGAGGATGGCGTGCGGCAGCGACATGCGGCCATCCTAGGGAGCCGGCCGGCGGCGGCCCGCCGGGAGCGGCCCCGGCGGGTGGGCACGGCGGGTGGGCACGGAGGGTGGGCTCCGACTCCGGGGAACGCATAGCACAAGCCGGACATTGGGGTGCGGGTTTCACCAAACATTTCCCATCGCCCGGCAAAGAGTTCGCCGGACCCTTGCCGTGCCGGTGGCGGCCCGATGTGATGCGCGAGTCCCGTCGCTGAACGGGACGTTCCGCTTATTCGTGCGGCCCGGACGACCGGGCCGCACGGCATCCGAACATCGAGGTCGAGCCACACCGTGCGTCAGACATCCCCCGTCGTCAGCCTTCTCGCCGTCGCGGCGCTTCCGCTCGCGCTGACCGCCTGCTCCTCTCCCGCGCCGAAGAGCGCCGCGCCGGGCCCGGCCTCCGCTTCCGCCGCCGCGGCCGCGGCCGCGCCGTCGGCCGACCCTAACAAGGGCCTGCTGACCGGGAAGCAGCTCAAGGCCGCGCTCGCGCCCGCCTCGTTCTTCGCGCCCGGCTTCACCGCCGACCCCGCGGACGCGCGCGACACCGGCACCACGTACCGGCTGCCGGCCACCGCCGACGTGCCCCAGCCCGACTGCACCAAGCTCGGCGGCACGTCGTGGACGGACATCACCGGGATCAGCGGCGTGTCGTTCGCCCAGGACGCGTACGTCAACAAGAACTCCTCCGAGGAGTTCGCCCAGGAGATCGACGTCTACCGCGACACCACCGCGACGACCGTGCTCGACGCGCTCGGCCAGATCTCCAAGGCCTGCCCGAGCTACTCCGACGAGGCGACCCACAGCACGGTGACGGTCACCGAGAAGCCCCTGACCGGCATCGGTGACGGCGCGTGGGCCATCACCGAGACCAGCCCCGCCTGGCAGGGCGGCACCACGCTCGTGGCCGCTCGGGTCGGCACCTCGGTGGTGACCGTCCTGGTCAGCAGCAGCTCCGACAAGGGCCTGACCGGTGCGACCAAGCTGACGAACCAGCTGGTGGGAGCCCTCAAGGGCAAGGCCTGACGACGGCCGCCCCGCCCGGGGCCGCCCCTCGGATCAGGCCGGGCCCGATCCGAGGGGCAGGCCCCGGGCCCATTCGGCGAGGGCTTGCGGGGTCTTCGGGCCGGGGGCGGCGGCCGGCAGGAGGCCGTGCGAGCGCAGGAACGCCGTCACCGCCGGGGACCATGCCTGGCGCAGGCCCGCCGCTGCCAGCAGCTCCGGGTCCGACAGCAGGGCCTGCGCCGGCCCGGTGCGGATGCCCGACGGGGTCAGGACCGCCGCGTCGTCGGCCCAGCGGACCGCCAGGTCGACGTCGTGCGTCGCCATCACCACCGTCGTGCCGGCCGAGCGCAGCCCCGCCAGGACGTCCAGCAGGCGTTCCTGCCCGTCCGGGTCCAGACCCGCCGTCGGCTCGTCCAGGATCAGCACCCGCGGAGCCATCGCCACCGCGCCCGCGATCGCCGCGCGCTTGCGCTGCCCGTACGAGAGCAGGTGCGTCGGGCGGTCCCGCAGCGCCGTGATGTCCAGTGCGGCGAGTGCCGCGTCCACCCGCTCCCGCACCTCCGCGGCGGGCAGCCCGAGGTTCATCGGCCCGAACGACACGTCCTGTTCCACCGACGCCGCGAACAGCTGGTCGTCCGGGTCCTGGACCACCAGCTGCACCGCCGTCCGCAGCCGGGTCAGCCCCGCCCGGTCGTACGAGACCGCCGCGCCGTCGAGGCGCAGCGCCCCCGAGCCCGGCCGCAGGCCACCGCTCAGCAGCCGCATCAGCGTGGTCTTGCCGCTGCCGTTGCGGCCCAGCAGGACCAGCGCCCGGTCCGGCGCGATGGCGAAGTCCACGCCGGACAGGACCGCCGGGCCGTCCTCGTACGCGTAGCCCGCGCCGGCCAGTTCCACCAACGGGTTCACAGGTACAGCCCCTTCAGGGTGAGAGTCAGGGTGATCAGGGCCGCCAGCAGCGCCCCCGACGCCGCCACGAACCGCCACGACAGGGCCGCCTCGGGCACGAGGACCCGCAGGGCGCCGTCGTAGCCGCGCCCGGCCAGGCCCACCTGGAGCCGCGCCGCACGATCGAAGGCCCGTACGAACGAGGTCGCGGCGAGCCCGGCCAGCGAACGCCACACCGCGGCCCGCCCGGCCTGGCCCAGACGGGCCGCCTGGGCGCGCCGTACCTGCGCCATGGAATCCAGCAGCAGGAAGCCGATCCGGTACATGACCAGGGCCACGTCCACCACCGGCGCAGGCACCCCGGCCCGGACGAGCCTCGGCAGGACGTCCGAGACCGGGGTGGTGAACGCGAACAGCAGCACGCCGAGCGAAGCCGCCGAGGTCCGCAGCAGCAGCTCCGCGGCCTGCCGGGGGCCGTCGGGCGCGAGCGAGACGAACCCGGCCGGCCCGCCGACGGAGACCAGCAGGGGCAGCGCCCCGGTGAAGCAGAAGCCCAGCGGGATCCGGAACGCCCGCCACAGCTGCCGCCCGGCCACACCGGCCGGGCCGAGGAGCACGGCGAGCGTCGCCGCGGCGACCAGCGGCCCGCCGGGCCAGGGCGGCAGGCACACGGCGGTGACCGTCAGCCCGAGCCCCAGCAGGGCCTTCTCCAGCGGATGGCGGCGGCGCCAGCGGCTGCCGTGCGCCGCCACGTCGATCGGGAGCACCGCCTACGACTCCGCGGCGGCGCGGTCGGCGGCGGTGGCGGAGGGGTCGGCGCCGGCAGCAGTCGCCGCGGCCGCGCCCTGCCGGCGGCCCTTGCGGACGCCGAAGTAGTACGCGAGCACGCCCGCGCCGAGTGCCGCCTGGAGGGCGAACAGCGCCGACTCCACCTCCCCGGAGGGGGGTTCGTACAGCGGCGAGAACCACGGCTCGTAGTCCGGCTTCAGTTCGGTGATCGCCGCCTCCGCCTGGGCGTCGGCGCCCGCGAACGGCTCCTCCTTGCCCTCGCCCAGGCCCAGCGCGAGCGGGAGCACGGCCAGGGCCGCCACCAGGAGCAGCAACAGGCCGTTGATCTTCGTGTTCCGGTTCATGGCCATCAGAGCGCCGCCGCCTTCCGCTCGCCGCGGCCGACCGGCTTCGCGACGCCCAGCCGGACCAGGTCCGACGTGCTGGACTGCATCAGCAGCCGCATCACGAGCACCGTCAGCAGACCCTCGCTGACCGCGAGCGGCACCTGCGTCACCGCGAAGATGCCCCCGAACTTCGCGAGCGCTCCGAGGAACCCGCTGCCCGGGTCCGGGAACGCCAGCGCCAGCTGAACGGAGGTCACGCAGTAGGTGACCAGGTCGGCGAAGAAGGCGCCGAAGAAGACGGTCACCATCACCGGGACGTCGAAGCGCTTCAGCAGCAGGTAGACCCCGTACCCGGCCCAGGGGCCGGCGATCGCCATCGAGAAGACGTTCGCGCCCAGGGTGGTGAGCCCGCCGTGCGCGAGCAACAGGGCCTGGAAGAGCAGGGTGATGGTGCCGAGCACCGCCATGATCGGCGGCCGGAACAGGATCGCGCCGAGCCCGGTCCCGGTGGGGTGTGAGCAACTGCCCGTCACCGACGGGATCTTCAGCGCCGACAGGACGAACGTGAACGCCCCGGACGCCCCGAGCAGCAGCGTGCTCTCCGGGTTGGCCTTCACCTCACGGGTGAGGGCGCGGACACCGTGGACGACGAACGGAGCGGACGCGGCGCCCCAGGCGACCGCGTGCAAGGGGGGCAGGAACCCCTCGGCTATATGCATGACTGGGAGACCTCTCCAGCACCTCGTGGATGGACAACGCGCCCCGGCCGGTCTCCTGGCTCACGGGTGCTGACGCCCTGGCTCCGCCTTCCCGGGCGGTGCGGAACCTTTCCGCGCCGCCCAGTGGCTTCCCGTTGGGGGGCACCTCCCGGACGGAGTCTGGGGGAGAGTGGAGCCGGACTTCCCGTTCACAGTGGCGAGGGCCGCACCGGTTCTGCACCGGTTTCCCGAACACCAAGGCCCGTTGACCCTAGTCGGACGGACGGACCGGTACCAACCCGGTCCGAACGGGTGCGGTCCGCGGCGGCCGGCTCCGAACGGGTGCGGCCCGGTGCGGCGCCACCCGCGGGCGCCCAGGCCGGCGGCGTGGCCGCCGACTACCGGGCCTGCCCGCCCCCACCTCACCGGCGCGCGTCAGCACGAACCGCTCGGGCGCGTGCGCGGCGGCCGAGGCCCCCTCGCGCGGGACCTACCGGGGCAGGAGGGTGCTCAGCTCGGTGTCGAGGTCGTAGTGCCGCTGTTCCTCGCCCCGCGGCACCAGGTCGACCAGCCGTCGGCACAGTGCGCGTACGTCCCGCGCCCGGGCGGACACCACGCAGCTCTGCACCCCGTTGCTGAAGGCGAGCAGGACGCGCGGCTCGCGGCCCCGCCACTGCGGCCACACCCGGACGTCCCCCTCGCCCGTCCCGCGGGTCTCCCCGTCCAGCAGCAGGTCCCGGGAGAACACCCAGTGCGCCAGCTGGACCCCGGCGCCCCGGAAGTCGAGCACCAGCTCGTAGGGCCGGTCGCGGCGGTACGTGAAGGCCCCGTGCACCGGTATGGGCTCCGGGGAGGCCTCCAGCCGGAGCGGGAGGACGCGGTACTCGATGCCGTGGTCGTCCATGCGCTGCGCCTCTCTGTCGTGTCTCGTCCCGCCTGCCCGCGGCTCCCCCGGGCAAGCTAGCCCACCGTCCGGCCGCCCCCCGTGGGCCGAAGGTCCCGACTCCGCGGGCCGCTGGACCCGTTGTGTCACAGGAACGCGGAGCGGCCCGCCCTCCGGGGGGAGGGCGGGCCGCAGGGTCACCGGTCCGTCACGGGACGGGGTCGGGCAGGAGCGAGCCGCGGGAAGGGGCCCGACGCGGTGCGTGGGACCCCTTGCGGCGTCAGCGGCGCCGGGTCAGCACTCGATGACGTTCACGGCCAGGCCGCCGCGGGCGGTCTCCTTGTACTTGATCTTCATGTCGGCGCCCGTCTCCTTCATGGTCTTGATGACCTTGTCGAGGGACACCTTGTGCGTGCCGTCGCCGCGCATCGCCATCTTGGCCGCCGTGACGGCCTTGACCGCCGCCATGCCGTTGCGCTCGATGCACGGGATCTGGACCAGGCCGCCGACCGGGTCGCAGGTCAGGCCCAGATTGTGCTCCATGCCGATCTCGGCCGCGTTCTCCACCTGCTCCGGGGTGCCGCCCAGGACCTCGGCGAGGGCGCCCGCCGCCATCGAGCAGGCCGAGCCGACCTCGCCCTGGCAGCCGACCTCGGCGCCGGAGATCGAGGCGTTCTCCTTGAAGAGCATGCCGATCGCGCCCGCCGCGAGGAGGAAGCGGACCACGCCGTCCTCGTCCGCGCCCGGCACGAAGTTCATGTAGTAGTGCAGGACGGCCGGCAGGACGCCCGCGGCGCCGTTGGTGGGCGCGGTGACGACGCGGCCGCCCGCCGCGTTCTCCTCGTTGACCGCCATCGCGTAGATCGTCGTCCACTCGCTGCGGTGCATCATCGGGTCGCCCTCGGTGCGCAGCTGGCGCGCCGTGGACGCCGCCCGGCGCTTGACCCGCAGACCGCCCGGGAGGATGCCCTCGCGGGACATGCCGCGCGAGACGCACGCCTGCATGACGCGCCAGATCTCCAGCAGGCCCTCGCGGATCTCCTCCTCGGTGCGCCAGGCCTTCTCGTTCTCCAGCATCAGGGAGGAGATCGACAGGCCGGTCTCCTTCGCCAGGCGCAGCATCTCGTCGCCCGAGCGGAAGGGGTACTTCAGCACGGTGTCGTCGAGCTTGATCCGGTCCTCGCCGACCGCGTCCTCGTCGACGACGAAGCCGCCGCCGACCGAGTAGTAGGTCTTCTCCAGCAGGGGCGCGCCCGCGGCGTCGTACGCGAAGAGCGTCATGCCGTTCGCGTGGTACGGCAGGGACCGGCGCCGGTGCAGGATCAGCTGGCTCGGCTCGTCGAAGGCGATCTCGTGCGCCTCCCCTATCTCCGTGCCGAGCAGGCGCAGGCGGCCCGTCCGGCGGATGCGCTCCACCTCGTCGTCGGCCGTCTCCACGTTCACCGTGCGGGGGGAGTGGCCCTCCAGGCCCAGGAGCACCGCCTTCGGCGTGCCGTGGCCGTGGCCGGTGGCGCCGAGGGAGCCGTACAGCTCCGCGCGGACCGCCGAGGTCTGGGCGAGTACGCCGTCCTTCTTCAGCCGGGTGACGAACATGCGGGCGGCCCGCATCGGGCCGACCGTGTGGGAGGAGGAGGGGCCGATGCCGATGGAGAAGAGGTCGAAGACGGAGATGGCCACGGTGGCGGACTCCCTTGTCTGCTCGTGGGGTGGGAGGGGGGCAGGCGAGGCGGGCGATGCAGGAGGGGTGATTGTTCGGATTTTGTCCGACAGACGAGCTTAACGCGGAGAAGTGAACGGCCCGGCTGTCGGAACGGGTGCGCGAGGTTGCGGTTGGGCGTGCGTCAGGTCACGTTTCCCGCTCCGCGGCCGGGCCGGGCGGGCGGCGAGGGGCCTCGCCCGGCCCCTCGGGCCGCCCCGGGACGGGGTCCGGCCCCGGCAGCCCGCCGCAGCGGGCCCGGACGCCCGTCGGGGGTCGGCCGGGGTCATGGGAAGGGCCCGGTTCTGCGGATTGCGGAACCGGGCCCTCCTCGTCGAATCCCGGGCGTCAGAGCGTCGGGTACAGCGGGAACCTCGCGGCCAGCGCGGAGACGCGCGCCTTGAGGGACTCGCTGTCGTACGCCGGCTTCAGCGCCTGCGCGATGATCTCTGCCACCTCGGTGAAGGCCTCGGCGTCGAAACCGCGGGTCGCCAGGGCCGGCGTACCGATCCGCAGACCCGAGGTGACCATCGGCGGCCGCGGGTCGTTCGGGATGGCGTTGCGGTTGACCGTGATGCCGACCTCGTGGAGGCGGTCCTCGGCCTGCTGCCCGTCCAGCTCGGAGTTGCGCAGGTCGACCAGGACCAGGTGCACGTCGGTGCCGCCGGTGAGGACGTCCACGCCCACGGCCTTGACGTCGTCCTGGACCAGGCGCGCGGCGAGGATCTTCGCGCCTTCCAGGGTGCGCTCCTGGCGCTCCTTGAACTCGGGCGAGGCCGCGACCTTGAAGGAGACCGCCTTGGCCGCGATCACGTGCTCCAGCGGGCCGCCCTGCTGGCCCGGGAAGACCGCGGAGTTGATCTTCTTGGCCAGCTCCTGCGTCGACAGGATGACACCGCCGCGCGGACCGCCGAGGGTCTTGTGCGTGGTGGTGGTGACGACGTGGGCGTGCGGGACCGGGTTCGGGTGCAGGCCCGCGGCGACCAGGCCGGCGAAGTGCGCCATGTCGACCATCAGGTACGCGCCGACCTCGTCCGCGATGCGGCGGAAGGCGGCGAAGTCCAGCTGGCGCGGGTAGGCGGACCAGCCGGCGACGATCAGCTGCGGCTTGGACTCCTTGGCGAGGCGCTCGACCTCGGCCATGTCGACCTGGCCGTCCTCACCGACGTGGTACGGGACCACGTTGTAGAGCTTGCCGGAGAAGTTGATCTTCATGCCGTGGGTCAGGTGACCGCCGTGGGCCAGGTTCAGGCCCATGATCGTGTCGCCCGGCTTCAGCAGCGCGAACATCGCGGCGGCGTTCGCCTGCGCACCCGAGTGCGGCTGCACGTTCGCGGCCTCGGCGCCGAAGAGCGCCTTGATGCGGTCGATCGCGATCTGCTCGACGACGTCGACGTGCTCGCAGCCGCCGTAGTACCGGCGGCCCGGGTAGCCCTCGGCGTACTTGTTGGTCAGGACCGAGCCCTGGGCCTCCATGACGGCGACCGGAGCGAAGTTCTCCGACGCGATCATTTCCAGGGTGGACTGCTGGCGTGCGAGCTCGGCGTCGACGGCGGCGGCGACGTCCGGGTCGAGCTCGTGGAGGGGGGTGTTGAGAACAGACATCAGGATCCCCTGGGGTGTCAGTTGTCGGAGTGGGTGAGCGCGGCGTACTCGTCGGCGGAGAGCACGTCCTTGGGCTCCTCCGAGAGGCGCACCTTGAACAGCCAGCCACCCTCGAACGGGGCGGTGTTCACGAGCGCCGGGTCGTCCACGACGTCCTGGTTGGCCTCGACGACCTCGCCGGAGACGGGGGAGTACAGGTCGCTGACCGACTTGGTCGACTCCAGCTCACCGCAGGTCTCGCCCTCGGTGACGGTGTCGCCGACCGCGGGGAGCTGGGCGTAGACGACGTCACCGAGCGCGTTGGCCGCGAACTCCGTGATGCCGACCGTCGCGACGCCGTCCACGGCGTCCGACAGCCACTCGTGCTCCTTGGTGTAACGCAGCTGCTGGGGGTTGCTCATGACCTGATTCTCCTGGATGCGGGGGAGTGCGAACGAACAGTGGTCTTGCGTACTGAGACGTACTGAGACGGCCGGTACGGCGTACGGGCGCTACTTCTGCCGCTTGTAGAACGGCAGGGCGACGACCTCGTACGGCTCATGCGTACCGCGAATGTCCACGCCGACGCCGGAGGTGCCGGGCGCGGCGTACTCCGCGTCCACGTAGGCCATCGCGATCGGCTTGCCCAGCGTCGGGGACGGGGCGCCCGAGGTGACCTCGCCGATCACCTCGCCGCCGGCGACGACCGGGAACCCGGCGCGCGGGACGCGGCGGCCCTCTGCGATCAGGCCGACCAGCTTGCGCGGCGCCTTCGTGGCGGCCTGCTCGGCGGCGGCCTCCAGGGCGGCGCGCCCGACGAAGTCGCCCTCCTTCTCGAACTTCACGACCCGGCCCAGACCCGCGTCGAACGGGGTGAGGCCGGTGGTCAGCTCGTGCCCGTACAGCGGCATGCCCGCCTCCAGGCGCAGCGTGTCGCGGCAGGACAGGCCGGCCGGGACCAGGCCGACGCCCGCGCCGGCCTCGGTCAGCGCCTGCCACAGCTCCACGGCGTGCTCGGGGGAGACGAACAGCTCGAAGCCGTCCTCACCCGTGTAGCCCGTACGCGCGATCAGCGCGGGCACGCCCGCGACGGTGCCCGGCAGGCCGGCGTAGTACTTCAGCCCGTCCAGGTCGGCGTCGGTGAGGGAGGCGAGGATGCCGGGGGACTCGGGGCCCTGTACGGCGATCAGCGCGTACGCGTCGCGGTCGTCGCGGACCTCGGTGTCGAAGCCCGCGGCGCGCTCGGTCAGGGCGTCCAGGACGACTTGGGCGTTGGAGGCGTTCGCGACGACCATGTACTCGGTCTCGCCCAGGCGGTAGACGATCAGGTCGTCGAGGATCCCGCCGTCCTCCTGGCAGATGTGCGTGTAGCGGGCGCGGCCGACGCCGACGGTCGAGATGTTGCCGACCAGCGCGTAGTCCAGGGCCTTGACGGCCTCCGGGCCGGTCAGCGTGATCTCGCCCATGTGGGAGAGGTCGAAGAGACCGGCCTTGGTCCGTACGGCGTTGTGCTCGTCGCGCTCACTGGCGTACCGCAGGGGCATGTCCCAGCCCGCGAAATCGGTCATGGTCGCACCGAGCGACCGGTGCAGCGCATCGAGGGCGGTCAGACGGGGGGCAGTGCTCATGGGTGTGGCTCCCGGGTCCCAGGGCATGACATGACGAGGACGATCCTCCCCATCTGTCATCGGAACCTGAGAGGTTCGCCGAGAGTTCCCGGTCGGACCCGGGGAACCTCGACTTGCACCTTGGGTGGAGCGCACGCGGGTGCCGTCGTGAGGGACGGCGGCGCGGCTCGCTTTTCAGATCTGCCTCATCCACGCGGTACGGGGCCTGAGAGATTCAAGGGAGGAACTTGCTCCTTCGGCGCCCGGGCACCGCCTCACGGCGTGCCGGGACTCTCCCGCGCGGATTCAAGCGGCCGGTATGCAGTTGGTCCAGATGGCGCACATCATTGCACGCCGTCCGGGCGATCGGGCGTGCGGGCCCGGAAGAACGTACGGACCGGCCGTCCCGGACCGGTGGAGGGGCCGCGGGCCCTGACCGGAACCGGGGCCACCGGATTACCGTCTCTTTACACTCTTGGGCATGGGGCCCGCGTGGCCCCGATTGGGGGAGGCGATCACAGTGCGGAGATTCGGAGTGCTGGCGTCGACCGGGACCGGGGCCGTCGACGGGGTGCCGGCAGCGCGGCGGGCCTGCGCCGAGGGCCCCCTCGTACGCGACCTGCGCGGCCGGGGCCCGCACGGACCCCAGTGGCTCGGCTTCGCCGAAGGCGACATCGTCGTGGTGTCCGGCCTGCCCGGCGGCGGCAAGAGCACGCTCATCAAGCGGGCCGCGGACGGCGGCATCGACTCGCAGGACGTGCGCGAGCGCTGGGAGCGGCGGATGCCGAGGGTGCTGCCGTACGCGGTGTACCGGCCGCTGGTCCGCTGCGCCCACTACTGGGGCCTGTGGCGGACGCTGCGCTCCGGGGCCTCGGCGGTGGTCCACGACTGCGGAACGCAGACCTGGGTGCGCGCCCTGCTGGCCGCGGCCGCGCGGCGGCGGGGCCGCGGGCTGCACCTGCTGCTGCTGGACACCACCCCGGAGGAGGCCCTGGCCGGGCAGGCGGCGCGGGGGCGCGGGGTGTCGGCGTACGCCTTCGCCCGCCACCGGGGCGCGGTGGCCCGGCTGCTGCGGGACGCGGAGGCGGGCCGCCTCCCGGCCGGTTGCACCTCGGCGGTCCTGCTGGACCGCGGCTCGGCGGCCCGGGTGACCCGCATCGCCTTCCGCCGCCCCTGACCCTGGCCCGGGCCCGCGGGGGGCAGCGGTTAATCTCGGGCCGACAGCGTGGGGTGAGAACAGCGGAGGCGTACATGCACGGCGGCGGCTGGCCGGACAACGAGCTGGAGCAGGTGCTCGGGGCGGCGCTCGGACAGGCGGACGCCGGCGCCCGCATCGTCGAGGTGCTCGGGCGCAGCCTGCTCTGGGTGCCCCTGCCCGGCGGCGGCGGCCCGGACGCGCCCGCCCTCACCCTGCCCACCATGGAGATCAACGGCGCGGCGTACGTCCCCGTCTACAGCTCCGAGGCCCAGTTCCGCGCCTGCGCCGGCCCCGGCATGGACTTCGCCGTGGCCCCGGCCGTCGAGTTCGCCCGCGGCCTGCCCCCGCAGCTCGGCATCGCCGTGAACCCCGAGGGCGCCGTCGGCGTCCCGCTGCCCCCGCCCGCCGTGGCGGAGCTCTGCCGCACCGGCCGCACCCCGCTCGACGGCCCCGCCACCGGCGGCCGCGTCCGGCTCTTCGAGCCCGACTGGCAGGACGACCCGGTGGACTTCCTGACCGCAGCCGCGGAGGAGTTCCGTGCCACCGGCGTGATCGCCGCCGCCCACCGCTGCCTCGCCAGCGTCGAGGGAGGGGCCCCGGAGCTCTACATCGGCGTCCGGCTGCCGGGATGGGAGCCCGGGATGCGCAGCGCCCCGATGGAGGCCCTCGGCCGGGCCCTGGCCCGCGTGGCGCCGGCCTGGCCCGTGCAGTTGATCCTCCTCGACGCCGTGCAGGACCCGGTGGTCGACTACATGGTTACGCGCGTACGCCCCTTCTACCTCGCTTAGGGCCGCTTAAGCTGGGTGCGGATACGGGTGGACGGGCGGACGAGGAACGAAGAGGGGTACCGGGTGAGTGCGTCAGGCACGGCCGCGGCCGGGCAGCTCGAGCACATGATGCGCCAGGTGACGCCCGGGCGCTACGAGAGCTACGAGTCGCTTCTGCACGCCCTCGCCGAGGGCCGCCTGTGGATGCTGCTCTGGCAGGGCCAGCCGGGCTCCCCGGAGGCCCAGTACGGCGGCATGGAGGTCGAGGGCCTCGGGTACGCGCCCTGCGTGACCTCCCCCCAGGAGCTGGCCGCCAGCGGCTGGAACCGGGGCTACGAGGTGGTCACCGGCCGGGACATCGCCCGCGCCCTGTACCCGGACCGCTGGGGCCTGTGGCTCAACCCGCACGCCCAGGGCGGCGGCCTCGGCATCCCCTGGGCCGACCTGCGCCGGATCGCCACCGGCCTCGACCGGATGCCGGCCGGCCCGCTGCGGCTGTCCGAGCCCGCACTGGAGCTCCCGCAGTTCTACGGGCTGCTGACCCAGCACGCGCACCGCACCCCGGCCGTCCGCTCGCTGCGCCGCGCCTGGGTGCAGCCTTCACTGGGCTCGCCGTACCTGGCCGTCGGGCTCGACCTGTACGACGCCTCCGCGCCCGCGCTGGAATCCGTACGGGAGATGATGCGCCAGTCGGTCGGCGCGGTGCCCGAGGGCGTCCCCGTGTGCACGGTGGCGCTCGCCGACGAGCACGACCCCGTCGCGATGTGGCTGCGCGCCCAGACCCGCCCCTTCTACGACCGCGAGGGCCAGGCCCCCGCGTACTGACCCGATCGGGGCCTGCCCGGTCCCTGAGACGGGCGCAGCGACACGAGCCGGAGGCCGTGGGGAACCACCGTTCCCCACGGCCTCCGGCTTGTCCGGTTTTCGCCGCTGTTGTGGGTCCAAAAGGCATGCTCCTACCGCGAGTTGGGCGCCATGTCCGATTGCGTACCGAACGGACGGTGTTGCTCCGCTCAGGCGAGAGCGAAGTCCGGATAACGGGAACCCGGCCCTCACATCACGGTTGCGCATCCATTCATCTGCGGGTCTGGCGGCTGATCGCAGCGCCGATGAAGACTCCCCACCCAAGAGCCGGTCAGTCCTCCGAGACCCGGTTCGTCTCATCGCGTTTCGCTTGTGGCTTTGCCTCGCACTTCCCGCAGTTCCTGCACCTCAACACGCGTCCCGCGTGTCACCACGCACTCCGAGCGCCACTCCGCACCAACGCCGCCACAGCGGCGGGCATGGGCCGGCAACCCGTCGGCCGAGAGGGGTCCCCACCACGATGACGGCACCACTGCATGACACGAGCGCGGAAGCACCCGCACCCGTGTCCGTAGCCGACGTCCCTGCCAAGGCCATCGAAGGCCGCTCGCCCGGCCGCATCGCCTGGATGCGGCTCAAGCGCGACAAGGTCGCGCTGACCGGCGGCGTGGTCGTGATCTTCCTGATCCTGGTGGCGGTCTTCGCACCGCAGATCGTGAGCCTGCTGGGCCACCCGCCCAACGAGTTCCACGAGGACTTGATCGACCCGGACCTGGGCACGCCGCTCGGCTCCTTCGGCGGCATGAGTTCCGACTACCTGCTCGGCGTCGAACCCACTAACGGGCGCGACGTGTTCAGCCGGATCGTCTACGGCGCACGCATCTCCCTGGTCGTCGCCTTCCTGTCGGCCTTCGTGTCGGTCACGATCGGCAGCCTGCTCGGCGCGCTCGCCGGGTTCATCGGCGGCTGGGTCGACGGCGTCATCAGCCGCCTGATGGACCTGCTGCTCGCCTTCCCGCAGCTGCTGTTCACCATCGCCCTGGTGTCCGTCGTGCCCAACTCCCTCTGGGGGTTCTCGGGTTCGGGCGTCCGGATGGGCGTGCTGATCGTCGTCATCGGCTTCTTCGGCTGGCCGTACATCGGCCGCATCGTGCGAGGCCAGACGATCTCCCTGCGGGAGCGCGAGTACGTCGAGGCGGCGCGCAGCCTCGGTGCCGGCCGCGGCTACATCCTGATCAAGGAGCTGCTGCCCAACCTGGTGGCGCCGATCCTCGTCTACTCGACGCTGCTCATCCCGACCAACATCCTGACGGAGGCGGCCCTCAGCTTCCTCGGCGCCGGCGTCAAACCGCCCACCGCCTCCTGGGGAAAGATGCTGTCCGACGCCATCCCCATCTACCAGGACGACCCCGCGTACATGGTGGTCCCCGGTATCACGATCTTCATCACCGTCCTGGCGTTCAACCTCTTCGGGGACGGGCTGCGTGACGCACTCGACCCCAAGGGCAGCTGAACCGCTTCATCGATTCACCCACCAATGGAGGTTGGACCAACGTGATCCGCAGAAAGCAGGCATTCGCGATCACCGCCGTGATCGCCGCCCTGTCCCTGACCGCCGCGTGCGGTGGCAGTGACGGCGACAAGAAGACCGAGGGCAAGGGCGCCGGCGGCGCCGCGTTCAACGCGGCCACCACCGGCATGGTGAACCCGTCGGACGCCAAGGGCGGAGAGCTCAAGCTCTGGTCGCCGCAGGACGTGGACTACCTCGACCCGGCGCGTGCCTACTACGGCTTCGTGTGGGACATCCAGCGCCTCTACGTGCGCCAGCTGCTCGCGTACGACAGCAAGCCGGGCAAGGACGGCAGCAAGCTCGTCCCGGACCTCGCCGAGGGCCTGCCCGTCCTGAGCAACGAGGGCAAGACATACACCCTCAAGATCAAGGACGGCGTGAAGTTCGAGGACGGCACGCCGATCACCTCGAAGGACTTCAAGTACGGCATCGAGCGCGTCTTCGCGCAGGACGTGCTGTCGGGCGGTCCCACGTACCTGATCGACCTGCTCGACCAGGGCCAGAAGTACCCCGGCCCGTACAAGGACACCGACGCCAACAAGATGGGCCTGAAGTCCGTCGAGACGCCGGACGACAAGACGATCGTCTTCAACCTGGCGAGCGCCAACTCCGACTTCAGCTACCTGCTGGCCATGCCGTCCTCCTCGCCGGTCCCGGCGGCCAAGGACACGGGCGCCACGTACACCAACAAGCCGGTCTCCACCGGCCCGTACAAGGTCGAGAGCTTCACCGCGAGCAAGGGCGCGACCTTCGTCCGCAACGAGAACTGGGACCCGAAGACCGACACGATCCGCAAGGGTCTGCCGGACAAGGTCTCCTTCACGGTGACCACCAACCCGGACGACATGGACGCGCGTCTGCTCTCGGGCGACATCGACCTCGCCATCGACGGCACGGGCATGCAGCAGGCCGGCAAGAACAAGGTCCTCAAGGACGAGAACCTCAAGAAGAACGCGGACAACCCGTTCACGGGCTACATCCGCTACTTCGCCTTCCCGACCACGGTCGCGCCGTTCGACAACGTCGAGTGCCGCAAGGCCGTCATCTACGCGGCCGACCCGAAGTCCCTGCAGACCGCCCGCGGCGGCCCGACCAGCGGTGACCTCGGCGCGAACATGCTGCCGCCCGGCATCCCCGGCTCCGACAAGAGCTACGACCCGTGGAACCTGACCAAGGGCGAGCCGCAGGAGGCCAAGGCCAAGGAGGCCCTCAAGGCCTGTGGCAAGCCGGACGGGTTCGAGACCACCATCGCGGTCCGCAACAACCGCGCCCCTGAGGTCAAGACCGCCGAGTCCCTCCAGGCGTCGCTCGCCAAGGTCGGCATCAAGGTCACCATCGACCAGTACGACGGCAAGCTCTCCTCCTCCGTGATCGGTTCGCCCGAGAACGTGAAGAAGAAGGGCTACGGCATCATCGTGATGGGCTGGGGCGCCGACTACAACTCCGGCTCGGGCTTCCTCCAGCCGCTCGTCGACGGCAAGTTCATCCAGCCGAACGGCAACAACAACTACACCGAGATCAACGACCCGGAGATCAACGAGCTCTTCAAGACGGCTGCTGCCGCCGCGACTCCGGAAGCTGCTGCTCCGTTCTACACGGACATCAACAAGAAGGTCATGGAGAAGGCGCTCTACCTTCCCATCAACTTCGACAAGGCCTTCGTCTACCACAACCCGCGTCTGACGAACGTCTACTTCAACGACTCCATGGGCAAGATCGACCTGGCCACCGTCGGCATCGCCGCCAAGTAGTCGAGTCGTCGAGTCGTCACGTAACAACAGGCAAGTGCCTTCACCGCACATGCGCTAGTCCGAAGGGCAGGTGAAGGCCGCAGGCGGCGGCTGCCGTCCCCACGAGGGACGGCAGCCGCCCGCCCCGGGCGGCCGACTGCAGTGCTCGTCTACCTCATACGGCGGCTGTTCAACGTCGTCGCCACGCTGCTGGTGGTCTCCGTGGTCACCTTCGGCATCTTCTTCGCGGTCCCCAAGATCACAGGCAGCGACCCGGCCCTCATGTACGCCGGCCGCGAGACCAACGAGACCGCCCTGGCGGGCATCCGCGTGAAGATGGGCTTCGACAAGCCCATCTCCGAGCAGTACCTGACCTTCGTCAAGGGCATCTTCGCCGGCCGCGACTACGACGGCGGCACGGATATCACCCACTGCGCCGCCCCCTGCTTCGGCTATTCCTTCAAGACCGAGGCCCCCGTCTGGGAGACCATGGTCGACCGCATGCCGGTCACCCTCTCGCTCGCCCTCGGCGCGGCGGTCATCTGGGTGATCGCCGGCGTGGCCACGGGCGTGGTCTCGGCGCTCAAACGCCGCACCGCCATCGACCGCACCGTCATGGTCGGCGCCCTCGCCGGCGTCTCCCTGCCGATCTTCTTCACCGGCATGGTGGCCCCCGCGATCTTCGTCTACAGCCTCGGCTGGCTGGACGTCTCCAACTACAGACCCCTGACCGAGGACCCGCTGGCCTGGCTCAACAGCATGATCCTCCCCTGGATCACCCTGGCCTTCCTCTTCGCCGCCACCTACGCCCGCATCACCCGCGCCACGATGCTGGAAGTGCTCGGCGAGGACTACATCCGCACCGCCCGGGCCAAGGGGCTCAAGGAGAGCGTGGTCATCCGCAAGCACGCCCTGCGCTCCACCCTCACCCCGATCGTCACGATGTTCGGCCTGGACCTCGGCGGACTCCTCGGCGGCGCGGTGCTCACCGAGACGACCTTCAACTTCCAGGGTCTGGGGACGGCGGCCGTCGCCGCCATCGGCCAGGGCGACCTTCCCGTGATCATGGGCGTCACCCTGCTCGCCGCGCTCTTCGTGGTGATGGCCAACCTGATCGTGGACCTGCTGTACGCCGTCATCGACCCGCGCGTGAGGCTGACGTGACCGAGAACCCCACCACCGGCAGCGGGCCCGCGTTCGTGCCCGAACAGGCCGGGCCGCCGGCCGACGGCGCCTTCCTGTCCGTCCGCGACCTCAAGGTGCACTTCCCGACCGACGACGGCCTCGTGAAGTCCGTCGACGGGCTCTCCTTCGACCTGGAGCGCGGCAAGACCCTCGGCATCGTCGGGGAGTCCGGCTCCGGCAAGTCGGTGACCTCGCTGGCCATCATGGGCCTGCACCGCACCGGCAACGCCCGCAGCCGCCCGCACATCTCTGGCCGGGTCGTGCTCGACGGCGAGGACCTCGTACAGGCCGACGCCGACCACGTGCGCAGGCTGCGCGGCCGCAAGATGGCCATGGTCTTCCAGGACCCGCTGTCCGCGATGCACCCGTACTACTCGGTCGGCAAGCAGATCGTCGAGGCGTACCGCACCCACCACGACGTCGACAAGAGGACCGCCCGCACCCGCGCGGTCGAGATGCTCGACCGGGTCGGCATCCCCGAGCCCCACCGGCGCGTGGACGCGTACCCGCACGAGTTCTCCGGCGGCATGCGCCAGCGCGCGATGATCGCGATGGCGCTCGTCAACAACCCGGAACTGCTCATCGCGGACGAGCCGACCACCGCCCTCGACGTCACCGTCCAGGCGCAGATCCTCGACCTGATCCGCGACCTGCAGAAGGAGTTCGGCTCCGCGGTCATCATGATCACGCACGACCTCGGCGTCGTCGCGGAGATGGCCGACGAGATCCTCGTGATGTACGGCGGCCGCTGTGTCGAGCGCGGCACCGCGGAGAAGGTCTTCTACGAACCCCGCCACCCCTACACCTGGGGCCTGCTCGGCTCCATGCCGCGCATCGACCGCGATCAGACCGAGCGCCTGATCCCGGTCAAGGGCTCGCCGCCCAGCCTCATCAACATCCCGAGCGGCTGCGCCTTCAACCCGCGCTGCCCGTACGCCGACATCCCCAAGGGCGGCATCACCCGCACCCAGCGGCCCGAGCTCACCGAGGACGACAGCCGGCACTGGTCCGCCTGCCACATGTCGCAGGAGGAGCGGACCCGGATCTGGACCGAAGAGATTGCGCCGAAGCTGTGACCGACATGAAGAAGGACTCCGCGGCCAAGGACTCCGCTGCCATGGGCTCCGCGGCCGAGGGCTCCGCGGCCGAGGAGCAGCCGCTGCTGAAGGTGACCGGCCTGGTCAAGCACTTCCCCATCAACAAGGGGCTGCTGCGCAGGCAGGTCGGGGCCGTCAAGGCCGTGGACGGCATCGACTTCGATGTCCGGCGCGGTGAGACGCTGGGCGTGGTCGGCGAGTCCGGCTGCGGCAAGTCGACGATGGGCCGGCTGATCACCCGCCTGCTGGAGCCCACGGGCGGCACGGTGGAGTTCGAGGGGCGCGACATCACGCACCTCGGGGTCGCCGGGATGCGGCCGCTGCGCCGCGACGTGCAGATGATCTTCCAGGACCCGTACGGCTCGCTGAACCCGCGGCACACCGTCGGCACCATCGTCAGCGCCCCCTTCAAGCTCCAGGGCGTCGAGCCGGAGGGCGGGCTGAAGGCGGAAGTGCAGCGGCTCCTCTCGCTGGTGGGCCTCAACCCGGAGCACTACAACCGCTACCCGCACGAGTTCTCGGGCGGCCAGCGCCAGCGCATCGGCATCGCCCGCGCGCTGGCCCTCAAGCCGAAGCTGGTCGTCGCCGACGAGCCGGTGTCGGCGCTGGACGTGTCGATCCAGGCCCAGGTGGTCAACCTGCTGGACGACCTCCAGGAGGAGCTCGGCCTCACGTACGTGATCATCGCGCACGACCTGTCGGTCATCCGGCACGTGTCGGACCGCATCGCGGTGATGTACCTCGGCAAGATCGTGGAGCTGACCGACCGCAAGTCGCTGTACGAGAACCCGATGCACCCGTACACGAAGGCGCTGCTGTCGGCCGTGCCGGTGCCGGACCCGCGCCGGCGCGGCGCGAAGAGCGGCCGCATCCTGCTCAAGGGCGACGTCCCGTCCCCGATCTCGCCGCCGACCGGGTGCCGCTTCCACACGCGGTGCTGGAAGGCCACGCAGATCTGCACGACGCAGGAACCGCCGATGCTGGCCCTGGCCACGGGTCACCAGGTGGCCTGCCACCACCCGGAGAACGCCCCGGACCAGGCCCCCGGTGACGCGGCCCTGCCGGGTGCCGCGGAAGCGGTGGCAACCGTCTCGAGCTGACCCCGCCGCCCCGGCCCGCACCCCCACGGGGCCGGGGCCCGACCCGCCGCCCCGGCCCGCCCCCGCGGAGCCGGGCCCCGGCGTTCCCACCCCGCCGCCCCCGGCCCGTTCCGCGCACGGCGTTCCCCCAGCCGTGCCCGGCCCGTTCCGCAGGGCGTTTCCACCCCCACCGCGCCCGGCCCGTTCCGCGTCGCGGGCTGGCCCGTGCCCTCCGGTGCCGGGGGCCCGTTCCGGGCCGGCCGGCGCCCCCAATACGGACCCGCCCCCGCGGCCTGCGCCGCCTACGCGACCCGTACCGTGCCGCCGGCGCCGGGCCTCCTGGGCCGGGCCTCCTGGGCCGGGCCTCCTGGGCCGTGCCGCCTGCGCCGGGCCTCCTGCGCGGCTTGCGCGCCTGCACCGCCTGCCACGGCCCGCCCCCGCCGGGCCGCCCGCGCGGCCTGCGCCGCCCGCGGCGCCCGTGCCGCCCCCGCCGGGCCCGGCCCGTTTCGCGCCGCGGGCTTGCCCGTGCTCTCTGGTGCCGGGGGCCCCTTCCGGGCCGGACGGCGCCTCCGATACGTGACCGCCCCCGCCGCCTGCGCGGCCGTACCAGGCCGTCTGCGCCGGGCCGCCCCCGCCGGGCCGCCTGCGCCGGGCCGCCTGCGTGGCGTGCGCCGCCCGTGCCACCCATGCTCGTCCGGGCCGCCCCCGTAGAGCCGGGGCCCGGCGTTTCCGTCGCCGCCGGGCCCGGCCCTTCCGCGCCGCGGGCTTGCCCGTGCTCTTCGGCGCCGGGGGCCGTTCCGGGCCGGCCGGCGCTCCCCATAGGGGACCGCCCCCGCCGCCTGCGCGGCCTGCGCCGCCCGGGCCGCCGGCGCCGGGCCTCCCGGGCCGGGCCGCCCCCGCCGGGCCTGCGCGGCTTGCGCGCCTGCACCGCCTGCCCGGGCCCGCCCCCGCCGGGCCGCCTGCGCGGCCTGCGCCGCCCGCGCCTGGGCGCAGCGGTTCGGGTGGGGTCGGCGGCGTGGCCGGCCCGGGTCGTCCCGCCGGCTGGGCGGGGCGGGCCGTCAGGGCGCCGGCCAGGCGAATGGCACGATGGGGCCGTGCTCCACGATCTCTTCCCGCCCGGGATCCAGCATGCCCTGGACCTCGCCGGCATCTTCGTCTTCGCCACCGCGGGCGCCCTGCTCGCCGTCCGCAAGAACTTCGACGTCTTCGGCATCTGCGTGCTCGCCCTGGTCACCGCCCTGGGCGGCGGCCTCTTCCGCGACCTCGTCATCGGCGCCGTCCCGCCCGCAGCCTTCGGCGAGCTCAGCTTCTTCGTGACCCCCCTGATCGCCACGGTCATCGTCTACTTCCTCCACCCCGAGGTGCAGCGGATCAACCGTGCCATCAACGTCCTCGACGCCGCCGGCCTCGGCCTGTTCAGCGTGACCGGCACGACCAAGGCGTACGAGTACGGCCTCGGGCTCACGGCGTCCGCCGCCCTCGGCGTGGCCACCGCCGTCGGCGGCGGCGTCCTGCGCGACGTCCTGGCCAACGAGGTCCCGTCGCTGCTGCGCGACCGCGAGATGTACGCCGTCCCCGCCCTCGTCGGCGCCGCGATGGTGGCCCTGTCCATCGCCTTCGAGAGCCTCAACGCCGTGACCACCGGGCTCGCGATCGTCACCACCTTCCTGCTCCGGCTCCTCGCCATGCGCTACCACTGGCGGGCCCCGCTGGCCTGGAACCGCCGCTCCTCGGTGGCCGAAGAGCCGTAACCAGCACGTCACAAACAAAAGCTACCGCTTAGTAGCTTCGCGTTGTAGTGTCGAATTCATGGCATACGCAGCGGCCCAGGCATCCATCGGCGACAGCGAGTTCGACCGCGACACCACCGTCACCGCACGCGCGGGCGAGCCCGGGGTGTACGACACCGAGCTCTCCGCCGGGTGGACGATCATCACCGCCGTCAACGGCGGCTACCTGCTGGCCCTGGTCGGCCGGGCCCTGTCGGCGGCCCTGCCGCACCCGGACCCGTTCACCGTCTCCGCGCACTACCTGACCTCGTCGGTCCCCGGCCCCGCCGTGATCCGCACCGAGGTCGTCCGGGTCGGGCGCACCCTCTCCACCGGCCAGGCCTCCCTCTTCCAGTACGACGAGAGCGGCGCCGAGATCGAGCGGATCCGGGTCGTCGCCTCGTACGGCGACCTCGCCTCCCTCCCGGACGACGTCCGCACCACGGCGGTCCCGCCGGTGATCCCGCCGTACGAGGACTGCCTCGGCCCGGAGGCCGGCCCGGCCCCGATCCCCGGCAGCAACGCGATCGTGGACCGGCTCCGGCTGCGGCTGGACCCGGCGACGGCGGGCTGGGCACTCGGCGCGCCGTCCGGGAAGGGCGAGATGCGGGCCTGGTTCGAGCTGGCCGACGGCCGTGACGCGGACCCGCTGTCGATGCTGCTCGCGGTGGACGCGCTGCCGCCGACCTGCTTCGACCTGGGGCTGATGGGCTGGAGCCCGACCATCGAGCTCACCACCCACATCCGCCGCCGCCCGGCTCCGGGCCCGCTGCGGATCTCCATCACCACCCGGAACCTGGCCGGCGGCTTCCTGGAGGAGGACGCCGAGGTCTGGGACTCCGCGAACCACCTGGTGGCCCAGTCCCGCCAGCTGGCCCGCGCCCCCCGCTGACGCTCCGCCCCCGCTGACGCTCCGCCCCCGCCGACGCTCCGCCTCGACCCCGCCCGGGGCCCCGCAACCACGGGGCCCCGGCAGCCACGGATCCCGCGGCGCCCGGGCCGGCGGCGGGCGCGGCGGGCGGGTCGGGGCGCGCCGGGCGGGCGAGCCGCGCCACCGCGCCGGGAGGGGTGGGGGCACGCGGGGTCCGCTGGCCGGGAGCGGGCTCGTAGAATCAGGGGATCATGGCCTACCTCGACCACGCCGCCACCACCCCGATGCTCCCGGAGGCCGCTGCGGCGATGACCGCGCAGTTCGCCGCCACGGGTAACGCGTCCTCCCTCCACGCCGCCGGCCGCCGGGCCCGCCGTACCGTCGAGGAGGCCCGCGAGGCCCTCGCCGAGGCCCTCGGCGCCCGCCCGAGCGAGGTGGTCTTCACCGCGGGCGGCACGGAGGCCGACAACCTCGCCGTCAAGGGCCTCTACTGGGCCCGCCACGACCAGGACCCCGCCCGGACCCGGGTGCTCGCCAGCCCCGTCGAGCACCACGCCGTCCTCGACGCCGTCCACTGGCTCGGCGAGCACGAGGGCGCCCGCGTCGAGTACCTGCCCGTCGACCGCTACGGCCGCGTGCACCCCGAGGACCTCCGCGAAGCCATCGAGCGCAACCCCGACGACGTGGCCCTGGCCACCGTCATGTGGGCCAACAACGAGATCGGCACCGTGATGCCGGTCCGCGGACTCGCCGCCGTGGCAGGCGAGTTCGGCATCCCCCTGCACTCCGACGCCGTCCAGGCCTTCGGGCAGCTCGACGTCCGCTTCGGTGACAGCGGCCTCGCCGCGATGACCGTCAGTGCCCACAAGATCGGCGGCCCCTACGGCATCGGGGCGCTGCTGCTCGGCCGCGACCAGAGCCCCGTACCCGTCCTGCACGGCGGCGGCCAGGAGCGGCACGTACGCTCCGGGACCCTCGACGTACCCGCCATCGCGGCCTTCGCGGTGGCGGCCGTGATCGCCGCCGAACGGCGCGAGCGGTTCGCCACCGGGATCGGCGCGCTGCGCGACGAACTGGTCGCCGCCGTCCTGCGGGAAGTGCCCGACGCCGTCCTCGGCGGCGACCCCGACGACCGGCTCCCGGCCAACGCGCACTTCAGCTTCCCCGGCTGTGAGGGGGACTCGCTGCTGCTCCTGCTCGACGCGCAGGGCATCGAATGCTCCACGGGCTCGGCCTGCACCGCCGGCGTGGCCCAGCCCAGCCACGTCCTGCTGGCCACCGGCACCGACCCGCAACTGGCCCGCGGCACCCTGCGCTTCTCCCTCGGCCACACCTCCACCAAGGAGGACGTCGCGGCCGTCGCCGCCGCGATCGGACCGGCCGTGGCCCGCGCCCGCACGGCAGGCCTCAGCTAGCCCCGCTCCCGCACGGCAGGCCTCAGCTAGCCCCGCCCCCGCATCAGCGGGGCGTCGCCGCCAGCTCCGCGCGGACCAGGCCCAGGTAGCGGTTCCAGTCCCAGTGGGGGCCCGGGTCCGTGTGGTCGGCGCCCGGGACCTCGGAGTGCCCCAGTATGTGCGTCCGGTCCACGGGTATCCCGTACCTGCGGCAGACATCGGCGGCCAGCCGGGCCGAGGCCGCGTACAGCGCGTCCGTGAAATCCTGCGGCCGGTCCACGAAGCCCTCGTGCTCGATGCCCACGCTGCGCTCGTTCATCGAGCGGTTGCCCGAGTGGAAGGCGACGTCCAGCTCGCGCACCATCTGCTCGATGCGGCCGTCCTGACCGACTATGTAGTGCGCCGACGCCTGGTGCCACGGGTTCTTGAACGCGTCCACCGAGGACGCGAAGCTGCCCTGTGTGACGTGCACGACGATCCGGTCCACCCGGTAGTCGTCGGGCCGGTCCGCCCTGCGCCAGTTCGCCGGCGAGGCCGCCGTCCAGCCCACGCCCGCATGGTCCACCGCGCCCTCCTGCCGCGGTTTGTCCACCCCCGGCAGCAGCCACCAGGCACGCCGCAGATCGTCCTGCCCGGCGATCGCCGCCACCGTGAGGATCCCGAGCCCCCCGAACAGCACCGCCCGGCGCGTCCTGCGCGGCGCGGCCTTCGGCGCCCCCTCGGCCCTGCTTCCCATGTGATCCACCCCCCGTACCCGACAACGCGCTGTGACCCCGGCCGGTTCCCCCGTACCCTGGACGGTGCTATGACTGAGAACCTGCCGCGCACCGCCCGCCCCCTCCGCGTCCTGGCCGCCATGTCCGGCGGTGTGGACTCCGCCGTCGCCGCCGCCCGCGCGGTCGAAGCGGGGCACGACGTGACCGGCGTCCACCTCGCCCTGTCCGCGAACCCGCAGTCCTTCCGGACCGGGGCCCGCGGCTGCTGCACCATCGAGGACTCCCGCGACGCCCGCCGCGCCGCCGACGTCATCGGCATCCCGTTCTACGTCTGGGACCTCGCCGAGCGCTTCCGTGAGGACGTCGTCGAGGACTTCATCTCCGAGTACGAGGCCGGGCGCACCCCCAACCCCTGCCTGCGCTGCAACGAGAAGATCAAGTTCGCGGCCCTGCTGGACAAGGCCCTCGCCCTCGGCTTCGACGCCGTCTGCACCGGCCACTACGCCACCGTCGTCCTGAACGAGGACGGCACCCGCGAGCTGCACCGCGCCTCCGACATGGCCAAGGACCAGTCGTACGTCCTCGGCGTCCTCGACGAGAAGCAGCTCGCCCACGCCCTCTTCCCGCTCGGCGACACCCTCACCACCAAGGAGGAGATCCGCGCCGAGGCCGAGGAGCGCGGCCTGGCCGTCGCGAAGAAGCCCGACAGCCACGACATCTGCTTCATCGCCGACGGCGACACCCAGGGCTTCCTCGCGAACCGCCTCGGCAAGGCCGAGGGTGACATCGTCGACGGGGCGACCGGCGAGAAGGTCGGCACCCACGACGGCGCCTTCGGCTTCACCATCGGCCAGCGCAAGGGCCTGCGCATCGGCCACCCCGCCCCCGACGGCAAGCCGCGCTACGTCCTCGACATCTCGCCGGTGAACAACACCGTCACCGTCGGCCCCGCCGAGGCCCTCGACGTCAGCGCACTGACCGCGATCCGCCCCCGCTGGTGCGGTTCCACGGCCGCCGCCCCCGGAACGTACACCGCGCAGCTGCGCGCCCACGGCGGCGAGACCGAGGTCTTCGCCGAGCTCGTGGACGGCGAGCTGCGCGTCCGCTTCGCGGAGCCGGTCCGCGGCGTGGCCCCGGGTCAGGCCATCGTGCTCTACGACGGAACCCGCGTGGTCGGCTCCGCCACCATCGCGACCACCACCCGGGCCGCGGCCACGACGGTCTGACCCCGCCGCCGCCCCGGGTGCGGCAACATCCTGCGACTTCTCCCGGGCCCGGCCCGCCGGGGCCCGGGGTGTCGCGCGAGGCGCGTCCTAGACGACCGTCAGGACGATCTTGCCGGTGGTCCGGCCGCGCTCGCCGATCTCGTGGGCCTCGCCGGCCCGCTCCAGCGGCAGCACCGTGTCGATCAGGGGCTTGAGCAGGCCCTGGTCGGCGAGGGCGGCGATCTCCTCCAGCCCCTTCAGGTCCGGCTCCACCAGGACCCAGGAGGTGTGCACGCCCTGCGGGTCGGCCGGGAGGCCGTCCGGGCCGGGCAGGGTCACCAGGTGCCCGCCGGGCTTGAGCACCTTCAGCGAGCGCTGCCCGTAGTCCCCGCCGATGGCGTCGATCACGACGTCCACGTCGCTGACGGCGTCCTCGAAGTCGGTGGTGCGGTAGTCGATCACCTCGTCGGCGCCCAGCTCGCGCAGCAGCCCGTGCTTGCCCGCGCTCGCGGTGCCGATCACGTACGCGCCGCGCGCCTTGGCGATCTGCACCGCCAGGTGGCCGACCCCGCCGGCCGCCGCGTGGACCAGCACGCGCTGCCCGGCCGAGACCCCGGCCGTGTCCACCAGCGCCTGCCAGGCGGTCAGCGCCGCCAGCGGCAGTGCGGCCGCCTGCACGTGGTCCAGTGCGGCGGGCTTGCGGGCGAAGTGCCGGGTGGGGGCGACCACGAACTCGGCGTAGCCGCCGGCCTGCCGCGGGAAGTGCGGCATCCCGTACACCTCGTCGCCCGCCCGGTACAGCGTCACGCCCGGCCCGACCGCCTCGACGGTGCCCGACACGTCCCAGCCGACCATCGGGACCTCGCCCCAGCCGATCAGACCGCCGCTGGCCCGGGTCTTCCAGTCCACCGGGTTCACCCCGGCCGCGTGGACCCGTACCAGGATCTCGTTCAGACCGGGCTCGGGCCGGTCCGCCTCGACCTCGGTGAGGACCTCGGGTCCGCCCCACTGGCTGACGACGACGGCGCGCATAACTGTCTCCTTCATTGCTTTCCGTACCGGTTTCCCCGGCCGATGCACTCAGCTTGGCCGCCCTCGGGCCCGCATGGTGTTGGCCGTACGGCCACCATGTGACAGGATCTGGCCATGCCCGCTTTGCATCGAATCGCCGTACTCGCCCTCGAAGGCGTCGCCCCGTTCGAGCTCGGCATGCCCTCACGCGTCTTCGGCAACGCCCGCGCCGAGGACGGCAGCGCCCTGTACGAGGTCGCCGTCTGCACCGCCGACGGGCAGCCCGTGAACAGCGACGCCGGTTTCTCCGTCGGCGTCACCGCCGGTCCGGAGGCGCTCGCCGCGGCCGACACCGTGATCGTCCCGCCCACCCACGCCATGCCCGGCCTGCTGCGCGGCGAGCCCCTGCCGCAGGCCCTCGTCGACGCCCTCGCCCGCATCCGCCCCGGCACCCGCATCGTGTCGATCTGCACCGGCTCCGAGGTGCTCGCCGCCGCCGGGCTCCTCGACGGGCGGGCAGCCACCACGCACTGGGAGCACGCGCCCGAGTTCCAGCGCGCCTTCCCGCGCGTCAGGCTCGACGAGGACGTCCTCTTCGTCGACGACGGCGACATCCTCACCTCGGCCGGAGTGGCCGCCGGCATCGACCTCTGCCTCTACCTGATCCGCGCCGACCACGGCACCGCCGCCGCCAACCGCGCCGCGCGGCTGTGCGTCGTGCCGCCCTGGCGCGACGGCGGGCAGGCCCAGTACATCGACCGGCCCGTCCCCGAGCCCACCGTCGCCACCACCACCGCCACCCGCGCCTGGGCCCTGGAACGGCTCGCCGAACCGGTCACCCTGGCCGAGCTGGCCGCCCACGCCCGGATGAGTCTGCGGACCTTCACCCGGCGCTTCCGCGACGAGGTCGGCATGACGCCGGTGCAGTGGCTCACCGTCCAACGGCTCGAAGTGGCACGCCAGTTGCTGGAGTCGAGCGACCTGCCGGTCGACCTCGTCGCGCACCGGTCCGGCTTCGGTTCCGCCAACTCGCTGCGCCAGCACATGCGGACCGCCCTCGGCATCTCGCCGATCGCCTACCGCCGGACCTTCCGGCCCGGCGCCCCGGTGCCGGCCCACGCATGACCCCGGACGTCATGGCCTTCGCCGCCGCGGCTTGAGAGGATCGGGGCAACCAGCCGATCCCGTACGGCACTTGACGCCACTGGAGGCCGCGACCATGACCGCATACGCCATCGCCCACCTGCGGCCCGGAGCCGTGAACGAGGACGTCCTGCGCTACATCGAGGAGATCCAGTCCACGATGGACCCCTTCGAGGGCCGCTTCCTCGTCCACGGAGCGCAGGCCGAGGTCATGGAAGGCCCCTTCCCCGGCACCGTCGTGGTCCTCGGCTTCCCGGACATCGAGCGCGCCCGCGCCTGGTACGCCTCCCCGGCCTACCAGGCCCTCGCCCCGCTGCGCACCCGCCACATCCCCGGCGAGCTCATCCTGGTCGACGGCGTCCCGCCGGGCTACGACGCCTCGAAGACGGCGGCGGCCCTGCGCGCCGAAGCGGGCCTGTGATGAGCCACCCCGCCGTCCACGCCCTCGCGGGCGCCCACAGCGGGGCGGCCGGTCGTGGCGGCGGCCCCGGGGGCCCTGGTCGGGCATGCGGAGCCGCCCGGCCGTCACCGCCGGGCGGGCGGCAGCCGTGGGCGTCGTGATCGGGGCGGCCCACCGCGCGGCCCGGGAGGGCTGACCGGGCCGCTGACCGGGGCCGGGGCAGCGCGCCGGGGGTGCGAGCATGGAGCGTATGGCTACTCACCTGATCACCGGTGCCGGCGCGGGCATCGGCGCCGCCGTCGCCGCGCGCCTCCACGCCCGCGGCGACGACCTCGTCCTGCTCGCCCGCGACGCCGCCCGCGGCAAGCAGCTCGTCGAGCGCTACCCCGGCTCCCGCGCGCTCGTCGGCGACCTCTCCGACCCCGACCGGCTGTCGTGGGCCTTCTCCAAGCAGCCCGTCCCGGAGCGGATCGACTCGCTCCTGCACATCGCCGGGATCGTCGACCTCGGCCCGGTCGGCGAGCTGCGCCCCAAGACCTGGCACCAGCAGCTCAACGTGAACCTGATCGCCCCCGCCGAGGTCACCCGGCTGCTGCTGCCCACCCTGCGCGCCTCCAAGGCCACCGTGGTCTTCGTGAACTCCGGCGCCGGCCTCACCGCCCACGCCGACTGGAGCGCGTACGCCGCCTCCAAGCACGGTCTGAAGGCCTTCGCCGACTCGCTGCGCGCCGAGGAGAGGCAGAACGGCATCCGGGTCACCTCCGTCTACCCGGGGCGCACCGCGACCGCCATGCAGGCCAAGGTCCACTCGCAGGAGGGCAAGGAGTACGACCCCTCCGCCTGGATCGACCCCGAGTCCGTGGCGACCACGATCGTGATGGCCCTCGACCTGCCGCGCGACGCCGAGGTCCACGACCTCACCGTGAGGCCGGGCCGATGAGCGCGTCGGCCACCGGTGTCGGATCCCTGCCCGGCGGCGACGCCCGCGAGGCCGCCAAGACCGCCACCGGGTCCTTCGAGGAGTTCCCGTACCTCCCCGAACTGCCCGCCCGCGGACCCGGCGCGGACATGATCGGCCGTTCCCTCGGGCTGCTCGTCGACCTGTACGCCCACGTCGAGCCCAGCGGCTGGCGGATCAGCGACCGTCCCGGCCGTGACACGCGGCGCGCCCGGTCCTGGCTCGGCGAGGACCTCGACGCCCTGGAGGAGTTCACCCAGGGGTACGAGGGGAAGCTCAAGATCCAGGCGGTGGGTCCGTGGACGCTGGCCACCGCCCTGGAGCTGCACGGCGGCGAGGCCGTGCTCCAGGACGCCGGTGCCTGCCGCGACCTGGCCGGATCGCTCGCCGAAGGCCTGCGCGACCACCTGGCCGACGTACGGCGGCGCATCCCCGGCGCCGAGATCGTGCTCCAGTTCGACGAGCCGTCCCTGACCGCCGTGCTGCTCGGCCGCGTACGGTCCGCAAGCAAGTACCGGACGTACCGGGCCGTGGACCGGCAGGTCGTCGAGGCCACCCTGCGCGAGCTGTTCGCCGTGCACGACGGGGAGGTCGTCGTCCACTCCTGCGCGCCCGGGGTGCCCTTCGGGCTGCTGCGGCGGGCCGGCGCCACCGGCGTGTCGTTCGATTTCTCGTTGCTCACCGAGCGCGAGGACGACGCCCTCGGCGAGGCCGTCGAAGGGGGCGTGAAACTCTTCGCCGGAGTGGTACCGGGCACCGACACCCCATTGTCGGACCCTGCCGGTAGCGTCATGGGTGTCAGGGAGCTTTGGCGCAGGCTGGGGCTGGCTCCGGGGACTCTCGCCGAGTCCGTCGTGGTCACCCCGGCGTGCGGTCTGGCGGGCGCCTCGCCCGCCTACGCCCGCGCGGCGCAGGCGCACTGCGCCAGGGCGGCGAAGTCGCTCGCCGACAACCCTGAGTGACGAAACAGTCGGGCCACGGGAGGACAAGGGCATGGCAGCCGAACAGAAGCAGGCCGGCGACGGCACGGCCGCACCGGCGGCGGTGCGCGAGCAGCACGCGCTGCTGGCCGAGCAGGTCGAGGAGCACCGCTTCCGGTACTACGTGAACGACCAGCCGGTCGTCAGCGACGCCGAGTTCGACAAGCTGCTGCGCTCGCTGGAGGCGCTGGAGGACCAGTACCCGGAGCTGCGCACGCCCGACTCGCCCACCCAGAAGGTGGCCGGGGCGTACGCGACGGACTTCGCGTCCGTCGAGCACCGCGAGCGCATGCTCTCCCTCGACAACGCCTTCGACGACGAGGAGTTGGCGGCCTGGGCCGAGCGGGTGGCCCGGGACGTCAACACCCCCGATTTCCACTACCTGTGCGAGCTCAAGGTGGACGGCCTCGCCGTCAACCTCACGTACGAGAAGGGCCGCCTCACGCGGGCGGCCACCCGGGGCGACGGCCGCACCGGCGAGGACATCACCCCCAACGTGCGCACCATCGCGGACGTCCCGGACCGCCTCAGGGGCGACCGGATCCCCGAGCTCGTCGAGATCCGCGGCGAGGTCTTCTTCCCGATGGAGAAGTTCGAGGAGCTCAACGCCCGGCTCGTCGAGGCCGGCGACAAGCCGTTCGCCAACCCCCGCAACGCGGCGGCCGGTTCGCTGCGCCAGAAGGACCCGAAGGTCACCGCCACCCGCCCGCTGCACATGGTGGTGCACGGCATCGGCGCCCGCCAGGGCTTCGACATCGACAAGCTGAGCCACGCGTACGAGCTGCTCAGCGAGTGGGGCCTGCCCACGGCCCGGCACAACAAGGCGGTGTCCACGCTTGAGGAGGTCCGCGATTTCATCGCCCACTTCGGCGAGAACCGGCACTCCGTGGAGCACGAGATCGACGGCGTCGTCGTCAAGCTCGACGAGATCCCGCTCCAGGGCCGCCTGGGGTCCACGGCCCGTGCCCCGCGCTGGGCGATCGCCTGGAAGTACGCCCCCGAAGAGGTCAACAGCAAGCTGATCGACATCAAGGTCGGCGTCGGCCGTACCGGTCGCGTGACCCCGTACGCGCAGGTGGAGCCGGTGACGGTGGCCGGCTCGGAGGTCGAGTTCGCGACCCTGCACAACCAGGAGGTCGTCAAGGCCAAGGGCGTGCTCATCGGGGACACCGTCGTCCTGCGCAAGGCCGGCGACGTCATCCCGGAGATCCTCGGCCCGGTGGTGGACCTGCGCGACGGCACGGAGCGGGAGTTCGTCATGCCGGCCGAGTGCCCCGAGTGCGGGACCGCGCTGCGGCCGATGAAGGAGGGCGACATCGACCTCCGCTGCCCCAACGCCCAGACGTGCCCCGCCCAGTTGCGCGAGCGGCTGTTCTACCTGGCCGGCCGCCAGTGCCTGGACATCGAGAACTTCGGCGCGGTGGCCGCGGCGGCGCTCACCAACCCGCTGGAGCCGGCCGAGCCCCCGATGCTCGACGAGGGCGACCTGTTCAGCCTCACCATCGAGCAGCTCCTGCCCATCAAGGCGTACGTCCTGGACGGCGACAGCGGGCTGCCCAAGCACGACCCGAAGACCGGCAAGGAGAAGATCGTCACGGTCTTCGCCAACCAGAAGGGCGAGCCGAAGAAGAACGCCCTGGCCATGCTGGAGAACATCGCGGCCGCCAAGGACCGCCCGCTGGCCCGCTTCATCAACGGCCTGTCGATCCGTCACGTGGGCCCCGTCGCGGCGCAGACACTGGCCCGCGAGTTCCGCTCCGTCGAGCGGATCGAGCAGGCCACCGAGGAGGAGCTCGCCGCCACCGAGGGCGTCGGGCCCATCATCGCGGCGGCGGTCAAGGAATGGTTCGCCGTCGACTGGCACCAGGAGATCCTGCGCAAGTGGCGGGCGGCCGGGGTACGGCTGGAGGAGGAGGGTTCAGGCGAGGAGGAGGGGCCGCGCCCGCTGGAGGGCCTGACCGTCGTCGTCACCGGCACTTTGCAGAGCCACACCCGGGACGGTGCGAAGGAGGCCTTGCAGAGCCGCGGGGCCAAGGTGACCGGGTCCGTCTCGAAGAAGACCTCCTTCGTCGTGGTCGGTGAGAACCCGGGCTCCAAGTACGACAAGGCCGTGCAGCTGAAACTGGCCATCCTCGACGACGCGGGTTTCGCGGTCCTCCTCGAACAGGGCCCCGACGCGGCGCGCGCGGCGGCGCTCCCGCTGGACGACGGCGGCGCGGCGGAGTAGCGAAGGCGAACGGATGCGCGGTGCGCGGCCGTACGGGCGGGCGCACGCCGGGCGCAACACCCGGGGGTAAAAGGCCGGTACAGGGCTGTTCGCAGGGCGCAGACCTGTCGGATCATCGGACGGGCGACCCGGGGGTCCTGGTCCCAACTCACCCGTTCGGCGGATACCGTACTGATGAGGATGGCCGGGTCGCATTCGGGCAACCGCCGCCGACCGCTGCCCCTGGGAGCCTCTCGCGTCCTACTGTTGAGGGGGGCACCTGTCGTGCACGGCTGCGTGATGCGCTTCCGGCCGTGATGGCATGACATCGGGGCCATCGCGTGGCATCGGCATTGCCGGCTGTGAGAGGGACGGGCATGAAACCCACCGAAAGCGCCGACCCGTCACCTGATGTCGGCGGGGAGATCCCGTCCATGCGGACGGGCCGGTTCGGCGTCCGGGGACCCAGGACGCCTGACACCCGCCCGCTCGACGGCGGCACGGGATCGGGACGGGCGGCGCAGCGCACCGTGCTGCCCGTCGTCGTCGTGGGCCTGGCCGCCGTGCTCCTCGCGGCCGGCATCGTCTCCGCGCTGAGTGGCCGTCACGCCCTGTTCCCCGCAGGCCCGGTCGGCTGGGCGCTCGCCCTGCTGACCGGCATCATCGTCGGCCACCTCGTCGCACTGGGCCGCGACCGCTGGTGGGGCGGCACCGGATCGGGCGCCGCCCTCACCCTCGGCGTGCTCGTCCTCTACGGGTGGGTGCCCGCCGGACTGGTCTCGCTCGCGGTGGTCACCCTGGTCGGGGCCGCGCGCCGGCACCGCTGGCGGCAGGGGCTGCTGCACGGCGCCACCGACATCCTCGGCATCGGTGCGGGCGCCCTCGTCCTCTCCGCGTTCGGCGAGGCGCCGACGGTGGAGAGCCCGTGGCGGCCCACCACCTGGGGGCTGGAGGCGGCGCCCGAGATCGCCCTGGTGGCCCTCGCCTACCTGCTGGTCACCAAGGTGCTGCTGTGGCTCGCGCTGACCCCGCGCGGCGGGGCACTGCCCACCGTCGCCCGCACGGCCCTGCTCCGACAGGCCTTAGTGGCCGTAGCCCTGCTCGGCATCGCCCCGCTGATCTGTGTCGTCGCCGTGACGCAGCCGGTGCTGCTGCCGCTGTTCGCCGTACCGCTGATCGCACTGGACTCCACCCTGTGGATCGCCCGGGCGCGTGCCGAGGAGCAGCTGCGCGACCCGCTGACGGGCCTGCCGAACCGGCAGTGGCTGCTGGAGCGGGCGTGGTCCGCCCTGGACGAGGCTGAACGTTTGGGCACCCGGTCAGCTCTTGTGCTGATCGACCTGGACCGCTTCCGCGCCGTCAACGACACGCTCGGCCACCTCGCAGGCGACCGGCTGCTGCTCCAGATCGCCGACCGGCTGCGCCAGGCCCTGCCCGAGGACGCCGAGGCCGCGCGCCTCGGCGGCGACGAGTTCGCCGTACTGCTGCCCGTCGCCGACTCCACCACCAGCGCCCAGCGGGTCGCCCGCCACCTCGTGGCCGAGCTGAGCTCGCCCCTGGACCTGGACGGCCTCACCCTCGTCCTGGAGGCCAGCGCGGGCCTCGCCGTCTTCCCCGACCACGCACTGGACGCGGAGGGGCTGCTGCGCCGCGCCGACGTCGCGATGTACCAGGCGAAGCGGGACCGCACCGGCGTGGAGGTGTACGAGTCCAAGCGCGACAGCAACACGCCCGACCGCCTCGGCCTCCTGGGAGACCTGCGCCGCGCCCTCGACGCCGGCGAAGTGGAACTCCACTACCAGCCCAAGGTCCGCTTCGACGGCCAGGTCGCCGGGCTCGAAGCCCTGGTGCGCTGGGTCCATCCGGAGCGCGGCCGGGTGTCACCGGACGAGTTCATCGCGATCGCCGAGACCTCGGGGCTGATGCCCCACCTCACCGAGTACGTGCTGGAGACGGCCCTCGCCCAGGTGGCGCGCTGGCGGGCACAGGGCCTGAAGGTCCCGGTGGCCGTGAACGTCTCGCCGCGCGACGTCCACACGCCCGGCTTCGCGGGCGCCGTCGCGGCCCGGCTGGCCCGGCACGGCGTCCCCGCCAGCGGCCTCCAGCTGGAGATAACGGAACACGTCCTGCTGGAGGACCCGCAGCGGGCCGCCGACACCATGGCGGGCCTGACCGGCCACGGCGTGAAGATGTCGCTCGACGACTTCGGCACGGGCTACTCCTCCCTGGTCCACCTGAGGCGGCTGCCGGTCAGCGAGCTGAAGATCGACCGCTCGTTCGTGGCGCGGCTCGCCGTGGACGCACAGGACGCGGAGATCGTCCGCTGCACCGTCGACCTGGCGCACTCGCTGGGGCTGCTCGTCGTCGCCGAGGGCGTGGAGGACGACGAGACCTGGGAGCGCCTGCGCGACCTGGGCTGCGACGCCGTCCAGGGCTGGCTCGTCGCGGCCGCCATGCCCCCGCAGGAGGCCACGGCCTGGCTCCTGGCCCGCGGCGAACGCGGCTGGCGCCGCCCGGCGGACATCACGGCGGAACTGGCGGCCTCCCCGGCCCCGGCGGAAACCCCGGCCCAGTAGCCGGCGCCGGGTCCGGGGGACCCCCGGGGGGAAACGGTTTCGTGGGTCCGGGGCCCGGCCCCATAGGATTGGGCACGAAACTACACACTCACCACCCCCAGAGGATCGCTGCATGCCTGGCATCACGCGCGAGGAGGTCGCCCACCTCGCTCGGCTGGCACGTCTGGAACTGAAGAGCGAAGAGCTCGACCACTTCGCCGGACAGCTCGACGACATCATCGGCGCGGTCGCCCGCGTTTCCGAGGTCGCCGACCAAGACGTCCCGCCGACCTCCCACCCGCTGCCGCTGACGAACGTCATGCGCGCGGACGAGGTCCGACCGTCGCTCACCCCCGAGCAGGCGCTTTCCGGCGCTCCCGCCCAGGAGCAGCAGCGTTTCAAGGTGCCGCAGATCCTGGGGGAGGACTAACAACCATGACTGACCAGATCATCAAGCTCACGGCCGCGCAGACCGCCGAGAAGATCGCCTCCGGCGAGCTCACGGCCGTCGAGGTCACCGAGGCCCACCTGGCCCGCATCGACGCGACCGACGAGAAGGTCCACGCCTTCCTGCACGTCGACCGCGAGGGTGCCCTCGCTCAGGCGCGCGCGGTCGACGCCAAGCGCGAGCGCGGCGAGAAGCTGGGCCCGCTGGCCGGCGTCCCGCTCGCCCTCAAGGACATCTTCACCACCGTCGGGGTCCCGACCACCGTCGGTTCGAAGATCCTCGAAGGCTGGATCCCGCCCTACGACGCCACCCTGACGCGCAGGCTGAAGGAAGCCGACGTCGTCATCCTCGGCAAGACCAACATGGACGAGTTCGCCATGGGGTCCTCCACCGAGAACAGCGCGTACGGGCCCACCGGCAACCCCTGGGACCTCACCCGCATCCCCGGCGGCTCCGGCGGCGGCTCCGCGGCCGCGCTGGCCGCCTTCCAGGCACCGCTCGCCATCGGCACGGACACCGGCGGATCCATCCGCCAGCCCGCCGCCGTCACCGGCACGGTCGGCGTGAAGCCCACGTACGGCGGAGTCTCCCGCTACGGCATGGTCGCCTTCTCCTCCTCCCTCGACCAGGGCGGCCCGTGCGCCCGTACGGTCCTGGACGCGGCGCTCCTCCACGAGGTCATCGCCGGCCACGACCCGATGGACTCCACCTCCGTCGACGCCCCGGTCCCGCCGGTCGTCGAGGCGGCCCGCAACGGCTCCGTCGCCGGCATGCGCATCGGTGTCGTCAAGCAGTTCGCGGGCGAGGGCTACCAGGCCGGCGTCGTCCAGCGCTTCAACGAGTCCGTCGAGCTCCTCAAGGAGCTGGGCGCGGAGATCGTCGAGCTGGACTGCCCCTCCTTCGACCTCGCGATGGCCGCGTACTACCTGATCGCGCCGTCCGAGTGCTCCTCGAACCTGGCCCGCTTCGACGCCATGCGCTACGGCCTGCGCGTCGGCGACGACGGCACCAGGTCCGCCGAGGACGTCACCGCGCTCACCCGCGAAGCCGGCTTCGGCGACGAGGTCAAGCGCCGCATCATCCTGGGCACATACGCGCTGAGCTCCGGCTACTACGACGCGTACTACGGTTCCGCCCAGAAGGTCCGCACGCTCATCACCAAGGACTTCGAGAAGTCCTTCGAGCAGGTCGACGTGATCGTCTCCCCGACCACGCCCACCACCGCCTTCGCGATCGGTGAGCGCACCGACGACCCGCTCGCGATGTACCTCGCGGACCTGTGCACCATCCCGACCAACCTGGCCGGCAACGCCGCCATGTCGCTGCCCTGCGGCCTGGCCCCGGAGGACGGCCTCCCGGTCGGCCTGCAGATCATCGCCCCCGCCATGAAGGACGACCGCCTGTACAAGGTCGGTGCCGCCGTCGAGGCCGCCTTCGTCGCGCGCTGGGGTCACCCGCTGCTTGAGGAGGCACCGTCCCTGTGAGCACCAGTGCACTGAGCAAGGCCAAGGGCTTCAAGAAGTCCAAGACCGGCACGTACCTGTCGATGGGCACCACCGCCTTCGGTGCCCTCGGCGTGATCAAGCAGGTCAAGAAGGCCCGCACCGAGCACGACACGCTGAAGCTCGTCGACGCCGTCGTGTCCGCCGCCGCCATCGTCACCGGCCTCGCGATCCTGTACCGCGAGCTGAAGCGCCTGGGCGACGACGACGTCCTGCTGGGCTGAGAGGGAAAGTTTCACCGTGACCACCTTCACCGAACTGCTGTCGTACGAGGACGCTCTCGCCTCGTTCGACCCCGTCATGGGCCTTGAGGTCCACGTCGAGCTCGGCACCAGGACCAAGATGTTCTGCGGCTGCTCGACCGAGCTGGGCGCCGAGCCCAACTCGCAGACCTGCCCCACCTGCCTCGGTCTGCCCGGCTCGCTGCCCGTCGTCAACGCGATCGGCGTCGAGTCGGCCATCAAGATCGGTCTCGCGCTGAACTGCGAGATCGCCGAGTGGTGCCGCTTCGCCCGGAAGAACTACTTCTATCCGGACATGCCGAAGAACTTCCAGACCTCCCAGTACGACGAGCCGATCGCCTTCAACGGCTACCTCGACGTCCAGCTGGAGGACGGGGAGATCTTCCGCGTGGAGATCGAGCGCGCCCACATGGAGGAGGACACCGGCAAGTCGCTGCACGTCGGCGGCGCCACCGGCCGTATCCACGGCGCGTCCCACTCCCTGCTGGACTACAACCGCGCCGGCATCCCGCTCATCGAGATCGTCACCAAGCCGATCGAGGGCGCGGGCGTGCGGGCCCCCGAGGTCGCCAAGGCGTACGTCGCCGAGCTGCGCGAGGTCATCAAGGCGCTCGGCGTCTCCGAGGCCCGCATGGACAAGGGCCAGATGCGCTGCGACGTGAACCTGTCGCTGCGCCCGACCCCCGAGTCCGAGTTCGGCACCCGCAGCGAGACGAAGAACGTCAACTCGCTGCGCTCCGTCGAGCGCGCCGCCCGCTTCGAGATCCAGCGCCACGCGGCGGTGCTGTCGTCCGGCGGCTCGATCGTGCAGGAGACCCGGCACTTCCACGAGGAGGACGGCTCCACCACCGCCGGCCGCATCAAGGACAACGCCGAGGACTACCGGTACTTCCCGGAGCCCGACCTGGTCCCCGTCGCCCCGGCCCGCGACTGGGTCGAGGAACTGCGCGCGGGCCTGCCCGAGATGCCGCGCGTGCGCCGCAACCGGCTCCGTGAGGAGTGGGGCGTCAGCGAGCACGACATGCAGTCGATCCTCAACGCGGGCGCGGTGGACTCCATCGTCGCCACCATCGAGGAGGGCGCCGACTCGACCGCCGCGCGCAAGTGGTGGATGGGCGAGCTGGCCCGCAACGCCAACGAGCAGGGCGTCGTCGTCGACGAGCTGCCGATCACCCCGGCACAGGTCGCGCGCGTCGCGGCCCTGGTCGCGGCCGGCGAGCTGAACGACAAGCTGGCCCGCCAGGTGCTGGAAGGCGTCCTCGGCGGCGAGGGCACCCCGGACGAGGTCGTCGAGAAGCGCGGCCTGAAGGTCGTCTCGGACGAGGGCGCGCTCGGCGCGGCCGTCGACGAGGCCATCGCGGGCAACGCGGCCATCGCCGACAAGATCCGCGGCGGCAAGATCGCGGCCGTCGGCGCACTGGTCGGCGCGGTCATGAAGACCACCCGCGGCCAGGCCGACGCGGCCCGCGTCAAGGAGCTCATCCTGGAGCGCCTGGGCGTCTCCGAGTAGCAGCACCCCGCGTACGGCGGCGGCCCCGCACCGGTGTCCGGTGCGGGGCCGCCGTGCGTCCCGTGCGTCCCGTGCCGTCCCGGGGGGCCGTAAGTCCGTCCCGTGCGGGCCGTCCCGGTCCGGTGCGGCTCAGCGGGTGAGCTGCGGGGCGGCGATGACGACGGTGCCGTTGTCGCAGCCCATGTCCACCTTGACGCGCAGCCGCAGGGCGCCGGTCACGTCCACCGACTTCGTGGCCGGCTTGCCGAGCTCGACGAGCTCCGAGAAGGCCGCGGGCTTCCCGTCGAGCGAGATGCTGACCCGGCCCTTCTCGTGCGTGGAGCCGTCGTCGATGCCGGCGGTGAACTCCAGGTACTTCCACTCCCGGTTGAGGTCGAACTCGGTGATCGCCTCGTCGTTGCAGTCGGGGTTGGCGATGAAGGCCGCCCCGTACTGCTTGGTGTTGATCTTCGCGGCTCCCACGCTGAAGTTGCCCAGGCCCGCGATGGGTGTCAGCTGGGTCAGGTCGGCGGCCTTGATGTCGGCCGCGATGCCGCCCGGGCGGGTGCCGCTCGCGGTGGGGTCGGGCGTCGCACCGGAGTCGTCGCTGCCGATCGCGCTCGCGCTCGGTGAGGGGGTGGGCGTCGGGGACTCCTCGTCCGGTGTGACCGCGTCGGAGGCGGAGCTGCCGCCCTTGCCGCCCGAGGCCCGGTCGTCGCCCTTGTCCTTGGCCAGCAGCCGTACGCCGAGTACCGCGAGCGCCGCGATGACCAGGACGGTGGCCACCGAGCCCAGGACGATCGCGGCCCGGCGCCTCCTCGGTGCGGCGGGCCCCGGCGGCGGGGACTCGTGCAGCGGGTACGTCGGCCCGTACCCGGCGGGCACGTGCTCCGGCAGGGTCTGCGGCTGGGGTTGTGGCTGCGGCAGCGGCCTGCTGTCCGGGGCCGGCGGGGGAGGGGAGTACGGGGGCGTCTGCACCGGCGTGTGGACCTGCGCCGCCGGTGGCGGGCTCGCGGGCTGCGGAGGCACCACGGGTCTGACCGGGACCGGCGCCGGGACCGCGTCCTGCACCGCCCGCTGCGAGGTGGAGGAGGTCGTGGACACGACCGCGTGCCGTACGTCCTTCATCCAGCCGGCCAGGCTCACGGGCCGCTGCGACGGATCACCCGCGTAGACGGCGGTGATCCGCTCGCGCCGCTCGGCGTCCAGTACCGCGATCTGCGGCAGCGCCGCCATCGCCCGGGCCAGCTGCTCCGGGGAGTTGGGCGGCGATTCGCCGCTCAGCAGGAAGTACGCGATGGCCCCGAAGGCGTAGCGGTCCGCCGCCGGGGTGCGCTTGCCGTCGAAGACCTCGGGCGCCGCGTACCCCGGGGTGAACCACACCTCCGCCGTCTGGTGGTCGGCGGTCAGCTTGCTGAGCCCGAAGTCCACCAGGGTCGCCTGCCCATGGCCGTCCACCATCACATTGCCCGGTGACAGGTCACCGTGGATGACCTGGCGCCCGGACGGGGTGGCCTTCCCGGAGTGCAGCCAGTCCAGGACGTCGGCCAGCTGCTCCAGCGTGCGCATCACCTCGCGCCGCTCGGCGGCGGTGGCGAGGTTCCGTTCGGCCCGCCAGTCGCGCAGGTCGAGCCCGTCGACGTGGTTCATCACGAGGACGAGGGCCCGACCGGTCAGCGTCCCGGACTCCCCCGACCGGTGGATCGGCGGTCCCTCGAAGTGCTCCCGGACGCCGACGACGCCCGGGCGGTGCACGAAGCGCAGGAGCTCGGCCTGCTCGTTCCACTTGCGGCTGATCCGGTCGAACTCATCGGGCGTCATGGTCGTCTTGGAGTCGAGCACCTTGACGACCACCGGTTCGCCGCCACCCGCGAGCTCGATCTCCGCGAGGTAGAGAACGGCCTCCCCGCCGCGCCCGATCGACCGGAGCAGCCGGTACCGGTCGGCTGCCGCGTCTGGGCCGATGTGCAGATTCTGGCTGGTCAATTTCCCCCCAGCGCCGATGCTTTGAGTGGGCATCAGTCTGGCGTGGCCGGAATCACACGGTCAATCGGAACGGTCAGTTTGCCCCGGGGCGGAAGAAGGCGAGGCGGGCCCTCTTCGCCGGCAGGTGGACCTCGGGCAGGTCGATCTCCGGAAGCTCGACCTCCGGGCCGAGCTCGAACCCGCTGCGCACCAGGCGGGCGATGGCCTTCTCGTTGCGCGCGTCGGGCTCCGCCACCACCCGGCGCGTGGTCCCCCCCGAGAGGACGTACGAGAGGAACGCCCCGACCAGGCCCGAGCTGAAGCCGCTCTCGGCCGCACCGCGCGCCGGGCCGATCAGCAGGTGCACACCGGTGTCCCCGGGCTGCACCTCGTAGCACTCGCCGACGCGGTCCTCGGTGCAGTCGTACGTCTGGAACAGCGCGACCGGCTCGCCGTCGCGGCGCGCCAGGAACGCGTGGTGCGTGGTGCGGCGGTCGACGTCCTCGTAGATCTCCTGGACGAGCTCGCGGCTGGCCTCGCCCATGCCCCAGAAACGGGCCCGCTCCTCGGTGACCCAGGAGTGGATCAGCGCGGCGTCGGCGGCCGGGTCGACGGGGGTGAGGGTGATCGTGCCGAGGCCCTCGACGCGCTGGGCGTAGACGGGCTGCCGGGTGGAGGCGCTGCTGCTGGTCATACGGATTCCTTGGTGAGAAGGGCCCAGTCGGTGACGACCGGGACGAGCTCGCACTGCGCCCAGAACGGGAGCTGGTCGAGGTGGTGGGGTGATCCGGTCACGCCGTCCGCGCCGAGCGGGACCGCCCAGAGGCTGTCCTCGCGGCGGGCCAGGTCCCACACGTAGCGGGCCGCCGAAGCGCGGGCGGTGAGATCGGTGAAACCGGGCACCGTGGAGGTGGCGTTCACGCAGTCGTGGTCGCCGCCGAGGCCGGGCCACTGTGCGTCCGGGTCGGGCAGCGCCGACCAGGGCGCGAGGCGGTGCACTTCGGACCACGGCGTGTCGGGGGTGTCCGCGGCGGCGGTCTCCTCCAGGGCGGCGCGTACGTGGGCCGCCCGGTCGAGGGCCGGCAGCAGGGCGGTGGTCAGCAGGCCCTCCAGGGCGTAGCCGACGCGGGGGACCAGGTACAGCCAGGGGTGGAACACCTCGGGGCCGGTCGGCGCCCCCGCCAGCCCGGCGAGGGCGGGATCGGCGGCGAGGCGGCGCACGACGCGGGCCCGGAACGCCGAGAAGACGGTGGCGTCGGTGCTCTCGGCGGCCATGTGCCGGTCCCAGGCGAGCAGTCGGGTGCGCAGCGCCAGCGCGGCCGGGGACAGGCCGTCGAGCCCGGGCAGCAGGGCCAGCAGGGGCGCGGCCGAGGCCAGGCGGGTGTCCCGGTGTACGTCGGCCATCGCCTTCGGGGACCAGTGCGCCGAGCCGGAGAGCAGTTCGCGGATGCGGTCGGCGCGGTGCGGGGGCGCGAACTCCACGCCGAGCGGCGAGGCGATGCCGCGCGCGTTGGCCATGACGGCGAAGCCCTGCACGGGCTCGGCGGGGGTCTCGGCCCAGCCCCGCCAGGCGTACTGCGGGTCCCAGGCGGGCACCGGGCGCAGCCGGTTGGCCCGGTGGCGCAGCGGGACCGCGCCGGCCACTCGGTGCAGCAGGCCGCCCTCGGAGTCGGCGGCGTGGACGACGTTGACGGGCTCGGCCCAGCCGTCGAGCGCCCGGTCGAGGTCCGCGACGGTACGGGCGCGCAGCAGGGCGGGCAGGACGGCGAAGCCGAGGTCGCGGCGGACGCGCGGCGGGTAGCGGAGCGAGAGCGTCTGGCCGGCCGTGCCGCCGTGCGTGATCACCGGGCCGCGGGCGGTCTCCAGCACCTCGACCTCGACCGGGTCGGCGCCGGCGACGGTGATGGTCTCGGTGTGCCGGTGGACGGGTTCCCAGGTGCCGTCGGGGCCGAGGGCCTCGATGCCCCCGCCCCCGCCCATGCCCTCTTTCCCGCCCTCGTCCGGGCGGGCGTTCGCGGCCGGGCGCAGTTGCTCGACGTACAGGTCCTGGTAGTCGGCCATGGCGTTGGTGATCGCCCAGGCGGCGCTGCCGGTGTGCCCGAAGTGGCCGAGGCCCGGAATGCCGGGGACGGCCAGGCCGAGGACGTCGTACTCGGGGCAGGAGAGCCGGATCTGCTGGTAGACGCCCGGGTCCTCGATGAACCGGTGCGGATCACCCGCGATGATCGCCGACCCGGTCTCGGTCCGGTCGCCCGGGACCAGCCAGCCGTTGCTGCCGGCGGTGCCGGGGCCGTCGGTGGCGAAGAGGGTGACGGCCTCGTCGCCGAGGGCGCGGGCCACGCGCTCGCGCCACAGCTTCGTGGCGAACCCGGCGAAGAGGATGTGGGTGGCGATCCAGATGCCCAGCGGAACCCACGGCTCCCAGGCGGTCGGGGTGTGGCCGGTGCGCGCGAACCGCTCGTCGCGGGCCGCGCCCCGGGCGAGCCCGTCGTTGACGCCGTCCACGTACGCCCCGACCCAGGCGGCGGTGTCGGGGTCGAGCGCCTCGTGGCAGCGGCGGGCGGTGTCGGCGAGGCGGGACTGGCGGGCGAACCGGTCCCAGGCGACGGAGTCCGGGCCGAGGAAGGCGGCGCTGGAACCCTGGGCGCGGTGGCGCTCGACCTCCAGCTGCCAGGCGCGGTCCAGGGCGGTGACGCGGCCCTGGGCGTAGGCGAGGCGGTGGGCGTCGGGGGCCCGGAGGTGCGGGATGCCCCAGTCGTCCCGGAAGAGCTCGAAGGCGTCCGCGTCGGCCGCGTCCGTGTTGGTCACAAGGCTCACACTCATCCCCCAGAGCATTAGGTTAGGTTGCCCTAACTATAGGCTCACGGGGAGGGGTGGTCGCACATGCCGCGGGCAAGCCGCACACCCGCACCTACACCCTCGTCGACCCCGACCCGACCGCGGGCACCTTCACCCTGGAGTGGCCTCCGTCCCGGCGATCAACTCCCTGCTGGACGCCTGCCCGCAGACCCCGGCGACGATCTGGCCGGAGACCCGGCACGCCTCCGACGCCGGCCTTCCGCTGCGGCTGGACCCGGCCCGGCACGACGTCCGGTGGATCGCCCGCTCGGGCCCGGCGCCGGTGGAACGGGTCAAGGCGCAGCTCCCGGAGCTCGTCGCCGACCCGGCGGCGGCGTGCGTCCGGCTGGCCTGCGACACGGCGGCGACCCGCACGCTGACCACGTACCTGCGCAAGGACCCGGCCCTGCCCAAGCGGCGGGTGAACGGCCGGGCTACTGGCGGGCCGCCTGACGTCAGGCTCCGGTGGCCCCGTCGATGGCCTCGCGCAGGAAGTCGGCGTGGCCGTTGTGGCGTGCGTACTCGTGGATCAGATGGAGCATGACGAGGCGCAGCGAGGCCTCCTCCTTCCAGCGGGCCACGTACACCCTCACGTCGAGGGACTCGGCCGCCGCCTCGATGCGGCGCGCGTGGGCCACCTCCGCCTCCCAGGCGGTGAACGCCTCCTCGCGCGTGGCCCCGGAGGCGTCGTAGGCGGCCTGGAAGTCATGGGTGTCGGACCAGAGGTGGGGGAGGTCCTCGCCGTTCACGGTCCGGCGGAACCAGTGCCGCTCGACCTCGCCCATGTGCCGGACCAGCCCCAGCAGGGACAGGCCGGACGGCGGCATCGAGGGCCGCCGCAGCTCCTCGTCGGTGAGGCCCTCGCACTTCCAGGCGAGGGTGGCCCGGTGGTAGTCGAGGAATGCCCGCAGCGTCTCGCGCTCATCCCCGGTCAGGGGTGGTCCCGTTCGTTCCATCCCCCGATCCTGCCCGCACCCGGCGGTGCGGGGAAGGGCCTCCGGTGCACGGGTCGGCGAAGGGCCGCCGACACGGGCCGAAGCGGCCGGGCCGGGGCGAACGGGCCGGGGAAGAGCCGCCCCCACGGACCGGCGGCCGGTTCGGGGCGGACGGTTCGGGGCGCGATGCCCGCTACCGCTGCGCCCTCCATACGTACGGCACCGTCGTGCCCAGCTCCTCGAAGCCCAGACGCCGCAGGATCGGGCGGCTGTCCTGAGAGGCGTCGACCTGGAGGTAGGGGATGCCGCGGGCCGCCGCGATACGGGCCCGGTGGGCGACCAGGAGGCGGTAGACGCCCCGGCCCCGCCACTGGGGGAGGGTGCCGCCGCCCCACAGGCCCGCGAAGGAGCAGCCCGGACGCATCTCCATGCGGGCCGCGCTCACCGGGGTGTCCCCGGCCATCGCCACCACCGCCGCGAGGGTCTCCGGTTCGTCCCTCAGCAGGGTGAGCAGCAGGTGCCGGATCCCCGGGCGCTGCACGCCGAAGGCCTTGGCGTGGACGTCCATCATCAGGTCGACGCCCGCCTCGTCCGTGACCGTCCGGAGCGTGATCCCCTCCGGGGGCTCCACCGGCAGCGCGGCGAGCTCGTCGGCACGGCCCACCAAAAGGGTCTCGGCCGCCTCCGGTACGAAGCCCGCCGCGCGCAGCCGGTCCCCGAGATCCGCCGGCCGGTCGTGGCCGTACAGCTTCCACTCGAACTCGCCGGCCCCGCGCCCCGCGAAGTGCGCGACCTGCGCGGCAATCTCCGCGTCCGCCGTCTCCTCGTCGAGGTCCGACCAGAGGACGCCGTTCCACCCGGGCCCGTCGACGGTCTGCCGGGCGACCGCCGTGGTCCGCTCCACCCGGGCCTGAGCGCAGTCCGGTGATGCGTCGCGGCGCATCTCCCGGTCGTACGCGGCCCGTACCCTCACCAGTTCGTCCGGTTCTCTCGTCATCGGACCAGCTGACCAGCCGTCCGTGCGGCCGCACAACTGCATTAGCCTCGGCCCGTGAACGACGACTCCATCTACACCGGCAAGGCCGGTCCGGACGCGGCGACCGACCGCGGCTGGCTCCTCGGCCACTTCAAGGACCCCGGCGATCCGCGCCACAGCACGGACGTGGAGATCAAGTGGGGAGTCCACCCCAAGGGCGACGAGCGGACCCGGTGGGTGCGGGGCGAAGAGCGCACCGCGCTCCAGGTGCTGATCAGCGGCCGCTTCCGGCTGGAGTTCCCCGGCCGGACCGTCGTCCTCGCCGAACAGGGGGACTACGTCGTCTGGGGCCGTGGCGTCGACCACTCCTGGTACGCGGAGGAGGACGCGGTGGTCCTCACCGTGAGGTGGCCTTCCGTCCCGGGCTACCGGGCCGACGAGCCGGCCGGCCCCTCGGGCGGATGACCTCGGCCCCGCACCGCCCCGCCCTGTGACGATGCACACGAAACGGGCCAACGATCACGAAACGCTGCGATCGTGGCGCTGTAGACCATCTCGGCCGGTCCCCGGGGCGATCCCCCGGGCCCCCGGCCGCGCCTTCACGAGTTCTAGCGTTCTTTGCGTCGGGCAGCTCCCGGTAAAGATCCGAACCACCAGGGAGCACGTCCGTTGGCAGTGATCGCACGGTGGTGCACCCGGCACCGACTGGTGGCCGTACTCCTCTGGCTGCTCGCACTCGGCGGCACGGCCGTGGCCGCAGGGACCGCCGGTTCGGCGTTCTCCAACGACTACGAGGTACCCGGGACCGAGTCCAGCCGCGCCCACGCCCTCCTGCGCGAGGGCTTCCACGGCCAGGGCGGCGACACCGACACCATCGTGTGGCGGGCCCCGGAGCATCAGAGCGTCCGCGCCCCCGCTGTCGAGCAGCGCATGGCGCGGGCCCTCGACGCCGTCGCCGCGCTCCCCGGCGTCGGTTCGGTCGCCGGTCCCTACGGGCCCGGCCCGGAGAGCGCCGCACAGATCAGCCCCGACGGGCGCACCGCGTACGCCGTGGTGACGTTCGACCTGCAGGCCGACTCCGTGCCCAAGGCACAGGCCAAGGCCGTCGTCGCCGCCGCGAAGAACCCCACCACCGAGGCGGACGGCCTGCAGGTCGAACTCGGCGGCCGGGCCATCGCCCTGACCGAGGCGCCCACGGCCCACATCGCCGAGGTCATCGGCGTGGCCGTGGCGGCACTCGTCCTCTTCCTCGCCTTCGGCTCGCTCGCCGCGAGCCTGCTGCCCATCGCCACCGCCCTGGTCAGTGTGGGCACCGCCTATTTCGGCATCACCCTCCTCGGGCACGCGATGCCCGTCGCCGACTTCGCCCCGATGCTCGGCACCCTCGTCGGGCTCGGCGTCGGCATCGACTACGCGCTGTTCATCGTGACGCGGCACCGCAAGGGCCTGATGCGCGGCCTGCCGGTCGAGGAGGCCGCCGAGCGGGCAGTCGCCACCACGGGCCGGGCCGTCGTCTTCGCCGGGGCCACCGTCTGCATCGCGCTGCTCGGCATGCTGGTGCTGCGCCTGAACTTCCTCAACGGCGTCGCGATCGCCGCCTCCCTCACCGTGGTGCTGACGGTGGCCGCCTCGGTCACCCTGCTCCCGGCCCTCCTCTCGTACATCGGCATGCGAGCCCTCTCGCGCCGCGAGCGGCGCCGGCTCGCCGCCGAGGGGCCGAGGCCCGAGACGCCCACCGGGTTCGCCGCCCGCTGGTCGGCCTTCGTGGAACGGCACCCCAAACTGCTCGGCACCGTCGCCGCGCTGGTCATGGCGGTGCTCGCGCTGCCGACCTTCTCGCTCCACCTGGGCACCTCCGACCAGGGCAACAACCCGGCGAGCTCCACCACCCGGCAGGCCTACGACCTCCTCGCCGAAGGGTTCGGGCCCGGTGTGAACGGCCCGCTCACCGTCGTGGCCCGCCTTCAGGGCGCCGGGGACCGGCTCGCCGTCGAGCACCTCGCCGGAGCGCTGCGGACGACCGACGGCGTCGCGGCCGCCGGCCCGGCCGTGTTCAACCGGAGCGGGGACACGGCCGTCGTGACCGTCATACCGGACTCCGCCCCGCAGTCCCGGGCCACGAGCGAGCTCGTCATGACCCTGCGCGAGAACGTGATCCCGGGCGCCGGGCACGGCGGCCCGATGACCGTCCACGTCGGCGGGGTGACCGCCGGCTACGACGACTTCGCCGACGTCATCGTCGGGAAACTGCCGCTGTTCGTCGGGGTGGTGATCACCCTCGGCTGCGTCCTGCTGCTGCTGGCCTTCCGGTCCCTCGGCATACCGCTCAAGGCGGCCGCCATGAACGTCGCGGCCGTCGCCTCCTCCTTCGGTGTCGTCGTCGCGATCTTCCAGTGGGGCTGGGGCAGTGAGCTGCTGGGCCTGGGCAGCGCCGGCCCTGTCGAGCCCTTCCTGCCGGTGATCATGGTGTCGGTCCTGTTCGGGCTCTCCATGGACTACCAGGTGTTCCTGGTCAGCCGGATGTACGAGGAGTGGCTGGAGACGGGCGACAACCGGCGGGCCGTCCGCGTCGGCCTCGCCGAGACCAGCCGGGTGATCAACTCGGCCGCGGTCATCATGATCTCCGTCTTCCTGGCCTTCGTCCTCAGCGGCGACCGGATCATCGCGATGTTCGGCATCGCGCTCGCCTCGGCCGTCGCACTCGACGCGTTCGTCCTGCGCACCCTGCTCGTCCCGGCGCTGATGCACCTCCTCGGCCGCGCCAACTGGTGGCTCCCCGCCTGGCTGGACCGCCGACTGCCCAAGATCAGCATTGAGCCCCCGGAGTGCCGTCCGCGTGCGACACTTCCCGCGCAGCGGCCCGGTGCGGACCCCGCCACGAGCGAGGACGGCGCCGAGCCCGCCACCGCATCCCGCTGATCCGGCCACCCGCCGTACGAGACCCAAGGAAGAAACCGCATGTTCTCGATAGAGCTCGCCGACGACGCCCGGTTGTTTCCGCTGGAGGTGTGGCACGCCGAGGAGTTCCTGGCCCACATGGACCGCGGCCGGGAGTTCATCGGTGAACACATCGTCCTGGCCGACGTCGTCACCGACCTCGACTCGGCCCGCGGCTTCCTCTCCGCGTACGCGCAGAAGACGGCCGCCGACGGCGGGCGGATCTACGGCATCCGCGTGGGTGGCACTCTCGTCGGCGGGGTCCTCTTCCGGACCTTCGACGCCGCATCGGGCAACTGCGAAGTCGGCTGCTGGCTGGAGCCCACGGCCGCCGGCCGGGGCCTGGTGACCCGGGCCTGCCGCGTCCTGATCGACTGGGCCTTCCACGAGCGCGGCATGCACCGGGCCGAGTGGCACGCCTCCTCCGCCAACAAGAGGAGCCTCGCCGTCGCGGAGCGCCTGGGCATGACCCGCGAGGGCGTCCTGCGCGAGAGCTACCCCCACCACGGGGTCCGCCAGGACACCGAGATCTGGGCGGTCCTCGCCCGCGACTGGCCGCCGGCCCCCACCGCCTGACACCACCCGCCGCGGCCCCCCTGCGGGGCCTGCGGCCGGCCCGCGCCGACCACCCCGGCGCCTTCTCAGGAACCTCTCAGACAAGCCGCCTACGGTGCCCCGCATGGACACCACGAAGACCGCCGACCCGACCGCTCCCGAGACGGAAACCGCCGAGCCCCAGGCCGCCGACGCCACCGAGGCCCCGGCCGACCGCAAGGACACCGCCCCCGGGACCGCCCAGGCCCCCGAGGCCCCCGAGTCCGACCTCTCCGACGAGGACCCGGACGAGGACGCCCTCCTCGACGAGCTCGACGACACCGGGAGGCAGTCCGACGGCGTCGGCTCCGCGGCCTCCGCCGTCGTCGCTGCCGGTCTCGGGCTCGTCGCCCTCAGCGGCAGCTGGGTCTCGCGCGTCTTCGCGGAGCGCCAGACCCTCGTGGGCCAGATCGAATCGGTCAACGCCGCCACCACCGAGGACAAGATCGAGGCCCTGTACGGCGACGCCTGGCACCTCACCGCCCTCGTCAACGGCGTCCTGTCGACCCTCGCCCTGCTCCTCGCCGTCTTCGTGCTGGCCCGCCCCGCCTTCGGTGCCCCCGGCCGCACGCTCCCGACCTGGGTCCGCGCCGTCTCCTGGGCCGCCGTCGCACTCGGCGCCCTGGGCGTACTGCTCTTCGGCCTCATGTACTTCGACATCCTGGCTCCCCTCCCGAAGGCCGCCTAGGACCTCCGCCCGACCGCCTAGGACCCCCTCCTAGGCACTCCCGGCCCCGCCCGGGCCGCACCCGGCCCCGGCCTAAGGACCCCCGCCCCGCACGGATGCGGCATGCGCCCGATGTGCCGGCACCCCCTGGGCCGCGAATCTTGGATCACACCGAACGAGGTGCCCGAGAAACGCGAACCCAGGAGTCGAGATGTTCGAGTACGAGATCGCCGCCGCCCGCAATGCCGAACTCATCCGCGAGGCCAAGGAGTACCGCCTCGTCCTGGAGGCCAGGAAGGCGCGCCGCGCCTCCTCGCGCAGCCAGGAACCCGAAGGGCCGGTGAGCGGGCATCGGAGCCGGTTCACCCGCGCCGCGTGACCCGCGGCACGCAGCGTGCGGACTGACGCGTGATGAGAAGCGCACCGATAACGAGTGCCGCCGGCCAGGACTCCTGTGCGATGCTCGGCGACGTGGAGACCAGATCTGTCAGCCCGGTGTTCGTCGGCCGAGCCGACGAACTGGCCGTACTCACCGACGCACTGGCCCGCGCAGCGGGCGGGGAGCCGCAGGCCATGCTCATCGGAGGCGAGGCCGGGGTCGGCAAGACCCGCCTCACCGAGGAGTTCATCGTTGAAGCGGCCCGCCGCGGTGCGGTCGTGGCCGTCGGAGGCTGTGTGGAGATCGGGGCGGAGGGTCTTCCCTTCGCCCCGTTCTCGACGGCACTGCGCACCCTGCACCGCAGGCTCCCCGGGGAGCTGGCCGCCGCGGCCGGCGGCCAGGAGGACGAACTCGCCCGGATCCTGCCCGAACTCGGCGACACCCCCCGCGGCCCGCACGACGAGGAGAGCACCGCCCGGCTCTTCGAACTCACGGCCCGGATGCTGGAACGCCTCGCCGCCGACCGCACCGTCGTCCTCGTCCTGGAGGACCTGCACTGGGCGGACACCTCCACCCGGCACCTGCTCTCCTACCTCTTCCGCACCCTCGCCGGCGGCCGGCTCGTCATCGTCGCCACCTACCGGGCCGACGACGTGCACCGCCGACACCCCCTGCGCCCGCTGCTCGCCGAACTGGACCGGCTCCGCACCGTCCAGCGCATCGAACTGCCCCGCTTCAACCGGGCCGAGGTGCGCCGCCAGCTCGCCGGCATCCTCGCCTCGCAGCCCGACGAGGCCTACGTGGACTCGGTGTTCGACCGCTCCGACGGCAACGCCTTCTTCGTCGAGGAACTCGCCGCCTGCAAGGAGAGCAGCTGCCGCACCGGACTCCCCGAGTCCCTGCGCGACCTGCTGCTCGTCCGCGTCGAGGTGCTGCCGGAGGCCGCCCAGCGCGTCGTGCGCATCGTCGCCGAGGGCGGATCCACCGTGGAGTACCCGCTGCTGCGCGCCGTCGCCGGGCTGACCGAGGACGAGCTGATCGAGGCCCTGCGCGCCGCCGTCGGGGCCAACATCCTCCTCGCCACCCCCGACGGAGACGGCTTCCGCTTCCGCCACTCGCTGGTCCGCGAGGCCGTCAGCGACGACCTGCTGCCCGGCGAACGCGCCCGCGTCAACCGCCGCTACGCACAGGCCCTGGAGGGCGACGACTCGCTGATCCGCACCGCGGAGCGCGTCATCCGGCTGGCCGCCTACTGGTACCACGCCAACGACCCGGCCAAGGCGCTGCCCGCCGTCCTCGCCGCCTCCGTCGCCGCCCGCCGCCGGCACGCCTACTCCGAGCAGCTGCGCCTGCTGGAACGGGCGCTGGACCTGTGGGAGAGCGCGCCGCAGGAGGTCCGCGAGGCGCTGCGCCCCGTGGACTACACCGACGTGTACCCGCCGTGCGGCTGCGATCCGGCGACCACCCCGCTCAAGCGGCTCGACCTGCTGGCCGAGGCGACCGTCGCCGCCCGCTTCGGCGGCGAACGCGAACGCGCCCTGAAGATCACCAAGACGGCACTGCGGCTGCTGGAGGAGGACGGCGACGGCGACCCGCTGCGGGCCGCATGGTTCTGGACCGAGCGCTCCGGGCTCGTGGCCAGCCTGGCCCGCGGCGACGGCTGGGCGGAGCTCGGCAAGGCCCAGGAACTCGTCAAGGGGCTGCCCCCGTCCCAGGTGCACGCCCAGGTCCTGGTCCGGGCCGCGGGCTGGGGCATGCTCCACAACCCGGGCCCCGGCAACCTCGACGCCGCGGAACGCGCCGTGTCCTACGCCCGCATGCTCGGGGCCGAGGACATCGAGCTGAACGCCCGCATCACGGTGGGCTGCCTGCTCACCGACTCCGGCGACCCGGAGCGCGGGCTCGCCGAGCTGTTCGCCGTCCGGGAGCGGGCCACCGCACTGGGACTCGTCATGCAGGCGGGACGCGCACATATCAACCTCACCTCTCAGCTGGAAGGCATGGGCCGGTCCCGCGAAGCCGTGGAACTGGCCGAACAAGGGGTCGAACTCCTCAAGAAGTCACGGCTGCTGGACAGCGAGGCCTGGATCAGCGGGAACATGGCGGAGAGCCTGTACAGCCTCGGCCGCTGGGAGGAGGCCGCCGAAGCCGCCCGGCGCGCCCTGCAGGTCGGCCAGAGCGCGGCCCCGCGCGGCTCCGCCTCCGCACGGCTGTCCTACCTGGCCCTGGCACGCGGCGAACTGACCGAGGCGACCGGCCGGCTCGCCGCCGCCCACACCCACTTCGGCACCCACGACAGCCAGCCCCAGCACCGCCTGCCGCTCTTCCGCCTCGCGGTCGGCGTGGCCGCGGGGGAGGGCCGGATAGCCGACGTCCGCACGGAGACCGCCGAGGCGATCGCCTACGGCTTCCCGCTCGGCCACCACCGCTACGCCTGGCCCCTGCTGCTCGCCTCCGCGTCCGCCGAGGCCGACGCCCGGGGACTGCCGGCCGCCGAGGCCGGCCGCGCAGCCGCCCTGGACGTGATCCGCGGCGCCGCCCGCGCCCTGGCCGCCCCGGTGCCCGTGTGGACCGCCCACGCCGAGTTCCTGCGCGCCGAGCTGCTGCGCGCCGAGGACCGGGACTCCGCCGCCGACTGGGCTGCCGTCGAGCAGGCCGTCCGCCCCCTGGAGCGCCCGTACCTGCTGGCCCGCGCCCGCCACCGGCTGGCCGAGACCCTGCTGGCCTCAGGCGGCGACCGTGAGCCCGCCGCCCTGCTGCTGCGGGAGGCCTACGCCACCGCGGACCGGCTCGGCGCCCGCAGGCTCCGCGAGGACCTGGCCCTGCTCGCCCGGCGCGCCAGGCTCCCGCTCACCGGGGCCGAGACACCCCCGGCCCCGGCGACACCGGAAACCGACCCCGCCGAGGCCCTGGGTCTGACCAGCCGTGAACGGGACGTACTGCGCCTGGTCGCGGCGGGCAACAGCAACCGCCAGATCGCCGAGGAGCTGTTCATCTCCCCGAAGACGGCCAGCGTGCACGTCTCGAACATCCTGGCCAAACTCGGCGTCGCCGGCCGCGGAGAGGCGGCGGCCCTCGCCCACCGGCTGAGGCTGTTCGCGCCGCTCACTCCTGCGGGGGCTGCTCCGCCGGGCGTATGAGCACCTTGCCGGACTCCAGGTCTATCGGTCCGCGTCCCGGATCGCCGTCGTTCACGTCGGTCCGGGACAGTTCCAGCCTCTTCCTCTCCTCGTCCGTGTGCTTGCGTCCCGGGTTGAAGAGCTCCTCGATCATGTTGAACACCGCGCCCACCGTGCCTTCCGCCCCCAGCAGGGCCGTGTTGGTTACCGCACCGTCAGTGTCAGGATCCTGTCGTCGCCCGCCTCCGGCGACCCGCGCCCGTCCGTCTCGCTCGTGACCAGCAGCAATCTGTCGCCGCCGAGCGCCACCACCGTGCGCAGCCGGCCGTACTCACCCGTCAGGAACGCCTCCGGCTCGGCCACCGGAGCCGGCCCGGCCAGCGGGATCCGCCACAGCCGCTCGCCCTTCAGCCCGGCCATCCACACCGAGCCCTGTGCCCAGGCGATCCCGCTCGGCGAGGCCTCGTCGGTCTTCCACACGGCCACCGGATCGCGCAGGCCCGGCTTGCCCGCCTTCCCCTCGGCCTCCGGCCAGCCGTAGTTCGCACCCGGCTCGATCAGGTTCAGCTCGTCCCACGTGTTCTGGCCGAACTCCGACGCCCACAGCCGTTTGTCCTTGTCCCAGGCCAGGCCCTGAACATTGCGGTGCCCGTAGGAGTAGACGACCGAATCGGCCTCCGGATTGCCGTGCACCGGCTGCCCGTCCGGGGTCATCCGCAGGATCTTGCCGCCCAGCGACCTCCTGTCCTGCGCGAGTCCGGTGTCACCCGTCTCGCCCGTCCCCGCGTAGAGCATCCGGTCCGGACCGAACGCGATCCGCCCGCCGTTGTGGATCAGGCCTTTGGGAATGCCCCGGAACACCGTGTCCGGCGCGCCCAGTTGCTGGCCTGGATCCCGGTGCTCGTCGTACCGCATCCGGGCGATGCGGTTGTCGGACTCCGTCGTGAAGTACGCGTACACCATCTTGTCCGAGGCGAACGAGGGTGACAGCGCGAGCCCCAGCAGCCCGCCCTCACCGCCCGGGGCCACCCCGGGCACCTCGCCGATCGGCGTCACGGCGCCGGTGGCCGGCGAGACCCTGCTGATCGTCCCCTTGTCCCGCGAGGCGACCAGCAGGTCGCCGCCCGGCAGCGGCGCCACCCCCCACGGGGATTCCAGGCCCTTGGCGACCTCGCCCGTCACCGTCACTGACCCCTTGGCCGGCGGCGGGGCGGCCGCCGGGGAGCCGGACGGGGAGCCCGAGGGGCCGCCCGCCGATGCGGTGGGTGCCGCGCGCGGTGGTGACGCGCCCGGCCCGGCCCCCGGCGCGCCCGCCGGTGCGCAGCCCGCCGCGAGCAGAGCCCCGCATCCGGCCAGGGCGAACGCCGCCAGCACTCCACGGGTCCCGCTGCCCGGACCCTCGTACGCCGTGTGAGCCTGTCCGTGGCGCATCGTCCTGCTCCCCTCCGCTGCCTGCGATCGTGCCTTTCATCCGTTCCAACCGCTGCGGCGGTTCCCGAAGTTCCACCGGTCGTACACCCGATCGAGTGGTTCGCTGGCCGGGCCCGGCGCGTCGCGCGGTCCGGTCACGGTTCGCTCCCGGGCTCAGTCCCAGGCTCGCACCGCCGCCGGCAACGCCGCGATCTCGGCCAGGTCCGCGGCCGTCAGCGCGAGCTCCGCCGCGCCCGCGTTCTCCGCCGCCCAGTGCGCCCGGTCGGCCCCCGGCACCGGCACCACCTGCGGCCCCTGCGCCAGCACCCACGCCAGCGCCACCTGCGCCGCCGTCACCTGAGGCCCGTGCCGCCGCGCCACCCGCCGCAGCCCCGCCACCAGCACCTGGTTCGCCGCCATCGACTCCGCCGTGAACCGCGGATGCCGGGCCCGCACGTCCTCCCACTCGAAGCCCTCGCCCGGCCGGAGCGTCCCCGTCAGGAACCCGCTGCCCAGCGGCATCGCCGCCAGGAAACCCACCCCGCGCGCCGCACACCAGGGCAGCAGCTGCCGCGCCGCCTCCGGCGACCACACCGACAGCTCCGCCTGCACCGCGCTCACCGGGAACACCTGCTGGACCCGCTCCAGGTGCCCCAGCGTCACCCGGTACGCCCGGTCACCGCCCCGCCCCGCCCCGGGTCCGGCACCCGCTCCCAGCGCGCAGAACCCCAGCGCCCGCACCTTTCCGGCGGCCACCAGCTCCGCCATCGCCCCCCAGGTCTCCTCCACGGGGACGTCCGGATCCACCCGGTGCAGCTGGTAGAGGTCAATGACGTCCGTCCGCAGCCGCCGCAGCGAGGCGTCGCAGGCCCGGCGCATGTATCCGGGCCTGCCGTCCGCCACCACATGCTGCTCGCCCGCCCGCAGGCCCACCTTGGCGGACACGAACGCCTCCGCCCGGCGTTCGCGCAGCACCCGCCCCAGCAGAAGCTCGTTCGTGAACGGCCCGTACAGGTCGGCGGTGTCCAGCAGGTTCGCCCCGAGGTCCAGCGCCGTGTGCACCGTGGCCAGCGACTCCCCGCCGTGGCGCCGCGAGGGCGCGTACGCCCAGCTCATCGGCATGCACCCGAGGCCCACGGCGCCCACCGTCAGCGCCCCCGCCCCGATCGACCTGCGCTCCACCCGTGCGTCCCCTCCCGCTCCGGCAAACAAACTAACGGCTTGACCAGGATCCTTTGGCCTTGGCATAGCCTCGTGATCATGACTGCAAAGACAGCGGACGTCTGGCTTCCGTTCCCGGCCGACGAGATCGAGGGCCTCCCCGACACCTACCGCTACCGCCACTGGGACGGCGAGGACTCCTTCCCGGCCGATCCGGCCGGCTGCGTCTTCTACGTCACGCCCTACATGAAGTCCTCCGAGGTCACCCTGCGCCCGCTGGCGGACATGCCCGGCCTCGAAGTCGTGCAGACGCTGACCGCGGGCATCGACCACGTCCTGGGCGGCCTCGGCCTCCTGCGCCCCGGCGTCCGGCTGTGCAATGCGCGCGGGGTCCACGAGGCGAGCACCGCCGAACTGGCGCTCACCCTCACCCTCGCCTCGCTGCGCGGCATCCCCGGCATGGTGCGCGGCCAGGACCGCGAGGAGTGGCACGGCGGGTTCTACGACGCCCTCGCCGACAAGTCCGTACTGATCGTCGGCTACGGATCGATCGGCGCGGCCATCGAGGACCGGCTCGCGCCCTTCGAGTGCGCGCGGGTCACACGGGTCGCACGCTCGGCGCGCACCACCACGCGCGGGCCCGTGCACGCGCACGCCGAACTGCCCCGGCTCCTCCCCGGGGCGGACGTGGTGATCCTCTCCACGCCGCTGACCGATGCGACGCGGGGCCTGGCCGACGCCGCGTTCCTCGCACGGATGAAGGACGGCGCCCTGCTGGTGAACGTGGCGCGCGGCCCCGTCGCCGACACCGCCGCGCTGCTGGCGGAGCTGGAGTCGGGCCGGCTGCGCGCGGCGCTCGACGTCACCGACCCGGAACCGCTGCCCGCCGGCCACCCCCTCTGGCATGCTCCGAACGTCCTGATCACGCCTCACGTGGGCGGCAGCAGCACGGCGTTCGAGCCGCGGGCCAAGCGTCTGGTGGCCCGTCAGCTCCAGCGTTTCGCCGCCGGGGAGCCCGTGGAGAACACGGTCCTGGTCACCGACTGACACGCACTGCGCACGCTCCGCATCCGTCCGGACGCACACAGTGGCCACAACTCCCCAGCCGGTAACGGAGAGTAGACCATCTATGTCCCTGAGTGACGAAAGTGGTGTATCGTCCGGAACAAGGGGCTGCAGCGCATTCGTCTGGCGCTGGTGAGTGATCGGACACTTTGGGGGGCGACGGGCGATGCACGGCCAATGGACGAAGGATCCGGTGCGGCACAGCCGCCGGAGGCGACGCTGCGGGGACTGGGCCGCGCCGGAACCAGCCGGCGAGGGGGACCGGTGAATGCCCCGGGGGCGGCGCTGCTGACCAGGCCGCCCGTCCCGCGCGGCGGCAGGAACCTGGCGATGCAACTGCTCCTCGGCGTGATCAGCGGCGGGTACGCCGTCGGCGCCGCCCTCGGCTGGGGCTCCGAGGAGTTTGCCGAGATCATGGGCGACTTCGGGCTCAGCGGGGCCGCGTTACTCGCCGCGGTCTCCTGCTACACCTACGCACGGGTGATCGACAGCCGAGAGCGCCCCGCCTGGCTGCTCTTCGCCTTCTCCTCCCTCATGGGGGCCTGCGGCAACGCCATCTGGGGGTGGTACGAGGTGGTCCTCGGCGAGGCCGTGCCGAAGCCCTCGCTCGCCGACTTCGCGTTCCTCTGCTTCGCGCCGCCCGCCATCGTGGGCCTGCTCGTCCTTGCCAAACGCCCGGTCACCCGAGCCGGCTGGGTCTGCCTCGGACTCGACTCCTGGCTCATCGGCGGCTCCCTGCTCACCCTGTCCTGGAGCCTGGCCCTCGCCCACGCAGCGCGGACCGCCCAGTCCGGGGCCCCCGGCAGCGTCCCGCGCGCCGCGCTCTCCCTCGCCTACCCGCTGCTGGACATCGCGCTCGTCTCCATGGTGCTGGTCCTGCACTTCCGGCGCTCGGAGGCCAACCGCTCGGCCGTCAACACCGCCATCGCGGCCCTGGCCCTGACCGTGCTCAGCGACGCCCTGTTCACCTCGCCGCTGCTGAGCGCCGAGTACCAGTCCGGGCAACTGCTCGACGCCGGCTGGTTCGCCGGCTCGCTGCTGCTCGCGTACGCGCCCTGGGGAGCCCGGCGCATCCACCCGGGCCCCGCAGCCCCGGGGATCCCGCGCGCGGACCGCCCGGTCAGCCGCCCCATCAGCGGCTCACTGCCCGCCCTCACGCCGTACCTCGCGGCCGCCGTCTGCACCCTGGGCATCCTGTACAACGTGGTGGACGGCAGGAAGGTCGACCGCGTGGTCGTCTTCACCGGATGCACGGTCGTCCTCGCCCTCGTCATCCGGCAGGGCATCATGCTCATCGACAACATCGCACTGACGCAGGAACTCGCCCAGAAGGAGAACCACTTCCGCTCCCTGGTCCAGGGCTCCAGCGACGTCATCATGATCGCCGCCCCCACCGGGACGCTGCGGTACGTCAGCCCCGCGGCCGCCGGGGTCTACGGGCGCGAGGCGGAGGAACTCGTCGGCACCGAACTCGCCGCCCTGATCCACCCGCACGACCTGGGCCGGGTGGTCCACGAGGTCCGCCGCTTCCTCGCCGCACCGCCCGCCGAGGAGCCGACCACCCGCATCGAGTGCCGCTTCAAGTCCGGCAGCGGCGAATGGCTCAACGTGGAGTCCACCGTCAACCGCCACCAGGGCGGCCTCATCCTCAACAGCCGCGACGTCACCGAGCGGGTGCGGCTCCAGGCGCAGCTCCAGCACAGCGCCGAGCACGACCCGCTGACGGACCTGCCCAACCGGGCGCTGTTCACCCGGCGGGTCCGCCGGGCCCTGACCGGCCGGCGCGCCGGGGACCACAGCACCGCCGTGCTCTTCATCGACCTCGACGGGTTCAAGGCGGTCAACGACACCATCGGGCACCAGGCCGGCGACGAGCTGCTGATCGAGGCCGCGCGCCGGCTCCAGGACTCCGTTCGCGCCGGGGACACCGCGGCCCGCCTCGGCGGGGACGAGTTCGCGGCGCTGATCCTGGGCGACGGCAACCGCGACCACAGCGCTCGCGAGTACCAGGTGCGCGAGATCGCGGACCGGCTGCGCACCACCCTGTCCCAGCCGTACCGGATCGCCGGCAGCGAGGTCCGGGTCGCCGCCAGCATCGGCGTGGCCTTCGCCGACCCAGGCATCACCCCTTCGGACCTGATGCGCAACGCGGATCTTGCGATGTACCGCGCCAAGGCGGGCGGCAAGGACCGGGTCGAGCTGTACGCGCCCCAGATGCAGGCCGAGGTCGTACGGAAGGCGGAGCTGGCCGGGCGACTGCGCACCGCGCTCCACGACGGGGAGTTCGCCCTGCTGCACCAGCCCGTGGTCTCGCTGGCCACCGGCGAGGTCACGGCCGTGGCGGCACAGGCGCGCTGGCGTTCGGCGCAGGGGATCCTGTTCACCCCGGCGGAATTCCTCCGGGTGGCCGAGTACAGCGAGGGCGCGGGGGGCGGGCCCGACGGCCGCTCCGGCATCCCGGGCGCCGCGCCCGCCCGGGCCGCCGAGCTGGGGCACTGGCTGCTGGAGGAGGCCGTGGCGCAGGCCGCCGAGCGGCACCGGATCGGGCACGACGTACCGGTGGCGGTCCGGATGGGCACCCAGCGGCTGCTGGACCGCACCGTGCCGCTCGGCTCCGTGGAGGCCCTGCTCACCCGCCACGGGCTGGGGTCCGGGGCCCTGGTGATCGAACTGACCGTCTCCGACCCCAGAGTCCCCTTCGACGAGCTGGAGCGGCGCCTGGCGGCCCTGCGCCGGCTCGGGGTCCTGATCTCCCTGGACGGCTTCGGCAGCGGCTACGCGGCCATCAGCGCCCTGCGCAGGCTCCCGGTGGACATCCTGAAGCTGGACCGGGGCCTGGTCGAGGGGGTGGTCGAATCCGCCCGCCTCCACAAGATCACAGCCGGTTTGTTGCGCATTGCAAATGATCTGGGCATGCAGTCCGTCGCCGACGCGGTGGACCTCCCCGAGCAGGTCGCGGCGCTGCGCGCGATGGGGTGCACACACGGCCAGGGAGTGGCCTTTTCCGGCCCACTCGACGAGTACAGGCTGCGCCGCGCGCTCGTCCGCGGTACGTTCCCAGTACCGGGCGGGGCTGTCCAGCCTGCCCTGGCCGGTGGTTCGTCCGGGGGCTCGATGGCCATCCATAGGGGCTCACATAATGAGACGCCCGTCCCACCCACTTGACATCCCCCTCCCGCCGGAGGGAGGGTCAGTGTCATGCGCACCCGAATTCTCGTACTTGGAAAGCGCGTCGGCTGAAGCTGGGGCCTGCATGTCCCCGCTCCGTACACCCGACGCGCTCCCCTCGCTTGCCTCCTGGCACGAGGGGTTTTTTGTTGCACTGGCACACCTTCGAATCCTCGTAAAACCCTCAGCTTCGAGAAGAGAATGCCGATGACCGAGCAGGCCACCGGGGCCCACCATCCGCAGCCGCGGCCCCGTTCCGGCGGACACCAGACCGCCGCAGTTGAGCACGTCACGGGTGCGCAGTCCCTCATCCGCTCTCTCGAAGAGGTGGGGTGCGACACCGTCTTCGGGATTCCGGGCGGGGCCATCCTCCCGGCGTACGACCCGATGATGGACAGCACCAAGGTCCGCCACATCCTGGTCCGGCACGAGCAGGGCGCCGGCCACGCTGCGACCGGCTACGCGCAGGCCACCGGCAAGGTGGGCGTCTGCATGGCCACCTCCGGACCCGGCGCCACCAACCTGGTCACCCCGATCGCCGACGCGCACATGGACTCGGTGCCGCTCGTCGCGATCACGGGCCAGGTCTCGTCGAAGGCGATCGGGACGGACGCCTTCCAGGAGGCGGACATCGTCGGCATCACCATGCCGATCACCAAGCACAACTTCCTGGTCACCAAGGCCGAGGACATCCCGAAGACGATCGCGGAGGCCTTCCACATCGCCTCCACGGGCCGTCCCGGGCCGGTCCTCGTCGACATCGCCAAGGACGCCCTCCAGTCGAAGACCACGTTCTCGTGGCCGCCGTCGCAGGACCTCCCCGGCTACCGGCCGGTCACCAAGCCGCACGCCAAGCAGATCCGCGAGGCCGCCAAGCTCATCTGCCAGGCCAAGCGCCCGGTCCTGTACGTCGGCGGCGGCGTCATGAAGTCCGGCGCGACCGCCGAGCTGAAGGTCCTGGCCGAGCTGACCGGCGTCCCGGTCACCACCACCCTGATGGCGCTGGGCTCGTTCCCCGACAGCCACCCGCTGCACGTCGGCATGCCGGGCATGCACGGTGCGGTCACCGCCGTCACCGCGCTGCAGAAGTCGGACCTGCTGATCGCGCTCGGCACCCGTTTCGACGACCGGGTCACCGGCAAGCTGGACAGCTTCGCCCCGTTCGCCAAGGTCATCCACGCCGACATCGACCCGGCGGAGATCGGCAAGAACCGCGAGGTCGACGTCCCGATCGTCGGTGACGCCCGCGAGGTCATCGCCGACCTGATCCAGGCGGTCCAGGCCGAGCACACCGAGGGCAACGCCGGGGACTACTCCGCCTGGTGGAAGGACCTCAGCCGCTGGCGCGAGACGTACCCGCTGGGCTACGAGACCCCCGCGGACGGCATGCTCTCGCCGCAGCAGGTCATCCAGCGCATCGGCGAACTCGCGCCCGAGCACACCATCTACGCGGCCGGTGTCGGCCAGCACCAGATGTGGGCCTCGCACTTCGTCAACTACGAGGAGCCCCGCACCTGGCTGAACTCCGGCGGCGCCGGGACCATGGGCTACGCGGTCCCCGCCGCGATGGGCGCCAAGGTCGGCATGCCGGAGCGCACGGTCTGGGCCATCGACGGTGACGGCTGCTTCCAGATGACCAATCAGGAGCTGGTCACCTGTGCGCTGAACAACATCCCGATCAAGGTCGCGATCATCAACAACGGTGCGCTGGGCATGGTCCGCCAGTGGCAGACCCTGTTCTACAACCAGCGGTACTCCAACACCGTCCTGCACGCGGACGAGACGGGCCACGACACGGTCGGCTCCCAGCTCGGCGAGTCCACCGCGCCCCGCAAGGGCACCCGCGTCCCGGACTTCGTCAAGCTGTCCGAGGCCATGGGCTGCGTGGCGCTGCGCTGTGAGGACCCGGCCGACCTGGACAAGGTCATCGCCGAGGCCAACGCGATCAACGACCGCACCGTCGTCATCGACTTCATCGTCCACGAGGACGCCATGGTGTGGCCGATGGTCGCCGCCGGCACCTCCAACGACGAGGTCATGGCAGCCCGGGGCGTCCGCCCCGACTTCGGCGACAACGAAGACGACTGAGCCGAGAGAGCCTGAGAGAGAGAACGACTCACATGTCCAAGCACACGCTCTCCGTCCTGGTCGAGAACACGCCCGGCATCCTCGCCCGGATCGCCGCGCTGTTCTCCCGCCGCGGGTTCAACATCGACTCCCTCGCGGTCGGCGTCACCGAGCACCCCGACATCTCGCGCATCACCATCGTCGTGAACGTCGAGGACCTCCCGCTGGAGCAGGTGACCAAGCAGCTGAACAAGCTGGTCAACGTGCTCAAGATCGTCGAGCTGGAGCCGCACAACGCCATCGAACGCGAACTCGTTCTGGTGAAGGTCCGCGCCGACAACGAGACCCGCTCCCAGATCATCGAGATCGTCCAGCTGTTCCGCGCCAAGACGGTCGACGTCTCCCCGGAGGCCGTCACCATCGAGGCCACCGGCGGCGCCGACAAGCTCGGCGCGATGCTCAAGATGCTGGAGCCCTTCGGCATCAAGGAGCTCGTGCAGTCCGGCACGATCGCCATAGGGCGCGGCGGACGGTCCATCACGGACCGCAGCCTGCGCGCGCTCGACCGCAGCGCCTGAGCGCCGCGACACCCCCGCACCGCGTTGCCTCTCGCATAGCGAGACCAAGAAACTTCCTCTACGTTCCCCGCCGTACGGTGGGAGCAACACCAGCGCACCAAGGAGATATCCCAGTGGCCGAGCTGTTCTACGAGAACGACGCCGACCTGTCCATCATCCAGGGCCGCAAGGTCGCGGTCATCGGCTACGGCAGCCAGGGCCACGCCCACGCGCTGTCGCTGCGTGACTCCGGCGTCGACGTCGTCGTCGGCCTGAAGGAGGGCTCGAAGTCCAAGGCCAAGGCCGAGGAGCAGGGCCTGAAGGTCGTCTCGGTGTCTGAGGCCGCCGCATGGGCCAACGTCATCATGATCCTGACGCCGGACCCGCTGCAGGCCGAGATCTACGAAGAGTCGATCAAGGAGCACCTGGAGGAGGGCGACGCGCTCTTCTTCGGCCACGGCTTCAACGTCCGCTACGGCTTCATCAAGCCCCCGGCCAACGTGGACGTCGCCCTGGTCGCCCCGAAGGGCCCGGGTCACCTGGTGCGCCGCCAGTACGAGGAAGGCCGCGGCGTGCCCTGCATCGCCGCCGTCGAGCAGGACTTCTCGGGCAACGCGTTCGCGCTCGCCCTCTCGTACGCGGCCGGCATCGGCGGCACCCGCGCCGGCGTCATCAAGACCACCTTCACCGAGGAGACCGAGACCGACCTGTTCGGTGAGCAGGCCGTCCTGTGCGGTGGCGCCTCCGCCCTGGTCAAGGCCGGTTTCGAGACCCTGACCGAGGCCGGCTACCAGCCGGAGATCGCGTACTTCGAGTGCCTGCACGAGCTGAAGCTCATCGTCGACCTCATGTACGAGGGCGGCCTGGAGAAGATGCGCTGGTCGGTCTCCGAGACCGCTGAGTGGGGCGACTACATCACCGGCCCCCGCATCATCACCGACGCCACCAAGGCCGAGATGAAGAAGGTCCTCGCCGAGATCCAGAGCGGCGAGTTCGCCAACACCTGGATGGCCGAGTACAAGGCCGGTCTGCCGAAGTACAACGAGTACAAGAAGGCCGACGAGGCGCACCTGCTGGAGACCACCGGCAAGAAGCTGCGCAAGCTGATGAGCTGGGTCGACAACGACGAGAGCTGATCTTGCGGGCGCGGGGGCCGGGACGGCGCGCCGTTCCGGCCCCCGGCCCACCCGCCGCACGCCGCGACACGGCCCTTCCGCAGCCTTGCTTGTCCACCCCGGCCAACCCCGGACGGGTGATCCTTCCGGACAGGCGGAATTCCGGCCGCGATCCGCCACTACACTGCTCAACACAACGCGTCAGGCCCACAGTGTCGTGCGTCTTCCACGCGGCTACCCCCTCCACCGCCTGCGGCCGTCGGGACGGCCGTCCGCACTGGACCTGTGAGGACCCACGTGAGCTCGAAACCTGTCGTACTCATCGCCGAAGAGCTGTCGCCCGCCACGGTGGACGCGCTCGGCCCGGACTTCGAGATCCGGCACGTCAACGGAGCCGACCGCGCGGAGCTGCTCCCCGCGATCGTGGACGTGGACGCCATCCTGGTGCGCTCCGCGACCAAGGTCGACGCCGAGGCCATCGCCGCCGCCCGGAAGCTGAAGGTCGTCGCCCGCGCCGGTGTCGGCCTCGACAACGTCGACGTCTCCTCGGCCACGAAGGCCGGCGTCATGGTCGTGAACGCCCCGACCTCCAACATCGTGACCGCCGCCGAGCTCGCCTGCGGCCTGCTCGTCGCCACGGCCCGCAACATCCCGCAGGCCAACACCGCCCTGAAGAACGGCGAGTGGAAGCGGAACAAGTACACGGGCGTCGAGCTCAGCGAGAAGACCCTCGGTGTCGTCGGCCTCGGCCGCATCGGAGTCCTGGTCGCGCAGCGCATGTCGGCCTTCGGAATGAAGATCGTCGCGTACGACCCCTACGTGCAGCCCGCGCGCGCCGCCCAGATGGGCGTCAAGATGCTGACGCTGGACGAGCTCCTCGAGGTGGCCGACTTCATCACCGTGCACCTGCCCAAGACCCCCGAGACCCTCGGTCTCATCGGGGACGAGGCCCTGCACAGGGTCAAGCCGTCCGTCCGCATCGTCAACGCCGCGCGCGGCGGGATCGTGGACGAGGCCGCGCTGTACTCGGCCATCAAGGAGGGCCGCGTCGCCGGCGCCGGCCTCGACGTGTACGCGAAGGAGCCCTGCACGGACTCCCCGCTCTTCGAGCTCGACCAGGTCGTGTGCACCCCGCACCTCGGCGCGTCCACGGACGAGGCCCAGGAGAAGGCCGGCATCGCCGTCGCCAAGTCGGTGCGCCTCGCGCTCGCCGGCGAGCTCGTACCGGACGCGGTCAACGTCCAGGGCGGTGTCATCGCCGAGGACGTGCGCCCCGGTCTGCCGCTCGCCGAGAAGCTCGGCCGCATCTTCACCGCCCTCGCGGGCGAGGTCGCGGTCCGCCTCGACGTCGAGGTCTGCGGCGAGATCACCCAGCACGACGTCAAGGTGCTGGAACTCTCCGCCCTCAAGGGTGTTTTCGAGGACGTCGTCGACGAGACGGTCTCCTACGTCAACGCCCCGCTGTTCGCGCAGGAGCGGGGTGTCGAGGTCCGCCTGACCACCAGCTCGGAGTCCCCGGACCACCGCAACGTGGTCACCGTGCGCGGCACCCTGTCGGACGGCCAGGAAGTCTCGGTCTCCGGCACGCTGGCGGGCCCGAAGCACCTTCAGAAGATCGTCGGCATCGGTGAGTACGACGTGGACCTGGCGCTCGCCGACCAGATGCTCGTGCTGCGGTACACCGACCGCCCGGGCGTGGTCGGCACCGTCGGCCGCATCCTCGGCGAGGCCGGTCTGAACATCGCGGGCATGCAGGTCGCCCGTGCCGAGGAGGGCGGCGAGGCGCTCGGCGTCCTCACGGTCGACGCGCAGGTGCCGGTGAACGTCCTCGCGGAGATCTCCGCCGAGATCGGTGCGGTCTCGGCGCGTACGGTCAGCCTCGGCTGACCGGCACGACCCACACGCATGAGTGAAGGGCCCGGGGGACTCCCCGGGCCCTTCATCGTGTTCCGCAGCTGCTCTGCTCTGGCGTACAGGGTTCAGCTCCTGGAGGCCGCGGCCTTGTCGGCCAGCTCCGAGATCTCCCCGGCCAGGGATGCGACCTGCCCGGCCAGCTCCTCGATGTCCTCGATCTCCTCGGTCGGCTCCGCGGGCTCCGCGGTCTCCGCGGCCTCCGCCGGTTCCGTGGCCGGGGCGCCGAGCCCCCGCAGCAGGGCCGCGGCGAGCAGGGCCGCCGCCAGCAGGAGGGCCGTACCGCCCCAGGCGGCGTACTGCATGCCGTGGACGAAGGCCTCGCGGGCCACGGCCAGCAGCTGCTCGCCCGCCGCACCGCCGAGCTGGTGGGCGGTGGCGACGGCGCCGCCGAGGGTCTCCCGGGCGGCGGGCGCCGCGTCCGACAGGTCGGAGCGGTAGACGGCGGTGCCGAGACTGCCCAGGACCGCCATGCCCAGCGCCCCGCCGAACTCCTGGCCGGTCTCCAGCAGGGACGCGGCCGAGCCCGCCTTCTCCGCGGGGGCCGAGCCCAGCGCCATGTCGGAGACCAGGGACATCACGGTGACGATGCCGGAGGCGAGCACTCCGGCGCCGGTCAGCAGCAGCCACAGGGAGTCGCTGCCGACCAGGCTGATCAGGGCGAACCCGCCGGCCGCCAGGGCGAAGCCGCCGGCGACGACGTACGCCCGGTCGGTCCTCTGGGCCAGGGCCGCGCCGATCGGGGCGGCGGCGCCGATGACGAGCGAGGGTGCGAGGCTCCACAGGGCGGCCTCGAGCGTGCCCATGCCGAGCACCGACTGCAGGTACTGGGTGGTGAAGTAGGCGGAGCCCATCATGGCGAAGGCGGCGATGGTGTTGAGGGCGATCCCGGCACCGAATCCGCGGCCCCGGAAGAGGGCCCGGCTGACCATGGCGTCGTCACGGGTGCGCTGGCGGCGGACGAAGACGAACCCGAAGGCCAGGCCCACTGCCACGGCGACCAGGTGGAGCGGCCGGGCGCCCTCGGCGGCGATCTCCTTCAGGCCGTACACGACCGGGAGCACGGCGGCCGTCGACAGCGGGACGCTCAGCAGGTCGAAGCGGCCGGGCGCCGGGTCCTTGAACTCCGGGACCAGTACGGGGACGAGCACCAGCAGGAGCAGCATCGCGGGCACGTTGATCAGGAAGACCGAGCCCCACCAGAAGTGGTTCAGCAGCACGCCGCTCATCACCGAGCCGAGGGCGATGCCGCCGGTCATGGCCCCGGACCAGATGGCGATGGCCTGGCCGCGCTGCTTCGCGTCCTGGAAGAGGTTGCGTACGAGAGCCAGCGTGGAGGGCATCAGGGTGGCCCCGCCGACGCCGAGCAGTACCCGGGCGGCGATCAGCATCTCGGCGCTGGTGGCGTACGCGGCGCAGACGGAGGCGACTCCGAAGGCGGTCGCGCCCATCAGCAGCAGCCTGCGGCGGCCGATGCGGTCACCGAGCGAACCCATGGTGATCAGCAGGCCGGCGAGGGCGAAGGCGTAGCTGTCGAAGATCCAGAGCTGCTGGGTGGCGCTCGGGTCCAGCTCCCGGGTGATGGCGGGGATGGCGAAGTAGAGGACGGAGACGTCCATGGAGACCAGGAGCAGGGGCAGCAGGAGGACGGTGAAGGCGGTCCATTCCCGGCGGCCCGCGAGACGTGCGGCGGGGTTCGTCATGAGCAGCAATGTACAAGCGTCATAAACGCTTGTCTAGTACGACCGTATGAGACGCATGTTTGAGACTCCCGTATATGACGGCTGTCTTGATACGGTGAGGGCATGGGACACCGCGAAGATCTGCTCGAGGGCGCGAAGAAGTGCCTGGTCGAGAAGGGTTTCGTGCGCACGACGGCGCGCGACATCGTCAACGCCTCCGGCACGAACCTGGCGTCGATCGGCTACCACTACGGCTCGAAAGACGCCCTGATGTCGAAGGCGTACATCGCCCTCGCGGAGGAATGGGGCGACTCGTTCGTGCCGGACGTCACGGGTGAGGGCGGCTCGCTCGAACGATTCCGCTCCGTGTGGGAGGGCGTGATCGGCCGTCAGGAGGAGTCGGCGCCGATGTGGGCGGCCAGCATGGAGGTGGCGCTCAGCCGCGGCCGGATGCCGGAGCTGCGCGAACTGCTCGCGGCGTCGGCGGGGGACGGGCGCAAGGGGCTGATCGCCGCGTTCACCGGAATTCCCGAGGACGAGCTCGACGAACGGGACGTCCGCACGATCGGCGGCCTGTACCAGGCGCTGGTCACCGGCGTGATGGCGCTGTGGATGTTCGACCCCGAAGGGGCCGTCACCGCGGAGGAGTTGACCGAGGGCATGCGCCGCGCCGCGCGGATGATGGTGAAGGAAGAGGCCGCCGCGGAGCTCGCCTGAACCGTGTGCCCGGTCAGCCGTGCAGGCGGGCCGTTTTGAGGGCCATGTGGAGCAACAGGCGGTCCTCGCCGTCGTCCAGGTCCAGCCCGGTCAGCTGCTCCACCCGTCCCAGCCGGTAGTAGAGGGTCTGGCGGTGGATGCCCAGGGCCGCCGCCGCGCGGCCCGCCTGGCCCGCGCAGTCCAGGAACAGCTCCGCGGTACGGGCCAGTTCCCGGTGCGCGGGCTCCCGCAGGACCCGGGTCGCCGGGTCGCCCACCGGGCCGGCGGCCGCGAGGGACGCCAGCATCCGGTACGGGCCGATGGCCGACCACCGGGCCACCGTGCCGAACCGGGGCTGGGCCGCTGCCGCCCGCGCCGCCGCCGAGGCCTGCGACCAGGCGTCGGCCAGGGCCGCCGGCCCCCGGCAGGGCTCCGCGATCCCGGCGGTCGCGCCGCCCTGGGCCAGCAGCCGGGTGGCGACGCCCTCGGCGGGGACGAGCACCTCGGCGGAACGGAGCCTGACCAGTACGGCGAGGGCGAGGCCGCCGTCGTCACCGGACCCCGGCCAGGGGACGGTGCACACCGCCGCCGTGCCCGGTACCGAGGCGGGGGCCTCGCCGGCCCACGGCGTCACGCACACCACCGCGTGCAGCCCGTCCGCCCCCGCGCCCAGGGCCATCCGGAGCGCGGCCACCGCCATGTCCTGCTGCCGGCCCCGGCCGGCCGTGAGCGCCGCGCGGAACTCTCGGGACAGGTCCGCCCCCGCCTTCGCCTCCTCCGCGAGCAGGATCCCGATCCGCTCGGCGACGTCCATGGCTGCCGCCAGTACCTCCGGCCCAGGGCCCGGCTCCTGGTCGAGGAGCCACACGTACCCCTGCACGATCCCGCGGTAGCGCACCGGCAGGCAGATCCGCCCCCGGAAGACCCCCGCGTCCGGGGCCGCCGGAATGCGGACCGGCCCCGTCGCCCGCGCGATGCCGAAGGCCTCGAACCAGGCCCGCACGGCCGCCGTCGACTGCCGGGTCAGGATCGAGCGGGTCCGTACCGGGTCCATCGCGAGGTCGTCTTCGCTGTCGTGCGCGCCGAAGGCGATGAGGCGGAAGTCCCGGTTCTCCAGCGTCGCCGGGGCGCCGAGCAGCGCCGAGATCTCATCCACCAGGTCCTGGTAATCGCCCTTCACCCGGACATTCTCCCACCCCGGAACCTGGTCTTCAGACAGATGTATGAGATCGGGGACACGGATGCGTGACAGCTGTCGATGGCAGAGGATCAAAGCGATCCTTAGGTTTCACGGTGGTTTTACATGCGTTTTCCTTACGGTCCCGCCCACCCCGCGCGGACCGCGAGCCTGCTTCTGCCACCTGTAGGAGGTGCCCCGTGCTGGGTCCCGCGATCCTCGCCGCTTCGCGCAGCGACAAAATGCGCCGAATCGTCTCTGCCGCCCCGGTGACCAAGCCCGTGGTGACCCGGTTCATCCCCGGCGAGACGGTCGACCAGGTCATCCCGATCGTCAAGGACCTCACGCAGAAGGGCCTGGAGATCACGCTCGACGTGGTGGGTGAGGACATCACCACCGTGGAGCAGTCCTACGCCGCGCGTGACGCCTACCTCGAGCTCATCGAGCACCTGGCGGGCCTGGAGCTGGGCGAGACCGTCGAGATGTCCGTCAAGCTGTCGATGTTCGGCCAGGCGCTGGAGGGCGGCCACGAGCTCGCCCTCGCCAACGTCCGCCCGGTCGTCGAGGCCGCCGCCGCCATCGGCACCACCGTCACGCTGGACGCCGAGGACCACACCACCCTCGACTCGATGTTCGCCATCCACGAGGAGCTGCGCCGGGACTTCCCGCAGACCGGCTGCGTGATCCAGGCGTACCTCTTCCGCACCGAGGCCGACGCCCGCCGCCTGGCCGCCGCCGGCAGCCGCGTCCGGATCGTGAAGGGCGCCTACAAGGAGCCCGCCGAGGTCGCGTACCAGGACAAGACCGAGATCGACAAGGCGTACGTCCGCATCCTGAAGACGCTGATGGAGGGCGAGGGCTACCCGATGATCGGGTCGCACGACCCGCGCCTGATCGCCATCGCCCAGGAGCTCGCCCGCACGGCGGGGCGCAAGCTGGACGAGTACGAGTTCCAGATGCTGTACGGCATCCGCAGCGAGGAGCACCTGCGGCTCGCCGCCGAGGGACACCGCATGCGCGTCTACACCGCGTACGGAACGGACTGGTACGGCTACTTCATGCGGCGCCTCGCCGAGAAGCCGGCCAACCTCCTGTTCTTCCTCCGCTCGATGATCACCAAGAACTAGCCAGAACCAGGTCAAGGAGTTACCAGTCCCATGGATGCTGTGACCCAGGTCCCCGCGCCGGTCAACGAGCCGGTCCACTCGTACGCCCCCGGCACCCCGGAGCGCGCGCGCCTCGAAACGCAGCTCAAGCAGCTGTCCGAGAACCCCATCGACCTGCCGATGACGATCAACGGCGTCAAGCGCATGGGCGGGGGCGAGCGCTTCGACGTGGTCCAGCCGCACGACCACAAGTCCGTGCTCGGCACCTACGCCAACGCCACCGAGGCCGACGCCCGGGAGGCCGTCGACGCGGCCCTGGCCGCCGCCCCGGCCTGGCGCGCGATGTCGTTCGACGACCGCGCCGCCATCATCCTGCGCGCCGCCGAGCTGCTGTCCGGCCCGTGGCGCGAGAAGCTGGCCGCGTCCACCATGCTGGGCCAGTCGAAGACCGCGCAGCAGGCCGAGATCGACACCCCGTGCGAGCTCGTCGACTTCTGGCGCTTCAACGTCCACTTCGCCCGCCAGATCCTGGCCGAGCAGCCGGTCGCGAACTCCGCCGGCGTGTGGAACCGCAGCGACCACCGCCCGCTCGAAGGCTTCGTCTACGCGATCACGCCGTTCAACTTCACGGCCATCGCCGGCAACCTGCCGACCGCCCCCGCCCTGATGGGCAACGTGGTCGTCTGGAAGCCGTCCCCGACGCAGACCCACTCCGCGGTCCTCCTGATGGAGCTCCTGGAGGAGGCCGGCCTGCCGAAGGGCGTCATCAACCTGGTGACGGGCGACGGCATCGCCGTCTCCGAGGTGGCCCTGAACCACCCCGAGCTGGCCGGCATCCACTTCACGGGTTCGACCAAGACCTTCCAGTACCTGTGGAAGACCGTCGGCAACAACATCGAGAAGTACAAGTCCTACCCGCGCCTGGTCGGCGAGACCGGCGGCAAGGACTTCGTCGTCGCCCACCCGTCCGCGGACCGCGCCGTCCTGAAGACCGCCCTGACCCGCGGCTCCTTCGAGTTCCAGGGCCAGAAGTGCTCGGCCTCCTCGCGCGCCTACATCCCGGCCTCGATCTGGAACGACGGCTTCAAGGAGGCCTTCGCGGCCGAGGTCGACGGCATCACCATGGGTGACGTCCGCGACCTGACCAACTTCATCGGCGCCGTCATCGACGAGCGCTCGTTCGCGAAGAACAAGGCCGCGATCGACCGCGCCAAGGCCGACCCGACCTGCGAGATCATCGCCGGCGGCAGCTACGACGACTCGGAGGGCTACTTCGTCCGCCCGACCGTCATCGCGTGCACCGACCCGGAGAACGAGGTCTTCACGACCGAGTACTTCGGCCCGATCCTCGCCGTCCACGTCTACGAGGACGCCGAGTTCGACGCGATGCTCGCACAGATGGAGTCCGTCTCCGCCTACGCGCTGACCGGCTCGATCATCGCCTCCGACCGCTACGCGGCCGCGGACGCGATGGAGAAGCTCCGCTTCGCGGCGGGCAACTTCTACATCAACGACAAGTCGACCGGCGCCGTCGTCGGCCAGCAGCCCTTCGGCGGCGGCCGCGCCTCGGGCACGAACGACAAGGCCGGCGCCGCGAGCAACCTGCACCGCTGGGTGTCGACCCGCTCCATCAAGGAGACGCTGGTCGCGCCGACCGAGTACGGCTACCCGCACATGGGCTGATCCTGAGGATCCCGCCCCGCTGAACCCCGCCCCCGTTCCGGTACCCCCAAGTCCGGAACGGGGGCGGTTCCAGTCCGCCCCGTGTCCCTCAGGGACTCAGGGGACCAGGACCACCTTGCCGAGGTTGCGCCGCTCCTCGACGACGCGGTGGGCGCGGGCCGCCTCCGCGAGCGGGATCTCCTCGTGCACCGCCGGGCGCAGCGATCCGTCCGCGTACGCCTCCCACAGCGCGCGCCGCCAGCCTTCGTACGTCGCGGGCCGGCCCTGCGCGACCGCCCGGATCTGGAAGCCGGTCACCGAGGCGCCGCGGACCAGCAGTTCGTACGCCTCCACCGTGCCGCCGCCGGAGCCGTACGCCACCAGCCGCCCCTCCGTGGCCAGGGCCCGGACGGCCGGGCCGAGCAACGCGCCGCCGACCCCGTCGAGGACCACGTCGTACGGGGCGCCCCAGGAGGCGGGGTCCTCGTACAGCACCACCTCGTCGGCGCCGAGGCCGCGCACGAACTCCGCCTTGTCCGGGCGGGAGACGGCGGCCACCACCCGGCCGGCCGTCCCCGCCCGGGCCAGCTGGAGCGCCAGGCTGCCGACCCCGCCGGCGGCGGCCGTCACCAGGACCGACTCCCCGGGCCGGATCCGCCCGGCCTCCCAGGCGCCGCGGGCGACGAGCCCGCTGCGCACGAGCGCGACCGCGTCCACCGGGGTGGCTCCGGCGGGCACCCGGGAGGCCATGGCGGTGTGCAGGACGGCGTACTCGGCGTAGCCGTGGCCGAAGCACAGCCCGGTGACGCGCTCCCCGACGGCGAAGCCCGTCACCCCCTCGCCGAGCGCGGCCACCGTGCCGGCGACCTCCCCGCCCAGCGCGACCGGCTCGGCCGCCTCCCGCAGCTTGCGGACGACGGGCAGGGTGACCCCGATGGCCTCGGCCCGTACGAGCAGCTCCCCGGCACCCGGTACGGGTACGGGGACCTCCTCGGCGAACAGCACCTCGGGTCCGCCGGGGACGTCATAACGGATGCGCAGCACAGGGCCTCCCGACCGGGTCAGAGTCATTGGATATCCCAACGATATCTGAAGTCGTGGGGACTGCCAACGAATGGCTAGGCTTGGCCCATGACATCGGCCCTCGCGCACATCCAGTCCCTGCCGAGCTGGCTCGTCGGCCGCGTCGCGGCCCGCGGACGCGCCCTGGTCGCCGACGCGCTCGCCGCGGAGGGGCTGAAGCTCGCCCACCACGCGGTCCTGGCGGCGACCGCCGAACACGGCCCGGTGGCCCAGGCCGACCTCGGCCGGCTGCTCGGCATCGACCCCAAGGACCTGGTCGGGCTCCTCAACCACCTGGAGGGCACCGGCCTCGTCCTGCGCGCCCCGAACCCGGCGGACCGCCGCAAGAACGCGGTCACCCTCACCCCGGCCGGAACGGCCGCCCTGACCCGCTGCGCGGCCCTGGCCGAAACGGCGAACGCGCAGTTCCTCTCCCCGCTGACCCCCGCCGAACGCGAACAGCTGACGACCCTGCTGACCCGCATCCACGAAGCCCCGTAGCCCCGGCGCGGACGGACCGGTGCGGTTGCGCGCCAGACTGGGGGCATGAGCGACGCGCCCATCCGCCTCCTGCACACCTCACAGCTCGGCCCGGAAGCCCTCGACGGGATCCGCGCCCTGCTCGGCCGCGCCTTCGAGGGGGACTTCTGCGACGCGGACTTCGAACACGCCCTCGGCGGGATGCACGCCCTGGTCCACCGGGACGGGGAGCTCGTCGCGCACGGGAGCGTGGTGCAGCGCCGGGTGGTGCACCGGGGGCGGGCCCTGCGGACCGGGTACGTCGAGGCCGTGGCCGTCCGGGCGGACCGGCGCCGGCAGGGTCTCGGCGCCCGGGTCATGGCCGCGCTGGAGGACGTCATCGCCCGCGCCTACGACCTCGGCGCCCTCTCCGCCTCCGACGCGGGCGCCGCGCTGTACGACGCCCGCGGCTGGACCGTGTGGGGCGGGCGGCTCGGCACCCTCGCGCCGCCCGGCCCCCGGGCCCTGCCCGAAGAGGAGGGCTCGACGTACCTGTGGGTGCCCGACGGCGGGGCCCTGCCGGACCCCGCCGGGGGCCTGTGGTTCGACTGGCGCAACGGCGACGTGCTCTGACGGGCTCGGCGGCGGGTGCTACGAGCCGCTGATGCTCGGTGCGCCCGTCTCGATGTGGCCGGTGTAGCGGCGTGACCAGGTGCCGTCGCCGTCGGCGAGGATCGTGAAGTCGTACCAGCCGTTGTTGTAGGCGACCGAGTTGAAGAAGTCCTCGCGCGAGGAGTTCGCCGGGACGGTGTACGTCCACGGGCCGTCCGAGCGGTAGGCGTTCGCGCGGATCGTGAAGGTGACCGGCGCGGCCGACGTGTTCGTCATCTTGAACCAGACGGCCATCTTGCCCGTGCCCGGCTCCACCGCGAAGCGCGAGGCCACCTCGATCGCCTTGCCCGCCTTCGACGCGTCACCGATGAACCGGCGCAGGAAGCGGTTCGGCCCGTACATCGAGATGTCGTACTTCCCGGAGCCGCTGCCGAGCCCGATGCTGAACCAGTCGGCCGTCGTCGCGCCCGGGTCGACCGTGTACTCCCAGGCGGCGGTGTCCCGGTACTGGTGCGGGTGGATCGAGAAGTGCGCCGCCCGCTTCGCCTGCGCCCCCTGGTTGGACATCGAGAACCAGGCCAGGATCTTTCCGGCCGCGCCGAACTCGAAGCGGTCCAGGTTGCCGTTCACCTGGTAGGGAAGGGCCCGCGCCGGCCGGGTGCCGGCCTCCTGCGCCGGAAGCGCGTTGTCCTGCGGCGCCGGGTTGGGCAGCGGGCCGCAGGTCGACTGGCCGATGACCTTCGCGGTCGGGGGCAGCCCGGCCGGGACCCCGTACACCGGGTGCGCGAAGTCGAAGACGCCGGTCAGGTCGCCGACCACCTTGCGGCGCCACGCGCTGATGTTCGGACAGGTCGCGGGGGTGCCCAGGGCGGCCGTCCAGGTCTCCATGAAGCGCAGCACCGAGGTGTGGTCGAAGACCTCGGAGCTCACCCAGCCGCCGCGCGTCCAGGGGGACATGACGAGCATCGGGACGCGGAAGCCGAGGCCGATCGGGACGCCGTCGATGTACTCGTCAGGCGTGCCGGGCGGGGCGACGGGCGGCGGGACGTGGTCGAAGAAGCCGTCGTTCTCGTCGTAGTTCAGGAAGAGGACAGTGGAGTCGAAGACCTCGGGGTTCGCCGCCAGCGCCCGGTAGACCAGGTCCACGAAGTGCGCGCCGTCGCCCGGCGGGGCGTACGGGTGCTCAGAGAAGGCCTCGTTCGCGACGACCCAGGAGACCTGCGGCAGGGTTCCGGCGACGACGTCGGCACGGATGGCGGCCGCGATGTCGTCGGGGGTGGAGCCGGTCACCCTCGGGACGGAGGCCATGCCGCGGTCCCACAGGGGGTTGCCGGGCGCCGCGTCCGTGAACTTCTTGAAGTAGGCCAGACCGTTGTCGCCGTAGTTGTCCTGGGCGTTCTGGTAGACCTTCCAGCTCATGCCGGCGCGCTGCAGGGCCTCCGCGTACGTCTCCCACGTCAGCCCGGACTCGTCGCCGCCGTCCTTGCTGCCCGCGTCGACCTTGCCGCTCCACAGGAAGGTGCGGTTCGGGCCGGTCGCGCTCAGCGTGGAGCAGAAGTACGCGTCGCAGATCGTGTAGTTGTCGGCGAGCCCGTAGTGGAACGGTATGTCGCCGCGGTCCAGGTGGCCGAGGGTGCGGGTGTTGCCGACGCCCAGGACCCAGTTGTCCATCCGGCCCTTGTTCCAGGCGGCGTGCTGTGAGGTCCAGCTGTGCGGGAGGTCGCCGCTGCACTGGGCGAGGGTCGCGCCGTCCACGCCGCCGGCCGGCGGCGTGGCGGACAGCTTCCACGGGTACTGGCGGCCGCCCCAGTTGGGCTGGTTGAACGTACCCCAGCCGCCCGGGATGTTGCCCGCGGCGCGGTCACCGAAGCCGCGCACCCCCTTCAGCTTGCCGAAGTAGTGGTCGAAGCTGCGGTTCTCCTGCATCAGGATCACGACGTGCTTCACATCGGTGATCGTGCCGCTCGCAGCGGCCGCGGCCGCCGACGTCGCCGCGACGGCGGGCAGGGCGGCACCGGCCACCAGCCCGGCGCCGATTCCCACGAAACCCCTGCGGCTGATCGGTGTCACTGGCTACTCGCCTCCAACCCGTGTGCCCCGCTGGCACATCGAGCGCAAGGGTGGCGGGCGCCGGTTCAAAGGTCTACGTCCGTGCGGTAAGAAAACGGTGAACTTCCAGGTGGCTGCAATCAGTCCCCGAGACGGACCAGCATCTTGCCCACGTTGTTCCCCCGGAGCATCCCGAGGAAGGCGTCCACCGTGCGGTCGATCCCCTGTACAACGGTGGTGTCCGTGCCCACGCGGCCGCTGCGCAGATGAGGGACCAGGAAGTCTTCCAGTTCATCCTGCAGATTGGTGTGATTGCGAACCAATACCCCTTCCAGCCGCAGTGACTTGTGCACGATCTCGAAGAGGTTGCGGGGCGCGGCCGGCGAACGGTCCCCGTTGTACATCGAAATGCCGCCGACCCAGGCGATCCGCCCGTACTCGCGCAGCACGTCGATGGCGCCCGCCAGATGGTCCCCGCCCACGTTGTCCACGTACACGTCGATGCCGTCGGGCGCGGCCTGTGCGAGCTGCTCGCCGACCGGGCCGTCGTGGTAGTCGAACGCGGCGTCGAAGCCGAGCACGTCGGTGAGGTGGCGGACCTTCGCCGCCGAGCCCGCGCTGCCGATGATCCGGCGGGCGCCCAGCAGCCGCGCCATGTGGCCGGTCGCGGTGCCGACTCCGCCCGCGGCGGCGGAGACGAAGACGTCCTCGCCCTCGCGCAGCGCGGCCGTCCGGGTCAGTGCGGCGTAGGCGGTGAGGCCGGTGCCGCCCAGGATGCCCAGGTACGCCTCCAGCGGGACGCCGGCGTGGCCGCGCAGCCTCCGGGTGCCGTTCGCGCCGAGGGTGACGAGGGCGTGGGTGCGCCAGCCCTCGCGGTGGAAGACCAGGTCGCCCTCGCGCAGCCCCGGGTCGCGGGAGGCGATCACCCGGCCCACCGCCCGGCCCTCCAGCGGGGTGTTCAGCTCGAAACCGCCCTCGCCGCCGTCCATCAGCCCGCGGTGGTACGGGTCCACCGAGAGCAGGAGGTTCTCGACCAGGGCGGTGCCCGGGGCGGGGGAGGGCACCGGGGTCTCGACGTACGCGAAGTCGGTCGCGGCGGGGAAGCCGGTGGGGCGGGCGATCTGGTGGACGGCGTGAGCGGTGTGGTTCGTGGTCATGGCGAGGACGTTAGGAAGGAATGACCGGCGTGGGCAGGGGGTTGGGTTCATGGAAGCCGCACATGCATGAGAACTGCTCATAGAACGAGGTGGAAGCGCCCATGGCGGGAAGCACTGCCGAGCTCGCCCCGCACGAACTCCGGGTCCTGGTCGCCGTCGCCGAGACCGGGGGCTTCTCCGCCGCGGCCGCCCGGCTGGGTCTGACCCAGTCGGCGGTCTCGCACTCCGTGCGCGGCAGCGAGGGCAAGACCGGCGCGGTGCTCTTCGTGCGCGGCCGCGCCGGCGCCACGCCCACCCCGGCGGGGGAGCGGGCCGTCGCCCTCGCCCGGCGCATCCTGCGGCTGTACGAACACCTCGGCGCGGAGGTGCGCGCCGCGGGCGGCGGAGCCGGCGACGGGGATGGCGCGACGGGCGTGCTGCGCATCGCGGCGTTCCGCAGCGCGGCCCTGCACCTGCTGCCCCCGGCCCTGGAGCGGCTCACGGCCCGCCACCCCGGAATCCGGCCCGAGGTGCGGGTGGTGCGCGAGCTCGGGGCGGGCGGTGCGGGCGAGGTGGCGGCCGGCCGCGCGGACCTGGCCCTCGCCACGCTCGGCCCCGGACAGCCGGCGTTCCCCGGACTGCTGACCGGGGAGCTCGTGGAGGAGGCGTACGCCCTGGTCCACCCGGCCGGGCACCCGGATCCGCGGTCGCTGCCCCTGCTGGACTGGGACGAGAACTGCGGCTCGTACACCCGCGACTGGTGGCGGGCGCAGGACTGGATCCCGGGCGCCACCGTCAAGGCGGAGGACGATGCGATGGTGCTCACCATGGTCGGGCGCGGGCTCGGCATGGCGATCCTGCCCGGACTGTCGCTCCGCGAGGCCACGGACGCCGTGGACATCACCGGACTGGGCCCTTCGGGGCCCGTGAGACGCGTGGGATACGTCACCACACCGGAATCCGCGTCCACTCTCGCCGTAAGGGCTCTGATCAGGGAACTCCGTTCCGAGAGGGCCTGAATCGGAGACCTGTGACAGGGCCCTGCGAGAGGGTGGCCGTCTCAGATAGTAGGAAGCCCGACTAATTGCGGAGACATACAACCGGAGCTGCCCTAGCTTTGTAGAAGCCGAACGTCTCGCCGATCAGGCGAATGGCGGTCGAGAGCGCGCGCCCTGAGCAGGCAACCCCTGCGGTGCGCAGCTCCCCGCCTCTTCCGGCGCCTTGAAGGAACCCCTCATCCGTGGCCCCGCCACGCCGTGATCTCAAGGAGTCGATCACCATGACCGCATCCACCGCTCCCCGTCGCGTCCGCCACGCCTCCTCCGCCGACGCCGACCGCAAGAACGCCGCCGCCGCCCTCCAGCGCGCCCTGGACCGCCGTGACAACGGCGGCTCCACCGGCCACTGAGCACGGGGCGAGACACAGGACGAGGCCCCGTCCGGGGACATATTGCGTCCACATGGTGGACGCAATATGTCTGAGGGCTGGGATGGAGAGTACGGTTCCGACATGTCGACCAGCATCAATCTCGCAGTGATCCCCGGTGATGGCATCGGCCAGGAAGTCGTGGCTCAGGGCCTCAAGGTCCTTACCGCGGTCCTGCCCCAGGATGTGAAGCTGGAGACCAAGGAGTACGACCTCGGCGCCCGGCGCTGGCACCGCACCGGGGAGACCCTCCCGGACGAGGAACTCGAAGCCCTCAAGCAGCACGACGCGATCCTGCTCGGCGCCATCGGCGACCCGTCGGTCCCGTCCGGCGTACTGGAACGCGGCCTGCTGCTCAAGCTCCGCTTCGCCTTCGACCACTTCATCAACCTGCGCCCGTCGAAGCTCTTCCCGAACACGGCCAGCCCGCTCGCCGGCCGCCCGGAGATCGACTTCGTCGTGGTCCGCGAGGGCACCGAGGGCCCGTACACCGGCAACGGCGGCAGCCTGCGCACCGGCACCCCCGCCGAGGTGGCCACCGAGGTCAGCGTCAACACCGCGTACGGCGTGGAGCGCGTGGTGCGCGACGCGTACGAGCGGGCCAACTCCCGCCCCCGCAAGAAGCTGACGCTGGTCCACAAGAACAACGTCCTCGTGTACGCCGGCCACATGTGGAAGAACATCTTCGACAAGGTCGGCCAGGAGTACCCCGAGGTCACCACCGACTACCTGCACGTCGACGCCGCGACGATCTTCTTCGTCACCCAGCCCGAGCGCTTCGACGTCATCGTCACGGACAACCTCTTCGGTGACATCCTCACCGACCTGGCCGCCGCCGTGACCGGCGGAATCGGCCTCGCCGCCTCCGGGAACATCAACCCGACCGGCGCCTTCCCGTCCATGTTCGAGCCCGTCCACGGCTCGGCCCCGGACATCGCCGGCACCGGCAAGGCGGACCCGACCGCGACGATCCTGTCCGTGGCCCTCCTGCTGCGCCACCTCGGCCACGAGGACCGGGCCGCCCGCATCGAGGACGCGGTCTCCGCCGACCTCGCGGAGCGCGACGGCACGTTCCGCACCACCGACCAGATCGGCGACGCCCTCGCCGAGCGAGTAGCCGGCTGACCCGGCAGCTCCACCTCAGGAAGCCGCCGGGTCGCGTGACCAACGCACCCGGCGGCTTTTCCTGTGCGGCCCCGGGTGCCACCATCTCCCCTGGGCCGCATTCACCCCGCTTCACCGAACGCATCTTGCGAGCGATAATCGAACGCGAGACCGCGGAATGCGGGGAAGCTCAACGTCCTGTACGCCGTGAGCGCGGTCCGCCCTACAAAACCGGTGAAGGACAAGCACTCATGACGACGCCCACGATCGAGCTCAAGCCCTCCTCGAACCCGCTGTCCGATGCGGAGCGCGAGGCGATCCTGGCCAGCCCCGGCTTCGGCCGCCACTTCACCGACCACATGGTGACGATCAAGTGGACCGAGGGCCGCGGCTGGCACGACGCCGAGCTGGTCCCGTACGCGCCGCTGTCGATCGACCCGGCGAACATGACCCTGCACTACGCGCAGACGATCTTCGAGGGCCTGAAGGCCTACCGCCAGCCCGACGGCACCGTCGCGACGTTCCGGCCGCAGGCCAACGCCGAGCGCTTCCAGGCCTCCGCCCGCCGCATGGCGATGCCCGAGCTGCCGGCCGACCTCTTCATCGAGGCCTGCGACGCGCTCATCAAGCAGGACAGTGCCTGGGTGCCCTCCTCCGGCGAGGCCTCCCTGTACCTGCGGCCGTTCATGTTCGCGTCCGAGGTCGGTCTGGGCGTCCGCCCGGCCAACGAGTTCCTGTTCATGGTCATCGCCTCGCCCGCCGGTGCGTACTTCCCCGGCGGCGTCAAGCCCGTCTCCGTCTGGCTCTCCGAGGAGTACGTGCGCGCCGTCAAGGGCGGTACGGGTGCGGCCAAGACCGGCGGCAACTACGCGGCCTCCCTCGTGGCCCAGGCCGAGGCCGCCTCGCACGGCTGCGACCAGGTGGTCTGGCTCGACGCCGTCGAGCACCGCTGGATCGAGGAGATGGGCGGCATGAACCTGTACTTCGTGTACGGCGACCGCATCGTCACGCCGGAGCTGACCGGCTCGCTCCTGCCGGGCATCACCCGCGACTCCCTCCTCACCATCGCCCGCGACCTCGGCTACACCGCCGAGGAGGGACGCATCTCCACCGAGGACTGGAAGCGCGACAACGAGAACGGCACCCTGACCGAGGTGTTCGCCTGCGGCACCGCCGCCGTCATCACCCCGGTCGGCTCGGTCAAGTCCGAGCGCGCCAACTGGACCCAGGGCAGCGGCGAGCCCGGCGAGGTCACCATGAAGCTCCGCAAGGCGCTGCTGGACCTGCAGACCGGCCACACCGCCGACACCCACGGCTGGATGCACCCGCTCGGCTAGCTCTGCCGCGCAGGCGTCACGAAGAACACCGAGAAGGGGTCCCGGCCGGGCGGCCGGGACCCCTTCTCGGTGTGTCCGGGCCACCCGGACGGGGGTACCCCGGCGCCGCCCCGCACCCGTCGCCCGCCCCGGTCGCGGTGGCCGCCCGGGCCAGTGCCCACGGGCCCTGCGGCCCCGCCCGCCGCCGGCTGCGGGTGCCCGGGACCGGTCGGTCCGGAGATGCGGCGGACGTACGGGCGTGCGACGTTGATCGCGCCTGCCCTTGCGGCGCCGGACACCGGCTCCGGGCGGCACGGTACGCCCGAGCGGCGTGAATCTCTCGTGCGTCGGCCGTTGCGGCCGGCGGGAAGGCGGATCCCCATGAAGCGGTTCGTTGCCTCCGGCCTGCTCTGTGCGGCCGTGGTACTCGGCGCCTCGGCATGCTCCAGCGACGACAACGCGACGCCGGCGGAGGCAGCCTCGTCGGCCAGCGCGGCGCTGTGCGCCAACCTGGTCCAGCTGAAGTCGGACAACGCCGCACTCAAGGCGCTGAACCCGGCCACGGCCACCAAGGACCAGCTGAAGTCGGCGTACGACGCCGTCCAGAACGACTGGAAGAACGTCAAGGAGAGCAGCTCGGCGCTGAAGTCCGCCGAGAAGGAGGCCGTCACGTCGGCCGCGGAGAACCTCAAGAAGGCCTACGAGGACCTGCCGGGCGACACCACGGGCAAGGACGCGATCACCCAGCTCCAGCCGCAGATCCAGGCGCTGGACACGGCGGCCGCCCAGGCGACGACCGCGCACAACTGCCGTTGACGCACGGCGGCGGCTCCGGCCAGCGCGGGCCCCGGGGGGACGTCCCCCCGGGGCCCGCGGCGTGCACCGGCCGAGGCCGTCGCCGTCAGTCGACGGCGAGGGCCACCCGGCCCGCGGTGTCGCCCGCGTCGGCGGGCGCGGCCGCCGTCGTGGCCGCGCTCCGGAAGGTCAGGGCCGTGTAGGCCAAGCCGCCGGCCAAGCCGGAGAGGACGAAGGAGCAGTCCACCCCGCCGGTCAGGGCGAGCAGGGGGCCCTCGTAGAAGGGGGTCGTCACGGCGAGCAGGCCGACTCCCGCGCCGACGGCCCAGGAGACGGTCGCGGCCACGTTCCAGCCGGCGCGGTACCAGTAGATCCCGCCCACCGAGCGGCGGTTGAAGACCTGGAGGGCGTCGGCGTCGTACTGCCCGCGGCAGCGGACGTAGCCGATCAGGGTGATGACGGCCCACGGCGTGCCGATCGCGGTCAGCAGCAGGACGAACGAGGTCATCGCGGACTGTACGTCCCACTCGAAGGAGCCGACGAAGACGAACGCGGTGGCGACCCCCGCGGCGACGAGCGTGGCCTTGGCCCGGGTGGCCCTGGGGACGATGGCGTCGAGGTCGAGGCCCATGGAGTAGAGCATCAGCCCGGCGTTGCCCACCGAGCCGGCCGCGGCGGCGGCGAGCAGCGGGAGCAGGTACCAGAACGGTGCGGCGTCCACGAGCGGGCCGGCGTAGTCGGTGCCGGCCTTGGCGGCGAGCGCGGTGTACGTGCCGAACAGCTGCGGGACCAGCAGGCCGATCAGCAGGCCGAGCCCGGTGGACCAGAACACCTTGCGGGGGCTGTGCCGGCGCGGGGAGATGTAGCGGGTGTAGTCGCCGAGCAGGGTGATGAACGCGACGGGACCGCTGAGCCCGGCGGCGACGGCGGCGAGCAGCCAGGTCGGCCAGAAGGAGCCGAGCAGGTACGAGGTCTGCGGCGGCGCGGCGGTGGTGAAGCCGGGGGCGTACGCGTACACGCCGACGGCGAGCAGGACCACCATGCCGATGGACAGGACCTTGCTCATGCGCAGCAGCAGCCGGTAGCCGAAGACGGCCCCGACGACGGTGAAGGCGGCCAGCACCCCGTACATCACGGCGCGGGTGGCTCCGGTGTCCGGCAGGCCGGTGAGCCGGGACAGGGCGCCGACCATCACGTCACCGCCGATCCAGAGGGTGAGCGCGGTGTAGCCGAGGGCGAGCAGCAGGCCGACGACGGAGCCGACGAGGCGGCCGCGTACGCCGAACTGGGCGCCGCTGGAGGTGGAGAGGTTGGTCGCCGTGCGCAGGGACACCAGCGCCAGCGGCGCGGTGAAGACGATGCCGGCCAGCGTGCCGGTCACGATGGCGGTGACCGAGGGCCACAGGCCCAGTCCGAAGGACGGGGGCAGCCAGCCGAACACGATCACCCCGAGGCAGAGGTTCGAGCCGAGCAGGATCGAGATCAGGTCACGGGGCCCGCTCGTCCGCTCCTCCTCCGGGATGGTGTCGACTCCGCGCTGTTCGATGGGCATGGGGGGACTCCCTTGGCAGGGCGGGGGGTGGTTCGCAGATGTTTGAACGACACTCAATGTGACCTAAGCCCAGGTCTCAGGTCAATGCTTCATTGCAGGGAAATGAAGAGTTAGAGTGATGCTCTAACCCATTGACTCAAAAGGTGGTGGATCGGCGTGCGGCTGACCCCTACGGAGCGCGACCGGCTGCTGCTGCGCAGCGCCGCGGAACTGGCCAGGGCCCGCAGGGCCCGCGGTCTCAGGCTCAACGTCCCGGAGGCCACCGCGCTCATCGCGGACACGGTCTGCGAGGCCGCGCGCGACGGCAAGCGGCTCGCGGAGGCCATCGAGGAGGCCCGCAGCGTGCTGGGCCCGGACGATGTGCTGCCCGGCGTGGCCGACGTGGTCACCGAGGTGCACGTGGAGGCGGTATTCGACGACGGCTCCCGGCTCGCGGTGGTCCCGGCCCCGATCCGCGGTGCGGCGCTGCTCGGCGACGACGCCCCGGGGGCGGTCGTTCCGGGTCCCGGTGCCCCCCAGCCGGAGCCGGCGCTGCACCTGCACGTGCGCAACACGGCCCCCGTGCCGGTCAGCGTCACCTCCCACTTCCACTTCTTCGAGGCCAACCCGCGCCTCGACTTCGACCGCGCCGCGGCCTACGGCATGCGGCTGTGCGTGCCCGCCGGTTCGTCCGTACGGTTCGACCCGCACGGCGAGGCCGAGATCGCCCTCGTCCCCATCGGCGGCGACCGCATCGCGATCGGCTTCGCCGGGCTGGTCGACGGTCCGCTGGACGCGCCGGGCGCCAAATCGCTCGCGCTGGAGAGGGCGGCGGCATGCGGGTACCTGGGCGCCGAGGTCCACCAGGACACCGATGACGGCCACGCGGCCGGGGCCGACGCGGCCCAGGGCGACGCGGCCCGGGGCGATGCGGCCCGGGGCGATGCCGCCGCGGCCCCCGGGGCGGCCGCCACCCCCGACACCGACAGCCCGCACGCGGGAGGGACCTCCGCATGAGCAAGCAGACCAGGCACAGCGACCACTGTGCGCCGGGCAGCCGGCACATCGACCCCCGCGAGTACGCCTCCGTCTTCGGGCCCCGCGCCGGGGACCGGGTCCGGCTCGGCGACTCCGGGCTCACCGTCCGGGTCGAGCACGACGCCCAGAAGCCGGGCGACGAGTTCCTCGCGGGCTTCGGCAAGACCGCCCGCGACGGACTGCACCTGAAGGCCGCCGCCGTCCGCGAGACCTGTGACGTCGTCATCAGCAACGTCCTCGTCATCGACGCCGTCCTCGGCATCCGCAAGGTCTCGGTCGGCATCCGCGGGGGCCGGATCCACGCGATCGGCCGGGCCGGCAACCCGGACACCCTCGACGGGGTGGACGTCGTCGTCGGCACGGGCACGAGCATCGTCTCCGGCGAGGGGCTCATCGCCACCGCGGGCGCCGTCGACACCCACGTCCACCTGCTGTCCCCGCGCGTCATGGAGGCCTCGCTCGCCGCGGGCGTCACCACGATCATCGGCCAGGAGTTCGGCCCGGTCTGGGGCGTCGGCGTCAACTCCCCGTGGGCCCTCAAGCACGCCTTCAACGCCTTCGACGCCTGGCCCGTCAACATCGGCTTCCTGGCCCGAGGCTCCTCCTCCGATCCCGCCCCGCTGGTCGAGGCGCTCGCCGAGGGCGGGGCCTGCGGCTTCAAGGTGCACGAGGACATGGGCGCGCACACCCGCGCCCTGGACACCGCCCTGCGCGTCGCCGAGGAACACGACGTCCAGGTCGCCCTGCACAGCGACGGCCTCAACGAGTGCCTGTCCGTCGAGGACACCCTGCGCGTCCTGGACGGCCGCACCATCCACGCCTTCCACATCGAGGGCTGCGGCGGCGGACACGTCCCCAACGTGCTCAAGATGGCCGGCGTGCCCAACGTCATCGGCTCCTCCACCAACCCCACCCTGCCCTTCGGCCGGGACGCGGTCGCCGAGCACTACGGCATGATCGTCTCCGTCCACGACCTCAAGCCGGACCTCCCGGGCGACGCCGCCATGGCCCGCGACCGGATCCGCGCGGGCACCATGGGCGCCGAGGACGTCCTGCACGACCTGGGCGCGATCGGCATCACCTCCTCCGACGCCCAGGGCATGGGCCGCGCCGGCGAGACCATCCGGCGGACCTTCGCCATGGCCGCCAAGATGAAGGGCGAACTCGGCCCGCTGGAGGGCGACGGCGAAGGCGACGACAACGCCCGCGTCCTGCGCTACATGGCCAAGCTGACCATCAACCCCGCCATCGCCCACGGCCTGGCCCACGAGATCGGCTCCATCGAGGTCGGCAAGCTCGCCGACATCGTGCTGTGGCGTCCCCAGTTCTTCGGCGCGAAGCCGCAGCTGGTCCTGAAGTCCGGCTTCCCCGCGTACGGGGTCACCGGTGACCCCAACGCGGCCACCGACACCTGCGAACCGCTGGTCCTCGGGCCGCAGTTCGGCTCGTACGGGGCCACCGCCGCCGACATCTCCGTCGCGTTCGTCTCGGCCGCCGCGGCGGCCCTCGGCGGCGACGAGATGCCGACCCGCCGCCGCCGGGTCGCCGTCCGCGGCACGCGCGGCATCGGCCCGGGCAACCTCCTCCTCAACTCCCGGACGGGCGCGGTCGACGTGGACGCGCGCAGCGGCCTCGTCACCCTCGACGGGGACCCCCTGCGCTCCGAAGCGGCCGACTCGGTCTCCCTCAACCGCCTGTACTTCCTCTAAGGACCCCGCCATGACGAACAAGCCCGCCGCCGACGGATTCCGGATGCCCGCCGAGTGGACGCCGCACGAGCGCACCTGGATGGCCTGGCCCAGCCCCAACCCGACCTTCACCGACGAGCGGCAGCTCGCCGAGGCCCGCGAGGCCTGGGGCGCCGTCGCCCGCGCGGTGCGCGCGTACGAGCCGGTGACCCTCGTCGTCTCGCCCGGTGACGCCGACAGCGCCCGCGCGATCGTCGGGGACGACGTACAGCTGGTGGAGCGGGAGCTCGACGACGCCTGGATGCGCGACATCGGCCCGACCTTCGTCACCGACGGGGCCGGCGGGCTCGCCGCCGTGGACTGGACCTTCAACGGCTGGGGCGCCCAGGAGTGGGCCCGCTGGGAGCACGACTCCAAGGTCGCCCGGCACGTCTCGGACCTCGTCGGCACCCGTACGTACAGCACCCCCCTCGTCAACGAGGGCGGCGCCATCCACGTCGACGGCGAGGGCACCGTGCTCCTCACCGACACCGTGCAGCTGGGCGCCGGGCGCAACCCCGACTGGACCCGCCAGCAGGTCGAGGAGGAGATCCACGCCCACCTCGGCACCACCAAGGCGATCTGGCTTCCCTACGGCCTGGCCGGCGACTACGGCACCTACGGCACGCAGGGCCACGTGGACATCGTGGCCGCCTTCGCCCGCCCCGGCGTGGTGATGGTGCACACCCAGCCCGACCCGGCCCACCCGGACCACGAGCGCTGCAAGACCATCGCCGCCATCCTGCGCGCGTCCACCGACGCACGGGGCCGGCAGCTGGAGGTCGTGGAGATCCCGGCGCCGACCGTGCTGGAGGAGGACGGGGAGTGGGTGGACTACTCCTACATCAACCACTACCTGTGCAACGGCGGCGTGGTGCTGTGCGCGTTCGACGACCCGCGCGACGAGGAGGCCGCCGAGATCTTCCGCGGCCTGTTCCCCGAGCGGACCGTGACCCTCGTTGACGCACGTACGATTTTCGCCGGGGGTGGCGGTATCCACTGCATCACCCAGCAGCAGCCGAAGGTCTGACCCGAGGCGGATCGACGAAGGAGTGGCCCATGGCGGCGGGTGGAGTGCGCGCGGTGCGGAAGAACGCGCCGCCGCGCGAGGACGTACTCGTCGCCGCCATGGCCACGATCGCCGAGCGCGGCCTGGAGGGCCTGACCATGGCCGGCCTGGGCCGCCAGGTCGGTATGAGCAGCGGCCATCTCCTCTACTACTTCGGCAGCAAGGACGAGCTGCTGCTGCAGACCCTGGAGTGGAGCGAGGCGGCCCTCGGCGCGAAGCGGCGGGCCCTGCTGTCCCGCCGCGGCACGGCCGGCGAGCGGCTCCGGGCGTACGTCGACCTCTACGTGCCCGAAGAGGCCCGGGACCCGCACTGGACCCTGTGGCTGGAGGTCTGGAACCGCTCGCAGAACGCCGGCCCGCAGGAACGGGAGCGCCAGGCCGCCATCGAGGGCGCCTGGCACCGCGACCTGGTGGCCCTGCTCGCCGAGGGGATCTCGCGCGGGGAGTTCCGGCCCGTGGACCCGGACCGCTTCGGCGCCCGGCTGCGGGCGCTGCTCGACGGGTTCAGCATCCAGGTCGCCGTCGGCCTGCCGGGCCTCTCCCGGGAGGGCATCCTGGAGCACGTCCGCGAGTTCCTCTCGGACGCCCTGACGTCCTGACGCCCTGACGCCCTAGCCCACCAGGGCTGCCCGCATGCTGAGATCGCCGTCCACGGACGGCGAGCGGTGTGGCACACTGCGAGCGTGCTTGCTCAGCTCGTGATTATGGACAGCAGCGCGCCGGTCCGCAGTGATCGCTGAACCGTGGAAGAACTTCGCGGCAGCGGCCATCGTGCCCCAGACCCGCGCGCAGACCTCTCGCACCCGCGAGGGGTCTTTTCGTTTCCCGGCTCCATTCCTGCCGGGGCCGGAGCGCGCGCGATGATGGGGGCAGTGGCGGCGGCCTGCCTCAGGGCGGGCATCCGGAACCACTCATCCGACAGGAGTCAGATCAGCATGACGACGACAGAGGCGACAGCGGCCGCTCAGGGCCCCGACGACAGCTTCCACGTCTTCGACACCACCCTGCGCGACGGCGCCCAGCGTGAGGGCATCAACCTCACCGTCGCCGACAAGCTGACGATCGCCCGGCACCTGGACGACTTCGGAGTGGGTTTCATCGAGGGCGGCTGGCCCGGTGCCAACCCCCGCGACACCGAGTTCTTCGCCCGCGCCCGCGCCGAGATCGACTTCAAGCACGCGAAGCTGGTCGCCTTCGGCGCGACCCGGCGCGCGGGCGGCTCGGCCGCCGAGGACCCGCAGGTGCGGGCCCTCCTGGAGTCGGGCGCGCCGGTGATCACCCTGGTCGCCAAGTCCCACGACCGGCACGTCGAGCTCGCCCTGCGCACCACGCTCGACGAGAACCTGGAGATGGTCCGCGACACCGTCTCCCACCTGGTCGCCCAGGGCCGCCGCGTCTTCGTCGACTGCGAGCACTTCTTCGACGGGTACCGGGCCAACGCCGAGTACGCGAAGTCCGTCGTGCGCACCGCCCACGAGGCCGGCGCCGACGTCGTCATCCTCTGCGACACCAACGGCGGGATGCTGCCGGCCCAGGTGACCGCGGTCGTCGCGACCGTGCTCGCCGACACCGGAGCACGCCTGGGCATCCACGCCCAGGACGACACCGGCTGCGCCGTCGCCAACACCCTCGCCGCCGTCGACGCGGGCGCCACGCACGTCCAGTGCACCGCGAACGGCTACGGCGAACGCGTCGGCAACGCCAACCTCTTCCCGGTCGTCGCCGCGCTGGAGATCAAGTACGGGCGCCAGGTGCTGCCCGTCGGCGCGCTCGCCGAGATGACCCGCATCTCGCACGCGATCGCCGAGGTCGTGAACCTGACCCCCTCCACGCACCAGCCGTACGTCGGCGTCTCGGCCTTCGCGCACAAGGCCGGCCTGCACGCCTCGGCGATCAAGGTCGACCCGGACCTGTACCAGCACATCGACCCCGAACGGGTCGGCAACACCATGCGGATGCTGGTCTCCGACATGGCCGGCCGCGCCTCCATCGAGCTCAAGGGCAAGGAGCTCGGCGTCGAGCTCGGCGAGGACCGCGCGCTGGTCTCCCGGGTCGTGGAGCGGGTCAAGGAGCGGGAGCTCTCGGGCTACACGTACGAGGCCGCCGACGCCTCCTTCGAACTGCTGCTGCGCGCCGAGGTCGAGGGGCGCGCCCGCAAGTACTTCCGTACGGAGTCCTGGCGGGCGATCGTCGAGGACCGCCCGGACGGCACCCACGCCAACGAGGCCACGGTCAAGCTGTGGGCCAAGGGCGAGCGGATCGTCGCCACGGCGGAGGGCAACGGCCCGGTCAACGCCCTGGACCGCGCGCTGCGGGTCGCCCTCGAACGCTTCTACCCCCAGCTCGCGAAGTTCGAGCTGATCGACTACAAGGTCCGCATCCTGGAGGGCAAGCACGGCACGGAGTCCACGACCCGCGTCCTGATCGCCACGACGGACGGCACCCGCGAGTGGTCCACGGTGGGCGTCGCCCAGAACGTGATCGCCGCTTCCTGGCAGGCCCTGGAGGACGCCTTCACGTACGGCCTCCTCCACGCGGGCGTCGAACCCGCCGAGTAGCCCGGTCCGGCACAGCCGCGGGGCTTATGTCCACCTCACACGGGAAAAGGGCGGTTCCGGTAGCGTCGGGGACATGAGGACCAGGCTGATATCCGTACGTCCCGGTCGGCTGCTGGCCGCCCTGCTGCTGGGCCTGTCCGCGACCGCCCTCGTGGCCGCCCCGCAGGCGGCGGCGGCCACCGGGCCCGCCGCCGTGGCGGAGGCCCTGAAGGAGGGACCGGTCTACGTCGATCCGCGCGCCGCGGCGCAGCTGCCCAAGGCGAAGGCGGACGCGCTCGCGAAGAAGATCAAGGACGCCGGGAAGCCGGTGTTCGTCGCCGTGCTGCCGGCCACGTCCGAGTTCCCCGCGGAGAGCGTGCTGCGCACGGTCCGGGCCGAGACCGGCATCACCGGGCTCTACGCGATCCGGCTCGGCGACGGCTTCAACGCGGGCGCGGACCGGGCGGTCATGCCCGTCAACGCCGTCCGCAACCTGACCGACGCCGTCAAGGCCGGCGGGCCCGTCGACGCGGGCACGGAGCTGGACAACTTCGTCGACCAGGCCCTGACGCAGGTCAAGGGCAGGGCCCCGGCCTCCTGGGGCCCCACGGGCGGTTCCGATGGGGTCCCGGCCGGCGGGCTGATCACGCTCGGCGCGGTGGCCCTCATCGGTGGCGGCGGTGCCTACGCCCTGGTGCGCCGCAACCGCAAGAAGAAGGAAGAGGCGGAGCGCGAGGCCGTCGAGAAGCTGCGCGTGGTCGTCGACGAGGACATCACGGCCTTCGGCGAGGAGCTCGACCGGCTGGACTTCCACCCCGCAGAGCCCGGCGCGGACGACGCCATGCGCAGGGACTACGAGCAGGCCCTCGACTCGTACGAGAAGGCCAAGGACATCATGGCCTCCGTACAGCACCCGGAAGAGGTCAGGGGAGTGACCCAGGCCCTGGAGGACGGCCGGTTCGCGCTGGCCGCCCTCGATGCGCGCCGTCAGGGCAGGCCGCTGCCCGAGCGCCGGGCGCCCTGTTTCTTCGACCCGCGGCACGGGCCGAGCACCGAGGACCGCGACTGGGCGCCGGCCGGCGGTGCGGCGCGTACCGTGCCCGTGTGCGCGGCGGACGCGGTGCGCCTGCGGGACGGCAGGGACCCGATGGTGCGTACCGTCGACACGGACTACGGCCCGCGTCCCTACTACGACGCGGGCCCGGCGTACGGCCCCTGGGCGGGCGGCTACTTCGGCGGCGGCATCCTGCCCGGTCTCCTGGTGGGCACGATGCTCGGTTCGATGATGTCCGGTCCGGCCTACGCCTCCGACATGGGCGGCTACGACGGAGGGGACTACTCCGGCGCCGACTTCAACCCCTCCGACTTCGGGGGAGGGGACTTCGGCGGCGGTGGTGGCTTCGACGGCGGCGGAGGGTTCGACGGCGGGGGCGGCTTCTAGCGGCCGCCCCCGGGCCCCGGCGGCGTCGGGCGGGTCAGGCCTGCTTGATGGCCGAGATGTCGAAGGTCAGCTTCACCTTGTCGCTGACCATGACGCCGCCGGCCTCCAGCGCGGCGTTCCAGGTCAGACCCCAGTCGGAGCGCAGGATCTCGGCGGAGCCCTCGAAGCCGACGCGCTCGTTGCCGTAGACGTCGGTGGCCGAGCCGTTGAACTCCAGGTCGATGGAGAGCGGGCGGGTCACGTCCTTGATCGTCAGTTCGCCGGTGATGCGGTACTTGTCGCCGCCGAGCTGGGCCGCCTCGGTGGAGCGGAAGGTCATCAGCGGGAAGGTCTCGGTGTCGAAGAAGTCACCGCTGCGCAGGTGGCCGTCGCGGTCGGCGATGCCGGTGTCCACGGAGCCCACCTTCACCTCGATGGTGGCGGCGGAGCGGGACGGGTCGCCGCCGTCCAGCTGCAGGCTGCCGGTGTAGTCGGTGAAGCTGCCGCGGACGTTGGTCACCATCGCGTGGCGGACGGTGAAGCCGATGCTGCTGTGGGAGGCGTCGATGACGTAGTCGCCGGTGAGGGCGGCCAGCGCCGGGTCCACGTCGAGGGTGGCGACGGTGGTGGCGGTGCTGTCCTGGTTGCGGCGGCTGAAGATGCCCATGATCTGCTCCTCGGGAGGGTTGGCGCTTGTTGGTTTAATGTTCAACGAGAAAGACGCTAGACCCATTCCGTTCAAATTTCAACATCTCGGCGGCGTGTCGGGCGGTTTTGTGGACATGCGACAAAGAGCGACGGCCCTGCCTGGTGGTGTCCGCACATCACGTGGCGGTTCTGTCCGGGCCGCACAGCGGAACACACCCGAGACTGTGCGGAATCAACGGAGGTTTTTCATCGACCGCTTCGTAAGGTCGATACATGACCGTTGTGGACCAGACTCCGAGCGAGCCGACGGACGCCCGCGGGCGCGTGGCCGAGCTGCACTCCCTGCGCGAGCAGGCGCGGCGTGGACCCAGTGACCGGGCGACCGAGGCGCAGCACGCCAAGGGCAAGCTGACCGCGCGCGAGCGCATCGCGCTGCTGCTCGACGAGGGTTCCTTCAAGGAGGTCGAACAGCTGCGCCGCCACCGGGCGACCGGATTCGGCCTGGAGGGCAAGAAGCCCTACACCGACGGTGTCATCACCGGCTGGGGCACCGTCGAGGGCCGTACGGTCTTCGTCTACGCGCACGACTTCCGGATCTTCGGCGGTGCGCTGGGCGAGGCCCACGCCACGAAGATCCACAAGATCATGGACATGGCCATCGCGGCCGGTGCCCCGCTGGTCTCCCTCAACGACGGCGCCGGCGCCCGTATCCAGGAGGGCGTCTCCGCGCTCGCCGGGTACGGCGGCATCTTCCAGCGCAACACCAAGGCCTCGGGTGTCATCCCGCAGATCTCGGTCATGCTGGGCCCGTGCGCCGGCGGCGCCGCGTACTCGCCGGCCCTGACGGACTTCGTGTTCATGGTCCGCGAGACCTCGCAGATGTTCATCACCGGCCCCGACGTCGTCCGCGCCGTCACCGGTGAGGAGATCTCCCAGAACGGCCTCGGCGGCGCCGACGTGCACGCCGAGACCTCCGGCGTCGCGCACTTCGCGTACGACGACGAGGAGACCTGCATCTCCGAGGTGCGCTACCTCATCTCGATGCTCCCCTCCAACAACCGGGAGAACCCCCCGGTCCACGAGACCTCCGACCCCGCCGACCGGCGCTCGGACGTCCTGCTGGACCTGGTCCCGGCGGACGGCAACCGGCCGTACGACATGCACAAGGTGATCGAGGAGCTCGTCGACGAAGGCGACGTCCTGGAGATCCACGAGCGCTGGGCCCGCAACATCGTCTGCGCCCTGGCCCGGCTCGACGGCCAGGTCGTCGGCATCGTCGCCAACCAGCCCGCCCACCTCGCCGGGGTCCTCGACATCGAGGCCTCCGAGAAGGCCGCGCGCTTCGTCCAGATGTGCGACGCCTTCAACATCCCGATCATCACGCTGCTGGACGTCCCCGGCTTCCTGCCGGGTGTCGACCAGGAGCACGGCGGCATCATCCGCCACGGCGCCAAGCTGCTGTACGCGTACTGCAACGCCACGGTCCCGCGGATCAGCCTGATCCTGCGCAAGGCCTACGGCGGCGCGTACATCGTCATGGACTCCCAGTCCATCGGCGCCGACATCACCTACGCCTGGCCCACCAACGAGATCGCGGTCATGGGCGCCGAGGGCGCCGCCAACGTGATCTTCCGCAAGCAGATCGCCGAGGCCGAGGACCCCGAGGCGATGCGCGCGCGCATGGTCAAGGAGTACAAGGCCGAGCTGATGCACCCGTACTACGCGGCCGAGCGCGGCCTCGTCGACGACGTCATCGACCCGGCCGAGACCCGCGAGACCCTAATCAGCGCCCTGGCGATGCTCCGCAGCAAGCACGCCGACCTGCCGTCCCGCAAGCACGGCAACCCGCCGCAGTAAGAAGCGAAGGAGACCTGCCACCCATGGCGAACACCGACACCCTGCTGCGCGTCGAGAAGGGCAACGCCGCCCCCGAGGAGCTGGCCGCGATCACCGCGATCCTGCTCGCCCGCGCCGCGGCCACCCCCGAGGGCCGCCCGGTACACCGCATCGGCTCCCAGGCCCGCTGGCGCCGCCTCGAGCGCACGCCCGGCTTCCGCACCGCGCACAGCTGGCAGGGCTGACCCCGCTCCCACCGACGGCCGCCTCACCGGAACCGGACCTTGATCCCCTCGGGGACCGACTCCCGGTCCGGGAGGCGGCCGTCGGCCGTCCGGCAGCCGTAGAGGTACACGCGCGGCCGGCCGAACACGGCCAGGCACCCCAGGTCGTGCGGGAGCACGCAGTTGCTGAGCGACAGGGTCCGCAGCCGGACCGGGGCGGTGCTCACGAAGGGCAGCCACCTGCTCAGGTCGTAGCGCGACAGGTGGAGCGAGCGCAGTTCCTCCAGCCGGCCCAGCTCGGCGAACCCGCGGGGTGTCCCGTGCCCCTGCACGATCAGCCAGCGCAGGCCGCGGCGGGCGGTCAGCACCGACAGATCGGTGTCCTCGGCCAGCACCCCCACCCCCAGACCCTCCAGTGCGGGCGGATCGGGCACCCGGGTCAGGTCCGGGAAGGACGGCCACTCCTGGAGCTGCAGGTTGGTCAGCAGGGGCAGCTCGTGCAGCGGCCCCAGGTCGTGCAGCGGAACATCGCCCCACACCGAGAGGTTCGTGAGCCCCGTTCGCACGCCCAGCGGTGACAGGTCGTTGTCGTCCCGCAGCGCCGGAACCCACAGCAGGTCCAGTTCGCCCAGCTCCGCCGTGGCGCCGAGGCCGCGGGTGAACGGGTACTGGACGGCCACCTTGCGCGCCTCGGGCAGCGAGAGCAGCGGATCCCACTGGGTGGGGTGCGTCAGGGACAGCCAGGTGTCCCGGAGCGGAAGGCGCCGCAGTACCCGCCGGGCATAGGAGGCGGGATCGAAGTACTCCCATTCGAGGGCCAGTTGTGCCCCGACCGCCGCCCGGCCGTCATCGGCCCACCCCTCCATCAGACCGAGCGCGTCCGTGCCGCCGATGAGTGCGCCGGTCCGGACGACCGCCTTGGCCTCCGCCTCGGACAGGTCCCGCAAGGATCGCGGCAACCGGCGCAGAACCGGCCCGCCCACCCCGGCCACGGACGCCGCCTCGGTGACGCGGCGTGGTGGAACCACGGACGCGAGCGTGTCGTCCAGCGCATCGCGCACCTCGTCCGGTACGGCGTCCATGGTCTCCGAACACGCCGCCACGAGCAGCCGCAGCCGCCGGGCGTGACGCGGCTCCGAGGCGGCCCGCCGCAGGACCCCCTCGATCAGCTCGACCCGCTGGGGATGATTGGCGTGACCCGCCGCCATCACGATCGTCTCGCGCCAGGCGTCCAGGTGCGCACGGCCCACCAGGTTGCCGATGTTGTCCTGGGCGGCCGCGTCGGCCGCCGCCAAGTACTCCTGGAAGGTGCGGTGGAGGAAGTCCACCCGCCCTTCGGCCGGGCAGCGCAGCACACCGGACCGGGCCACCAGGTGCTCCAGCACCGCCAAGGCGTCCACGCCCTCCAGATGGCGCATGGCGTGGAGGGCGTAGTGCACGTGCACGGCCGCCCGCTCGGAGGAGATCTCGTTGCGGCCGTTGTCGGACAGCCGCCACGCCAGGTCCTGGAGCAGGCGCAGCCGGTCGGACAGCGACAGGCGCACCCGGGCCGCGCTCGGGACGCAGCGCTCGGCGTCCCGGCGCTGGAGCAGGATCTCCAACGCGATCCGGTACAGCTCCATCCGGTTGCGGGGCAGCTGGCCCCGCCGGTTGACGTGCAGGGCGCACAGCAGGGCCGCCAGCAGCGGGGTCGACGCGAGCGACTCCAGGTGCGGCCGGTCCCGCAGTGCGGCCAGCAACGACCGCTCGTAGTGGGGGAGGTGGTCGCTCCGGTCGAGGACCGCCTCGTGCCACTGCCGGATGAACGCGGCCAGGTCCGCCGGGCGCATCCGGTCGAGCTGCACCGGCAGGAAGCCCTCGGCGCGCAGCCAGTCGCTCCGGGCCGCCGTCGGGCGGGAGGTGACGACCACCCGGTTGTCCGGGTAGGCGTGCAGGAGCCCACGCAGCCACTCCCGTACCGTGCCGCGCTCCTCGGCGGGCAGCTCGTCCACACCGTCCACGAGGAGCAGGGCCCGACCCGCCGCCAGTTCGCGGTCCACCCAGGCGGTGGGCATGTGGCCGGTGAGCGGACCGGCCGTCTGGTCCAGCAGGGCTTCGGGCCGGGGCAGCTCGCGGCCCGCGTACCGGCGGAGCGTCACCAGCAGCGGAACCAGGCCGTTCCAGTCGGCGAGGGGTCCCTCGAAGGCGCGGCGGGCCGCCGTCACCGCGAGCCACTGGAGCAGGGTCGTCTTCCCCGAACCCGCCTCGCCGCGCAGCAGTACGCGGGAGGAGTCCGAGAGCGCCGCCTCCACCCGCCTGCCATGCGCGTCCTCCCCACCCGCCCGCAGCCGGGGGCCCTGCTCTGGCTCGCCCGCCGTGCGCAGGCTGACATAGGCCACGGACAGTCTCGTCCGGGCCGCCCGCTCCGACGTGAAGCTGAACAGCTCGATCTCGTCCAGCGAGCGGCTGATCAGCTCCAGGTACTCGTGGCGGAACGTCCCGTCCCGGTCCTCACCGTCCGGGGCGTAGAGAGAGCGCACCGGGAGTCGCTCCAGCATCCGGGACACCTCGGCGGCCAGGGACGTCGTGCGGGAGAGCAGATCGCCCACCGCGCGCTCCGTGAAGACCGGCAGGTGGCGCAGGACGCGTACGTAGCAGGTGCAGCATTCGGACAGCAGCACCTCGTACAGGGCCGCCGCCGGCTCGTCCAGGCCGGCCGGGGCCGGGACCGCGCGGCGGATCCGGCGGGCCAGTTCCGCGGGGTCGGCGTCCGCGCCGATGATCGCCTCGTCCGAGAGGTCGGCGCGGGCGAAGGTGTCGCCGACCGCGTCCAGCGCGGACTGCCGGCCGGCGGGGGACAGGTCCCGGAACTCGTGGGTCATCAGCGGCTCCAGCCGCGCCGCCACCGCGTCCGCGATCTGCTCGAACTGCCGTTCCAGGCCGCGTTGCGCGCGCAGCCCCGGCACGCGGACCCGGATCAGCTCCGACATCGGCGAGCCGCTCTCCTGCTCCCGACGGCGCGGCCCCAGCCACAGGCCCACCGCACGGGTCGCCAGGATCCGCCCGAGATTGACCGCCGCCGCCTCGGCACTCATCGGCACCCCCCGGGCCATTAAAAACCAGAACGCCGGGACCCGTGACGGGTTCCCGGCGTTCCGGACAGGGAGGTTGCCTCCGGTGCCTACCGCAGGCGGGCCATGAGGGCGTGCTCGACGAGGGTGATGAGCGCGCTCTTGGCGTCCGCGCGGTGGCGGGCGTCGGTGGTGATGATCGGGGCGTCCGGGCCGATCTGCAGCGCCTCACGGACTTCCTCCGGGGTGTACGGCTGGTGCCCGTCGAACCCGTTGAGGGCGATGACGAACGGCAGGCCGCTGTTCTCGAAGTAGTCGACCGCGGGGAAGCAGTCCGCCAGGCGCCGCGTGTCGACGAGGACAACGGCACCGATGGCACCGCGGACGAGGTCGTCCCACATGAACCAGAACCGGTCCTGACCGGGGGTACCGAAGAGGTACAGGATCAGGTCCTGGTCCAGGGTGATGCGGCCGAAGTCCATGGCGACCGTCGTGGTCGTCTTGTCCCCGGTGTGGGTCAGATCGTCGATGCCGGCGGACGCGGACGTCATGACGGCTTCGGTGCGCAGCGGGTTGATCTCGGAGACCGCGCCGACGAACGTGGTCTTGCCCACGCCGAAGCCGCCCGCCACCACGATCTTCGCGGAGGTGGTGGAGCGAGCCGCTCCGCCGTTAGAGCTTGCGAAGTCCACTGAGCACCCTTTCGAGCAGTGTCACATCTGGCTGGCCGCCGGCAGACTCGTCGCCGCCGGGCTGGTGAATGGCGACAAGGCCCGCCTCCGCCAGGTCGGCGACGAGGATGCGGGCGACACCAAGAGGAATGGAGAGAAGTGCCGAGATCTCCGCGACGGATTTGATCTCCTGGCACAGACGGCAGATGCGCTGGTGCTCGGGCAACTGCCCTTGCAGCCGCGCGGGATCGGCCGTGGTACTGACCAGCGCCTCGATGGCGAGCTGGTAGCGCGGCCGGGTACGGCCGCCGGTCATGGCGTACGGGCGCACCAGCGGGTTGTGGGCCTTGGGCGTCTGGGGGACGCCCCGCCGGGGCTGCTGAGGAGCCCGGTGAGGCGGCTGGACCTGCTGGGGCTGGCCGTACGGCTGCTGCTGGTAGGGATTGTGCTCCGGCATGGGCCGGCTGGGAGAGGAGGGGAAGTTGAAGCGGTTCTGGTCGTGCTGCCCACCCTGCGGCTGCTGAGCGCCGCCATAAGGATGACCTCCGGGTGTTGTCACGTTTCCTCCTCCGACTCCAAGAACGCAGTACTCCCTGTGGAACCGCGCCACCGCACCCTATGGTGCGATGACGCGAAACGCACTGCCTGTTTGCTAGTTGAGAAGACTTCCCTGCAGCTCCGAACGCAGTTCCGGGGTGAGGACACTGCCTGCCCGGTCCACAAGGAGGGCCATCTCGTAGCCCACGAGGCCGATGTCGCACTCGGGGTGCGCGAGCACCGCGAGCGAGGATCCGTCCGAGACGGACATGAGGAAGAGGAATCCCCGGTCCATCTCGACCACGGTCTGGTTGACGGCGCCACCCTCGAAGATGCGGGAGGCTCCGGCGGTCAGCGACGTCAGACCGGAGGCCACGGCCGCCAGCTGATCGGCGCGGTCGCGCGGGAATCCGTCGGACATCGCCAGAAGAAGGCCGTCGGCGGAGACCACCACCGTGTGGGACACCCCTGGGGTGTTGTCCACGAAGTTGGTGATCAACCAGTTCAGGTTCTGTGCCGCCTGGCTCATCGGGCTCACACTAACGCTCCTGGTCATAGCTGTTACTTGACTGCTCAGAACCCGCGCTGCGTCCCTGCTGGACACCGCGCCGCAGGTTGCTCAACCTGCCGCGGACGTCCTCCGGTGCGCGGGAGACCTGGGGGCCGCCCTGCGGGGTCGTCTCCGCTGCGCCCTCGACCAGGTTGGCCTTGGGCACGCGCCGAGGGAGACCGGACGGGGTGACCCCGCCCGCCTTCGGCTCACGGAGTTTGGCGGCCTGCTGCCAGCGCTCGTCGTTGTTCGAGCGCCAGGCGTTGCTGCCTTCCTCGTCCCGCTCCGGGGCGGCGGGCTGCTGCTGTCGCTGCGGCCGCTGCTCGAAGAGGGATCCGGTGGACTCCGCTTCCTTCTGCGCCGGCTGCCACTGCTGCTGGCTGCCGCGTCGCGGCAGGCCCGCTCCGGTCACTTCGTGGCCGGTGTCGGCAGCGGCGCCCGGACGGTCGAAGCCTACGCGGTCCGCGGCGGGTTCGGGACCGGACTGGGGTTCCGATTCGGTCCCGTATCCCTGCTGGTAGCCACCCGAATAGGTGTTCTGCTCGGGCCACTCGGCCTGCTGCGACTGGGATGCGTAGCCATCGTCGTACGCGGGGGCGTCCTGCGAGCGATCCTGGTAGCCGGCTTCCGGATAGCCGTAGTCCTGCTGCGGGTACCCCTCGTACCCCTGCTGGGCCCCGTGGGCCTGCCGGGAGTCGTACGAGGTGTCGTAACCGGGCTCGGGCTGCTGCTCGAACTCCTGGTACTGCTGGTAGCCGTGCTCAGGCTGGGGTTCCGCATACTCCTGCTCGGCGTACTCGCCCTGCTGCTCCTGCCCGTAGCCCACCTGGGCTTCGAGGGCGGCCCGGCGGTCCTGCTGGGCCAGGGAGCGGCCGACCGGGTCCAGGCCTGGGCCCTCGCCGCCCTGCTGGTCGGCGCCGCGGCCCTCGTACCGGGAGTCGTCGAAGCCGAGCTCGGCGGCCGTACGCAGCGGTACGGCCTGCTGGGCCTGCTGCTGGGGGATCATCGACGACACGGTGAAGTCGTCGTCCGGGATCCCCTCGCCACCACCACCATGGGTGATCGCGTCGGGGAGCATGACCAGCGACGTGGTGCCGGCGGCCTCGCCCGACGGGCGCAGCTGGACGCGGATGTTGTGGCGGTCCGCCAGCCGGCCGACCACGAAGAGACCCATGCGCTGGGAGATCGCGGCGTCCACGGTCGGCGGGTTGGCCAGCTTGTGGTTGATGTCCGCGAAGTCCTCGGCGGTGAGGCCGATGCCCTTGTCGTGGATCTCGACCATGACGCGGCCGTCGGGCAGACGGGTCGCGTTGACCCGCACCTTGGTCTGCGGGGAGGAGAACGTGGTGGCGTTCTCCAGGAGCTCGGCGAGCAGGTGCACGAGGTCGGTCACGGCCTGGCCGTGGATCTCGGCCTCGGAGACGCCCGAGAGCTCGATGCGCTCGTACTGCTCCACCTCGGAGGAGGCGGCGCGCAGGACGTCGACGAGGGGGACCGGCTGGTCCCAGCGGCGGCCCGGTTCCTCACCCGCGAGGATGAGGAGGTTCTCGCCGTTGCGGCGCATGCGGGTGGCCAGGTGGTCCAGGCGGAAGAGGTTCTCCAGCTGGTCCGGGTCGGCCTCGTTGTTCTCCAGGTCGGTGATGAGGGTCAGCTGGCCCTCGATCAGCGACTGGTTGCGTATGGAGAGGTTGGTGAAGATCGCGTTGACGTTCCCTCGCAGGAGCGCCTGCTCGGCGGCGAGCCGGACCGCTTCCCGGTGGACCTGGTCGAAGGCGCGGGCGACCTCGCCGATCTCGTCCTGGGAGTTGATCGGGATCGGTGCGACACGGGTGTCGACCTTGCCCGGGTCGGTGCGCGAGAGCTGGTCGACGAGCATCGGCAGGCGCTGCTCGGCGACGTCGAAGGCGGCGGTGCGCAGGCGGCGCATCGAGCGGCTCATGGAACGGGCCATCATGCCGGCCAGGATGAAGGCGGCGAGCAGGGCCACGACCACGATGGCGCCGGTCCAGATGGCGTCGTTGCGGGCCGAGTCGGACAGCGCGACGGAGTCGGTGACCGCCTTCGCGAGGAGTTCCTTCTCGATCTCGGCGTAGCCCTCGAACTTGGCGGTGGCCGCTGCCTGCCATGCCTGCGGCGTGGTGCCGCCGGCGATGATCTTCGCCTTGCTGTCGCCGCTCGCGATCGCGTCGGTCATGCCGGTGAGGGCGGAGCCGTTCACCATGGGCGGAGCCTTGAAAACGGTGCCGGCCTGCTCGGCCTGCTGCTTGGCGGCGGCGAGCTTGGCGGCGCCCTCGTCCGACTTCTTGCCCATGACCTCCTTGAGGCGGTTCACGTCGCCCTCGGTACCCGCCGCGACGTACTCGCCGATGGCGATGTCCTCGAGGTAGGCGTACGAGGAGAAGGCCACGAGCTGGGCCTTGCGGACCTGCTCGTTCTCGTTGGGGCGCACGAGGAGGTGGGTGCCGACGGAGCGCTGGAGCGAGTTTGCGGCCTTGGCCAGTTCGACCGCGTAGACCATGCGGCCGTAGCTGGTGACGTTGCCGGTGCCCAGGCCGAGTTCGTTGGAGAACGTCATGAGGTAGTGCTGGACCAGCACGTACCCCTCTTCGGTCGGGATCGGACCGTTCGCGCTGGGCGGGTTCTTCTTCTCCGTCTCCTGCGCGACGTAGGCCGAGGCGCGGACGGCCGCGAGCTTGGGCTCCTCCTGATGGAAGAGCTCGATGCGGCGCGCCAGCCCCTGGTTCGCGTTCGAGGGGAGGTCCTTGGACGCCTGGGCGAACTTGGCCTTGGCCGTGTCGGTGGCCGCGTAGGCCTTCGCGACGGACTCGTTGTTCTTGTCGCCCCGCAGGAGCGGTTCGGCCGTGAGGTCGCGCTCGTTGAGGAGGGCCTGGCCGTATTCGGCCGCCGCCTGGACGATACGCGCGGTCTTCTCGGCGTCCTTGGCTTCGTTCCAGCTGTCGACGGAGCCCTTCACCTGGAAACCGCCCATGACCAGTCCGACGAGGACGGGTACGAGCAGGATGGCGTTCAGCTTGGTCGGCACGCGCCAGTTGCGCGGTGCGAACTTGCTGGTGCTGCCGCTCTTCGCCGGCGGGTCCACGGGTACGTCGACGGACGACGTGCCCGCGCGCTGCGGCGGGGTGAAGTTGCCACGCGCGGGTTCATCCGCGGGGCTCGCGTTGCTTCGCCTCACTCGACCAACAACCTCTCGGCGGTACTACTAGCTAGTTAGTTGAATTGCAGCACGGTCAACGGCCGTGTTCCAAACACCTGGAACCAGCCATTCCCAGAACCTTATGTGCCACATAAATCGGACATAAAGAGCGAGCTGCGGCAAAAAAGGAGCTGGTTGTGAGCGCAGCGGCACCGCCCGACCGCGCCGTGTGTCCGACTGGCTGCAATTCTCTGTCGAAACGTTATGAACCGAGAAGGCGGGCCGTGTCCTATGACACAGCCCGCCCTCCCATGTTGTGAAGAACCGGTGGTACTTGAGTGGTGGCCCTTGAGCCGCGTCGCCCCGGTCGTGTTACTTGAGTCGGGCCATGAGGGCGTGCTCGACGAGTGTGATGAGCGCGCTCTTGGCGTCCGCGCGGTGGCGGGCGTCGGTGGTGATGATCGGGGCGTCCGGGCCGATCTGCAGCGCCTCGCGGACTTCCTCCGGGGTGTACGGCTGGTGTCCCTCGAAGCCATTGAGGGCCACGACGAACGGCAGCCCGCTGTTCTCGAAGTAGTCGACCGCGGGGAAGCAGTCGGCGAGCCTGCGGGTGTCGACGAGCACGATCGCACCGATGGCACCGCGGACGAGGTCGTCCCACATGAACCAGAACCGGTCCTGACCGGGGGTACCGAAGAGGTACAGGATCAGGTCCTGGTCCAGGGTGATGCGGCCGAAGTCCATGGCGACCGTCGTGGTCGTCTTGTCCCCGGTGTGGGTCAGATCGTCGATGCCGGCGGACGCGGACGTCATGACGGCTTCGGTGCGCAGCGGATTGATCTCCGAGACGGCCCCGACGAACGTGGTCTTGCCCACGCCGAACCCGCCCGCCACCACGATCTTCGCGGAGGTGGTGGAGCGGGCGGTTCCGCCGTTAGAGCTTGCGAAGTCCACTGAGCACCCTTTCGAGCAGCGTTACATCCGGCGTGCCGCCGGCCTCTCCATTGCCCGGCTGGTGGATGGCCACCATTCCGGCCTCCGCCAGGTCGGCGACGAGGATCCGGGCGACACCGAGCGGCATCGACAGCAGTGCGGAGACCTCCGCGACCGACTTGACCTCGCGGCACAGCGTGCAGATGCGCTGGTGCTCGGGAAGCAGGCCGGACAGGTGCATCGGATCGGCCGTGGTGCTCACCAGCGCCTCTATGGCGAGCTGGTAGCGGGGCCGGGTCCGGCCGCCGGTCATCGCGTACGGACGAACGAGCGGCTGATCGCCTTCCGAGTACGACGAGTCGCCGTAACCATCGGAGTAGGCGGGGGGCGGGGTCATTGATCCTCCGGGCTGGACAGCAGTGGTCAGCGTGCCGTCTGACGGGGCGGCCGGTGGGGGGACGGTATGACGGCCTGGCGGTGGTACTGGGTCCCGGGGCCGGAGCCCCGGTTCCCCCGGCCGGAAGTACCGTCCGGCCGGGAGATGTGGCGTCAGATGAGCAGGCTTCCCTGCAGCTCCGCGCGCAGGTCCGGGGTGAGGACGCTGCCGGCGCGGTCCACGAGGAGGGCCATCTCGTAGCCGACGAGGCCGATGTCGCACTCGGGGTGCGCGAGCACGGCCAGTGAGGATCCGTCCGAGACGGACATGAGGAAGAGGAATCCCCGGTCCATCTCGACCACGGTCTGGTTGACGGCGCCACCCTCGAAGATGCGGGAGGCTCCGGCGGTCAGCGACGTCAGACCGGAGGCCACGGCCGCCAGCTGATCGGCGCGGTCACGGGGGAAGCCTTCGGACATCGCCAGAAGGAGGCCGTCGGCGGAGACCACCACCGTGTGGGACACCCCGGGGGTGTTGTCCACGAAGTTGGTGATCAACCAGTTCAGGTTCTGTGCCGCCTGGCTCATCGAACTCAACTAACGCTCCTGCTGGTAAGTGGGGTCGATGTGGTAACTGCCGGTCGCCGGACCGTTGTTGCCGGCCTGACGGCCCTGCTGGATACCCCGTCGGAGGTTGGTCAGACGGCCGCGGACGTCGTCCGGCGCTCGCGAGACCTGCGGGCCCGACTGTGCGTCGGCCTGCTGCTGCGCCGTGCCGGCCACGAGGTTCGCCCGCGGTACCCGGCGGGGCAGCCCCGAGGTGGTGATGCCGCCTGCGGCGGGCTGGCGCACGCGCTCCGCCTGCCGCATCAGCTCGTCGTTCGGCGAGGACCGCCAGCTGACGGTCGGCGAACTGCCGGTCGTCGCCTGGGCGGGCTCGGCCGCGGGCTCCTGGCCGCGCTGCGGCAGCGGCTGCTGCGGGCGCTGCTGGGAAGCCGGAGCGTGTGCGGACTGCTGCGGCTGCTGGGGAACCGGGGCCTGACCGGAGGTCTGCTGCTCCTCCTGGTGGAACCAGTTCGACTCCAGCGTGTCGAAGATCGGGCTGCGCTCGTTGCCGAGGCTCGGGGCCGGCGGCAGCGCCTCCGGCTGGTGGGCCTGCGGCAGCTGCGGAGCCTGCGGCTGCTGCTGGGGGAAGCTGCCGACGCCGGGACCGCCGGGCCGCGGGGCCTGGAAGTCCGGGCGGGCGAACTGGCCCGTGGCGGACGGGTCCGCCGCACCGCCCGGCTCCGGGCGCTCGAACTGCCCGGTGGTGGACATGTTCTGGCCGGCCGGGGGCATCGGGGCCCGCAGGTCGGGACGCTCGAACTGACCGGTGGTGCTGTTGCCGGCCGGCGGGCGCGGGGCGTTGAAGTCCGGACGGGGGAACTCGGACGTCGAACCGGGGCCCGAGAGCTCGTCGTGGCCGCGCGGGACCTCCTGGCCGCCGTGGCGCGACGGGTCGGCGCCCCAGCTGGTGGTCTGCGGGATCCCGGCGGGACCGCCGCCCGCACCCGGAAGCTCCGGACGGGAGGAGGGGCCACCGCGCGGCGGCAGCTGCGGCCGGTTGCCGCGCGGAGCCGGAGCGGCGGGAGCCTGGGCCGAGGGGACCGGGCCCGTGGGCGCGGCGGGCTGCTGCGGCCGCTCGAAGCCGTTGCCCTGCGGGAACCCGCCCTGGCCGGTGGCCGTGGGCATCGGGCGCGACGGGGGACCGCCGGCCGGGCCGCGGCCCGGCAGCGGGGAACCGCCGCCGAACCCGCCCTGGCCCAGGCCGGTCGGGGCACCCGGCATGCCGGCCGTGCCCGGACCGCCCTGCGGACGCCCGCCGGGACCGCCCTGCTGACGGGCACTGGGACCGCCCTGCAGACCGGGGCCGCCGTCGCGTCCCGGCAGTGCGGCACGCTTGCCGCCGCCGGAGACCTGGCCGCGCTGCGGGCCGGCGCCGACGGGCTGGCGTGCGCCGCCGCCCGGCGCCGAACCCTGTGCCGAAGCACCCGGCATGCCCTGCGGAGCGCCGGAGCCCGGACCGCCCTGGCCCGGCATCGGACCCGGCTTCTTGCCGCCCTGGGCGACGTCCACCGGGAGCATGACGAGGGCCGTCGTGCCGCCCGAGTCGGACGGGCGCAGCTGGATGCGGATGCCGTGTCGCAGGGACAGGCGGCCGACCACGAACAGACCCATGCGGCGGGAGACGGAGACGTCCACGGTCGGCGGCGACGCGAGCCGCTCGTTGATCGCGGCGAGGTCCTCGGGGGAGAGGCCGATACCGGTGTCGTGGATCTCGACGAGCACGCGGCCGTCGGGCAGCGCGTGACCGGTGACCTTGACCTTGGTCTGCGGGGAGGAGAACGAGGTGGCGTTCTCCAGCAGCTCGGCGAGCAGGTGCACGAGGTCGTTGACGACGCGGCCGGCGACGTCGGTGCCGGGCACCGACGCGAGTTCGATGCGCTCGTACTGCTCCACCTCGGACGCGGCGGCACGGAGCACGTCGACGAGCGGGACGGGGCGGGTCCACCGGCGGCCCGGCTCCTCGCCCGCGAGGACGAGGAGGTTTTCGCCGTTACGGCGCATGCGGGTCGCGAGGTGGTCGAGCTTGAAGAGGGAGGACAGCTGGTCCGGGTCGGCCTCGCGCGACTCCAGCTCGGAGATGAGCGAGAGCTGGCGCTGGATGAGGCCCTGCGAACGGCGCGAGAGGTTGGTGAACATCGCGTTGACGTTGCCCCGGAGGAGGGCCTGCTCGGCGGCGAGGCGGACGGCCTCGCGGTGCACGTCGTCGAAGGCCGCGGCCACCTGGCCGATCTCGTCGCGGGTGTGCAGGCCGACCGACTCCACGGACGTGTCCACGTCCTGCGGGTCGGACTCGGACAGCTGCTTGACGATCTCGGGCAGTCGGTCCTGGGCGACCCGGGTCGCGGTGTCCTGCAGGCGGCGCAGCGAGCGGATCATGGACCGCGCCATGACGAAGGCACCGACGAGGGAGACGCCGAGGACGAGCAGGATCAGGGCACCGTTGATGATGGCGTCCTGCTGCGAGCTGTTCTTGAGTTCGCGGGCCTTCTGCTCCATGTCCTCGAGCAGGGTGAGCTCGATGACCTTCATGGCCTGGAGCTTGGTGTCGTCGGCGTCGTACCAGTCCATCCAGGACCGGTTCTTCTCCTTGCCGAACTGCCCCTGGGTGCTCAGGACGCGGCGGGCGTAGTGGTCGGCGGTGCCGATCTCCGTGTTGCCGTCGCCGAGCGCCGCGAGGAGTTCCTCGGGCTTGCCCTGGTAGACGAGTTCGAAGGTCTTCTTCGCCTGGCTCTCGCCGCGGAGCGCGGAGAGGGCGTACAGGCGGTCGTTCTCGGAGAGGTTGCCCGGCTTCTCGTTGCTCTCGGGGAGCGAGGCGGCGATGACGGCGCGCTGGATCGAGGCGTATTCCTTGGCGGAGGAGAAGGCCGCCAGGGCGCGCGTACGCTTGATCATCTCCGGGCTGGAGGTGGCCTGCGCCATGTCCTGGGAGAGCGAGAGCAGCGAGACGATCAGCGCGTTGTACTCGGTGACGGTCTGCTGGGCGCCGTTGACGTACGCCTTCTTGCGGATTTCCTCGATGCCGGTGAGCTGGCGGCCGATCTGCAGGATGTTGTTGCGGATCGACTTGAGGGTGTCGTCCTTGTCCTCCGTGCTGTCGACCTTGTCGGTCGCGGCTTCGAAGGCCTTGGCGGCGGCGTCGGTCTGGTCGCGCACGCCCTGGACGAGGCTGTTGGCCTTGCCGTCCTTGGTGACCGAGAGCGGACCCGCCGACTTGTCCCGCTCCTCCTGGAGCATGGCGGCCAGGTTGGTGGCCTGCCGGGTCATCGTCGTCAGCAGCTGCATGTGCTCCAGCTGCGCGATGTCGTTCATCGAGTCGTTGATGCGGAAGCCACCGAGCGTGGTGGCGGCGACGACCGGCAGGGTCAGCAGCGACACGAGTCGCGTGCTGATGCGCCAGTTCTGCATGGCGAGACGTGAACCGGGCCCGCTGGGGGCCTTCGGTATCGCCGTTTCCGTGCCGTCGGCCGGCTCTTCGCTCTTCGCCTTGCCCCGGGGCTTCAGACGTGCCTTCGCCTTCACCGTGGTGGAGGAGTCGGAGCCTGCGCCTTCGGCAGCCGGCCCGCGGTTCTGGGCGTGCTGGGGCGAGGAGCCACGGTCGGTCCCGCCGCGCGGCTCCTGCTCCGCCGCAGCGCTGCCATCCCTCTTGAATCGTCCCTGCACTAGCGTCGCAACCTCTGGACCAGGCGTCCCGCCGGGCGACCGGTGGGACGGTGTCGAGTCGTGGGGCGTTCCGGCCCCATGGTGGTCGTCGGTGACCGGCGCGTCTCCCTCTCCTTGCCGCCGCGCGCGGCGCTGTCTCGCGCCACCTGCGCGCCGGCTGTTCCCGCGGCGGTCCCGCGAATTCCAGCACAGTGGCGGATCTCCAACAAGGTGCGCGTGTCGGGCCGCAGCGCAGGTGACTTCGCGTAATGGGGATGTCACGCGATGTGGGAGATCTTTCGGGGTGAATCGGACTTACGCCATCCAAACGCGGCGGCTGGCAAGGTGTCCCAGTCGAGATGATCAGCAGCGGAATGGCAGATTCAGTGGCGACATGTCCGGTTTGCCGCCTAAAATCGACCGCCCGTTATGCCCGTATTGCCGGGTCACGGGTGAGCAAACTCACATGGCCGTGGCCATTACTTCCCGGTTGAGCCGGGGAATCGGATGTTTAGCCTTGCCCTTTACAGGGTTGACGGATCCGACAACCCCCCACTTACGACCGAGCCGAGGGCCCGAGACACCGTGAAGACGACGATGATGTTCCGCAACATAGCCAACCCGCGCCGCACCACCCTCGCGCACCTCAAGGACGCCGAGGAGCTGCAGGCGATCGAGGCTCCGGAGCACGCCGTCGAGCTGCCCACCCAGACCGCGAACCCGCGCCGCACGATCCTGATGGACGCGCCGGTCACCGCGGCGCAGTAGCCGCGGCGCAGTAAGCCACTCGGGAAAAGGAGCGCGAAGCGCCGCTGCCCGCCGCGTTAGCCTGGGGACGCAGACTCCAGCCGGCGGAAATACAGAGGGGCAGACGCAACACGTGCGCATCGCCAGGTTCTCGATTGACGGCAATGTCGCGTTCGGCGCGGTCGAGGGCAGCACTGCCCCCGGCGCCGAGGGTGAGCTCGTCCTCGACATCATCAAGGGCATCCCGTTCGCGGACTTCGAGCTGTCCGGCACGAAGGTGCCGCTGAGCAAGGTCCGGCTCCTGCCGCCCGTGCTCCCGAACAAGGTCGTGGCCATCGGCCGCAACTACGCGGAGCACGCGGCGGAGCTCGGCAACGCCATCTTCGACGACCAAGGCCGTCCGGACGCGCCGATCACCTTCTTCAAGCCCTCCACCTCCGTGGTCGGCCCGGGTGACCCGATCACGTACCCCTCCTTCTCCCAGGACCTCCACCACGAGGCGGAGCTCGCCGTGGTCATCGGCCGCATGTGCCGCGAGGTCCCGAGGGAACGCGTCAAGGACGTGATCCTCGGCTACACCTGCGCCAACGACGTCACCGCGCGCGACGTCCAGCAGCGCGAGAAGCAGTGGGCCCGGGCCAAGGGCTTCGACAGCTCCTGCCCCCTCGGCCCCTGGATCGAGACCGACCTCGACCCGGGCGACCTGACCATCCAGTGCACCGTCAACGGCGAACAGCGCCAGCTCGGCCGCACCAGCGACATGGTCCGCTCCATCGAGGACCTGATCGTCCACATCACCGAGGCCATGACGCTGCTGCCCGGCGACGTCATCCTCACGGGGACCCCGGCCGGAGTCGGCCCCCTCAACGTCGGCGACGAGGTCGCCGTCACCATCGAAGGCATCGGCACTCTCACCAACAAGGTGATCAAGCGTGGCTAACGCGAACGTCCGCGTACGTTTCTGTCCCTCCCCGACCGGCAACCCCCACGTGGGTCTGGTCCGGACCGCCCTCTTCAACTGGGCGTTCGCCCGCCACCACGGCGGTACGTTCGTCTTCCGCATCGAGGACACCGACGCGGCGCGCGACTCCGAGGAGTCGTACGAGCAGCTGCTCGACTCGCTGCGCTGGCTCGGCTTCACCTGGGACGAGGGCCCCGAGGTCGGCGGCCCGCACGCCCCGTACCGCCAGTCGCAGCGCATGGACATCTACGCGGACGTGGCACAGCGCCTGCGTGACGGCGGCTACGCGTACGACTGCTACTGCACCACCGAGGAGCTGGACGCCCGCCGCGCCGCCGCCCGCGCGGCCGGCAAGCCCTCCGGTTACGACGGCCACTGCCGCAACCTGACCGCCGTGCAGCTGGAGGCGTACCAGGGTGAGCACCGCCCCGCGATCGTCCGCTTCCGGATGCCCGACGAGCCGATCACCTTCACCGACCTGGTCCGCGGCGAGCTGACCTTCACCCCGGAGAACGTGCCGGACTTCGGCATCCTGCGGGCCAACGGCGCTCCGCTGTACACGCTCGTCAACCCGGTCGACGACGCGCTGATGCAGATCACCCACGTGCTGCGCGGCGAGGACCTGCTGTCCTCCACCCCGCGGCAGATCGCGCTCTACAAGGCGCTGATGGAGCTCGGCATCGCCACGGGCGTCCCGGAGTTCGGGCACCTGCCGTACGTCATGGGCGAGGGCAACAAGAAGCTCTCCAAGCGCGACCCGGAGAGCTCGCTCAACCTGTACCGCGAGCGCGGCTTCCTCCCCGAGGGCCTGCTCAACTACCTCTCGCTCCTCGGCTGGTCCTTCTCCAAGGACCAGGACATCTTCTCGATCGAGGAGATGGTCGCGAAGTTCGACATCCCGGACGTGAACGCGAACCCGGCGCGCTTCGACCTCAAGAAGGCCGAGTCGATCAACGCCGACCACATCCGCCTCCTGGACCCGAAGGCCTTCGCGGACGCCTGCACCCCCTGGCTGCAGGCCCCGCACGCCAACTGGGAGCCGGCGGACTTCGACCCCGAGGCCTGGGCGGCCATCGCGCCGTACGCCCAGACCCGGGTCACCGTCCTGTCGGACATCACCGCCAACGTCGACTTCCTGTTCCGCAAGGAGCCGGTCGAGGACCAGGCGTCCTGGGACAAGGCGATGAAGGGCGAGCCCGCGGCCCTGCTGACCACCGCCCGCGCGAACCTGGAAACGGCCGACTGGAGCGACCCCGAGTCGCTCAAGCAGGCCGTCCTGACCGCCGGCGAGGCCCACGGCCTCAAGCTGGGCAAGGCCCAGGCCCCGGTCCGCGTGGCCGTCACCGGCCGCACGGTCGGCCTGCCGCTCTTCGAGTCCCTCCAGATCCTGGGCAAGGAGCGCTCGCTGTCCCGCATCGACGCGGCCCTGGCCAAGCTCGCCGCGTAGCCGCTTCCCGCACTCCCGTCAGGGGGCGGCCGCCGGAATCCTCCGGCGGCCGCCCCCTGACGCGTTGTCAGCGCCGGTCGCTAGGGTCCACCCGTACGCGACCACACACAGGAAAGGCCTGACGTGCCGATCACCGCCCCCGACTTCTCCTGGTTCTTCACGCCGGGCAGCACCTTCTCGTACGAGGAGGGCCCCACCGGGACGCTCTCCGTCGTCGACGGGGGCGAGCTGTGGCTGCCCACCGGCCGCGTGGTGGCCTGCGACCCCTTCACCGGACTGGGCGGCGACTGGATCACGCCGTTCACCGTGCAGGTGCCCGCGGGCCGCCACCGGGTGCAGGTGGCCATGGCCACCCTGACCGAGCCGGGCGAGGAGCCGTCGGACGAGCCGCACCGCAGGGTCGCCGCCGCCCGCCTGCTCGTCACCGACGCCCCGGTGGTGAGCTGGGAGCTCGCCCTGAAGGACGGCCAGGACCCCGCGGAGCTCGGCGAGGACGGGTACTTCGGGTACGGCGTCGACGCGGGCGCGGGCTGCTTCTACGACGCCGGCGCCAACGACTCCTTCGAGGAGTGCGAGGGGGACGAGGGGCCGCTCTGGGACGCCTTCGAGGCCGCCGGGCACGCGGCGGGAGTCCACCTCGTCGACGGGGAGGACGGCCACAACCTCGCCGCCTTCTCCTCCGGTTTCGGCGACGGCCACTACCCGACCTGGGTCGGCCGGGACGCGGCGGGCGCCGTCACCTGTTTCGTCACCGATTTCTTCGTCGTTCCCGAGGGCGGGGCGCCGGCGATGTCGTAGCGTCGGGGGTATGCCGATCCGCGCCGTGCTGTGGGACATCGACGACACCCTGTTCGACTACACCGGGGCGGACAGCGCAGGCCTCGCGCGCCGGCTCGCCGAAGAGGGCCTCGCGCAGCGGTACGGGGCCCCCGAGGAGGCGCTCGCCCTGTGGCGGGAGATCACCACCCGCCACTGGGACCGCTTCGCCGCCGGGGAGGTGAGCTTCCCCGAGCAGCGCCGGGACCGGGTGCGGGACTTCCTCGACGAGCCCGGTATGGGCGCCGCCGAGGCCGACGCCTGGTTCGACCGCTACGTGGAGCACTACAAGGCCGCCTGGACGCTGTTCCCCGACGTCGTGCCCGTCCTGGACGCCCTCGCCGGCGGCTACCGGCACGGGGTGCTCTCCAACTCCTCCACCGTCAACCAGGACCCCAAGCTGCGCCGGCTCGGACTGCGCGAGCGGTTCGAGGTGCTGGTGTGCGCCGCGGAACTGGGCGTGAGCAAGCCCGAGGCGCAGGCCTTCCTCGCGGCCTGCGAGGCGCTCGGGCTGCCGCCGGGCGACGTGGCGTACGTGGGGGACCAGCCGGAGATCGACGCGCGCGGCGCCCGCGACGCAGGGCTCACCGCGGTCTGGCTCGACCGGGACGGCGCGCGCGGGCCGGGCCCCTCGGGCGTGCACCGGATCGACGGGCTCGCCCGGCTCCCCGAGCTCCTGGCCTCGGATACCCGTTTTGGAGCACGGTCAGGCATCCGGTAATGTTCTTTCTGCGCCGCCGGAGCGGGCCGAAAGGCCGGACGGAGGCGCCACTCGAAAGAAAGACCCCGCAGGGGGTTGACTTTCGGTGGGGTATAGTGTAATTGGCAACACGAGGGTTTCTGGTTCCCTTATTCTAGGTTCGAGTCCTGGTACCCCAGCGCAGTGCAGCAGTAACGCAGTGCTTTGCCCCCGTTGTGTAGCGGCCTAGCACGCCGCCCTCTCAAGGCGGTAGCGCCGGTTCGAATCCGGTCGGGGGTACAGATCCTTCCCGCAAGGTCTCCATTGGGTAGCTCCCGGACGTCTTGATGCAGGATCGCTAGGGCCCCCGTTGTGTAGCGGCCTAGCACGCCGCCCTCTCAAGGCGGTAGCGCCGGTTCGAATCCGGTCGGGGGTACTGGTCTGGTATAGACCACATTGGGCTATGGTGTAATTGGCAACACGAAGGTTTCTGGTTCCTTTGTTCTAGGTTCGAGTCCTGGTAGCCCAGCGCAGTACAAAGCAAGCCCCCGTTGTGTAGCGGCCTAGCACGCCGCCCTCTCAAGGCGGTAGCGCCGGTTCGAATCCGGTCGGGGGTACGCACGGAAGAGGCCCTCCGCGATCATCGCGGAGGGCCTCTTCGCTGTTCCCGTACGCATAACCGCACGCGCACCGGCACCGCACAAGTGCGGGCCCGGAGGCGCGTGTTCGGACGTGTGCGGCGTCGTACGCGCCCCCGGACCCGGGGGAGTGGGGGAAGTCGGCGACGGGGGAAGTCGGCGACCTGGAAGGGTCAGCCGGAACGGCGCAGGGCCTCCGTCAGGCGGGCGGCCGCGTCGATGACGGCCTGGGCGTGCATCCGGCCCGGGTGGCGGGTCAGGCGCTCGATCGGCCCGGAGACCGACACGGCGGCCACCACGCGGTTCGACGGCCCGCGCACCGGCGCCGAGACGGAGGCCACACCGGGCTCCCGCTCGCCGATCGACTGCGCCCAGCCGCGGCGCCGTACGCCCGACAGGGCCGTCGCCGTGAAGCGCGCGCCCTGCAGTCCGCGGTGGAGCCGCTCGGGCTCCTCCCAGGCCATCAGGATCTGCGCGGCCGAGCCGGCCTTCATCGGGAGCGTCGAGCCCACCGGGACGGTGTCCCGCAGGCCCGACAGCCGCTCCGCGGCCGCCACGCAGATGCGCATGTCGCCCTGACGCCGGTAGAGCTGCGCGCTCTCTCCCGTCACGTCGCGGAGGTGGGTGAGTACCGGTCCCGCCGTGGCCAGCAGGCGGTCCTCGCCGGCCGCGGCGGCGAGCTCCGCCAGCCGCGGTCCGAGGATGAACCGGCCCTGCATGTCCCTCGCCACCATCCGGTGGTGTTCCAGTGCCACGGCCAGGCGATGTGCCGTGGGTCGTGCGAGCCCTGTCGCCGCGACCAGCCCGGCGAGGGTGGCCGGACCGGACTCCAGTGCGCTCAATACCAGAGCTGCCTTGTCGAGAACGCCGACGCCGCTAGAGTTGTCCATGAAACGATATTCGCGTCTCACACTGTGAAACGCAAGTTCAATTTTTCCAAGAACCAGCGAGTCTGTATGTACGGGTCCACGAACCACTGGATCCGGGACGGTGAGCCGGAGGGAAAGCGATGGGTAGGACACTCGCGGAGAAGGTCTGGGACGACCATGTCGTCCGGCGCGCCGAGGGCGAGCCCGACCTCCTCTTCATTGATCTGCACCTGCTGCACGAGGTGACCAGCCCCCAGGCCTTCGAGGGCCTGCGGCAGGCCGGCCGCAAGGTCCGACGGCTCGACCTCACCATCGCCACCGAGGACCACAACACCCCCACCCTCGACATCGACAAGCCCATCGCGGACCCCGTCTCCCGGGCCCAGCTGGAGACGCTGCGCAAGAACTGCGCCGAGTTCGGCGTGCGCCTGCACTCCCTGGGCGATGTGGAGCAGGGCGTCGTCCACGTGGTGGGACCGCAGCTGGGGCTGACCCAGCCGGGCACCACGGTGGTCTGCGGTGACTCCCACACCTCCACGCACGGCGCGTTCGGCGCGCTGGCCTTCGGCATCGGCACCAGTCAGGTCGAGCACGTGCTGGCCACCCAGACGCTGCCGCTGGCCCGCCCGAAGACGATGGCCATCACCGTCACCGGCGAGCTGGCCGAGGGCGTCACCGCCAAGGACCTGATCCTGGCGATCATCGCGAAGATCGGCACCGGCGGCGGCCAGGGCTACATCCTGGAATACCGCGGCGAGGCCATCGAGAAGCTCTCGATGGAAGCCCGGATGACCATCTGCAACATGTCGATCGAGGCCGGCGCCCGCGCAGGCATGATCGCCCCCGACCGGACCACCTTCGACTACCTCCAGGGCCGCGACCACGCCCCGGTGGGCGAGGACTGGGACGCGGCGGTCGCGTACTGGCAGACCCTGCGCACCGACGAGGACGCGGTCTTCGACGCCGAGGTCGTCATCGACGGCGCCGCGCTGTCGCCGTTCGTCACCTGGGGCACCAACCCGGGCCAGGGCGCGCCGCTGTCGGCCGACGTCCCCGACCCCGCTTCGTACGAGGACGCTTCGGAGCGCCTGGCCGCCGAAAAGGCCCTGGAATACATGGGGTTGACCGCCGGACAGCCGCTGCGCGACATCAAGGTCGACACCGTCTTCGTAGGTTCCTGCACCAACGGCCGGATCGAGGACCTGCGCGCCGTCGCCGGCATCATCGGCGGCCGCAAAGTCGCCGACGGCGTACGGATGCTGGTCGTCCCGGGCTCCGTCCGCGTCGCCCTGCAGGCCGTGGAGGAGGGCCTGGACAAGGTCTTCAAGGACGCCGGCGCCGAATGGCGGCACGCGGGCTGCTCGATGTGCCTGGGCATGAACCCCGACCAACTGGCCCCCGGTGAGCGCTCCGCGTCCACCTCCAACCGCAACTTCGAGGGCCGGCAGGGCAAGGGCGGACGGACCCACCTGGTGTCCCCGCAGGTGGCCGCCGCCACCGCGGTACTGGGCCACCTGGCCTCGCCCGCCGACCTGTCCGACGCCAACGAGACCGCCGGAGTCTGAGAACCATGGAAGCCTTCACCACCCACACCGGCCGGGCCGTCCCGCTGCGCCGCAGCAACGTCGACACCGACCAGATCATCCCGGCCCACTGGCTGAAGAAGATCACCCGCGACGGGTTCGAGGACGGGCTCTTCGAGGCCTGGCGCAAGGACCCCGAGTTCGTCACGAACCGCCCGGAGCGCCAGGGCGCGACCGTACTGGTCGCCGGCCCCGACTTCGGCACCGGCTCCTCGCGCGAGCACGCCGTCTGGGCGCTGCAGAACTTCGGGTTCAAGACGGTCATCTCCTCCCGGTTCGCGGACATCTTCCGCGGCAACTCGCTGAAGAACGGTCTGCTGACGGTGGTCCTGCCGCAGGAGACCGTCGACCGGCTGTGGGAGCTGACCGAGGCCGACCCGACCGCCGAGGTGACGGTCGACCTGGTCGCCCGCCAGGTCCGCGCGGCGGGAATCGAGGCGGAGTTCGAACTCGACGACAACGCCCGCTGGCGTCTGCTGGAGGGTCTGGACGACATCTCGCTCACCCTTCAGAACGAAGCGGACATCGCCGCGTACGAAAGCGGCCGCCCGAGCCACAAGCCGCGTACGATTCGAGCCTGATTCCTGCCTGATCAGCGCTTATTCACCTTTGGGTGATCACATCGACAACACTGTGCCCCCCGCCTTCAGGTGGGGGGCACAGCCGTGTGTTGAGGCCCCGTGAGGCGACAACTCGCCCCAGATGGCACAATCTGTGCATGGAACGCGACAGTCAACTTGAGCTCTACGAACTCGTCGCGGACCGGCTGAAAGAAGCACACGCAAGGGTGCGCACACTGCAAGTCCCGGAGGGCGTAAGGATGGCGCTGTCCCGGAAGCTGTTGGTCGTCACGGCCGCGGCGAAGCACGATCTCGCCGATGCGGCAAGGCGCCTGGACAGGTTGATGAAGGACCTCGACGAGGGTCGATTCCCTGAAGGCGACTGATGCGAAGGAACTCCGTAACGACCTACACCGTTGCGGCACTAGGGTGATTAGCCCGTTTCGTGTTTGATTTGCGGTATATATCCGCCTAACGTGCGAAATAAGCTTGAACACATTCGTTCTGGCGAAGTCTCCGAAGGGGAAGACGTGAACAAGGCGCAGCTCGTAGAAGCGATTGCCGACAAGCTGGGCGGCCGCCAGCAGGCCGCCGACGCTGTCGACGCGGTACTGGACGCGATGGTCCGCGCTGTGGTCGCGGGCGACCGGGTCTCGGTCACGGGCTTCGGCTCGTTCGAGAAGGTCGACCGCCCGGCCCGCTACGCCCGCAACCCGCAGACGGGTGAGCGCGTCCGGGTCAAGAAGACCTCCGTTCCCCGCTTCCGTGCGGGTCAGGGCTTCAAGGACCTGGTCGCGGGCACCAAGAAGCTGCCCAAGGGCGGCGAGGTGTCCGTGAAGAAGGCGCCCAAGGGCAGCCTTTCCGGCGGCGCTTCCGCGACGGTCAAGAAGGCCGTGGCCAAGAAGGCCACCACCGCCAAGAAGGCGGCGGCGAAGAGCACGGTCGCCAAGAAGACCACCACCGCCAAGAAGACCGCCACCGCCAAGAAGGCGGTCACCAAGACCGCCGCGGCGAAGAAGACCACGGCGACCGCGAAGAAGACCGCCCCCACGGCCAAGAAGACGGCTCCGGCGGCGAAGAAGACCACCGCCACCGCCAAGAAGACGGCTCCGGCGGCCAAGAAGGCCACCGCGAAGACCACGGCGCCCGCCAAGAAGACGACGGCGCGCAAGACCACCGCGAAGAAGACCACGGCCCGCAAGAAGTAAGGCCACGAGTCACACACGCCGGGCCGGCTTCCCCTCCTGGGGAAGCCGGCCCGCGGTGCTGTTCGTGCAGGTCAGAAGGTTTGCAGGGTGACCAGCGTGATCCGCAGCCCCGGTCCCTCGCCGTCCGTCTCGATCCGGACCCGCTGCCCGGGGCGCAGCAGCCGCAGGCCGCCCGCGTCGAACGCCGGGGCCTCGAAGGGCACCGGAGTGCCGTCGTCCAGCAGCACACTGCCGCTGCGGGTCTGGGAGTCGTACGTGTACGCGGTCGCCTGCATACGGGCACTGTATCGGGCCGTGTGACGGCCCACACCGAGGGCGAGGGCGGTCCGCAGATCCGCCGCCGTGTCCACGTCCCGGCGCACGCTCTCCACGTCCCCCAGGGCTATTTCCGCAGCCCCCGACGCCGAATGCCGGGCCCGTGACGGGCCTCCGAACGAGGGTGCCAATTCCACGTCCGGAGCAGCGGAAAGCAGGGTCGTGCCGATTCCCGCGGCATCCGCCAGAAATGCCCGGGGAAATGCGGACGCGGCTTCGAGCACGCGTTGCAATTCCGTCGGCCGCAGTGCGGGGAGATCCGCGTTCATCGCGGCCACCGCCGCCCCGGGCCGGAGCGTGCGGACCCTCCGCGCCCCGTGGGCCAGTGCCGCGTTGAGCCCCGCCCCCGGCGCGTCCGCGACGATCCGCGCCCCCAGCCGCGCCAGTTCCTCCCCGGCCCGGGCGTCGTCCGTGACGACCACCACATCCGCGACCGCCCCGCAGGCCAGCGCCCCCGCCACGGTGTCCTGAGCGAACGCCAGCGCCAGCCCGGGCCGCGACGTGCCGACGGCCGCCGCCAGCCGGCTCTTGGCCACCGCCAGGGGCTTCAGCGGGACCACCAGACTCCAGACCGCGTTCGTGGCGGACCCCTTCCCTCCGGTGCGCGTCCGTACATGCGCGGACCACGGCCGGGTCATGACCGGGTCATGCGTCGGCCCATTGTCGCCCCCGCCCGGTCGACCCGGCGGCCCGGTGCGCCGGGCGGGGCGTACGGTGTTCTCGACAGAGACCGGACCGGAGGCCACACTTGTCCGGCCGACGAGGTGCCCAGGCTTCCCCAGCTACCGCCGGGAGGTACCCCCACGCACCGGTCCCAGAGGAAGGTGTACGAGTGTCCCGCCGCAGAATCGGCTTCTGGTACCGCCTGGCGGCGGTCATCGCAAAACCGCCGCTGATCGTGCTCTTCAAGCGGGACTGGCGGGGAATGGATCACATTCCGGCCGAGGGCGGGTTTATCACGGCGGTCAATCACAACTCGTATCTGGACCCGCTCTCCTACGCGCACTTCCAGTACAACACCGGCCGGGTGCCCCGATTGCTCGCGAAGGCGGCCCTCTTCAAGGTCCCCATTGTCGGCGCGATCCTGCGCGGCTCCGGTCAGATCCCGGTCTACCGCGAGACCACCAACGCCCTGGACGCATTCCGGGCCGCCGTGGACGCGATCGAGCGCGGCGAATGCGTGGCCTTTTATCCGGAGGGCACGCTCACCCGCGATCCGGACATGTGGCCGATGGCCGGCAAGACCGGCGCGGCGCGGGTGGCGCTGATGACCAGGGCGCCCGTCATTCCCGTGGCCCAGTGGGGCGCGAACCTCGCGATGCCGCCCTACGCCAAGCAGGACAAGGTCCGGCTGTTCCCGCGCAAGACCCTCCAGGTGCTGGCCGGACCCCCCGTCGACCTCTCCGAGTTCTACGACCGGGAACCCACCCCGGACGTGCTCAAGGAGGTCACCGAGATCATCATGGCGGCCGTCACCGGGCTGCTGGAGGAGCTGCGCGGCGAGAAGGCGCCCGAGCAGCCGTACGACCATCGCAAGGCCAGGGCGGAACAGCGGCGCAGGGCCGCGGGGGAGGACCAGAAGTGACACGTCCCGTGAAGGCGGCCGTCTTCGGAACCGGCTCCTGGGGCACGGCCTTCGGCATGGTGCTCGCCGACGCAGGCTGCGAGGTGACCCTGTGGGGCCGCCGCCGCGAGGTCGTCGACGCCATCAACACCGGCCGGACCAACCCGGACTACTTCCCGGACGTCGAACTCCCCGCGAACATGCGCGCCACCACCGACCCGGCCGAGGCCGCGCGCGGCGCCGATTTCGCGGTCCTCGCCATCCCCTCGCAGACCCTGCGCGGCAACCTCGCCGAATGGGCCCCCCTGCTGCCCGCCGACGCCGTCCTCGTCTCCCTGATGAAGGGCATCGAACTCGGCACCGCCAAGCGCATGAGCGAGGTCATCGAGGAGGTGGCCAAGGTCCCCGCCGAGCGCGTCGCCGTCGTCACCGGCCCCAACCTGGCCCGCGAGATCGCCGCCCGGCAGCCCGCCGCCGCCGTCGTCGCCTGCGCCGACGAGGCCGTCGCGCAGCGCCTCCAGGCGGCTTGCCACACCCCGTACTTCCGCCCGTACACGAGCACCGACGTCATCGGCTGCGAGCTCGGCGGCGCCGTCAAGAACGTCATCGGCCTCGCCGTCGGCATCGCGGACGGCATGGGGCTGGGCGACAACACCAAGGGCTCGCTCATCACCCGCGGGCTCGCCGAAGCGACCCGGCTGGGCCTGGCGATGGGCGCCGACCCGCTGACCTTCTCCGGTCTCGCGGGACTCGGCGACCTCGTCGCCACCTGCTCCTCGCCGCTCTCCCGCAACCACACCTTCGGCACCAACCTCGGCCGCGGAATGACCCTGGAGCAGACCATCGCGGTCACCAGGCAGACCGCCGAGGGCGTCAAGTCCTGCGAGTCGGTGGCCGATCTCGCGCGACGCCACGGAGTGGACATGCCGATCACCGACACGGTCGTCGAGATCGTCCACCACGGCAAGCCTCCGCTGGTCGCCCTGAAGGAGCTGATGGGGCGCAGCGCCAAACCGGAACGCCGCTGACTCCTTTCCGGACGCCGGAGCGGGTATCGTCGTGGCGATATGAGCAGCGAGAACCTCCCCCAGACCCCTGAGCAGCAGGGCCGCAAGCCCCGCGTGGCCGTCGTGTTCGGCGGCCGCAGCTCGGAACACGCCATCTCGGTCGTCACGGCGGGCGCCGTGCTGCGCTCCATCGACCGGTCCAAGTACGAGGTGCTGCCCATCGGCATCACCACGGACGGCCGGTGGGCGCTGACCGCCGACGAGCCCGCGCGGATGGCCATCGCCGACCGCAGGCTCCCGAGCGTCGAGGAGCTGGCGGACTCCGAGGACGGCGCCGTCGTGCTCTCCGTCGATCCGGCCAACCGCGAGGTCGTCTACACCGAGCCGGGAGCCGTCCCGAAGGCGCTGGGCGAGGTCGACGTCGTCTTCCCGATGCTGCACGGCCCCTACGGCGAGGACGGCACCCTGCAGGGCCTCCTGGAGCTCTCCGGCGTCCCGTACGTCGGCTCGGGCGTCCTCGCCTCCGCCGTCGGCCAGGACAAGGAGTACATGAAGCGGGTCTTCACCTCCTTCGGCCTCCCCGTCGGCCCGTACGTCACCATCCGCCCCCGCGAGTGGGACGCCGACCGGGACGCCGCCCGCGGGCGGATCCTGGACTTCGCCGGCGAGCACGGCTGGCCCCTCTTCATCAAGCCCGCCCGGGCCGGCTCCTCCATCGGCATCACCAAGGTCGAGGACGCCTCCGGCCTGGACGAGGCGATCCGCGAGGCACAGCGCCACGACCCGAAGATCATCGTGGAGGCGCTGCTGCGCGGCCGCGAGATCGAGTGCGGGGTGCTGGAGTTCGAGGACGGCCCGCGCGCGAGCGTGCCCGCGGAGATCCCGCCGGTCTCCAGCCACGACTTCTACGACTTCGAGGCGAAGTACATCGACTCCGCCTCCGGGATCGTGCCCGCGCCGCTGACCCCGGAGCAGACCGCCGAGGTGCAGCGGCTCGCGGTCGAGGCGTTCGACGCCGCGTCCTGCGAGGGCCTGGTGCGCGCCGACTTCTTCCTCACCGAGGACGGCAGCTTCGTCATCAACGAGATCAACACCATGCCGGGCTTCACCCCGATCTCCATGTACCCGCGGATGTGGCAGGAGTCGGGCGTCGAGTACCCGGAGCTGGTGGACCGCCTGATCCAGGCGGCCCTGACGCGTTCCACCGGGCTGCGCTAGCCCGTCGACCAGCGCGAAACGCCGACCGCCCGCCGGGATTCCCGGCGGGCGGTCGGTGTACGGAGCGCGGCTGCGGGGCCGCGGGGGGCTCTCAGTACGACGAGATCCCCTCGGGGACGGTCCTGGCCACGGCGGCGGACAGCCCGACCAGCATCCCCGCGTCCGTGGAATGCTCCTCGTCGACCCGGACCTCCGTGTACGCGAGGCGCAGCCCGGTGATGAACCGGAACCCCCCGCCCGCGCTGTCGGGGAGTTTCTGCAGGAGCCACCGGACGCCGTTGACCTCGACGCCGTCCTGCTTCGGATCGGCCATCTCGGGGGGCTTGGGGATACCGCACCGCAGTACGATCGCCGAGCCGCCCCACGCGGCCGTCAGATCCGATTCCGGCGAGGCCTCGGCCCGCGCCAGGCCGGCCACCGTCTCCGGGAGTTCCCTGTGCAGTGCTGCACAGAACCCCGCGACGTCGGCGGGCGGCGTGGGCGGCGGCTCCACCCGGGCTTCGGAACCACCCGGGGCACAGCCCGCGAGGGCCAGCACGGCGGCCAGTGCGGGCAGGGCGGGCACACGGAGGGGCCGGCGGTGTACGGACATCACCGGCCAAGAGTAGACGGGGGCTACAGATGGACCACCGGGCAGGTCAGGGTGCGGGTGATGCCCTCCACCTGCTGCACCTTGGCGACGACCATGCGGCCGAGCTCGTCCACGGTGTCGGCCTGGGCGCGGACGATCACGTCGTACGGACCCGTCACGTCCTCGGCCTGGATCACCCCCGCGATCTGGCTGATGGACTCGGCGACGAACGACGCCTTGCCCACCTCGGTCTGGATAAGGATGTACGCCTGTACCACGGAACCTCCAGGGCGGCCACGAGGATCGATTCCCCTAACCTTCGGGTGGGCCCAGGGATGCGAGTGGGCCCGGGGAAGAAGGGACGCCACGGTACCGCGTTGCCGAGCGCCACGGGGAGACCCGGGGGCACGGCGCCACGCACGGCGGGGCGTACGGAGAGCAGAAGTTGACGTATCTGTTGACGGTACCCAGAGCTGTGACGGCTCGCGACCGCAAGCGGACTGGGCAAGAAGGGGCACAGCGATGAAGGGCACTGTGGGCGAGCTGGGGGAGTTCGGGCTCATTCGGGAGCTCACCTCACGGCTCACCACCACCCCGGCGGTCCGGCTCGGACCGGGCGACGACGCCGCGGTCGTGTCGGCCCCCGACCGGCGGGTCGTGGCGAGCACGGACATCCTGCTCGAGGGCAGGCACTTCCGGCGCGACTGGTCCACGGCGTACGACGTCGGCCGCAAGGCCGCCGCGCAGAACCTCGCCGACATCGCCGCCATGGGCGCGGTGCCGACGGCCCTGCTGCTCGGCCTGGTCGTCCCGGCCGAGCTGCCGGTCACCTGGCCCACCGAGCTGATGGACGGCATCCGCGACGAGTGCCAGGTCGCCGGCGCGGCCGTGGTCGGCGGTGACGTCGTCCGCGGGGACGCCATCACCGTGGCGATCACCGCCCTCGGCGACCTGCGCAACCACGAGCCCGTGCTGCGCTCCGGCGCCCAGCCCGGCGACGTCGTGGCCGTCACGGGCTGGCTGGGCTGGTCCGCCGCCGGTTTCGCCGTGCTCTCGCGCGGCTTCCGCTCCCCGCGGGCTTTCGTCGAGGCGCACCGCCGCCCCGAGCCGCCGTACCACGCGGGCCCCGCGGCCGCCGGGCTCGGCGCCACCGCCATGACGGACGTCAGCGACGGCCTGATCGCCGACCTCGGCCACATCGCCGAGGCCAGCAAGGTGCGGATCGACCTGCGCTCGGCGGCCGTCGACATCCCGACGCAGATGCACGACATCGGGCAGGCCGTCGGCGTCGACCCCTTGCAGTGGGTGCTCACCGGAGGAGAAGATCACGCCATCGTGGCGACCTTCCCGCCCGACGTGAAGCTGCCGGCCCGGTGGAAGGTCATCGGGGAGGTGCTGAACCGGTCCGCGCTGCCCCAGGTGACCGTGGACGGCGCCCCCTGGACGAGCACCGGCGGCTGGGACCACTTCGGCTCCGACCCGTCCACCGAGGAGACCTCGCGATGACCGACGCGCCACCGCTGTGCCTGACCGTCGCCGGATCGGATTCCGGCGGTGGCGCCGGGATCCAGGCCGACCTCAAGACCATGCTGGCGCTCGGCGTGCACGGGATGAGCGTGGTGACGGCCGTGACCGCGCAGAACTCCCTCGGGGTCCAGGGCGTCTGGGAGCTGCCCGGCGAGGCCGTGAAGGCCCAGTACCGGGCCGTCGTCGACGACATCGGCGTCCAGGCGGTCAAGACCGGCATGCTGGCCTCCACCGCGCTGGTGGAGACGGTGGCCGAACTGCTGGCCGCCACCTCCGCCCCCGCCGTCGTGGACCCCGTCGGCGTCTCCAAGCACGGGGACGCGCTGCTCGCCGCCTCGGCGCTGGACGCCGTCCGCAAGGAGCTGCTGCCCCGGGCCACCGTGGCCACCCCCAACCTGGACGAGGTGACGCAGCTCACGGGCGTCGTCGTCGAGAGCGAGGACGACATGCGGCGGGCCGCCGACGCCGTGCTCGCGTACGGACCCGAGTGGGCGCTCGTCAAGGGCGGGCACCTGGCCGCCCACGGGAACGAGGCCGCCGACCTGCTCACCGACGGCGACACTCAGCTGTGGCTGCGGGCCCCGCGACACGACAACCGGCACACCCATGGCACCGGCTGCACCCTCGCCAGCGCGATCGCCGCGGGGCTCGCCAAGGGGCAGGACGTCCCGCAGGCCGTCATGGAGGCCAAGGAGTACGTGACCGGCGCCCTCGCCGCCGGCTTCGCGCTCGGCGGCGGCATCGGCCCGGTGGACCACGCCTGGCAGTGGCACCGCTGACGGCATCGCAACGGCGGAGGGCCACCGCGTCACGTGACGCGGTGGCCCTCCGCCGTTGCGGCCCTCACGCCCTGCCCGGGCGTGGCCGGGCAAGGCAAAAGGCCGGCCCACGAGGTGGACCGGCCTTCTTGGCAACCGGAAAGGGCTGCGCTACGACGGTTGGCGTCAGCGCGAGACCTTGCCGGCCTTGATGCACGAGGTGCAGACGTTGAGGCGCTTCGGCGTCCCACCGACCACGGCACGAACGCGCTGGATGTTCGGGTTCCAGCGACGAGAGGTGCGGCGGTGCGAGTGGGAGATGTTGTTGCCGAAGCTCGGCCCCTTGGCGCAAACGTCGCAGTTGGCAGCCACAGGTCACTCCAAAGACTTCAGATGCACTTACAGTGAAATCCGGCGCACCGGATCAGAAGTCTGAAGAAGTCTGAGTGGTTTGCCGGGGGAATGGCCCGACTTTCATCGGGCAACCGGAGCAGCATACAACGACTGCCTCGGTCCAAGAAAACTACCATGACTGCCGCCGGCCCCGCCCGCGAGCCCGGACGCCCGGCAGACCTTCGTTACCCTGCGGTGAACCCTGGCCCGCACGAGGAGGAACGCCCGGTGCCGCACGAGCCGCAGCCGCAGTCCCCCGACGAGCTCGACGCCGAAGCGGTGCGCACCTGGAGCTCACTGGCCGTGGCCGCACTGGGCCGGGCCCGCGAGGACATCGACGCGATCAACGTCTACCCGGTCGCGGACGCGGACACCGGCACCAACCTCTACCTGACCGCCGAATCGGCCGACCGCGCACTGGCCGAGGCCCTCGGGAACGCCCCCGCCGGCGTGAGCGGGACCACAGCGGACGGCCGGCCGGACACCGCGGCCCGGGTCTCCTCCCTCCCCACCCTCTCCCACGCCGTGCGGGCCTACGCGCACGGCGCCCTCATAGGCGCCCGCGGGAACTCCGGGACGATCCTGGCGCAGCTGCTGCGCGGTGTGGCCGACGTGCTCGGCGAGGAGCCCGGCGACGGCGCGCCCGGCCCGCTGCTGGCCCGGGCGCTGACCCGGGCCGCCGAGGAGGCCTACGCGGCCGTCGCGCACCCGGTGGAGGGCACCATGCTCACCATTGCCGCCGCCGCGGCCCGCGCCGGTGAGACGGCCGGCGCCGCCGCCGGGACCGCGGCCGACGTGGCCCTGGCCGCCTACGACGGGGCCCGCGCGGCCCTCGCCGACACCCCGGGGCAGCTGGCCGAGCTGGGCCGGGCCGGGGTCGTCGACGCGGGGGGCTGCGGGCTGGTCGCCGTACTCGGGGCGCTGTCGCAGGCGCTGTCCGGCCGGGAGCCCGCCGCCGAGGCCGTCCGCGGCCGGGCCGTGCCCGTACCGCAGCCGCCGCAGCCCTGCGACGCCGAGGAGCAGGGCGGCCCCGCGTACGAGGTGATCTACCTGCTGGAGGCCGCCGAGCCGGACGTGGCCCGGCTGCGCGAACGCCTCGACGGGCTCGGGGACTCCCTGGTGGTGGTCGGCGGCGACGGACTGTGGAACGTGCACGTCCACGTCGACGACCCCGGCGCCGCCGTGGAGGCCGGCGTCGTCGCCGGGCGGCCGTACCGGATCCGCATCACCCACTTCGGCGACGAGCGCCGCCGGGCGCGCGGGGAGCGCGTCCAGCGGGCCGTCGTCGCCGTGGTCCCGGGCGAGGGGCTGGCCGGACTGTGCGGGGAGGCGGGCGCCACCACGGTGCTCGCCCGGCCCGGCGAGGTCCCGGACACCGCCGAACTCGTCGACGCCATCCGCCGCGCGCACGCCCGCGAGGTGGTGCTGCTGCCCGGCGGCGCCGACCAGCGCGCCGCCGCGGCCGCCGCGGCCGAGCAGGCCCGCGCCGACGGCGTACGGGTCGCCGTGATCCCCACCCGGTCCGCGGTCCAGGGGCTGGCCGCCCTCGCCGTCCACGACCCGGAGGGCACCTTCGACGAGGACGTCGTCGCCATGACCGCGGCGGCCGGCGCCACCCGCTACGGGGAACTCGCCGTCGCCGAACGGCAGTCCTTCACCTCCGCCGGCATCTGCCAGGCCGGGGACGTGCTCGGACTCATCGACGGCGACGTCGCGGTCATCGGCTCCGGCCTCGACGACACCGCCCGAGCCGTCCTGGAGCGGATGCTGGGCTCCGGCGGCGAACTCGTCACCCTGGTCCTGGGACCGGAGGTGCCCGACTCCCTCGCCGCGCGCCTCGAGGCGTACGTACAGCAGGGACACCTGGCGGTGGACACGGTCACCTACCGCGGCGGACGGCACTGCGCGCCCCTCCTCATCGGGGTCGAATAGCCGGCTTGTCAGCGCGATGGTGTGCAATGAACACGTGCCCGCGCTCGACGAAGACCTCAAGAAGACGCTCGGCCCCGCCACCGCCAAGGTGCTGGCCGAGCAGCTCGGCCTGCACACGGCCCTGGACCTGCTCCACCACTACCCGCGGCGGTACGCCGAGCGCGGCGAGCTGACGTCGCTGGCCGAGCTCGCCGACCAGATCGACGAGCACGTGACGGTCGTCGCCCAGGTCGCCGACGCCCGGATCCTGACCTTCAACGGGGGCCGCGGCAAGCGCCTGGAGGTGACCATCACCGACGGCAGCGGCCGCCTCCAGCTGGTCTTCTTCGGGGCGGGCGTCCACAAGCCGCACAAGGACCTGCTGCCGGGCACCCGCGCCATGTTCGCGGGCAAGGTCGGCATGTTCAACCGCAAGCTCCAGCTCTCCCACCCCGCGTACGAGCCGCTCGGCGCGGACGCCTCCGACCGGGACGCCGCGACCGCCTTCGCGAACCAGCTCATCCCGATCTACCCGGCCTGCGCCAAGCTGGAGTCCTGGAAGATCGCCAAGTGCGTGGACGCCGTGCTGCCGAGCGCCCGGGACGCCGTGGACCCGCTGCCGGACGCCCTGCGCGAGGGCCGCGGACTGGTCCCGCTCACCGAGGCTCTGCTGAAGATCCACCGGCCGGCCACCAAGGCCGACATCGAGGACGCGCGGCAACGGCTGAAGTGGGACGAGGCCTTCGTCCTCCAGATCGCCCTGGCCCGCCGCCGGCACGCCGACTCCCAGCTCCCCGCCGTCCCCCGCCGCCCGGCACCGGGCGGCCTGCTCGACGCCTTCGACGCCAAGCTCCCCTTCACCCTCACCGAGGGCCAGCAGACCGTGTCCCGGGAGATCTTCGACGACCTGGCCACGGAACACCCCATGCACCGCCTCCTCCAGGGAGAGGTCGGCAGCGGCAAGACGATGGTGGCGCTGCGGGCCATGCTCGCCGTCGTCGACTGCGGCGGGCAGGCCGCCATGCTCGCCCCCACCGAGGTGCTCGCCCAGCAGCACCACCGCTCCATCACTGAGATGATGGGCGAACTGGCCGAAGGCGGCATGCTCGGCGGCTCCGACCAGGGCACCAAGGTCGTGCTGCTCACCGGCTCCATGGGGACGGCCGCGCGCCGCCAGGCCCTGCTCGACCTGGTCACCGGCGAGGCCGGCATCGTGATCGGCACGCACGCGCTCATCGAGGACAAGGTGCAGTTCCACGACCTCGGCCTGGTCGTCGTCGACGAGCAGCACCGCTTCGGCGTGGAGCAGCGCGACGCGCTGCGCTCCAAGGGCAAGCAGCCCCCGCACCTGCTCGTGATGACCGCGACCCCCATCCCGCGCACCGTCGCCATGACCGTCTTCGGCGACCTGGAGACCTCCGTCCTCGACCAGCTGCCCGCGGGCCGCTCCCCGATCGCCACCCACGTCGTACCGGCCAAGGACAAGCCGCACTTCCTGACCCGGACCTGGGAACGGGTGCGGGAGGAGGTCGAGAACGGGCACCAGGCGTACGTGGTCTGCCCCCGCATCGGAGACGAGGAGGAGCCGAAGAAGAAGGGCTCCGCGGAGGACGACGCCGAGAAGCGGCCGCCGCTCGCCGTCCTCGACATCGCCGCGCAGCTCACCCGCGGACCGCTCGCCGGACTGCCGGTGGAGGTCCTGCACGGCCGGATGGACCCGGCCGACAAGGACGACGTGATGCGCCGCTTCGCCGCCGGCGAGGTCAAGGTGCTCGTCGCCACCACCGTCATCGAGGTCGGGGTCAACGTCCCGAACTCCACCGTCATGGTGATCATGGACGCGGACCGGTTCGGCGTCTCCCAGCTCCACCAGCTGCGCGGCCGCGTCGGCCGCGGCTCCGCCCCCGGCCTGTGCCTGCTGGTCAGCGAGATGCACGAGGCGAGCCCCGCCCGGGCCCGGCTCGCCGCGGTCGCCGCCACCCTGGACGGCTTCGAGCTCTCCCGGATCGACCTGGAACAGCGCCGGGAGGGCGACGTGCTGGGCCAGGCCCAGTCGGGCGTGCGCTCCTCGCTGCGCATGCTCGCGGTCATCGAGGATGAGGAGGTCATCGCCCAGGCCCGGGAGGAGGCCACCCGCGTGGTCGCCGCCGACCCCGGGCTGGAGCGGCTGCCGGGCCTGCGGGTGGCCCTGGACGCCCTGCTGGACACCGAGCGGGAGCAGTACCTGGAGAAGGGCTGAGCGGTACCGCCCGGGGCCTTCCGCGGCGGTACGACCTATCGTTGGACTCCGCGGGGCCGGGCCGTACCCGCAGGACCCGCCGGCACCCACCACCCCACCACCGTCGTACCGAAGGACCCCAGATGACCCGCGTGATCGCCGGCAGCGCCGGCGGGCGACGGCTGACCGTGCCCCCGGGCACCGGCACCCGGCCGACCTCGGACCGGATGCGCGAAGGCCTCTTCTCGACCTGGGAGTCGCTGCACGGCGTCGAGGGGGCCCGCGTGCTCGACCTGTACGCAGGCTCCGGAGCCGTCGGCCTGGAAGCCCTCTCCCGCGGCGCCTCGCACGCGCTGCTGGTCGAGCCCGAGGCGAAGGCCGGCAAGGCGATCCGGGACAACATCAGGGCACTGGGCCTGCCCGGCGCCGAGTTCCGCGCGGGCAAGGCGGAGCAGGTCGTGGCGGTCCCGGCGGCCGGGGACCCGTACGACGTGGTGTTCCTGGACCCGCCGTACGCCGTCGGCCACGACGATCTTGGCGAGATCCTCCTCACACTCCGTGCCAATGGCTGGCTCACGGACGATGCGCTCGTCACCGTGGAGCGCGGTACGAGGAGCGGCGCGTTCCCGTGGCCCGAGGGCTTCGAGGCGCTGCGCTCCCGGAAGTACGGCGAGGGCACCCTTTGGTACGGTCGCGCCGCCTTCACCAGCGAAGACTCATGATGCCCGCATCGGAGAGCGAGGGACCCAAGTTGCGCCGAGCCGTCTGTCCCGGGTCATTCGACCCCATCACCAACGGACACCTCGACATCATCGGCCGGGCCTCCCGGCTCTACGACGTCGTGCACGTCGCCGTGATGATCAACCAGTCCAAGAAGGGGCTGTTCACGGTCGAAGAGCGGATCGAGCTGATCCGCGAGGCGACCGCCGGCTACGGGAACGTCGAGGTGGAGTCCTTCCACGGACTGCTCGTCGACTTCTGCAAGCAGCGCGACATCCCGGCCATCGTCAAGGGCCTGCGTGCCGTCAGCGACTTCGACTACGAGCTCCAGATGGCCCAGATGAACATGGGGCTCTCCGGCGTCGAAACGTTGTTCGTGCCGACCAACCCCACCTACAGCTTCCTGTCCTCCTCGCTGGTCAAGGAGGTCGCGGCCTGGGGCGGCGACGTCGCCCACCTGCTGCCGCCGCACGTGCACGCGGCGCTGACCGAGCGGCTCGCCGCCCGCTGACCGGCTGACGGGCCGTCAGTCGGTGCCGGGTGTTCACCCGGGGGCCTTACAGTCGTCCCGTCCGTCTCAGGAACCGCCCGAGGCCGAGAGAGTGCGAGCCCCCATGGACGTGCAGAAGAAGCTCGACGAGATCGTCGCGGCCGTCGGCGGCGCCCGGTCCATGCCCATGTCGGCCTCCTGCGTGATCAACCGCGCCGAACTGCTCGCGCAGCTGGAGGAGGTCCGCCAGGCGCTCCCCGGCTCGCTCGCGCAGGCTCAGGAGCTCATCGGCGGCCGCGAGCAGATGGTCGAGGACGCCCGCCGCGAGGCGGAGCGGATCATCGAGTCGGCGCACGCCCAGCGCGGTTCGCTGATCTCCGACACCGAGGTCGCGCGCCGTTCCCAGGCCGAGGCCGACCGGATCCTGGCGGACGCCCGCAGGGAGGCCGAGGAGATCCGGGCCGAGGCCGACGACTACGTCGACAGCAAGCTCGCGAACTTCGAGGTCGTGCTCACCAAGACCATCGGCTCCGTCGACCGCGGCCGCGAGAAGCTGCTGGGCCGCGGCCCGGGCCTGGACGACCAGGGGTATCCCGATGCGGACGCCCCGGAGCGCAGCCAGGACCCGGACACGCAGCGGCAGCAGGCCGACGCTTACGTGGACACCAAGCTGGCGACCTTCGAGGCGGTGCTCTCCAAGACCCTGGAGGCCGTCGGGCGGGGCCGTCAGAAGCTCCTGGGCCGGGTGCCCACGGACGACCTCGGCGAGCACATCGCGGCCCAGGACGCCGCCGGGGTGCAGCAGTCCCGGTCGGCGAGCGACGCGGACTTCCTGGCGGGCCTGGCGGAGCCGGCGGCACCCATGGCCCCCGCGATCCCGGCGCAGGCCCAGCAGGAGCCCGCGTACGACGCGTACGGCTACCAGCCGCAGCAGCTCCAGCAGCAGGACGGCTACGGCTACCAGGACCCCTACGCCTACCAGCAGCAGGTCCAGCAGCCGGACCCGTACGCGGCGCTGGGCTACGAGCAGCAGCCGGATCCGTACGCGGCCTACCAGCAGCAGCCGCAGGCTCCGCAGGTGCCGCAGCAGCAGTCGCAGCAGCAGTCGCAGCAGCCCGCGCTGGACGAGACCAGCTTCTTCGACACGAGCATGATCAACCTGGACCAGCTGCGCCAGTACGAACAGGGCCGCTGAGGCCGGATTGGGCTCAGAGCGAAGCGCCGGGTATCCTGGCTCTTCGGTCGCGCGTATGCACCGCGATCCATGCTGCCCACAGGTGCCCACCTGGGGGGCAACCTTGATCTTCAGCGATCTGTGAAAGCAGGAACGGCCCTGAATACCCGCCTCGACCACCGCAACCCCCTCGTGTTCGACACGCACGAGCTGGGCCGGCGTCCTGGTGCCATGCAGCGGCTGTCCCGTGAGATCGCGGCACCGGCGGACCTCGGTCTCGCCGGCGTCATCGGAGTGCCGGAGGGCGCCCCGGTGAAGCTCAGCCTCCGCATGGAGTCGGTCATGGAAGGGGTGCTTGTCACAGGCACCGCCCGTGCATCGGCCGTGGGGGAGTGCGTAAGGTGTCTGGAGTCCGTCGAGCGCGAGCTCAAGGCGGACTTCCAGGAGATGTTCTCGTACCCTGACGCCGACGACCGGGGCCGCTCAAAGGCGGAGCCGGCCGACGACGCCGAGGACGACGAGGACACGCTCTTCCTCGAGGACGGATTGTTCGACCTCGAACCCGTGCTGCGGGACGTGGTGGTGCTCGCACTGCCCATGCAGCCGGTGTGCCGGGAGGACTGTCTGGGACTGTGCCCCGATTGCGGGCTCAGCCTGAACGACGACCCGGACCACCACCATGACGCCGTCGACATCCGTTGGGCGGCATTGCAGGAACTCGTCGTGACCGATCAGGACGGCGAGAAGGACAACATGAGCGGCACTGCATCTGACGACGTTCAGAGCGCCGCCGAGAAGCAGGAGAAGTAGCCGTGGCTGTTCCGAAGCGGAAGATGTCGCGCAGCAACACGCGCCACCGCCGGTCGCAGTGGAAGGCTGCGGTCCCCACCCTGGTTTCGTGTGAGCGTTGCCAGGAGCCGAAGCTCCAGCACATCGCGTGCCCGAGCTGCGGCACCTACAACAAGCGCCAGGTCCTCGAGGTCTGAGCGGCTGGTGAGAGGCGCAATGTCTGAGCTGTCCAACGCTGAGAAGCAGGCAGACAGTAACAACGCGGCCTCGTCCCACACGCTTCTGGAAGGGCGGCTCGGGTATCGACTCGAGTCCGCCCTTCTGGTGCGTGCACTGACCCACCGCTCGTACGCGTACGAGAACGGCGGTCTGCCCACCAACGAGCGTCTGGAGTTCCTCGGGGACTCCGTGCTCGGCCTGGTGGTCACGGACACGCTGTACACCACCCACCCCGACCTGCCCGAAGGCCAGCTGGCCAAACTGCGGGCCGCGGTGGTCAACTCGCGCGCACTGGCGGAGGTCGGGCGCGGCCTCGACCTCGGCTCCTTCATCCGGCTCGGCCGGGGCGAAGAGGGCACGGGTGGCCGGGACAAGGCCTCCATCCTCGCCGACACCCTTGAAGCGGTGATCGGCGCGGTCTACCTCGACCAGGGCCTCGACGCGGCCTCGGAGCTGGTCCACCGGCTCTTCGACCCGCTCATCGAGAAGTCCTCGAACCTCGGGGCCGGCCTGGACTGGAAGACCAGTCTCCAGGAGCTCACGGCGGCGGAAGGCCTCGGCGTACCGGAATATCTGGTCACCGAGACCGGTCCGGACCACGAGAAGACCTTCACCGCTGCCGCCCGCGTCGGTGGTGTCTCGTACGGCACCGGCACCGGCCGCAGCAAGAAGGAAGCGGAACAGCAGGCAGCGGAGTCCGCCTGGCGCGGGATCCGTGCCAAGGCGGACGAGCGGATCGCGGCGGAAGCCGCGGCCACCGCCGCCGCCCAGGTCGTGGTGACGGCTCCGGCCGCCACCGCGGCCGAGGCCGAGGACGGCGGGTCGCCGACGCCCGCCGACCCGACGCCGAACGGCTGAACCCTCCCTTCGGGACATCCCGCCCGCCCCTGCAGCGCAGGGGCGGGCGGACCCGTTCCCGGCCCGGCGGGGGAGGCCGGTACGCTCCCCGGGAACGACCAGAACCACACCCCTCCGGAGGAACCGCGTGCCCGAGCTGCCCGAAGTCGAAGTCGTACGGCGCGGCTTGGAACGCTGGGTGGCCGGCCGGACCGTCGAGGCCGTCGAGGTGCTGCACCCGCGGGCGGTACGCCGCCACCCGGCGGGAGCCGCCGATTTCGCGGCGCGGCTGACGGGGGAGACGTTCGGCGTCCCGCAGCGGCGCGGGAAGTACCTGTGGCTGCCCCTGGAGCGGCGGGACCTGTCCGTGCTGGGGCACCTCGGGATGAGCGGCCAGCTCCTGGTCCAGCCCGAGGAGGCCGCGGACGAGAAGCACCTGCGCATCCGCGTGCGCTTCCGGGACGGCGCCGGGACCGAGCTCCGCTTCGTCGACCAGCGCACCTTCGGGGGGCTCTCGCTCCACGAGAACACCCCCGACGGGCTGCCCGACGTCATCGCGCACATCGCCCGGGACCCGCTGGACCCGCTGTTCGACGAGGCCGCCTACCACGCGGCGCTGCGCGTCAAGCGGACCACCGTCAAGCGGGCCCTGCTCGACCAGTCCCTGATCAGCGGCGTCGGCAACATCTACGCCGACGAGGCGCTGTGGCGGGCCAGGCTGCACTACGAGCGGCCCACCGCCACGCTGACGCGCCCCCGGAGCGCGGAACTCCTCGGCCACGTCCGGGACGTGATGAACGCGGCCCTCGAAGTCGGCGGCACCAGCTTCGACAGCCTCTACGTCAACGTGAACGGTGAGTCGGGCTACTTCGACCGTTCGCTCGACGCCTACGGACGCGAGGACGAGCCCTGCCGGCGCTGCGGCACCCCGATGCGGCGCCGCCCGTGGATGAACCGGTCCAGCTACTTCTGCCCGCGCTGTCAGCGCCCGCCGCGCGTGGCGTCGTAGGACTGCCGGGCGGTCAGCACCCGGGGCATGCTGCCTTCGAGGAAGTGGATGAGCGCGAGCAGCCGGTCGGCGATCTCGACGCCGAGCGGGGTCAGCTCGTAGTCGACGCGCGGCGGGTTCGTCGGCTGCGCCTCGCGGTGGACGATGCCGTCGCGCTCCAGCGCGTGCAGGGTCTGGGAGAGCATCTTCTCGCTCACGCCGTCGACCTTGCGGCGCAGCTCGTTGAAGCGGCACGAGCCGTCGCGCAGGGCGCCCACCGTGAGACTGCCCCAGCGGCCCGTGACGTGCTCCAGGGTCTCCCGGGACGGGCACGCGCGCGCGAAGGCGTCGAACGGCGGTTCTGTCTCCATGCCGACCAGCTTAACTCCGCGCAGCGCTTACCAGAAGCTTGCGCTGTCGGTCAGTAAGTGCTCGGTGGCGGGGCGCCGGGGCGGCTAGAAGCCGAAGTCCTGGGTCCACCAGGGGCCGCCGTCCGCGAAGTAGGCGCCGACGCCGAGGGTGCGGAACTCGCAGTTGAGGATGTTCGCCTTGTGGCCGGGGCTGTTCATCCACGCGTTCATGACCGCCTGGGCGTCGCCCTGGCCGCGCGCGATGTTCTCGCCGCCGAGCCCGCCCAGGCCCGCGTTGGCGGCGCGGTCCCAGGGTGTCCTGCCGTCGGGGTCGGTGTGGTCGAAGAAGCCGCGGGTGGCCATGTCCTTGCTGAAGGCGGCGGCCAGCGCCGCCAGCGGCGGGTTGGCCCGGACGGGACCGCAGCCGGCCTGCGCGCGCTCCTGGTTGACCAGGGTGAGCACGGCGGCCTCCTGCGCGGAGCGGCCGTCGTCGGGCTTCGTGGCGGGCGGGGTGGTGGGGGCCGGCGGCTTGGGGGTGGAGGGGGCCGGCGGCTTGGGGGCGGCCGTCTTCGGCGCAGCCGGCGCAGCCGGCGCAACCGGTACCCGGACCACGGGGGCCGGGCTCTGCGCGGGCTTCGCCGGCTCCTTGGCGGCCGGGGGCGTGGGAGCGGCCGGGGCCGGTGTGGAGGCGGCGGCGGGGGTGGGCTTGGCGGGCGTGGCGGAGGGGCTCGGCGAGGCCGACGGGGAGGCTGAGGCCGACGGGGAGAGCGAGGCCGACGGGGTGCGGGAGGCCGACGGGGACGGACCGCCCGCGTCGGAGCCCGCGGAGGCGCGGCCGGACAGGCTGGGCAGGCCGCCCCGCTGCTCGGCGACGGGCTTGGCGCTCGGCGAGGCCTCGGCCTGCGGCTTCGGAGCGGGGCTGTCCGCGCTGACGCCGACGTAGGGGAAGGACGTGCTGACCGGCACCACGCCGGTGGTCACGGCCGCCGTGCCGAGGGCCACTGCCACGGAGACGCCCAACAGGCCGGTGCGCACGAGGGTGCGGCGAGTGCCGTCGCGGCCCGGCGCGGCGTGGAGTCGGTGGCGTCCCATCGGCGACGTGCCCTTCCGTAAAGTCAAGATCATCCCTTACTCACCCAAATGGGTGAGTTCATTGGTGCGCGACTGTACGCGATGTGGCGCGGGGGCGATGTGAGCCGGACGACCCCGCCCGGTTAGCGTTCACGCATGAACGAAGACGTCCGCCTCACCGCGTGGGTGCGCGGCCGCGTACAGAGAGTGGGCTTCCGCTGGTTCACCAGGGCCAATGCCCTGGAGATCGGAGGGGTCGTCGGCTTCGCGCTCAACCTGGACGACGGGCGGGTACAGGTCGTGGCCGAAGGGCAACGTGAGAATTGCCACCGGCTCCTCGAGTGGCTGCGCTCCGCCGACACGCCCGGGAGGGTCGACGGGGTGACAGAGATCTGGGGCACACCGCGCGGTGGCTACGACGACTTCGCGATCCGATGACCGATCGACTGATCATGTACTGATCACACCTCCCAGGGGTCCGCACCCGGCCGGATCTGCACGTTCGCCGTCGACGCCTTGCCGCGCGCCGTGAACCGTGGAAGGCTTCGAGTGACGGACGATCTCCAGATCCCTTGGGAGACCCGGGCTGCCCGCCGATACGGGGCGTGATCGTGTTGACCGTCAAACTTTTTGGTGAGACGCTGGAAGCCCCGCGCACCTGAGCTGTTTGGCAGTGCTGGCAGTGTTAGCAAGAAACGCGTGCAGTGACTGACAGTCGCTGTCGGACATCCGCGGGTGCGATTCCCTCACGACCCACACCGCTTCGGTCGGTCACTCAGTGTGGAGGACCATCCATCATGGCAAAGGCGCTTCTCGGTTACGTCGGCGGTTCTGACCCGCGGCTCCTCGCCGAGATGCGACGGCTTCAGCAGCGCGTCCAGGACCTCGAGTCCGAGCTCGTACGGATTCAGTCCGAAAACGACGCGCTGAACGCGGCCGCCGCTCAGCACGGAGACTCGCTGCTGGACCGCATCGACATCGACGTACCCCAGGCGGAGCCTGCGCTCACCTGATCGCTCTCAACTCGTCGCTCGACTCCAGCCCCGCATGATCTGCAAGGGACGCTTCGGCGTCCCTTCTTTCTTGGGGCCTTTCCTGAGCGTTGGGCCAGGTGGGGGGCCGCCTCCCGCGAGGTCAGTTGTGCCGTACACCTTCATGGGTGAAACCGGACGCGGAAGGTAGAGTCCGGCGGCGTGCACCTCAAGTCCCTGACCCTCCGCGGCTTCAAGTCATTTGCCTCCGCAACCACCCTGCGCTTCGAGCCCGGCATCACCTGCGTCGTGGGCCCGAACGGCTCCGGCAAGTCCAACGTGGTGGACGCGCTGTCCTGGGTCATGGGGGAGCAGGGCGCCAAATCCCTGCGCGGCGGCAAGATGGAGGACGTCATCTTCGCCGGCACCACGGGGCGCCCGCCGCTCGGCCGGGCCGAGGTGTCACTGACCATCGACAACTCCGACGGCGCGCTGCCGATCGAGTACGCCGAGGTCACCATCACGCGGATCATGTTCCGCGGCGGCAGCAGCGAATACCAGATCAACGGCGACACCTGCCGGCTGCTCGACATCCAGGAGCTGCTCTCCGACTCCGGCATCGGCCGTGAGATGCACGTCATCGTCGGCCAGGGCCAGCTGGACTCCGTCCTGCACGCCGACCCGATGGGCCGGCGCGCCTTCATCGAGGAGGCCGCAGGCGTACTCAAGCACCGCAAGCGCAAAGAGAAGGCGCTGCGCAAGCTCGACGCGATGCAGGCCAACCTCGCACGCGTGCAGGACCTGAACGACGAACTGCGCCGCCAGCTCAAGCCGCTGGGACGGCAGGCCGCGGTGGCCCGGCGGGCCGCCGTCATCCAGGCCGACCTGCGCGACGCACGTCTGCGGCTGCTCGCCGACGACCTGGTCGCGCTGCGGGGTGCGCTCGACGCGGAGATCGCGGACGAGGCGGCGCTGAAGGAGCGCAAGGAGGCGGCCGAGGCACAGCTGGCGCAGGCGCTGCGGCGCGAGGCGGAGCTGGAGGAAACGGTGCGGCAGCTGTCACCGCGGCTCCAGCGGGCGCAGCAGACCTGGTACGAGCTGTCCCAGCTGGCCGAGCGCGTACGGGGGACCGTGTCCCTGGCCGACGCGCGGGTCAAGTCGGCCTCGGCGCCGGCGGAGGAGGAGCGGCGCGGCCGCGACCCCGAGGACATGGAACGGGAGGCCGAGCGCATCCGCGAGCAGGAGGCGGAGCTGACGGCCGCGCTGGAGGCGGCTTCGCGGGCCCTGGAGGACACCGTGGAGCACCGGGCCCGGCTGGAGCGGTCGCTGGCCGAGGAGGAGCGGCGGCTGCGGGACGCCGCGCGGGCCATCGCCGACCGGCGCGAGGGCCTGGCCCGGCTCACGGGACGGCTGGGCGCCGCCCGCTCCCGGGCCGGCGCCGCGCAGGCGGAGATCGAGCGGCTGGTGACGGCGCGGGACGGGGCCGAGACCAGGGCCGCGGCCGCGCAGGCGGAGTACGAGGCGCTGGCCGAGGAGGTCGGCGGGCTCGAAGACCCGGCGGTGGACGCGGAGTATGCGGCGGCGCGGGCGGAACTCGCCGCTGCGGAGGCCGCGCTGGCCGAGGCGCGGGACGCGGCGACGGCCGCGGAGAGGTCGCGGGCGGCGGTGGCGGCGCGGCGGGACGCACTGGCGCTCGGACTGCGCAGGAAGGACGGCACGGGAGCACTGCTGGCGGCGCGGGAGCGGCTGGCGGGGCTGCTGGGGCCCGCGGCGGAGCGGCTGGCGGTGTCCCCGGGGTACGAGGTCGCCGTGGCGGCGGCGCTGGGCGCGGCAGCGGATGCGCTGGCGGTGTCCTCGCCGCAGGCCGCGGCCGAGGCCATCCGGCACCTGCGGACCACCGACTCCGGCCGGGCCACCCTCCTGATCGCTCCGCCGCCGGCGGGGATCCCGGCCCCGGGCCAGGGCGAGTCCCGGCCCGAGGCGGGTTCGCCCTCCGGGGTGCCCGTCCCGGGGCAGAGCCCCGTCGGCGCTGATGCCGCGGATGCGGTGGGCCGTTCGGTCACGAGCCCGCTTCCGGGTGGTGCCACGGACGCCGCGGCTCGGGTGGGTTCGCCCTCCGGGACGCTCTTCCCGGGGGAGGGCGCCGTCGGTGCGGATGCCGTGGATGCGGTGGGCCGTTCGGCCATGGGCCCGCTTCCGGGCCGGGCCGGGGGCCCGGGCGGTGCCACGGCCGCCACGCCCCCGGCGGCCCGTTCGGTCACGAGGCCGCTTCCGGGCGGTGCCACGGATGCTCCGGCCCGGGCGGGTTCGCCCTCCGGGGTGCCCTTCCCGGGGCAGGGCGGCGCCGTCGGTGCGGATGCCGTGGATGCGGTGGGCCGTTCGGCCGAGCCCCCCGTCCCGGGGGAGTGCGCGGCCGACGGCGCCGGGCCGGAGGCCGCCTTCCCTCACCCCGCCCCTTCCCCGGACCCCGGCTCTGCGGCGTTGTCGGCCGCGGGGCTGGTGCAGGGGGATGCCGGGGTCGTGCGGGCGGCGGGGTGGGTGCTGCGCGACTACGTCGTCGTCGGGAGCCTCGACGAGGCCGAGCGCGTCGTCGCTGCGCGGCCCGAGCTCGTCGCCGTGACCCTCGACGGGGACGTCCTCGGCGCGCACCTCGCGCACGGCGGCTCCGCCGGGGCCCCCAGCCTGATCGAGGTGCAGGCCGCCGTCGACGAGGCGGCCGCCGAACTGGAGCGGCTGGACGGCCGGTGCCGGGACCTGGGCGCGGCCCAGGACGCCGCCCGGGAGCTGCGCCGGGAACTCGTCGCACGGGTCGAGGAGACCGGCGAGCGCCGCCGGGCCGGGGAGCAGGCCCGGGCCGGGGTGGCCCAGCAGCTGGGGCGGCTCGCCGGCCAGGCGAAGGGCGCGGCCGGGGAGGCCGAGCGCAGTGCCGCGGCCGCCGCCAAGGCGCAGGACGCGCTGGAGCAGGCGCTGGCCGACGTCGAGGAGTGCGCCGAACGGCTGGCCGTCGCCGAGGAGACGCCCGTGGAGGAGGAGCCCGACAGCGCGGTGCGGGACCGGCTCGCGGCCGACGGGGCCAACGCCCGGCAGACCGAGATGGAGGCCCGTCTCCAGCTGCGGACGCACGAGGAGCGGGTCAAGGGCCTGGCCGGCCGGGCCGACGCGCTCGACCGTGGCGCCCGTGCGGAGCGCGAGGCCCGGGCCCGCGCCGAGCGGCGCCGGGCACGGCTGCGCCACGAGGAGGAGGTGGCCCGGGCGGTCGCCGACGGCGCCCGGCAGCTGCTCGCGCACCTGGAGGTCTCGCTGCGCCGGGCCGAGCAGGAGCGCGCCGCGGCCGAGCAGGCCAAGGGGCTGCGCGAGCGGGAGCTCGGCGAGGCCCGGTCGCGGGGCCGCGACCTCAAGGGCGAGCTCGACAAGCTCACCGACTCGGTGCACCGCGGGGAGGTGCTCGGCGCCGAGAAGCGGCTGCGCATCGAGCAGGTGGAGGCGCGTGCGCTGGAGGAGTTCGGGATGGAGGCGGCGGGGCTCGTCGCCGAGTACGGCCCGGACCAGCCGGTGCCGCCGAGCCCGCCCGCCGAGGGGGAGACCCCGGACGGGGCCGCCGAGCCGGGTCCCTTCGTACGCGCGCAGCAGGAGAAGCGGCTGAAGGCGGCCGAGCGCGCGTACCAGCAGCTCGGCAAGGTCAACCCGCTCGCCCTGGAGGAGTTCGCGGCACTGGAGGAGCGCCACCGGTTCCTGAGCGAGCAGTTGGAGGACCTGCGCAAGACCCGGGCCGATCTCCTTCAGGTCGTGAAGGAGGTCGACGAGCGCGTCGAGCAGGTGTTCACGGAGGCGTACCGGGACACGGCCCGGGAGTTCGAGGGGGTGTTCTCGCGGCTGTTCCCCGGTGGCGAGGGCCGGCTGATCCTCACCGACCCCGACAACATGCTGACGACCGGCGTCGACGTGGAGGCCCGGCCGCCGGGGAAGAAGGTCAAGCGGCTCTCGCTGCTCTCGGGCGGAGAGCGGTCGTTGACGGCCGTTGCGCTGCTGGTCTCCATCTTCAAGGCCCGCCCCAGCCCGTTCTACGTGATGGACGAGGTCGAGGCGGCGCTCGACGACACCAACCTGCAGCGGCTGATCCGGATCATGGAGGAGCTCCAGGAGAGCTCGCAGCTGATCGTGATCACGCACCAGAAGCGGACGATGGAGGTCGCCGACGCGCTGTACGGCGTCTCCATGCAGGGCGACGGCGTCTCGAAGGTCATCAGTCAGCGTCTTCGTTGATCTTTCACTTCATTTAGTGAACGCACTTCGCTAGGGCTCTCTGTTCTGCTCTGTGAATAATCGGGTTCATCCCTCCTATTGACTTCAGAAAGTGAAGCCATAGGCTCTGCTGTGCCGTGTTGACGTTCAGGTGGTGGCAAGCAGTTTGCTGTGCGCCACTAGAGGAACACGAGCAAGCAACAACGAGATCCCCCAGACAGCCCGCCGTCGCCGCCGGGCCCAGGAGCGCACCTTGACCAGCACAGCGAACGCACCCGCGTCAGGCGGTGGAAGCGCGTCCCAGCCCGACCACCTCGGCCACGTCATCTTCATCACCGCGGCCGCGGCCATGGGCGGCTTCCTCTTCGGCTACGACAGCTCCGTCATCAACGGCGCCGTGGAGGCCATCCGCGACCGCTTCGACGTCGGATCGGCCGCACTCGCCCAGGTGATCGCCGCCGCCCTGATCGGCTGCGCGCTGGGCGCCGCCACCGCCGGCCGCATCGCCGACCGGATCGGCCGCATCCGCTGCATGCAGATCGCCTCCGTCCTGTTCACCGCGAGCGCCATCGGCTCGGCCCTTCCCTTCGCCCTCTGGGACCTCGCCACCTGGCGGGTCATCGGCGGCTTCGGGATCGGCATGGCCTCGGTCATCGGCCCCGCCTACATCGCCGAGGTCTCCCCGCCCGCCTACCGCGGCCGGCTGGCCTCCTTCCAGCAGGCGGCCATCGTCATCGGCATCGCCGTCTCGCAGCTGGTCAACTGGGGCATCCTCAACCTCGCCAACGGCGAACAGCGCGGCGAGATCGGCGGCCTGGAAGCCTGGCAGTGGATGCTCGGCGTGATGGTCGTCCCGGCCGTCCTCTACGGCGTGCTGTCCTTCGCCATCCCCGAATCCCCGCGCTTCCTGGTCTCGGTCGGCCGCACGGAGAAGGCCAAGGAGGTCCTGCGGGACGTCGAGGGCAAGGGCATCGACGCCGACGCCCGCGTACGCGAGATCGACCGCGCCATGCGCTCCGAGCACAAGTCCACCTTCCGGGACCTGCTCGGCGGCCGCTTCGGCTTCCTGCCCATCGTGTGGGTCGGCATCGGCCTCTCCGTCTTCCAGCAGCTCGTGGGCATCAACGTGATCTTCTACTACAGCTCCTCGCTGTGGCAGTCGGTCGGCATCGACCCGAGCTCCTCGTTCCTGTACTCCTTCGAGACGTCCGTCGTGAACATCATCGGTACGGTGATCGCGATGGTCTTCGTGGACCGGCTCGGCCGCAAGCCCCTGGCGCTCATCGGCTCCGTCGGCATGGCCCTGTCGCTCGGGACGGCGGCCTGGGCGTTCTCGTTCAAGTCCGGAACCGGCGACGACATCTCCCTGCCGCACGCGCAGGGCATCGTGGCCCTGGTCGCCGCCAACTTCTTCGTGCTCTTCTTCGCCCTGTCCTGGGGCGTGGTGGTCTGGGTGCTGCTCGGCGAGATGTTCCCCGGCCGCATCCGCGCCGCGGCCCTCGGCGTGGCGGCGTCCGCCCAGTGGATCGCCAACTGGCTCATCACCGTCACGTTCCCGTCGCTGTCCGACTGGAACCTGTCGGGCGCCTACGTGATCTACACGTTCTTCGCCGTGCTCTCGATCCCGTTCATCCTCAAATGGGTGCCGGAGACCAAGGGCAAGGCGTTGGAGGAGATGGGGTAACCACCCCCGCCAACACCCCCTCTCCTCTTACGGCAGGTGCTGCCCCCGCTCAGACCCTGAGCCGGGGCAGCACCTGTTCGCACAGCAGGTGCAGGCTGCGCCAGCCCTCGTCCAGCGGCATCCCGCCGCACAGCGGGTGCAGCACCAGGTTCCCCGCCTCGCCCGCACGCCCGGCGTACGCGACCGCCTCGTCCGGGGTCAGCACCCGGTACACGCCCTCCGCCCGCAGCTCCGCCACCGAGCGCGCGGCCGACCGTACGGCGCTGCGGATGTCCTTCGACTGCCACGACGCGTACGTGCCCGCCTCGTGCAGGAAGTGCTCCCCGAACTCGGCCCACACCCGGTCCGGGTCCTCCGCGACGTGCAGCAGCGGGGTCTCGGCCGCGGGCATCATGCAGAAGCCCTGCGTCCCGTGCTCCGCGAGCTGCTCCTGGTAGTACGCCTCCAGCTCCGGCAGGTGCGCGCTGGGGAAGAACGGCAGCCCGAGCCGGGCCGCGCGCCGGGCCGCCGCCTTGGAGCTGCCGCCGACCAGGAGCATCGGGTGCGGCTGTGTGAACGGCCGCGGGGTGACCCGTACCGTGCGGCCCCGGTACTCGAACGGCTCACCGGTCCACGCCTTCAGCAGCGTTTCCAGCAGCTCGTCCTGGAGCCTGCCGCGCCGGCCCCACTCGACGCCGTGCTGCTCGTACTCCTCAGGCCGGTAGCCGATGCCCGCGACCGTCACCAGGCGACCGCCGCTCAGCAGGTCCAGGACCGCGATGTCCTCGGCGGCCCTCAGCGGGTCGTACAGCGGCCCGATGATCGCCGAGACCGTGACCGCGATCCGGCGGGTGGCGCCGAAGACCGCACCCGCGAAGGCGAACGGCGAGGGCAGCCAGTTGTTCGTCGTGCCGTGGTGCTCCTCGGTCTGGACGGTGTCGATCCCGCGGTCGTCCGCGTACCTCGCCATCTCCAGGGCGGCCCTGTAGCGGGCGGCGAGCGTCTCGGGGGTCCCGTTCGGATCGACGAGATTGAACCGGGCCACGGTGATGGGCATGGAGAAGTCCCCCTTCGCCGGATGTGGGTGGGCGGGCGAAGGGGGACGCTAGCTGACGTGGCGTCAGTTGGACAGGGATCCGGCGGCGACGGGTGCGGGCTCCTCGGCCCCGGGGCCCGCCGGAGCCGCCGTGCGCGGCAGCACCGCGTACAGCACGCCGGAGGTGACGACGCCCGCCGCCCAGCCCAGGCCGTTGCGCCCGACCCAGGTGCCGGCCAGCGGCCCGCCGAACCAGTCGACCTTGGTGAACAGCAGCCCGACGACCAGAGCCACGCCCCACGCGGTCATGGCCTGCCAGGCGAACCCGCCCCGGTACCAGTAGGCGCTGGAGGGGGTGGTGTCCAGCAGCGCGGCGCCGTCGTACGAGGGCCGGCGCAGCATGTCGACCCCGAACACGCCGATCCACGCGGAGAAGGCCACGGCGAGCAGCGTCAGGAACGAGATGAACGAGCCGAAGAAGCTGGTCGCGACCACCATCAGGAGGAAGCCGAAGACCAGGCTGATGACCGCGTTGACGCTGACGGCCGCCGCGCGCGGGACCTTGACGCCCAGGGTCTGCGCCGTGAAGCCGGCCGAGTACATGGACATCGAGTTGATCAGCAGCATGCCGACGAGCGCGATCAGCAGGTACGGCACCGCGATCCAGGCGGGCAGCAGATTGCCGATGAAGGAGACCGGGTCCTGCGCCGTGGCCAGGTCCGGGGTGCCCACCGCCATGACCGCGCCCATCAGCACCATCGGGATCACGACGACGGCCGCGCCGCCGATCGTCGCGCCGACCACGCCCCGGGAAGAGGCCGTGCGCGGCAGGTAGCGGGTGAAGTCCGGGCCGGACGGGACCCAGCTGATGCCGCCCGCGGCGATTGTGCCGATACCGGCGATCATCATCGCGGTCGAACCGGCAGGCTTGGCGAAGACGGCGGACCAGTCGCTCTCCACGACCAGATAGCCGAGCACCAGCACGCTGAATGCGCCGAAGAGGTACGTCGACCAGGTCGAGCAGACGCGCAGCGCGCTGATGCCGAGGCCGGACACCAGGAAGGTGCAGCCGACGAAGAGCAGCAGGGTGACCACGATCAGCGCGGTGTTCTTCCGCACGCCGAACAGCAGGTCCACAACGGTGAGCACGGCGAACGCTCCGCTGACCGCGTTGATGGTCTCCCAGCCCCAGCGGGCGACCCAGATCAGGGCGCCGGGGAAGAGGTTTCCGCGCTGGCCGAACACGGCTCGCGAGAGCGCCATGCCGGGGGAGCCGCCGCGCTTCCCGGCGATCGAGATCAACCCGACGAGCCCGTACGAGACGACGGGCGCGGCGATCGCGACGACCAGCACCTGCCAGATGTTGAGCTGGTTGAAGATCACCAGGCCGGCGCCCATCGTCAGCAGCAGCACGCTGATGTTGGCGGCGACCCAGGTGGGCACGAGCTCGCGGACCCTGCCGGTGCGCTCGCCGTCCGGGACGGGTTCGAGTCCGCGGGTCTCGACCGACGTCTCGGTCGGCGGCTGTGTCGCGCCGTGTATCGCGCCGTCGGCGGGCTCGGCAGGCATGCAGTACTCCGGGTGGGCGGGGCGTACGGGGAAGTCGCCCATCATCGTAGATGTGCCGCCAAGTCCACAAATAGGGGCTTACGGACCGGCCGGTACCGCCGGATCCGGGGGGCCGGGGCCGCCGTGGCCGATACTGGACGAGTTATGGACATCCTCATCCTTGCCGTAGTCATCGCCCTGGTCGCGGTCGGCGCGATCAGCGGGCTCGTGGTCAGCAGCCGCAAGAAGAAGCAGCTGCCGCCCCCGGCGCCGCCCAGCACGCCGACCATCACTGCCCCGCCCGCCGAACCGCAGGTGGGGGAGGACGCCGTAGAGACGGCGGAAGAGCCCCGCCGCACGATCGAGGAGGTCGCCCTCCCCGAAGCGGAGGCTGCGGCTCCCGAGGCGCCCGTCGTCGCCGAGCCCGAGGCGCCGGCCGCACCCGAGATCGAGGTGCCCGAGCCCACCGCCGGCCGTCTGGTCCGGCTGCGCGCCCGCCTCGCCCGGTCGCAGAACTCGCTCGGCAAGGGGCTGCTCACGCTGCTCTCACGCGAGCACCTCGACGAGGACACCTGGGAGGAGATCGAGGAGACCCTCCTGATCGCCGACGTCGGTGTCGTGCCCACGCAGGAACTCGTCGACCGGCTCCGCGAGCGGGTCAAGGTGCTCGGCACCCGCACCCCGGCCGAGCTGCGCACCCTGCTCAAGGAGGAGCTGCTCACCCTGGTCGGCACCGATTTCGACCGCGCGGTGAGGACCGAGAGCGGCGCGGACACCCCCGGCGTCGTGATGGTCGTCGGCGTCAACGGCACCGGCAAGACCACCACCACCGGCAAGCTGGCCCGCGTGCTCGTCGCCGACGGCCGCTCCGTGGTGCTCGGCGCGGCCGACACCTTCCGCGCCGCCGCCGCCGACCAGCTCCAGACCTGGGGCGAACGGGTCGGCGCCCGCACCGTGCGGGGCCCCGAGGGCGGCGACCCCGCCTCGATCGCCTACGACGCGGTCAAGGAGGGCATCGCCGAGGGCGCCGACGTGGTGCTCATCGACACCGCCGGCCGCCTCCACACCAAGACCGGACTCATGGACGAGCTCGGCAAGGTCAAGCGCGTCGTGGAGAAGCACGGCCCGCTCGACGAGGTCCTGCTCGTCCTGGACGCCACCACGGGGCAGAACGGCCTGGCCCAGGCCCGCGTCTTCGCCGAGGTCGTGGACATCACCGGCATCGTGCTGACCAAGCTCGACGGCACCGCCAAGGGCGGCATCGTCGTCGCCGTCCAGCGCGAGCTCGGCGTCCCGGTCAAGCTCATCGGCCTCGGTGAGGGCGCCGACGACCTCGCGCCCTTCGAGCCGGAGGCGTTCGTGGACGCCCTCATCGGCGACTGAGCGCAGACAAGTACGCACAGCGGCGCCCCCGTGTTCCGGCCGGAACACGGGGGCGCCGCCGTAGGGCCGCCTACTGGCGCCGCAGCCGGTGGCAGATGTACGCGAGGGTGCCGAGCAGCAGCCGGGCCTGCGGCGGGCCGCCCGCCGAGTCGAGCGCGGGCGGCCGCAGCCAGCCCACCGGGCCGAGCCCGGCGTAGTCGGAGGGAGGGGCCGTCAGGAAGGCGCCGGGCCCCAGTGCGCGCAGATCGAGATCGGCGTCGTCCCAGCCCATCCGGTACAGCAGCTGCGGCAGCTCGGCGGCCGCACCCGGGGCCACGAGGAACTGGGCCCGGCCGTCCGGGGTCTCGGTGACCGGCCCGAGCGGCAGGCCCATCCGCTCCAGACGGACCAGCGCACGGCGCCCCGCCTCCCGGGAGACCTCGATGACGTCGAAGGTGCGGCCGACGGGGAGCAGGACCGCGGCGCCCGGGTACCCGCCCCAGGTCTCGGTGACCTCGTCGAGGGTGGCGCCCGCCGGGACGGTCGGGGCCAGGGGCAGCGGATGCGCCCCCGGCGCGCCGCATTCGACATGACCGCAGGAGCAGCCGCGGGCGGGGGCCGCGGCCCGGGCGCCGGGAACCACGTCCCAGCCCCACAGTCCGGTGTACTCCGCGACCGCCGTGCACTCCGAGGTCCGGCCGCGGCGCCGCGAGCCGGAACGGAACTCCTTGGTGCTGCGGCTGCCGCCGATCGTGAAGCCCATGCCCATGCCCCCTCCAACGGGTCGGACGCGCAGGTGGTTACGACGTCGGCCGGACGGGATGCGGGGCCGGGCCCGAGCCCGGTGCCCGAAGGGGCCGACCGGCGCACTCCTCGCCGCGCGCGCCCCCGGTGCACTCCCGTACATCCGATCGTTTTCGCCTCGGTGTCAAGTGAATCGCGCCTGGCGGGCGGCTAGTTCATTCAAAGGGGTGGCGAATGGTGGCGTTTCCGGAATCGACCTCGCGGAGGGGGTGATCGTAGGATTACTTTCAGTGCACCAAACCCCGAAGGCGGGCCGTCCGTGGTTATGCCGGAGGCAACGTGTGGAGGATCTGTGAAGGTCCGTGGCGGCGCTCGCCGCACCAGCCAGGGTTTCGTGTGAAGAGGCTGAGTGGATGGGGGCGTTCCAGTGAGCGGCAACGGCGCAAGCGGAACGAGCGACGACCCGGAGGCCCCAGACTCCGCGGGCCGCAATGAGCAACTGACCTCCTGGTTCGTCCGCAGCGGCTGGTCCAAGGGCGAGCTCGCCCGCCAGGTGAACCGGCGCGCCCGCCAGATGGGCGCCCACCACATCAGCACGGACACCTCCCGGGTGCGCCGCTGGCTCGACGGCGAGCAGCCCCGCGAGCCCGTCCCGCGGATCCTGTCCGAGCTGTTCTCCGAGCGCTTCGGCTCCGTCGTCGCCATCGAGCAGCTCGGCCTGCGCACCGCCCATCAGACGCCCTCCGTCTCCGGCGTCGACCTGCCCTGGGCCGGCCCGCAGACCGTCGAGCTGCTCGGCGAGTTCTCCCGCAGCGACCTGATGCTGGCCCGTCGCGGCTTCCTGGGGACCTCCCTCGCCCTCTCCGCCGGCCCCGCCCTCATCGAACCCATGCAGCGCTGGCTCGTCCCGGTCCCCCCCACCGACCCGGGCCCCCGCGAGGCGGGGGCGTCCGGAGCCCTCAGCGGCCACCGCCCCCCGCGGCTCTCCGAACCGGAACTCGGCCTCCTCGAAGCCACCACCGTGATGTTCCGCCAGTGGGACGCCCAGTGCGGCGGCGGACTGCGCCGCAAGGCCGTCGTGGGCCAGCTCCACGAGGTCACCGACCTGCTCCAGGAGAACCACCCGGCGCCCGTGATGCGGCGGCTCTTCAAGGTCGCCGCGGAACTCGCCGAACTCGCCGGCTGGATGAGCTACGACATCGGCCTGCACCCCACCGCGCAGAAGTACTTCGTCCTCGCCCTGCACGCCGCCAAGGAGGGCGGCGACAAGCCCCTCGGCTCGTACATCCTCTCCAACATGAGCCGTCAGATGATCCACCTGGGCCGGCCCGAGGACGCCCTGGAACTCATCCACCTGGCCCAGTACGGCAGCCGTGACTCCGCCGGCCCGCGCACCCAGGCCATGCTGTATGCGATGGAGGCCCGCGCCTACGCCAACATGGGCCAGCCCAGCCGCTGCAAGCGGGCCGTGCGGATGGCCGAGGACACCTTCGCCGACGTCGACTTCGGCGGCGAGCCCGAACCCGACTGGATCCGCTTCTTCTCCGAGGCCGAGCTCAACGGCGAGAACTCCCACTCGTACCGTGACCTGGCCTACGTGGCCGGGCGCAGCCCCATGTACGCCTCCCTCGCCGAACCCGTCATGCAGCGGGCCGTGGAGCTCTTCGAGAAGGACGAGGAACACCAGCGCTCCTACAGCCTCAACCTCATCGGCATGGCCACCGTGCACCTGCTCCAGCGCGAGCCCGAGCAGGCCGTCGTCCTCGTCGACCGCGCCTTGAAGGTGGCGGAAAAGGTGCGCTCCGAACGGGTGAACACCCGGATCCGCAAGACGGTCGACACCGCCGCCCGCGAGTACGGCGACGTCGCCGACGTGGTCCGGCTGACCGACCAGCTCGCCTCCCGGCTCCCCGAGGCCGCGGCAGCCGTCTGACGGCCCGCACCCGCCCCCGAGGCCCCGGCCGCGGCAGTCACCCCGTGAAGCCCGATCAGGCTCCCCCAGCCAGGTCACCCCGGGTGCTGCCGCGGCCGGCCATCCCCTTGCGCCTGGACCGGCGCCGCTCTCGCTGAGGCGGTCGCCCGCCGTCGTGGCCGCTCGATTCACGGTTGCGGCTGTTCATCGTGCTGTAACAGCACGGATGGCTTCGTCATCGGGGCGAAACACCCAGCGGCGCCGCCGGAAACCGGCCTGCGCGAATCTCAGGGCCAATAACCGGCCAGCCCCCAGGCCCCCACCCCCCGGCCTTACGCCTTGCGCCGCTCAGGTTTTCACGATCGCCCGCACGCGAACGTACCGACGACGAGGAGACGCCGATGGCATCAGCCATCACGACCCTCGCGGCAGACGCCCCGACGCTGTCTGCCGCGAACACCGGGTTCATGCTCATCTGCTCCGCCCTGGTCATGCTGATGACCCCGGGACTCGCCTTCTTCTACGGAGGCATGGTCCGCGTCAAGAGCAGCCTCAACATGCTGATGATGAGCTTCATCAGCCTCGGGATCGTCACGATCCTCTGGGTCCTCTACGGCTTCAGCCTCGCCTTCGGCACCGATTCCGGCGGCTTCATCGGCTGGTCCTCCGACTACGTCGGCCTCAGCGGCATCGGCATCACCGAGCTGTGGGACGGCTACACCATCCCGGTCTACGTCTTCGCCGTCTTCCAGCTGATGTTCGCCGTCATCACCCCCGCCCTGATCAGCGGCGCCCTCGCCGACCGCGTGAAGTTCAGCGCCTGGGCCCTGTTCACCGCCCTGTGGGTCACCGTCGTCTACTTCCCCGTCGCCCACTGGGTCTGGGGCGCGGGCGGCTGGCTCTTCAAGCTCGGCGTCATCGACTTCGCGGGCGGCACCGCCGTCCACATCAACGCCGGCGCCGCGGCCCTCGGCGTCATCCTGGTGATCGGCAAGCGCGTCGGCTTCAAGAAGGACCCGATGCGCCCCCACAGCCTCCCGCTCGTGATGCTCGGCGCCGGTCTGCTCTGGTTCGGCTGGTTCGGCTTCAACGCCGGATCCTGGCTCGGCAACGACGACGGCGTGGGCGCGGTCATGTTCGTCAACACCCAGGTCGCCACCGCCGCCGCCATGCTTGCCTGGCTGGGCTACGAGAAGCTGCGCCACGGCTCCTTCACCACCCTGGGCGCCGCCTCCGGCGCGGTCGCCGGCCTCGTCGCGATCACCCCCTCCGGCGGTTCCTGCTCCCCGCTCGGCGCGATCGCCATCGGCGCCATCGCCGGCGTCGTCTGCGCCATGGCCGTCGGCCTCAAGTACAAGTTCAACTTCGACGACTCCCTCGACGTGGTCGGCGTCCACCTCGTCGGCGGTGTCATCGGCTCGCTGCTGGTCGGCCTCTTCGCCACCGGCGGCGTCCAGTCCGACGCGGCCGGCCTGTTCTACGGCGGCGGCCTCGAACAGCTCGGCAAGCAGGCCGTCGGGGTCTTCTCCGTCCTCGCCTACTCTCTCGTCGTGTCCGCGGTCCTCGCCTTCCTCCTCGACAAGACGATCGGGATGCGGGTCACCGAGGACGACGAGGTCTCCGGCATCGACCAGGTCGAGCACGCCGAGACCGCCTACGACTTCAGCGGAGCCGGCGGCGGGGCCTCCTCCCGGAGCACCGCCGCACCCGCCCCCGCTGCCGCCGCGAGCAAGAAGGTTGACGCATGAAGCTGATCACCGCGATCGTCAAGCCGCACCGGCTGGACGAGATCAAGGACGCACTCCAGCGGTTCGGAGTCCAGGGGCTCACGGTCTCCGAGGCCAGCGGGTACGGCCGCCAGCGCGGTCACACCGAGGTCTACCGCGGCGCCGAGTACACCGTGGACCTCGTACCGAAGATCCGCATCGAGGTGGTCGTCGAGGACGACGACGCCGAATCGGTGATGGAGGTCCTGGTCAAGGGGGCCCGCACCGGGAAGATCGGTGACGGGAAGGTGTGGAGCGTGCCCGTGGACGCGATCATCCGCGTCCGCACCGGCGAGCGCGGCGCAGAAGCGCTCTAGGCGACGGGAGCACCCGGGTGACGAGCGTCGAACAGCACACGACCGGTGACTCCGGTGAACCGTCCGGCGCGGGACCCAGCGGGTACGCCGCGGCCCGGCTGCGACTCCTCCAGGAGGAGTCGCGGTCCGGGCCTTCGCGGCGTTCCGCGCTGGCCGCACTGACCGACGACTGGCTGGCCGCCCTGTTCGCCACGGCCCAGCGCGAGACCGGGGTGCGCGGCGCCGCCCTCGTCGCCGTCGGCGGCTACGGGCGCGCCGAACTCTCCCCGCGCAGCGACCTCGACCTGCTGCTGCTCCACGACGGCAAGGCCGAGCCGCGGGCCCTGAGCGCCCTGGCCGACCGCCTCTGGTACCCCGTGTGGGACCTGGGCGTCGCCCTCGACCACTCGGTGCGGACCCCGGCCGAGGCCCGCAAGACCGCCGGCGAGGACCTCAAGGTGCACCTGGGGCTGCTCGACGCCCGGCCGGTCGCGGGCGACGCGGGCCTCCTCGCGGGACTGCGCACCTCGGTCCTGGCCGACTGGCGCAACCAGGCCGCCAGGCGGCTCCCGCAGCTGCACTCCCTGTGCCGGGAGCGGGCCGAGCAGGCCGGGGAGCTCCGCTTCCTGCTGGAACCCGACCTCAAGGAGGCCCGCGGTGGGCTCCGCGACGCCACCGCGCTGCGGGCGGTCGCCGCGTCCTGGCTGGCCGACGCCCCGCGCGAGGGACTGGCCGACGCCCGGCGGCGGCTGCTGGACGCGCGGGACGCCCTGCACCTGGTGACGGGCCGGGCCACCGACCGGCTCGCGCTCCAGGAGCAGGACCAGGTCGCGGCGCGGCTGGGACTGCTCGACGCCGACGCGCTGCTGCGCGAGGTGTACGAGGCCGCGCGGGTCGTCGCCTACGCCGGCGACGTCACCTGGCGGGAGGTCGGGCGGGTCCTGCGGGCCCGGGCGGCCCGGCCGAGGCTGCGCGGGCTGCTCGGGACCCGGGGGGCCGCCGCCGAGCGGGCGCCGCTGGCCGAAGGCGTCGTGGAGTCCGACGGCGAGGCCGTCCTGGCCCTGGCCGCCCGGCCCGACCGCGACCCGGTCCTGGCCCTGAGGTTCGGCGCCGCGGCCGCTCAGGCGGGTCTGCCGGTGTCCCTGCACGCCGTACGACGGCTCGCGGCGCAGGCCAAGCCGCTGCCGGTGCCGTGGCCCGCCGAGGCGCGCGAGCAGCTGGTGACCCTGCTCGGGGCGGGGGAGCCCACGGTCGCCGTCTGGGAGGCCCTGGAGGCGGAGGGCCTGATCACCCGGCTGCTGCCGGACTGGGAACGGGTGCGGTGCCGCCCGCAGCGCAACCCCGTGCACACCTGGACCGTGGACCGGCACCTGATCGAGACGGCGGTCCGCGCCTCGGCCCTGACCCGCCGGGTCGGCCGCCCCGACCTGCTGCTGATGGCCGCCCTCCTGCACGACATCGGCAAGGGCTGGCCGGGGGACCACTCGGTGGCGGGCGAGACCATCGCCCGCGACGTGGCGGCACGGGTGGGCTTCGACGCGCAGGACGCCGCCGTGCTCGGGGTCCTCGTACGCCACCACCTGCTGCTGATCGACACCGCGACGCGGCGCGACCTCGACGACCCGGCGACGGTCCGGTCCGTGGCGGACGCCGTCGGATCGCCCGGCACCCTGGAGATCCTGCACGCGCTGACCGAGGCGGACGCCCTCGCCACCGGGCCCGCGGCGTGGAGCACCTGGCGGGGCTCGCTCGTCGACGACCTGGTGGCCCGCGTCGCCTCGGTCCTGCGGGGAGCGCCGTCCGCCGCCGCGGAGCCGGCCATCCCGACGACCGAACAGGAGCGGCTCGCGGTGGAGGCACTGCGCACCCGCGAGCCCGTACTGGCGCTGCTCGCACGCCAGGAGGAGGACGACGCCGTCGGGGCCGAGCTGGTGGTGGCCGTCCCGGACCAGCCGGGGGTCCTCCCGGCGGTGGCCGGAGTCCTCGCCCTGCACCGGCTCACCGTCCGGGCCGCGGACCTGCGCTCGCTGGAGCTCCCGGACCTGCCGGGCGAGGTCCTGGTCCTGCGGTGGAGGGTGGCCGCCGAGTACGGCTCCCTGCCGCAGGCGGCCCGGCTGCGCACGGACCTGATCCGGGCGCTGGACGGCTCCCTGGACATCCAGGCGAAGCTGGCCGACCGGGAGGCGGCGTACCCGCGACGGCGCGGGGTCGTCCCGCCGCCGCCCCGGGTCACGGTGGTCCCGGAGGTGTCCTCGACGGCCACGGTCCTGGAGGTGCGGGCCCCCGACGCGGTCGGCCTGCTGCACCGTGTCGGGCGCGCGCTGGAAGCCTCCGGAGTCCGCGTGCGCAGCGCCCACGTCTCCACCCTCGGAGCCAACGCGGTGGACTCCCTGTACGTGGTCGACCCCGACGGCAAACCGCTGCCGCCCCCGGCGGCCGCGGCCCTGGCCGCCGCACTGGAGGCGGCCCTCCGCTGACGGGCTGCGCACCGGAACCCGGTCCCCGAACGCGGGCCGGCCGGAAACGGCCCCTGCCGCGTGTGGGGCGCGGGTTCCGGGGTCCAGCCCGGGGCCGGGAACGGGCGGGTCCCCGGACAGGGGGAGGGCCCGATACCCTGGGGGACGACCACACGCCCCCGACCCGAGGAATCGCGACCACCGTGTTCGATACGCTTTCCGACCGCCTCAGCGCGACCTTCAAGTCCCTCCGGGGCAAAGGACGCCTCTCCGAGCAGGACATCGACGCTGCGGCGCGGGAAATCCGTATCGCCCTCCTCGAGGCCGACGTCGCCCTCCCCGTGGTCCGCTCCTTCATCGCGAACGTCAAGGAGCGCGCCCGCGGCGAAGAGGTCTCCAAGGCCCTGAACCCGGGCCAGCAGGTCCTCAAGATCGTCAACGACGAGCTCGTCTCGATCCTCGGCGGCGAGACCCGGCGGCTGCGCTTCGCCAAGACCGCGCCCACCGTGATCATGCTCGCCGGTCTCCAGGGTGCCGGTAAGACCACCCTCGCCGGAAAGCTCGGCCTCTGGCTCAAGGGCCAGGGCCACTCCCCGCTGCTCGTCGCCTGTGACCTCCAGCGGCCCAACGCCGTCAACCAGCTGAGCGTCGTCGCCGAGCGCGCCGGTGTCGCGGTCTACGCGCCCGCCCCCGGCAACGGCATCGGCGACCCGGTGCAGGTGGCCAAGGACTCCATCGAGTACGCCCGCACCAAGCAGTACGACATCGTCATCGTCGACACCGCCGGCCGCCTCGGCATCGACCAGGAGCTGATGCAGCAGGCCGCGGACATCCGCGACGCCGTCAGCCCCGACGAGATCCTCTTCGTCGTCGACGCCATGATCGGTCAGGACGCGGTCAACACCGCAGAGGCCTTCCGCGACGGCGTCGGCTTCGACGGCGTCGTGCTCTCCAAGCTCGACGGCGACGCCCGCGGCGGTGCCGCGCTCTCGATCGCGCACGTCACCGGCAAGCAGATCATGTTCGCCTCCAACGGCGAGAAGCTCGACGAGTTCGACGCGTTCCACCCCGACCGCATGGCGGGCCGGATCCTCGACATGGGTGACATGCTCACCCTCATCGAGCAGGCCGAGAAGACCTTCAGCCAGGCCGAGGCCGAGAAGATGGCGGCCAAGCTGGCGAAGGGCCCGAAGGAGTTCACGCTCGACGACTTCCTGGCCCAGATGGAGCAGGTCCGGAAGATGGGCTCCATCTCCAAGCTGCTCGGCATGCTCCCCGGCATGGGCCAGATCAAGGACCAGATCAACAACATCGACGAGCGCGACGTGGACCGCACCGCCGCGATCATCAAGTCGATGACCCCGGCCGAGCGCCAGGACCCGCACCTCATCAACGGCTCGCGCCGCGCCCGTATCGCCAAGGGCTCCGGTGTCGAGGTCAGCGCCGTCAAGAACCTGGTCGAGCGCTTCTTCGAGGCCCGCAAGATGATGTCCCGCATGGCGCAGGGCGGCGGGATGCCCGGCATGCCCGGCATCCCCGGGATGGGCGGCGGCCCCGGCCGGCAGAAGAAGCAGGTCAAGCAGGCCAAGGGCAAGCGCAAGAGCGGCAACCCGATGAAGCGCAAGGAAGAGGAGGCGGCCGCAGCGGCCCGCCGGGAGCAGGGCCCGCAGAGCGCCCCGCCCGCCACCGGCAGCCCGTTCGGCCTTCCCGCCGGCGGCCAGGGCGGCCAGGACTTCGACCTTCCGGACGAGTTCAAGAAGTTCATGAAGTAAGGGCAGCAGGAGCCGAAGGGCCCCGGCCGGATGATCCGGCCGGGGCCCTTCTGCCTACCCTCAGCGGGCGCAATGGGGAGTTATATCCCTTATGGTCGGCCCCGAGGACGGCAGTAAGGAGGCCACGTGCCCAGCCCCACCCCCGTACCGCCTCGTGACCGCGCCGACACGCCCTGGCGTTCCGAGGGCGCGCCGCCCTCACCGCCACCCCGGAGGCGGATGCCCGGGGGCTGGCGCGGACTGATCCTCGCCGCCCTGATCGTCTTCCTGATCACCAACGTGGTGCTGTCGTTCTTCAACGAGGGCGACGAGCCGACGATCTCCTACACGGAGTTCAGCAAGCAGGTCGCTGACGGCAACGTCTCGAAGATCTACTCCAAGGGCGACGCGATCCAGGGCGAGCTGAAGAACAAGCAGCCGCTGCCCGACGGCGACAAGGGCGACTACACGAAGTTCGTCACCCAGCGCCCGGCGTTCGCCGACGACCAGCTGTGGGCGAACCTCAGCAAGCACGACGTCGTCGTCACCGCCTCCCCGGTCGTCGTGCAGCGCAGCCTCCTGGCGAACCTGCTGATCTCGCTGGCCCCCATGCTGCTGCTGGTCCTGCTGTGGGTGTTCATCGCCCGCCGCATGGGCTCCGCCATGGGCGGCGTCGGCGCACTGGGCCGCAAACAGCCGCCCAAGCCCGTCGAGCTGGAGGGCGGCAGGCGCACCACCTTCGCCGACGTGGCCGGCATCGACGAGGTCAAGGGCGAACTCAGCGACGTCGTGGACTTCCTCAAGCACCCCCAGCAGTACCGCGCCCTGGGCGCCCGGATGCCCGGCGGGGTGCTGCTCGCCGGGCCGCCCGGCACCGGCAAGACGCTGCTGGCGCGGGCGGTCGCCGGCGAGGCCGGAGTGCCGTTCTTCTCCGCCTCCGCCTCCGAGTTCATCGAGATGATCGTCGGCGTCGGCGCCTCCCGCGTCCGCGAACTCTTCTCCGAGGCCCGGAAGGTGGCCCCCTCCATCGTCTTCATCGACGAGATCGACACCATCGGCCGGGCCCGCGGCGGCGGCGCCGGCCTCGGGGGCCACGACGAGCGCGAACAGACCCTGAACCAGATCCTGACCGAGATGGACGGCTTCTCCGGCTCGGAGGGCGTGGTCGTCCTCGCCGCCACCAACCGGCCCGACGTCCTGGACCCGGCGCTCACCCGCCCCGGCCGCTTCGACCGGACGGTGTCGGTCTCCCCGCCGGACCGGGCCGGCCGCGAGGCCATCCTGCGGATCCACACCCGCGAGATCCCCCTCGCCGCCGACGCGGACCTCGCCCAGGTGTCCCGCACCACACCCGGCATGACCGGCGCGGACCTCGCCAATCTGGCCAACGAAGCCGCCCTCCTCGCGGTGAAGCGCAAGCAGAGCCAGGTCACCGGGGCGGACTTCATGGACGCCCTGGAGAAGGTCCAGCTGGGCGCGGCGCGGGCCCTGGTCATGCCGGAGGAGGAGCGCCGCCGCACGGCCTACCACGAGAGCGGCCACGCCCTGCTCGGCATGCTCCAGCCGGGAGCCGACCCGGTCCGCAAGGTCACGATCGTGCCGCGCGGCCGGGCGCTCGGCGTCACCCTCTCGACCCCCGACGCCGACCGCTACTCCTACACGCAGGACTACCTCCGCGGCCGGATCATCGGCGCGCTGGGCGGCATGGCCGCCGAACACGTCGTCTTCGACGTCATCACCACGGGCGCGGAGAACGACCTGGAACAGGTCACCAACCTGGCCCGCGGCATGGTCGGCCGCTGGGGCATGAGCGAACGCGTCGGGCGCCTCACCGCGATCCCGGCGGACGCGCAGAGCCCGTACGGCCTCCTCGCCGCCCCCGCCACCCTGGACGCGGTGGACCACGAGATGCGGCGCATCGTCGACGAGTGCTACGTGGAGGCCTGCCGGCTGCTGCGCGAACACCGTCCGAAACTCGACGCCCTGACCGAGGCGCTGCTGGCGAACGAGACCCTCGACGAGCCCGCCGCCTACCGGGCCGCGGGCATCCCGCGCCGGTCGGCGTAGCCGCGCGGGCCCGCGCCCCCGTGGGCGGGCCCGGGAGGGCTACGGCACGCGGGCGATCACGTACCGGAAGATGTTCGGGAGCCACACCGTGCCGTCCGGCCGCTCGTACGGGTGAAGCGCCTCCGTCAGCTCTTTCTCCACCTGCGCCGGATCGGACGAGGACTCGTACAGCCCCGTCGACAGCAGCCCCCGCACCGCGCTGTCCACGTCCGCGTAGCCGAAGGGGCAGAACACCCGCCCCGACCCGTCCGGCGAGAGCCCCGCGTCCGCCACCACCGCGTCCAGGTCCTGCGCCGCGGGCCCGCCGCCCAGCACCGCGGGCACCGTGCACCGCTCCGCCGGACCCCAGTCGGCCAGCACCACCGCCGCGCCCCGCCGGACCGCCGGCAGGGCCGCGTCCAGCGCCGCCGCGGACGGCGAGAAGGCCAGCAGCACGTCGTAGGGGCGCGCGCCGCCCGGCGGGGCCGGGACCACGTCCAGCAGCCGCTCGCGCGCCAGCGCCCGCCGCGCCGGGTCCGCCTCCACACCCGTGGCGACGGCTCCCCGGCCCGCGGCCAGCAGCAGCGCCAGCCCGGACCCGCAGTCCAGGCCGAGCAGCCGGTCGCCCGGCCCGACCTCCAGCCGGTCGTAGACCGCCTCGTACAGCGGTACCAGCATCCGTTCCTGGATCTCCGCCCAGTCCCGGGCGACGAGCGTCGCCGTCGGCGTCGGTGTCATCGAAAGAGCGCTCCTGATTCCTTGTCGCCCCCTTGCCCCCGTTGCCAGAGAACTCCCCATTCGCCCCCGCGTCCAGAGGAGTGCGCCACCCGATTCACGCTCGACGCGCCCGGCGCCGTACCATTCGCGCCATGGCAAAGGCACCCGTTCTCACCCCCCAGGCGGAGGATTTCCCCCGCTGGTACCAGGATCTGATCAACAAGGCCGAGCTGGCCGACAACGGTCCGGTCCGCGGCACCATGGTCATCCGACCGTACGGCTACGGGCTGTGGGAGCGGATGCAGCAGGAGATGGACGCGCGCATCAAGGACGCGGGCGCCCAGAACGCGTACTTCCCGCTGTTCATCCCGCAGTCGTACCTGACCCGCGAGGCCGAGCACGTCGAGGGCTTCGCCCCCGAGCTCGCGGTCGTCACCCACGGCGGCGGCAAGGAGCTGGAAGAACCGGTCGTGGTCCGGCCCACCTCCGAGACGATCATCAACGACTACTTCTCCAAGTGGGTCCAGAGCTACCGCGACCTGCCCCTGCTGATCAACCAGTGGGCGAACGTGGTCCGCTGGGAGATGCGCCCGCGCGTGTTCCTCCGTACGAGTGAGTTCCTCTGGCAGGAGGGGCACACCGCCCACGCCACGTACGAGGACGCCCGCGACTACGCCGCCCGCATCCACACGGACGTGTACGGCGACTTCATGACGAACGTGCTCGGCATCGACGTCGTGCTCGGCCGCAAGACCGCCAAGGAGCGCTTCGCCGGCGCCATCAACACCCTCACCCTCGAGGGCATGATGGGCGACGGCAAGGCGCTGCAGCTGGGCACGAGCCACGAGCTCGGCACCAACTTCGCCAAGGCCTTCAACACGCAGTACCTGTCGAAGGAAGGCAAGCAGGAGCTCGTCTGGCAGACCTCGTGGGGCGTCTCGACCCGCATGGTCGGCGGCCTGATCATGTCCCACGGCGACGACAACGGCCTGCGCGTCCCGCCGCGCCTGGCGCACGTCCAGGTCGTCGTCATGGCGATCAAGGGCGACGAGGCCGTCACCAAGGTCCGCGAGCTCGGCGCGCAGCTGAAGGCCGCCGGCCTCCGCGTCCACGTCGACGACCGCGTCGACACCCCCTTCGGCCGCCGCGCCGTGGACTGGGAGCTCAAGGGCGTACCGGTCCGCGTCGAGATCGGCCCCCGCGACCTGGAGGCCGGCACCGCGATGCTGGCCCGCCGGATCCCGGGCGGCAAGGAGCCCGTGCAGATCGACGCGCTCGCCGACCTGCTGCCCAAGGTGCTGGACGAGGACCAGGCGCAGCTGCTGCGCGAGTCCCGCGAGCGCCGCCTGGCCCGCACCTCCGACGTCTCCACCATCGAGGAGGCCGCCGAGGCCGCCGTCGCGGGCGGCTGGGCGCGGATCCCGTGGGCCGACCTCGGCCCCGAGGGCGAGGCCAAGCTGGGCGAGCAGGCCGTCTCCGTCCGCTGCCTGATCGCCGAGGACGGGTCGGTGCCGGAGGCGGACGAGGCCCCCGGTACGCTCGCGATCGTCGCGCGCTCCTACTGATCGCCGCCGTCAGACCGCGGAACCGGTCCCGGCGCACGGCACGAGCCGCGCGCCGGGGCCGGTTCTTTTCGGTCGGCCTGGTCGCCGTTACGTACCGACTCCTCCTGGGATCGGCGCACCCGTCCTCGTCGGGACGCATCAGACTGAACTGACTGGTACGTGCAAAAAATTTGGAATGGCCCGGAATCGGAACACCGGGGCACCCCGGCTCGTTGTCACGACGTGAGCACGACACCACCTGTTCTCGCCGCAGAGCTGGCGCAGGCGTGGGCCGACATTCAGCGGTACCACCCCGAGCTGCCTGACCTTGCCGCGCCCGAGTCCCTGATCGGAGAGTCCTCGTCCGCCTGCGGCGCCGAACTCTCCTTCGAGCGACTGCTGCACGAGGCAGTCCATGGCATCGCCGCCGCCCGCGGAGTACGTGACACCTCGCGGGCCGGCCGCTATCACAACCGCAGATTCCTCGCGATCGCCGAGGAGATGGGGCTGGACCACTCCGACGAGCCGCATGCCAGCAGCGGCTTCTCGCTGGTCTCGCTCAATCCCGAGGCGAAGAAGCGCTACCGCCCCACCATGGAGCGGCTCCAGCGCGCACTCAAGGCGCATACGGCCGCGACGGCCGCCGACACCAAGCGCAGCTTCCGCGGGCCGGCCGCCCGCCACGGCTCCTCGGGTGGCGGTGTCCGCGTCAAGGCGGTCTGCGACTGCGGTCGCAACGTGCGGGTGGTCCCGTCCGTGCTGGCCCAGGCGCCGATCGTGTGCGGCGGCTGCATGAAGCCGTTCCGTATTCCCGAGGTGGCCGTCTCGGCCGCCGCCTCCTGAGCCCGCGGCCCCGCCGCCGTACGGGGGCGGCGGGCGGGCCGGGCGCCCGCCCGCGGGGCGTCGGCGCCCGGGGGCGCACAGCCGTGCGCCTTCGATCTCGGCTCGCCGCGAGAAGCGCCGCGGGCATGTGGCACAATGGCTAGCTGTACTCGACAGTCGCATAGGACCCCTCTCTCCTCCGGCTGACGCGTCCATCGGGCACCCGAGTACCGCAACCCCACGTGGCATCTCATGTGCCCAACCACGTCAAGTTCAGGAGACACCACTCCAGTGGCAGTCAAGATCAAGCTCAAGCGCCTCGGCAAGATTCGCCAGCCGCACTACCGCATCGTCGTCGCCGACTCGCGCACCCGCCGCGATGGTCGTGCGATCGAGGAGATCGGTCTGTACCACCCGACGTACAACCCGTCGCGCATCGAGGTCAACGCCGAGCGTGCGCAGTACTGGCTGTCGGTCGGCGCCCAGCCCACCGAGGCTGTGCTCGCCATCCTGAAGCTGACCGGTGACTGGCAGGCGCACAAGGGCCTCCCGGCCCCCGCGCCGCTGCTCCAGCCGGAGACGAAGGAGAGCAAGCGTCGCTCCTTCGACGAGTTCGCCAAGGCCCTCGAGGGCATCGGCGAGACCAAGGGCGAGGCCATCACGCAGAAGGCGAAGAAGGCCGACAAGAAGGCGGACGAGGCTGAGGCCGCCGCCGAGTCGACCGAGGCCTGAGCATGCTCGAGGAGGCTCTTGAGCACCTCGTAAAGGGCATTGTGGACAACCCCGACGACGTGCAGGTCGCCTCGCGCAACCTGCGTCGCGGGCAGGTGCTCGAGGTCCGGGTGCACCCCGACGACCTCGGGAAGGTGATCGGCCGCAACGGCCGCACCGCACGTGCCCTGCGTACCGTCGTGGGCGCCATCGGCGGCCGGGGGATCCGCGTCGACCTCGTCGACGTGGACCAGGTCCGCTGAGCAGTTGAATCACCGGCACGGGCCGGGGAGGGCACCAGTGCCCACCCCGGCCCGTCGTCGTCTGAACAGGAGAGAACGAGAGTGCAGCTGGTAGTCGCGCGGATCGGCCGCGCCCACGGGATCAAGGGTGAGGTCACCGTCGAGGTGCGGACCGACGAGCCGGAGCTGCGGCTCTCGCCCGGTGCCGTGCTCCTCACCGAACCGGCGTCCGCCGGTCCGCTGACCATCGAGACGGGCCGGGTGCACAGCGGCCGGCTGCTGCTCCGTTTCGAGGGCGTCAAGGACCGCACCGGCGCCGAGGGGCTGCGCAACACCCTGCTCATCGCCGAGGTGGACCCCTCCGAGCTGCCCGAGGAGGAGGACGAGTACTACGACCACCAGCTGATGGACCTGGACGTGGTACTGGAGGACGGCACCGAGGTCGGCCGGATCACCGAGATCTCCCACCTCCCCTCGCAGGACCTCTTCATCGTCGAGCGCCCCGACGGCACCGAGGTGATGATCCCCTTCGTGGAGGAGATCGTCGCCGAGATCGACCTGGAGGAGCAGCGCTGCGTCATCACGCCGCCTCCCGGGCTGATCGACGACCGCGCGGAGGTCGTCTCGACGCGCGACGAGGACGCCGAGGCCGGGGAAGAAGCCTGATGCGTCTCGACGTCGTCACCATCTTCCCCGAGTACCTGGAGCCGCTGAACGTCTCCCTCGTCGGCAAGGCGCGGGCCCGCGGGCAGCTCGACGTACACGTCCACGACCTGCGGGACTGGACGTACGACCGGCACAACACCGTCGACGACACCCCGTACGGCGGTGGCCCCGGCATGGTCATGAAGACCGAGCCGTGGGGCGAGGCGCTCGACGAGGCGCTGGCCGACGGGTACGAGGCCGGCGCGCGCGGGCCGGTCATGGTCGTCCCCACGCCCAGCGGCCGCCCGTTCACCCAGGAACTCGCCGTCGAGCTCTCCGAGCGGCCCTGGCTGATCTTCACGCCGGCCCGGTACGAGGGCATCGACCGCCGCGTCATCGACGAGTACGCGACGCGGATGCCGGTCTACGAGGTCTCCATCGGCGACTACGTGCTGGCGGGCGGCGAGGCCGCCGTCCTGGTCGTCACCGAGGCCGTGGCCCGGCTGCTGCCCGGTGTGCTCGGCAACGCGGAATCCCACCGGGACGACTCCTTCGCGCCCGGCGAGATGGCGAACCTGCTGGAGGGGCCGGTCTACACGAAGCCCCCGCAGTGGCGCGGCCGGGGCATCCCCGACGTGCTGCTCAGCGGGCACCACGGGAAGATCGCGCGCTGGCGCCGGGACGAGGCCTTCCGGCGCACCGCGCAGCACCGCCCCGATCTGATCGAGCGCTGCGAGGCCTCCGCCTTCGACAAGAAGGACCGCGAGATCCTGAGCATCCTGGGCTGGCGGCCCGCCGCCGACGGCCGATTTTGGCTCAGGCCGGAGACCGTGGAAGAATAGGCGGCTGCTGTGTGCTCGCGTACGCCCCTGCCACAGGGGGACAGTCGTCCGCGCAGTGACGCAGCTCCCGAATTCTCTACGGAAACCCGCACCGGCGGCCTGTGGCGTCGTGCGAAGAAAGCAGACGAAGAACATGTCTCACCTGCTCGATGGCGTCAACGCCGCCTCGATCCGCTCCGACGTCCCGGCCTTCCGCCCGGGTGACACGATCAACGTGCACGTCCGCGTCATCGAGGGCAGCCGCTCCCGTATCCAGCAGTTCAAGGGCGTTGTCATCCGTCGCCAGGGCTCTGGCGTCTCCGAGACCTTCACGGTCCGCAAGGTCTCCTTCAGCGTCGGCGTGGAGCGCACCTTCCCGGTGAACTCCCCGATCTTCGAGAAGATCGAGCTCGTCACCCGCGGTGACGTGCGTCGCGCCAAGCTGTACTTCCTCCGTGAGCTCCGCGGCAAGGCCGCGAAGATCAAGGAGAAGCGCGACCGCTGATCTCATCTCCGGGTCCGGGGGGCGGCCGGATAGGCTCCCCCTCGATGGACACCGAAGCAGAGCTCACACAGCGCGGCCACTCCTCCCCCGAAAGCGGGGAGGGGCGGCCGCGTTTTGCGTTGCGGGGGCGCCGTGCGCTTCCGGGGTGGGGCGCCGTCCTGACCTGGCGGGGCGCCGCCGTACTCGGCGTGCTCTGCACGACCTTCCTGCTGCTGCTCAGCAATTTCGTCGTACAGCCCTTCCTGATCCCGAGCCGGTCGATGGAGCCGACGCTGCGGGTCGGGGACCGGGTGCTGGTGAACAAGCTGGCGTACCGTTTCGGCAACCAGCCGAAGCGCGGGGACGTGGTGGTCTTCGACGGCACGGGATCCTTCGTACCGGAGCACGCCGACGGCAATCCGATCGGCGAGGCCCTGGCCGGCGCGGCCTCCGCGCTGGGGATCGGTGAGCCGTCCGAAACCGATTTCGTGAAACGGGTCGTGGGTGTCGGCGGCGACGACGTGGTGTGCTGCGATGCCGGCGGGCGGATCAAGGTGAACGGGGTGCCGGTGCAGGAGCCGTACGTGTATCCCGGCGACACGCCCTCGAAGGTGCCCTTCCGGATCGTCGTACCGGTGGGGACGCTGTGGGTCATGGGTGATCATCGTTCCCAGTCCCGGGACTCCCGGGACCACCTGGGGGAACCGGGCGGGGGGATGGTGCCGGTGGACAAGGTGATCGGACGGGCCGACTGGATCGGCTGGCCGGTGTCGCGCTGGGGCTCCCATGGGTAGCCGGGGCCGTTCCAGAGGCGGCCGGGGCCCCGAGCCGGAGCCGGACCCGGAGGCGGGGCGTGCGCCCCGGCCCGCGCGTGCGCCCGAATTCTGGCGTGCGCCCGAAACCCCGGGAGGCCCTGCGCCCCGGGGGGACGTCGGGTTCGGGCAGCAGCCCGGGTTCGAGCAGGAGCCCCGGTTCGAGCGGGAGCCCCGGTTCGAGCGGGAGCCCGGGTTCGGGCAGCAGCCCGGGTTCGAGCGGGAGACGGGGTTCGGGCAGCAGGCCGGGTTCGGGCAGGAGCCCCGGTTCCAGCGGGATCCGGGGTTCGGCCAGCAGCCGCAGTTCAGACAGGAGCCCGGGTTCGGGCAGGAGCCGCAGTTCGGGCAGGATCCCCGGTTCGGGCAGGAGGCCGAGATCGAGCGGGAGCCCGGGTCCGGGCAGGAGCCCGAGCCCGCCGCGGTCGCCGAGCAGCCGGTGCGCGAGCCCGGGTCGCGGCGCGGGGGCAGGGCCAAGTCCGCCGCGGCGGAGAGCGGCGGCCGGGCCGAGCGGCGCCGGCTGGCCCGCCGGGTCAAGCGGCGCAGACGCACCCGCCGCGTGGGCGAGGTACCGCTGCTGATCATCGTGGCGCTGTGCATCGCGCTCGTCCTGAAGACCTTCCTCGTCCAGGCGTTCTTCATCCCGTCCGGGTCCATGGAGCAGACGATCCGGATCGGCGACCGCGTGCTGGTCGACAAGCTGACGCCGTGGTTCGGCTCCAAGATCGAGCGCGGCGACGTCGTCGTGTTCAAGGACCCCGGCGGCTGGCTCAAGGGCGAGGCGGCGCGCCCGGCCGCCGACCCGGTCGGCGTCAAGCAGATCAAGGAGACGCTGACCTTCATCGGCCTGCTGCCCTCCGCCGATGAACAGGACCTGATCAAGCGGGTCATCGGCGTCGGCGGCGACACCGTGGCGTGCTGTGACGCCAAGGGCCGGGTCACCGTCAACGGGACACCGCTCGACGAGCCGTACGTGAACCCCGGCAACGCACCCTCCGAAATCCGGTTCGAAGTCAAGGTCCCGCCGGGCCGGCTCTTCGTCATGGGCGACCACCGGGCGAACTCCGCCGACTCCCGCTTCCACCTCGACGAGGCCTTCGACGGCACCATCGACGAGGACGGAGTCGTGGGGCAGGCCGTCGTCATCGCCTGGCCGTTCGACCACTGGCGCAAACTCGAACAGCCCGCGACCTTCCGTGCCGTGGCCGATCCCACGCCCAGTGGGCGACGCGGCCGCCGCCGGCGCCGTCGGGGCCCGCCGTTCGCATAGTGTGTCCTCGGTCTCCCGAGCCCTAGGGAACTCCCGCTCGTTAAGGGAGGGGAGGGCCCGTGCCTGTTTCCGGCCCGGGCGGCGATCTGCGAGTGAGGAGTGGATGTGGGGGATGTGGCGGTAGGCGCGCGATCCGGACGCGACGAAGGCGAGGAGCGGCCGGACGATGCCGAGCGCGAGGCCGAGGACGGTGGTGCCGAGGCGCGCCCGCACCGCTCGTTCTGGAAGGAGCTCCCGCTCCTCATCGGCATCGCCCTGCTGCTCGCCCTGCTGATCAAGACCTTCCTGGTGCAGGCGTTCTCGATCCCGTCCGACTCGATGCAGAACACCCTGCAGCGCGGTGACCGGGTGCTCGTGGACAAGCTGACCCCGTGGTTCGGCTCGGAGCCCGAGCGCGGTGAGGTCGTGGTCTTCCACGACCCCGCGAGCTGGCTGGCCGGGGAGCCCACCCCCGAGCCCAACTTCGCGCAGCAGGTCCTCAGCAAGATCGGTCTGATGCCGTCCGCGGACGAGAAGGACCTGATCAAGCGGACCATCGCCATCGGGGGTGACACGGTCGAGTGCAAGAAGGGCGGACCGGTCGTCGTCAACGGCAAGGAGCTCGACGAGCCGTACATCTACCCGGGCAACACCCCGTGCGACGACATGCCGTTCGGTCCGATCACCGTGCCCAAGGGCAAGATCTGGGTGATGGGCGACCACCGGCAGAACTCCCAGGACTCCCGGTACCACATGCAGGACTCCACCCAGGGCTTCGTACCGGTCGACAAGGTCGTCGGGCGGGCCGTGGTCGTCGCGTGGCCGGTCACCCGCTGGGCGACCCTGCCCATCCCGGACACCTTCGACCAGCCGGGCATCGGGAACCAGACCAAGGCGACCGCGATGGGTCTGGGGGCCGCCGGACTGGGGCCCGTCGGGCTCGGGCCGGCCGCGCTGGGCCTCGCCGGGGCGGTCCCGGCCGTGATGTGGCGCCGGCGGAGGCTGACCAGCGGGACTACCGGCAGGTAGGGTGCCGCCCAGGTCGTCGATCCCGGAAGTGTGGGGGCGCTGCAATGGGCGGAACGCAGGCAAGCGGTACTGCAGGAATACGCGGAGGCGGGAACGGCCGCGGTGGTCTCGGCAACGTGCTGTCGGGAATCGCCGTGGCCGTCGGCTTCGTGCTGTTCCTGGGCGCCTTCGTATGGGGGGCGCTCGTCTACCAGCCGTACACGGTGCCGACCGACTCCATGGTCCCGACGGTGCAGCCCGGGGACCGGGTGCTCGCCCAGCGCATCGACGGCGGTGAGGTGCGGCGCGGCGACGTGGTCGTGTTCAACGACGCCATGTGGAGCGACTCGCCCATGGTCAAGCGGGTCGTCGCCGTCGGCGGCGACACCGTCAAGTGCTGCGGCACGGGCGGCACGCTCACCGTGAACGGCAGGGAACTGCAGGAGCCCTACATCGAGCACGGGCAGCCCGGGGCCGCCGGCGCCGGCCAGGGCACGGTCTCGGACACGCCGTTCGAGGTCACGGTGCCCGAGGGCAACCTGTTCCTGCTGGGCGACCGGCGGTTCACGTCGCTGGACTCGCGCGCCCACCTCCAGGAGGCCGGCCAGGGCACCGTCCCCCGCTCGACCGTCCGCGCCCGCGTCGACGCCCTCGCCTGGCCCTCCATGAAGATGATCGACCGCCCCGGTACGTACGCCGCCCTGCCCGGCGGGATCTCGCAGCCGGGGCCGCTGCGCCTCCAGCTGGCCGCGGTGGTCGCCGGAGCCGCCCTGGTGGTCCTGGGAGCCGCGTACGGGCCCCTGACACGCGTCCTGGGGCGCGGGCGGCGACGGGAGCCCGCCGGTGCCCGCTGACACGGCCGGCGCGGCCGGTCCCCGCAAGGTGTCCCGGGTGATCCTGCTGGACCCCGACGACCGGATCCTGCTGCTGCACGGCTTCGAACCGGACGATCCCGCGGACCAGTGGTGGTTCACCCCGGGCGGCGGACTCGAAGCCGGCGAGACCCGGGAGCAGGCGGCGCTGCGGGAGCTCGCCGAGGAGACAGGAATCACAGAGGTCGAACTGGGGCCGGTGCTGTGGCACCGGTACTGCTCCTTCCCGTTCGACGGGCGGCGCTGGGAGCAGGACGAGTGGTACTACCTGGCCCGCACCACCCGGACACGGACCGAGATGGGCGGGCTCACCGAGCTGGAGCGGCGCAGCGTCACCGGTGCCAGGTGGTGGACTTCCGAGGAACTTCTCGCGGCCCGTGAGACGGTGTACCCGACCAGACTCGCCGAGCTGCTCCGTACGCTGCTCGACGACGGTCCTCCGGGTGCGCCGGTGGTCCTGGCCCCGGAAATCGTTTAGGGGCGCAGGGGCCTGGCGCACAATAGGGGGACGCACGGCTGAAGGGGAACATGCCATGAGCGCCGAGGACCTCGAAAAGTACGAGACCGAGATGGAGCTGAAGCTCTATCGCGAGTACCGCGACGTCGTCGGGCTGTTCAAGTACGTGATCGAGACCGAACGCCGTTTCTACCTCACGAACGACTACGAGATGCAGGTGCACTCGGTCCAGGGGGAGGTGTTCTTCGAGGTCACGATGGCCGACGCCTGGGTGTGGGACATGTACCGGCCGGCCCGCTTCGTGAAGCAGGTGCGGGTGCTGACCTTCAAGGACGTGAACATCGAGGAGCTCAACAAGAGCGACCTCGAGCTGCCGGGCAGCTGACGCCCGGCCGCTGCGCCGCCCGCGCGCCCGGCCGCACCCGCTTCCGCCCGCCACCCCGGATTCCCCCTGACGAGTGAGGGGGTTGTCCACAATGCCCCCGCTGTCCACCAAGATCCACAGAGTGGGCGCGGCCACGGGACCGTCGGTGGCGGAGGTGGTGCCCGATGAACGCGCAGGGCGTGGCACGACAGGCATTGGGGCGGTACGGCGAGGAGCTCGCGGCGCGGCGGCTGGCGGAGGCCGGGATGACCGTGATCGCGCGGAACTGGCGATGCCGCAGCGGGGAGATCGACATCGTCGCGCGGGACGGGGACGCCCTCGTCGTGTGCGAGGTCAAAACGCGCCGGGCGGGGGATTTCGAGCACCCCATGGCAGCCGTCCGGCCCGGCAAGGCCGAGCGGCTGCGCCGGCTCGCGGGACGCTGGCTCGCCGACCACGGAGGACCGCCCCCGGGCGGGGTGCGCATCGACCTCGTGGGAGTCCTCCTGCCGCGGCGTGGCGCGCCCGTCGTGGAACACGTCCGGGGGGTGGCGTGATGGGCTTCGCACGAGCCTGCTCGGTGGCCCTCGTGGGCGTCGACGGCGTGGTCGTCGAGGTCCAGGCCGACCTGGAGCCCGGACTCGCCGCCTTCACGCTGGTGGGCCTGCCCGACAAGACCCTGGTCGAGAGCCGGGACCGGGTCCGGGCCGCCGTCGTGAACTCGGGCGCCGCGTGGCCGCAGAAGAAGCTCACCGTCGGGCTCAGCCCGGCCTCCGTCCCGAAATCGGGCGCCGGATTCGACCTGGCCGTCGCGGCCGCCGTCCTGGGCGCCGCCGAGGTGATCGACCCCGCCGCCATCGCCGACCTCGTCCTCGTCGGGGAGCTGGGGCTGGACGGCCGGGTGCGGCCGGTGCGGGGCATCCTGCCCGCGGTCCTCGCCGCGGCCGACGCCGGATACCGCAACGTCGTGGTGCCGCAGCAGTGCGCCGCCGAGGCCATGCTCGTCCCCGACGTCAGCGTGCTCGGCGTGCGCAGCCTGCGGCAGCTGATCGCCGTCCTCACCGACGGGCAGGTCCCCGAGGAGGAGGCACCGGATCCGCCGGGACGGCCGGACCCCATGCTGGCCGGGCTGGTGGTCCCGGGCGCGGGGCTCGGCACCGGGATCTCCCGCGCCCGGCCCGACGGGGACGAGGCCCCGGACATCCCGGACCTCTCCGACGTCGCCGGGCAGCACGGCGCCCGCCGGGCCCTGGAGGTCGCCGCCGCCGGGGGTCACCACCTCTTCCTCAGCGGGCCCCCGGGCGCCGGCAAGACGATGCTGGCCGAGCGGATCCCGTGGATCCTGCCGCCGCTGTCCCGGCAGGACTCCCTGGAGGTCACCGCCGTGCACTCGGTCGCGGGCATCCTGCCGCCCGGCGAACCACTGGTCGCCCGGCCGCCGTACTGCGCGCCCCACCACTCCGCGACCATGCAGTCCCTGGTCGGCGGCGGAGCGGGCGTACCCCGGCCCGGGGCGGTCTCGCTGGCCCACCGCGGCGTGCTGTTCCTGGACGAGGCCGCCGAATTCAGCACCAAGGCGCTGGACGCGCTGCGCCAGCCCCTCGAATCGGGGCACGTGGTCATCGCCCGGGCCGCCGGGGTGGTGCGGCTGCCGGCCAGGTTCCTGATGGTGCTCGCGGCGAATCCCTGCCCGTGCGGGCGCCACACCCTGCTCGGGGCCGGCTGCGAATGCCCGGCCTCGGTGATCCGGCGCTACCAGGCCAGACTGTCCGGGCCCCTGCTGGACCGGGTGGACCTGCGGGTGGAGGCCGAGCCGGTCACCCGCTCCGACCTGCTCGGCCGTGGCAGCCGCGGGGAGGCCACGGTGGCCGTCGCCGACCGGGTCCGCGAGGCCAGGGACCGCACCGCGGCCCGGCTCGCCGACACGCCGTGGCGGCTCAACGCGGAGGTCCCCGGACACGAGCTGCGGACCCGCTGGCAGGCCGCCCCCGGCGCGCTCGCCCAGGCCGAACGGGACCTGGAGCGCGGACTGCTCACCGCCCGCGGGCTCGACCGGGTGCTGCGGGTCGCCTGGACCGTCGCCGACCTGCGAGGCCGGGACCGCCCCGATGCGCTGGACGTGGCCGTCGCCCTCGAACTGCGGACCGGCATCGCACGGGGCGCCGCCCAGGCACTGGGGGCCGCGTCGTGACCGCCGTCCACGGTCCCGGGCGGAGCGAGGACTCCGCCACCGCCGACGCCACCGCCACCGGCACGGCCGACGACGCCGGGCGGGGCGAGGAGGACGGGCCGCCCGACGGGACCGCGCGGGCGGACGGGACGGGGCCCGGCGGCCGGCCCGGGGCCGAGCTGCTGGCACGGGCCGCGCTGAGCCGGGTGCTGGAGCCCGGCGACGAGCACGGCGGGCGGTGGCTGCGCGAACACGGCGCCGTCGGGGTGATACGGCTGCTGACCGGCCCCGAAACCGAGGCGGCGGCCCTGACCGGTGTCGGCGGGCAGCGGCTCGCCGGCTACCGCAGACGGGCCGCGCTCGCCGACCCCCGGCGGGACCTGGCGAGCGCCGCCCGCGACGGCGGCCGCTTCATCTGCCCCGGCTCACCCCACTGGCCGACCCAGCTGGACGACCTCGGCGACGCCCGACCCGTCGGGCTCTGGGTCCGGGGCGGACCGGACCTGCGGACCTGGGCGCTGCGCTCCGTCGCCGTGGTGGGGGCCCGGGCCTGCACCCCGTACGGCGCCCACATGGCCCAGACCCTGGCCGCCGGGCTCGCCGAGCGGGGCTGGGTCGTCGTTTCCGGGGCGGCCTACGGGGTCGACGCCGCGGCCCACCGCGGAGCCCTCGCCTCCGGCGGCGCCACCGCCGCGGTACTCGCCTGCGGGGTGGACACCGCCTACCCCCGCGGCCACGCCGGGCTGCTCGGCCGGATCGCCGCCCAGGGGCTCGTCCTCGGGGAGCTGCCGCCCGGCAGCCACCCCACTCCGAGCCGGTTCGTGCAGCGCAACCGGGTCATCGCCGCACTCACCCGGGGCACCGTGGTGGTGGAGGCCGCCCACCGTAGCGGCTCCCTCGTCACGGCCCGGCGGGCCCAGCAGCTCGGCCGGTTCACCATGGGCGTCCCCGGACCCGCCACCAGCAGCCTCTCGGCCGGGGTGCACGAACTGCTGCGCGGCGAAGCCGTCCTCGTCACGGACGCCGCGGAGGTGGTGGAGCTCGTCGGCACGATGGGCGAGCTGGCCCCCGAGCGGCGCGGACCGGTGCTCGCCCGGGACCTGCTGGACCGGGACACCGCCCGGGTGCTCGAAGCACTGCCGGCCGGCCGCCCCGCGCAGCCGGAGGACATCGCCCTCGCCGCGGGCACCGGCACCGATGAGGTCATCGGCAGACTGTACGAACTTCACTCTCTGGGGTTCGTCGAACGGCAGGGCGATGGCTGGCAGTTGACCACACAATCACCTGAAGGAGGCACACAAACCGGTGGCGCCCGGCGAGGCGGTCGTTGACCTGGGGCGTTCCGGTGAAAGAGTGAAGCCGATGAGAGACGCGGTCTTCCCGCCGGCAGCTGCCGGGACCGAGCGCCAGGCGCCGGTCCCGGGTCGCCCGCGTGAGTCAGGACGCCGCTGCGCCCCCGCGCGATCCCGTACTCTTCGCGCACCGCGACACTTCCGTCACGCTACGCTCCCAAGGAATCCGGCTCCGGCAAAGGCGAAGCATGCCCCAGCACACCTCAGGGTCCGACCGCGCTGCGGTGCCCCCCGCTGCCCGCGGCAGCGTGCGGTCCACCGCGCCCTCGTCCCTGGAGGTGCTCTGGCGCTCGTACAAGGAGAGCGGTGACGAGCGGCTGCGGGAGCAGCTGATCCTCCACTACTCGCCCCTGGTCAAGTACGTGGCCGGCCGGGTCAGCGTGGGCCTGCCGCCCAACGTGGAACAGGCCGACTTCGTCTCCTCCGGGGTCTTCGGGCTGATCGACGCCATCGAGAAGTTCGACATCGACCGGTCCATCAAGTTCGAGACGTACGCGATCACCCGGATCCGCGGCGCGATGATCGACGAGCTGCGCGCCCTGGACTGGATCCCGCGCTCGGTCCGGCAGAAGGCGCGGGCCGTGGAGCGGGCCTACGCCACCCTCGAGGCACAGCTGCGGCGGACCCCGACCGAGCACGAGGTCGCCGCCGAGATGGGCATCGCCGTGGAGGAACTCCACACCGTGTTCAGCCAGTTGTCGCTGGCCAACGTGGTCGCCCTGGAGGAGCTGCTGCACGCCGGCGGTGAGGGCGGCGACCGCCTCTCGCTGATGGACACCCTGGAGGACACCGCCGCCGACGACCCGGTCGAGGTCGCCGAGGACCGCGAGCTGCGCCGGCTCCTGGCCCGGGCCATCAACACCCTGCCCGAACGCGAGAAGACCGTGGTCACGCTCTACTACTACGAAGGCCTCACTCTGGCCGAGATCGGCAACGTCCTCGGCGTCACGGAGAGCCGCGTCAGCCAGATCCACACCAAGTCCGTGCTCCAACTGCGCGCAAAGCTGGCGGATGTGGGCCGGTGAGCTTGCACCGCCTCCGTAGAGTGGACGTGTGCCCAGGATTCGAGCGGCCTCCGTGGCCGAGCACCGGTCGATGCAGCGCGGCGCCCTGCTGGACGCCGCGCGCTCCCTGTTGTCCGAAGGCGGGACGGAAGCGCTGACCTTCCCCGCCCTGGCGGAGCGCACCGGCCTCGCCCGGTCCTCCGTGTACGAGTACTTCCGCTCCCGCGCGGCCGTGGTCGAAGAGCTGTGCGCGGTGGACTTCCCCGTCTGGGCCGCCGAGATCGAGGCGGCCATGGAGCGGGCGCAGTCCCCGGAGGCCAAGGTCGAGGCCTATGTGCGGAGCCAGCTCGGGCTGGTCGGGGACCGGCGCCACCGGGCGGTGGTCGCCATCTCGGCCAGCGAGCTGGACGCGGGGGCGCGCGAGAAGATCCGCGCCGCGCACGGAGGGCTCGTGGCGATGATCGTCGAGGCGCTCGCGGCCCTCGGACACGAGCAGCCCCGGCTCGCCGCGATGCTGCTCCAGGGCGTGGTCGACGCGGCGGTCCGGCGCATCGAGCTCGGCGCCGCCGAGGACCCCTCCGTCGTCACCGAGGCGGCCGTGGCCATGGCCCTCGGGGGCGTACGGGGCTGAAGCCCGCCCCCGGGCCGTCCGGGGCCGAACGGCAGGAGCCTCGGGGCGGGGCGGGGGAGCAGCGTCAGCGGGTTCAGGTACGTGGTCCCGGACAGCAGACCCCAGTGCAGGCACGGGCTCCCGCAGTGCGAGCCCTCCGTGAGGACCGCGACCACCTGGCCCGCCGTGACCTCCTCGCCCTCCGCCACCAGCGGCCGGACCGGCTCGTACGTGGTGCGCAGGCCGCCCGGCAGGGTCAGGGACAGGACTCCGCGGCCGGCCACCGGGCCCGCGAAGTGGACCCGGCCCGGCCCGACCGCCCGGAGTTCCGCGCCCACCGGGGCCGCCAGGTCGACCCCGCGGTGCCCCGCCGCGTACGGGGTCGGGGGCGGATCCCACCAGCGGGCCACCACGAGCGGCGGCGGGAGCGGCCGGGCGCCCGGCGTCCATGCCTGGGCCAGGGTCAGGAGCAGCGTGAGCAGCAGTGTCGTCATGCGCTCCAGGTTGGCGCGCCGTCGCGCAGCGTGAGCGCGCCTGTGGACGGACGGCCCGTTGTGGACAACGGCGTCACCTGGCATACCGCCCGGTCCCGTACACTTCTTACGGCGATCCGGGTCACCGGGTCGACTTCGCACGCCCCAGCACCAGCCGCTCAGGCCGGTTGCAAGCGTCTCTCGGTCCCCTTCGTCGGGGGCAGGGCGCGGTGGGGCGTCAGGAACCAAACCGAGAAACCAAGGAGATGGCCATGGCCGTCGTAACGATGCGGGAGCTGCTGGAGAGCGGCGTCCACTTCGGTCACCAGACCCGTCGCTGGAACCCGAAGATGAAGCGCTTCATCTTCACCGAGCGCAACGGCATCTACATCATCGACCTGCTCCAGTCGCTGTCGTACATCGACCGCGCCTACGAGTTCGTCAAGGAGACCGTCGCCCACGGCGGCTCCATCATGTTCGTCGGTACGAAGAAGCAGGCCCAGGAGGCCATCGCCGAGCAGGCGACGCGCGTCGGCATGCCGTACGTCAACCAGCGCTGGCTGGGTGGCATGCTCACCAACTTCTCCACCGTCTACAAGCGCCTCCAGCGTCTGAAGGAGCTTGAGGCGATCGACTTCGACGACGTCGCCGCGTCGGGTCTCACCAAGAAGGAGCTCCTGGTCCTCTCCCGCGAGAAGACCAAGCTGGAGAAGACCCTCGGTGGTATCCGCGAGATGTCGAAGGTTCCCAGCGCCGTCTGGATCGTCGACACCAAGAAGGAGCACATCGCCGTCGGTGAGGCGCGCAAGCTCCACATCCCGGTCGTCGCGATCCTCGACACCAACTGCGACCCCGACGAGGTCGACTACAAGATCCCGGGCAACGACGACGCGATCCGCTCCGTCACCCTGCTCACCCGCGTGATCGCCGACGCCGTCGCCGAGGGCCTCATCGCCCGCTCTGGCGCTGCGACCGGTGACTCGAAGCCGGGCGAGAAGGCCGCCGCCGAGCCGCTCGCCGAGTGGGAGCGCGACCTCCTCGAGGGCGAGAAGAAGGCCGACGACGCCGAGGCCGCCCCGGCCGAGGCCGCTGCCGAGGCCCCCGCTGCCGAGGCCCCCGCTGCCGAGGCCGCCCCGGCCGCCGACGCCGAGCAGGCCTGACCCACTGAGAGCGCCCGGCGTTCACGCGCCGGGCACTCACAGCACGGACGATGACGGCGGGGGAGCCGCGCCACGAGCGCGGCGCCTCCGCCGTTCACCCGTAGATCTACGACTTCGAGAGAGAATCACAGACTCATGGCGAACTACACCGCCGCTGACGTCAAGAAGCTCCGCGAGCTCACCGGCGCCGGCATGCTGGACTGCAAGAACGCGCTCGTGGACGCCGACGGTGACGTCGAGAAGGCCCAGGAAGCCCTCCGCATCAAGGGCCAGAAGGGCGTCGCCAAGCGCGAGGGCCGTTCTGCCGAGAACGGTGCCGTCGTCTCCCTGATCGCCGACGACAACACCTCCGGTGTCATCGTCGAGCTGAAGTGCGAGACGGACTTCGTCGCCAAGGGCGAGAAGTTCCTGGCCGTCGCCAACGAGCTGGCCGCCCACGTCGCCGCCACCTCCCCGGCCGACATCGAGGCGCTCCTCGCGTCCGAGATCGCGCCCGGCAAGACCGTCACCGCTTTCGTCGACGAGGCCAACGCCAACCTCGGCGAGAAGATCGTCCTGGACCGCTTCGCGCAGTTCACCGGCGGTTACGTGACCTCGTACATGCACCGCACGATGCCCGACCTGCCGTTCCAGATCGGCGTCCTGGTCGAGCTCGACAAGGAGAACGCGGACGTCGCCCGCGGCGTCGCGCAGCACATCGCCGCGTTCGCCCCGCAGTGGCTGTCCGCCGAGGACGTCCCGGCCGAGAAGGTCGAGTCCGAGCGTCGCATCGCCGAAGAGGTCACCCGCGCGGAGGGCAAGCCCGAGGCTGCGATCGCCAAGATCGTCGAGGGTCGCGTCAACGGCTTCTTCAAGGAGGCCACCCTCCTCGGCCAGCCGTACGCGCTGGACAACAAGAAGTCCGTCCAGAAGGTTCTGGACGAGGCCGGTGTCACCCTGAAGCGCTTCGCGCGCATCAAGGTCGGCATCTGAGTCCGTCCGTACACGACGGACACCGGACCCCGGTAGGGTCTGAAGCAGTCGTCCGCGCACGCGCGCAGCGACCGCAGATCTGACGAGGAGGCCATTGCCGTAGAGGGAACCGCGAGGACCCACCGGCAATGGCCTTCTTCGTATGTGCACGAGGAGATCTCCATGAATCAGGGCGTGGACCCCCACACCGCTTCCGACGACAAGAGCGACCACGACAAGAAGGGCCGCCGCTTCATGCTGAAGCTGTCGGGCGAAGCCTTCTCCGGTGGTACAGGGCTGGGCGTCGACCCCGACGTCGTCCATGCCATCGCGCGAGAAATCGGCGCGGTGGTCCGTGGCGGCGCGGAGATCGCCGTCGTGATCGGCGGCGGGAACTTCTTCCGCGGCGCCGAACTCCAGCAGCGCGGCATGGACCGTGCGCGGTCCGACTACATGGGCATGCTGGGCACCGTCATGAACTGCCTCGCCCTCCAGGACTTCCTGGAGAAGGAAGGCATCGACTCCCGTGTGCAGACCGCCATCACCATGGGCCAGGTCGCGGAGCCGTACATCCCGCTGCGTGCCGTGCGGCACCTGGAGAAGGGCCGCGTCGTGATCTTCGGCGCAGGCATGGGCATGCCCTACTTCTCCACCGACACCACGGCCGCCCAGCGCGCCCTGGAGATCGACGCCGAGGCCCTGCTCATGGGCAAGAACGGTGTCGACGGGGTCTACGACTCCGACCCGAAGAAGAACCCCGACGCGGTGAAGTTCGACGCGCTGGAGTACAGCGAGGTGCTGTCCCGCGACCTCAAGGTCGCCGACGCCACCGCCATCACGCTGTGCCGCGACAACAAGCTGCCGATCCTGGTCTTCGAGCTGCTCACCGAGGGCAATATCGCCCGCGCCGTCAAGGGTGAGAAGATCGGCACGCTCGTGAGCGACCAGGGCACCCGGGCCTGAGCGTCCCGACGCCGGGCCCGGCCCCCCGGGCCGAGCCCGCCCCGCCCGCCTGAACCATCCAAATCTGACATGCAGGAGCACGTGGTGATCGAAGAAATCCTCCTCGAGGCCGAGGAGAAGATGGAGAAGGCCGTCGTCGTCGCCAAGGAAGACTTCGCCGCGATCCGCACCGGTCGTGCGCACCCGGCGATGTTCAACAAGATCGTGGCGGACTACTACGGCGCCATCACGCCCATCAACCAGCTCGCGTCCTTCTCGGTGCCCGAGCCGCGCATGGCGATCGTGACCCCCTTCGACAAGAGCGCCCTGCGCAACATCGAGCAGGCCATCCGCGACTCCGACCTGGGCGTCAACCCCAGCAACGACGGCAACATCATCCGGGTGACCTTCCCCGAGCTGACGCAGGACCGCCGCAAGGAGTACATCAAGGTCGCGCGCACCAAGGCCGAGGACTCCAAGGTCTCGATCCGCTCCATCCGCCGCAAGGCGAAGGACGCCCTCGACAAGCTCGTCAAGGACAAGGAGTCCGGCGAGGACGAGGTGCGCCGCGCGGAGAAGGAGCTCGACGACACCACCGCGAAGTACGTCGCGCAGGTGGACGAGCTGCTCAAGCACAAGGAAGCCGAGCTGCTCGAGGTCTGATGAACGACTCTCCCTGGGCCACGGAGCCGGTTCCGGCGGGTCCCGCATACGATGCGCTGGTGGGCCCGCACACTCGGCCCATGCCCATCGTGCCCGATGCCGCCGGCCGTGACTTCGACGACCGGGAAGCACGCGATCGGGGGGCCGCCGCCGACGGCGGCCCCCCGTTCCGCGCCGAGACGCCGACGCAGGAGCCCATGCCCAGCCCCCCGCCCCCGCCCTCGCAGGCACCGCAGGACGCTTCGCCCCCTCCGCAGAAGAAGCGGGCGGGGCGAGACCTGCGTGCCGCCATAGGGGTCGGTGTCGGCCTCGGTGCGGTGATCTTCGCTTCGCTGTTCATCGTCAAGGCGGTCTTCGTCGGCGTCATCGTCGTCGCGGTCGTCGTGGGCCTGTGGGAGCTCACCTCCCGGCTCCAGGAGAAGAAGGGCATCAAGGCACCGCTCGTCCCGCTCGCGGTCGGCGGCGCCGCCATGGTCATCGCCGGATACGTCCGGGGCGCCGAGGGCGCCTGGGTGGCGATGGCCCTGACCGCGCTGGCGGTCCTGGTCTGGCGGATGACCGAACCGCCCGAGGACTACCTCAAGGACGTCACGGCGGGCGTCTTCGCGGCGTTCTACGTGCCCTTCCTGGCCACCTTCGTCGCGATGCTGCTCACCGCGGACGACGGCCCGCAGCGGGTGGTCACGTTCCTGCTCCTGACCGTGGTCAGCGACACCGGGGCCTACGCCGTGGGCTGGCGCTTCGGCAAGCACAAGCTGGCTCCGCGCATCAGCCCCGGCAAGACCCGCGAGGGACTGCTGGGCGCAGTGGCCTTCGCGATGGCGGCGGGCGCGCTGTGCATGGAGTTCCTGATCGACGGGGGCGCCTGGTGGCAGGGCCTGCTGCTCGGTCTCGCCGTCGCGGTCAGCGCCACGCTGGGCGACCTCGGCGAGTCCATGATCAAGCGGGACCTGGGCATCAAGGACATGGGCACGCTGCTGCCGGGCCACGGCGGCATCATGGACCGGCTCGACTCCCTGCTCCCGACCGCCCCGGTGGTGTGGCTGCTGCTCGCGGCCTTCGTCGGAACGGGCTGAGCCGCCCGGGTTATCCTGGAAAGCGCGCCACTGGTGAGTGGCGCGCTTTCCCCGTGTCTGCGGGGATGGACCGTGCGCGGAGGTCGCCCGCCGCTGGTTCGCCAGACTTGAGGAGTACCACTCATGGCCCCCCGTCCTGTTCCGGGAGAGCTCACCTTCGTCGCACCCCGCGGAGCCAAGAAGCCGCCGCGGCACCTTGCCGACCTCACGCCCGAGGAGCGCCGGGAAGCCGTGGCCGCGATCGGTGAGAAGCCGTTCCGCGCCAAGCAGCTCTCGCAGCACTACTTCGCCCGGTACGCGCACGACCCGGCCGAGTGGACCGACATTCCGGCGTCCTCCCGGGAGAAGCTCCGGGAGGAGCTGCTCCCCGAGCTGATGAACGTCATCCGGCACATCTCGTGCGACGACGACACCACCCGCAAGACCCTGTGGAAGCTGCACGACGGCACGCTCGTCGAGTCCGTGCTGATGCGCTACCCCGACCGGGTCACCATGTGCATCTCCTCGCAGGCCGGCTGCGGCATGAACTGCCCGTTCTGCGCCACCGGCCAGGCGGGCCTGGACCGCAACCTGTCGACCGCCGAGATCGTCCACCAGATCGTCGACGGCATGCGCGCGCTGCGCGACGGCGAGGTCCCCGGCGGGCCGGCCCGGCTGTCCAACATCGTCTTCATGGGCATGGGCGAGCCCCTCGCCAACTACAAGCGGGTCGTCGGCGCCATCCGCCGCCTCACCGACCCCGAGCCCGACGGCCTGGGCCTGTCGCAGCGCGGCATCACCGTCTCCACCGTCGGCCTGGTCCCGGCGATGCTGCGGTTCGCCGACGAGGGCTTCAAGTGCCGCCTCGCGGTCTCGCTGCACGCCCCCGACGACGAGCTGCGCGACACGCTCGTCCCCGTGAACACCCGCTGGAAGGTCCGCGAGGTCCTCGACGCGGCCTGGGAGTACGCCGAGAAGTCCGGCCGCCGGATCTCCATCGAGTACGCCCTGATCCGCGACATCAACGACCAGGCCTGGCGCGGTGACCTCCTCGGCCGGCTGCTCAAGGGCAAGCGCGTCCACGTCAACCTGATCCCGCTGAACCCGACGCCCGGCTCCAAGTGGACCGCTTCGCGCCCCGAGGACGAGAAGGCCTTCGTCGAGGCCATCGCCCGCCACGGCGTGCCGGTGACCGTCCGTGACACCCGGGGCCAGGAGATCGACGGTGCCTGCGGCCAGCTCGCCGCGAGCGAGCGGTAGGCTGACACGCGTATATCTGCATACTCATTTCCGACAGGGGAGCGCCACAGCGCTGAGAGTGCGGCCACACGCTTTTCGCGAGCGCGTCGGCCGCAGACCCTCTGAACCTTGCCCAGGTCATTCTGGGTAGGAAGTTCGGTCACCACCTCAAGCTGTTGCGCCCTGCCCGGACGCCCTCCACGAGGGCGTCCGGGCAGGGCCGCGTCTTCTCCTGGTCAACCCAGGAGGAATGTTCCGTGAGCACCACCAGGAAGATCGCGGGTGCGGCGCTGGCCGCAGCCCTCGGCGTGAGCACGCTCGCCGCGTGCGGCGGCGGCAAGAAGGACGAGGGCGCCGCCGCGAGCGGGTCCCCGAAGTCCAAGACCGTCACGCTCGTCTCCCACGACTCCTTCAACGTGACCGACTCGGTCCTCAAGGAGTTCGAGCAGCAGAGCGGCTACACCGTCAAGGTCCTGAAGTCCGGGGACGCGGGCGCCGCCCTCAACCAGGAGATCCTCACCAAGGGCTCCCCGCGCGGCGACGTCTTCTTCGGCGTGGACAACACGCTGCTCTCGCGCGCCCTCGACAACGGCATCTTCACGCCGTACGAGGTCAAGGGCCTGGCCGACGTGAAGCCCGAGTACGTGCTCGACAAGGAGCACCGGGTGACCCCCATCGACTCCGGCGACATCTGCGTCAACTACGACAAGGCGTACTTCGCCGACAAGAAGATCGCCCCGCCGCAGACGCTCGACGACCTGATCAAGCCGGAGTACAAGAACCTGCTGGTCACCGAGAACGCGGCGACGTCCTCGCCGGGCCTCGGCTTCCTCCTCGCCTCCATCGGCAAGTACGGCGACGAGGGATGGAAGGACTACTGGACCAAGCTCAAGGCCAATGGCGTCGAGGTCGTCGACGGCTGGGAGCAGGCCTACAACGAGCGCTTCTCGGGCTCCGCCGGCGGCAAGAAGGCCAAGGGCGACCGCCCGCTGGTCGTCTCCTACGCCTCCAGCCCGCCGGCCGAGGTCCTCTACGGCGAGCCGCAGCCGGCCGAGGCCCCCACGGGCGTCTCCACCGGAACCTGCTTCCGCCAGGTCGAGTTCGCCGGCCTGCTCAAGGGCGCGAAGAACGAGGAGGGCGGCAAGGCGCTCCTCGACTTCCTGGTGGGCAAGAAGTTCCAGGAGGACATGCCGCTCCAGATGTTCGTGAACCCGGTGACCAAGGACGCGCAGCTGCCGGAGCTGTTCACGAAGCACGGCGTGGTCATCGAGAAGCCGGAGACCGTCCCTCCGGAGACCATCGCCAAGAACCGTGAGCAGTGGGTCAAGGCATGGTCCTCGCTCGTCGTGAAGTAGGACGCGAGGGCACTCCCGTGAAGGAGGGCGCGCGCGCCACGGCCTCCAGGCTCGCCCTGATGGCCGTGCCGCTCGCCTTCTTCGCGCTGTTCTTCGCCTACCCCGTGGCCGCGATCGTCGGCCGCGGGATCAAGACCGACGAGGGCTGGCAGTTCGGCCGGATCGGCGAGGTGCTGACCCGGCCGGACATCGCCGACGTGCTCTGGTTCACCACCTGGCAGGCGTGCGCCTCCACGGCGCTCACGCTGCTGATCGCACTCCCCGGCGCGTACGTCTTCGCGCGCTTCGAGTTCCCCGGCAAACAGCTGCTGCGGGCGGTGGTCACGGTCCCGTTCGTGCTGCCGACCGTGGTGGTCGGCACCGCCTTCCTGGCGCTGGTCGGGCGGGGCGGGCTGCTGGACGAGCTGTGGGGCGTGCGGCTGGACACCACCGTGTGGGCGATCCTGCTCGCGCACGTCTTCTTCAACTACGCCGTCGTCGTACGGACGGTCGGCGGCCTCTGGGCGCAGCTGGACCCGCGTCAGGAGGAGGCCGCCCGGGTGCTGGGCGCCGGGCGCTTCGCCGCCTGGCGGCGGGTGACGCTGCCCGCGCTCGGCCCGGCGGTGGCCGCGGCCGCGCTGATGGTGTTCCTGTTCACGTTCACCTCCTTCGGCGTCGTGCAGATCCTGGGCGGACCCTCGTACGCCACCCTGGAGGTGGAGGTCTACCGGCAGACCGCGCAGCTGCTGGACCTGTCGACGGCCGCCGTCCTGACGATGGTGCAGTTCGTCGCAGTCGGCCTGATCCTCGCCGTCCACGCCTGGACGGTGCGCCGGCGCGAGACCGCCCTGCGGCTCGTGGACCCGGCACGGACCGCGCACCGGCCGAGCGGGCCGGGGCAGCGCGCCCTGCTGGGCGGGGTGCTGCTGACCGTGGCGCTGCTGATCGTGGCGCCGCTGGTGGTCCTGGTGGAGCGCTCCCTCGACGCGCCCGGCGGTTACGGGTTCGGCTTCTACCGGGCGCTCCAGGAGGTGGGCGCGGGCGGCGGAACGTTCCTGGTGCCACCGCTGGAGGCCATCTGGAACTCGCTGCAGTACGCGCTCGCCGCCACCGCCATCGCCCTGCTGATCGGGGGGCTCGCGGCCGCGGCACTGACCCGGCGCGGGGGCCGCTTCGTGCGCGGGTTCGACGCGCTGCTGATGCTTCCGCTCGGGGTGTCGGCGGTGACCGTCGGCTTCGGGTTCCTGATCACCCTGGACGAGCCGCCGCTGGACCTGCGGACCTCGTGGATCCTGGTGCCGCTCGCGCAGGCGCTGGTGGGCGTGCCCTTCGTCGTACGGAGCATGCTGCCGGTGCTGCGTGCCGTGGACGGGCGGCTGCGGGAGGCCGCCGCCGTGCTCGGGGCGTCCCCGCTGCGGGCCTGGCGGGAGGTGGACCTGCCGCTGGTGCGGCGGGCGCTGCTGATCGCCGCCGGGTTCGCCTTCGCCGTCTCGCTCGGGGAGTTCGGCGCGACCGTGTTCATCGCCCGGCCCGACCGCCCGACGCTGCCGGTGGCCGTCGCCCGGCTGCTGGGGCGGGCCGGGGAGATGAACTACGGGCAGGCCATGGCCCTGAGCACGATTCTGATGCTGGTGTGCGCGGTGTCCCTGTTGCTGCTGGAGCGGCTGCGCCCGGACAAGACCTCGGGAGAGTTCTGATGACGTTGCTCGAACTGGCCGGGGTGTCGGTCCGCTTCGGCGAGCGTGCCGTCGTCGACGCTGTGGACCTGGATGTGGCCGAGCACGAGGTCGTCTGCGTGCTGGGGCCGAGCGGGAGCGGGAAGTCCACGCTGCTGCGGGTGGTGGCCGGACTCCAGCCGGTCTCGGCCGGGCGGGTCCTGCTGGACGGGGCGGACCAGGCGCGGGTGCCCGTGCACCGGCGCGGGGTCGGCCTGATGTTCCAGGACCACCAGTTGTTCCCGCACCGGGACGTGGCCGGGAACGTCGCGTTCGGGCTGCGCGTACGGGGTTCTGCCCGGGGCGCGTACGAGGCGAAGGTCGCGCAGTTGCTGGAACTGGTGGGCCTCCCCGGGGCCCAGGGCCGCTCGGTGGCCTCGCTGTCGGGAGGTGAGCAGCAGCGGGTCGCCCTGGCCCGGGCCCTGGCCCCCTCACCGCGGCTGCTGATGCTGGACGAACCGCTGGGACAGCTGGACCGGGGACTGCGCGAGCGGCTGGTGGTGGAGCTGCGGGAGTTGTTCTCCCGGCTCGGGACCACGGTCCTGGCCGTCACCCACGACCAGGGCGAGGCCTTCGCCCTGGCCGACCGGGTGGTGGTGATGCAGGACGGGCGGATCGCGCAGGCCGGGACCCCGCTGGAGGTCTGGCAGCGGCCGGCCTCGGAGTTCGTGGCGCGCTTCCTCGGCTTCGAGAACGTGATCCCGGCGGTGGTGTCGGGCGGGGCCGCGGTGACGGCCTGGGGAAGGGTCCAGGTGCCGGCCGGGTCGCCGGAGGGGGAGCAGACCCTGCTCATCCGGCCTGCCGGGGTGGTGCAGGCGGCCGCCGGTCTGCGGTGCGACGTGCTCGCGCGGACGTTCCGGGGGACGCACGTGGCGCTGCGGTTGCGGCCGGAGGCGGGGCCGGAGCTGGAGGCGGAGTGCGGGCTGGCCGGGGCGCCGGGGGTGGGTGACCGGGTGGCGGTGGCCTTCTCACCGGCCGAGGTGGTCGTGCTCCCGGCGGCATGACCACCGGGAGGTCCTGCTCCCCGCCCCACTCTTCCGCCGCCCCGCACCACGGACGGGAGGCGTCCCACCCCGTGGCCCCCGTGGCTCCGCCCCGGCCCCCGCGCCTCAGACGCCGGCGGGGCTGAGCTCTTCCGCCGGGGTCTGCGCTCCGTCGTGGTTGCCGTACCAGGCGACGGCGACCGCGCCCGTGACGGCGAGGACGAAGCCGAGGACCGCGAGCCACGCCAGGCCCGGACGGGACGCGTCGCCCAGCCAGAGGACACCGATCGCGCCCGGCAGGACGGTCTCGCCGACGACCAGCGCGGCCGTCGCGCCGTTCACCGAGCCGATCTGGAGGGCGACCGTGTGCAGGTACATGCCGCCGACGCCGGCCAGCACGATGGAGTAGAGGGCCGGGTCGGCGAGCAGCGTGCCCGGGGCGAAGGGGTCGATCCCGTCGAGGATCCGGACGCCGACGCCGAGCGCGCCGAAGGCCAGGCCCGACAGCAGGCCGGCCAGGATCGCGGCCCGGGCGCCCAGGAACCGGACGGCCACCGTGCCGCCCGCGATGATCAGCAGGGTCACCGCGAACAGCCACCAGTGCGTGGCCGCCGGGGCGTGGTGGCCGCCCTCGTGGCCGGCGGCCGTCGCCAGCAGCACCAGCGCCGCGCAGACGACCCCGATCGAGGTCCATTCCTTCCGGGTCAGCCGGATGCCCAGCATCTTGACGCTGAGCACGGCCGTGATGACCAGGTTGGCGCTGATCACCGTCTGGGAGAGGAAGAGGGGCAGCAGCCGGGCGGCCAGCGCGCCCAGCCCGAAGCCCACGAAGTCCAGGACGGTGCCGACGATGAACTCCCACGTCATGGCCGCCTTCGCGGTGGACGAGAGGTTCGGGCCGCCGTGCGCGGTCACGCCCGCGGCGGCCGGGGACGTCCGGGCCGCCCGGCGCGAGCCCACGGCTTGCAGGACGGATCCCGTGCCGTAGCAGATGGACGCCGCGATCGCGGTCAGCAGGCCTATGAGCACCGAGGGCTCCGTTCACGTCTGGCAGGTTTTTGCGTTTTGATTACCTATGGCAGACGTGCGATCGGGCCGGGAAGTTGCCTCGGGCCGCACCTCATTTCGCCGGGGCGCTCACTTCGACGCGGCGGTCACTTCATCGCGTCGAGCACGGCGGGCACTTCGTCCACCGAGTCGACCAGCGCGATCCGCGACGCCATCGCGCGTCCGCGCGCGAGCGCCTGCAGCAGCGGCCATGCCGGCAGGTGCTCGGTCCAGTGCGTCCGCCCGACCAGCACCATCGGCGTCGGCTCGCCCCGGGACCCGTAGTAATTGGGTGTGGCGTTGTCGAATATCTCCTGGAGGGTGCCCGCGGCGCCCGGCAGGAACACGACGCCGGCGTTGCAGCGGGCGAGCAGCCCGTCCTCCCGGGTGGCGTTCGCGAAGTACTTGGCGATGTGACCGGCGAACGCGTTGGGCGGCTCGTGCCCGTAGAACCAGGTGGGGATCCCCACCGAGTCGCCGCCGCAGGGCCAGCGGTCCCGCACGGTGAACGCCGCCCGCGCCCAGTCGGACACCGACGGCGTGAACGACGGGGCCTTGGCCAGGATCTCCAGCGCTTCCGTGAGGGCCTCGTCCGGGGCCGGCGCCAGGTAGGCGCCGAGGTTGGCCGCCTCCATCGCGCCCGGGCCGCCGCCCGTGGCCACGGTCGCTCCCCAGCGGGCCAGGGTCCGGCCGAGCTCGGCGGCGCCCTGGTAGTCCAGGCCGCCGCGGGCCATCGCGTGGCCGCCCATGACGCCCACCACCCGGGCGCCGGCGAGGTGTTCGTCGAGGGCGTCGGAGACCGCGTCGTCGTGGACGGAGCGCAGCATCGAGGAGAAGACGTCGCCGTCGGCCTTGGTCTCCTGGAACCAGGCGTACGACTGGGCGTCAGGGGTGGCCTCGTAGCCCGCGGACAGACCCGTGAACAGCTCGTCGGCGGTGTACAGCAGGCCGCGGTACGGGTTGAACGGAAGGTCCGGCACGGGTGGGAAGACGAGCGCGCCGTCGGCGCGCACCTTCGCCGAGGCGTCGGGCTCCATCGGGCAGCCCAGGAACACGGCCGCGGAGGTGTCGGCGGACAGCAGGGCGAACGTGCGCTCCATCAGGTTGACCGACTGGACCCGGTAGCCGCTGAGTGAACCGCGGGCCACGACCTGGTCGAATTCGGCGAGCGTCTCGATCTCGATGTCTGCGTTGACCATTCGGCCCACCCTAAGGGCTGCCCGTGTCAGCGGGTCAACGCCAGCGAGGTCAGCTGTGCCACACCCCACACGACCGGTCCGCACACGGCCACCAGTGCGGCGGCCCGCACCACCGCGGCGGTACGCAGGACAGAGCCCGGAGTTCCGAGGTCGCGCAGGGTCCGGCGGGAGGCGGAGCGGTCCTGGCGGACCTCCACCGCGCACGTGAGCAAGGTCGCACCCGCGCACAGCACCACCAGGGCGCAGGCCGGGCCGGTGAGCGGGCCCAGCGGGACGGCGAATCCGCCCCGGTCGCGCAGGGCCACGGCGGTGAGGGCGCCCGCGCCGACCGCGCACAGGACACCGAGCGGGCGGCCGAGCCGCGGCGCGTCCTCCTGGAGGGCCCGCCCGGCGAGCAGCCGCAGGGCGCCCGGGCGGACAGACTGGACCAGGGCCCCGCAGGCGTAGGCCAGGCCCGGCCCGGCGAGGGAGAGCCCGACGGCGGTGAGTGCCCATCCGGCCGGCATGCCCGCGCCGCCGAGGCCCGCGTACGCCTCGACCGCCAGTCCGCAGGCGGTGACGGCGATGCCCCAGGGCAGGGCGGTCTGCGGGGCCAGCGGGGGGTGCGGGCGCAGGGCGAGGGCCGTCGCGACGGAGGCCGCCAGCGGGAGCAGGGCCACCAGGGTCAGGGCCGCCGCCACGGGCAGCGGCCGGTCGGCGTGCAGCAGTGCGGCCCCGGCTCCGTCGAAGGGCAGCCCGGCGAGGTCGCCCCGCAGGTGCAGGAAGGCGGCCAGGGCCAGGGCGCTGCCCAGGGTGCAGGCGACGGCGGTGGAGAGCGCCGCGACGAACATGATCCGTACGGGGCCCAGCCCGACGGCGTCCAGCCCCTCCCGCGGCCGGGTCGCGGGGTCGGTCCGCGCGACGGCGACCGCGAACTGCACGGTGACGGCGAACGGGACCAGGGCCCACAGCAGCCGCGGGAACGATCCGACAGGGTGGGCGGTGGCCCCGGCGAGCACGTACAGCAGCAGGAATCCGGTGCCCGCGCAGGCGGCTGCGACCAGGAGCCGGCGCACCTGGACGAGCGGGCGGGAGCCGCGGGCTAGGCGGAGAGCGAGCACGCGGCCTGCCCTCCCGGACTCTCCTCGGGCGGACCGTCGACGTCGAGCACGCCGACGGCGGACGCGGCACTCGCGGGGCGGCCGTCGAGCAGGGCGACCCGGCGGTCGGCGACGGCGGCGGTCTCCTCGTCGTGGGTGGCCAGCAGCACGGTGATCCCGTGCGAGCGGGCCGCGGTGGTGAGCGTACGCAGCAGCAGGGCGCACTCGGTGCGGTGCAGCGGGGCGGTGGGTTCGTCGGCGAAGACCACGGAGGGTCCGCCCGCCAGCGCCCGGGCGAGGGCGACGCGCTGGGACTCGGCCCGGGTCAGGGAGCCGGGGCGCTTGCGGGCGAACGCGCCGATGTCGAGCCGGTCCAGCCATTCGCAGGCGGCGGCCTTGGCGGTGCGGTGGGAGGCGCCGGCGACCAGCAGGGGCAGGGCCGCGTTCTCCCACACCTTGAGTTCGGGCAGCAGCAGGGGCTCGGGGCCGATCCAGCCGAACCGGTCGCGGCGCAGCCGTTCGCGGGCCACGGCGCCCATGGTGTGGACGGGCACGCTGTTGAACCAGATCTCGCCCTGTTCGGGCACCAGATGGCCGGCCAGACAGCGCAGCAGGGTGGTCTTTCCGCTGCCGCGGGGGCCGGTCAGGGCCAGGATCTCGCCCTGACGGACACCGAGCGAGACCCCGATGAGGGCGGGTGAGCCTCCTGCGGACTTCGTCCGTGGGGACCCCCGGTGGGAGTAGTGAACGGACCGGGCCCAGAGGACGTCGTTGTCCGGTGGGGCGTTGTCCGGTGGAGCCACCATGGCGTACACCTCCGTCCGGGGGAACGAAGCGGAGCCGGTTCGGTCACTGGCGCCGCACTGAGATGTAAAGAGATGAACGTCTTGAATGGTGACAGCACGCGGCCCGGACCCCCCGTTCTCACTCGAACGGGCGATCCGGGCCGTGTGGTTCGGACTGTCTGCTGCTCTTCAGAGCTCTTAGAGCTTGGTCCACGCCTCGGTGAGCACCGAGCGCAGGATGCCTTCGATCTCGTCGAAGGTGCCCTGGTCCGCGATCAGCGGCGGGGCCAGCTGGATGACCGGGTCCCCACGGTCGTCGGCACGGCAGTACAGGCCGTTGTCGAAGAGCGCCTTGGAGAGGAAGCCGTAGAGCACGCGCTCCGTCTCCTCGTCCGTGAAGGACTCCTTGGTGACCTTGTCCTTGACGAGCTCGATGCCGTAGAAGAAGCCGTTGCCGCGGACGTCGCCGACGATCGGCAGGTCGTGCAGCTTCTGCAGCGTCTTGAGGAAGGCGCCCTCGTTGTCCAGCACGTGCTGGTTGAGGCCTTCCTTGTCGAAGATGTCGAGGTTGGCGATCGCCACCGCGGAGGACACCGGGTGTCCGCCGAAGGTGTAGCCGTGCAGGAAGGTGTTGTCACCCTTGTAGAACGGCTCGGCGAGGCGGTCCGAGATGATGCAGGCGCCGATCGGGGAGTAGCCCGAGGTCATGCCCTTGGCGCAGGTGATCATGTCCGGGACGTAGTCGAACTTGTCACAGGCGAACATCGTGCCGAGGCGGCCGAAGGCGCAGATCGTCTCGTCGGAGACGAGGAGCACGTCGTACTCGTCGCAGATCTCGCGGACCCGCTGGAAGTACCCGGGCGGCGGCGGGAAGCAGCCGCCCGCGTTCTGCACCGGCTCCAGGAAGACGGCGGCGACGGTGTCGGCACCCTCGAAGAGGATCTGCTGCTCGATCTGGTCGGCGCACCAGCGGCCGAAGGCCTCGGGGTCGTCGCCGTGGATCGGGGCGCGGTAGATGTTGGTGTTCGGCACCTTGTGCGCGCCGGGGACCAGCGGCTCGAAGGGGGCCTTCAGGGCCGGCAGACCGGTGATGGACAGGGCGCCCTGCGGGGTGCCGTGGTAGGCGACCGCACGCGAGATGACCTTGTACTTGGTGTGCTTGCCCTGCAGCTTGAAGTACTGCTTGGCGAGTTTCCACGCGGTCTCGACGGCTTCGCCGCCGCCGGTGGTGAAGAAGACCTTGTTCAGGTCGCCCGGGGCGTAGTGGGCGAGGCGCTCGGCCAGCTCGACGGCCTTGGGGTGGGCGTACGACCACACGGGGAAGAAGGCGAGCTCCTGGGCCTGCTTGTAGGCGACCTCGGCCAGTTCCTTGCGGCCGTGACCGGCGTTGACCACGAACAGTCCGGCGAGACCGTCCAGGTAGCGCTTGCCCTTGTCGTCGAAGATGTAGGTTCCCTCACCCCGAACGATGGTGGGGACGGGGGAGTTCTCGTACGACGACATGCGGGTGAAGTGCATCCACAGGTGGTCGTACGCGGTCTTGGAGAGGTCCTGGCTCACGGGCTATCGAGTTCCCCACATGTAGGTCTGCTTCTTCAGCTTCAGATATACGAAGCTTTCGGTTGATCGCACGCCGGGGAGCGCGCGGATCTTCTTGTTGATCGTCTCCAGCAGGTGGTCGTCGTCCTCGCAGACGATTTCCACCATCAGGTCGAACGAGCCCGCGGTCATGACCACGTACTCGCACTCGGCCATCTGGGTCAGTGCGTCGGCCACCGGGTCGAGGTCCCCCTCGACGTTGATGCCGACCATGGCCTGGCGCCGCAGACCCACGGTGAGCGGGTCGGTGACGGCGACGATCTGCATGACGCCCTGGTCGAGCAGCTTCTGCACGCGCTGGCGCACGGCTGCCTCCGACAGGCCGACGGCCTTGCCGATCGCTGCGTAGGGACGGCGACCGTCCTCCTGCAGTTGCTCGATGATCGCCAGGGACACAGCATCGACCGAAGGGGACGGTTGTCTGTTCCTGGAATCTGCGCTTCGACTGACCACGACCTCACTGTGCACGAGGAGTCGTCTGTTCCGCAAGACGGAATCGATGAAATCCGTTGTTTCGAGTCTTGGATCTCACCGATTTCGTAGTTCGTGATGTCTGGCCCTGCCGAAAGCGTCCGCCTAGGGGCTAGGATTGGGATTCGTCTCAATCGTTGGACATGTGATCAGGAGTGTGGCTGGAGTGACCACCGAACTGCGTCGTCTGCGCAACTACATCGGCGGAGAGTTCAAGGACGCCGCCGACGGGCGGACCACCGAGGTGGTCAACCCCGCCACCGGCGAGGTGTACGCCACCGCCCCGCTCTCCGGCCAGGCCGATGTCGACGCCGCCATGGCCGCCGCCGCTGCCGCCTTCCCGGGCTGGCGCGACACCACCCCGGCCGAGCGCCAGAAGGCCCTGCTCAAGATCGCGGACGCCTTCGAGGCGCGCGCGGACGAGCTCGTGGCCGCCGAGTCGGAGAACACCGGCAAGCCGCTGGGCCTCACGGCCAGCGAGGAGCTCCCGCCGATGGTGGACCAGATCCGCTTCTTCGCGGGTGCGGCCCGCCTCCTGGAGGGCCGCTCGGCCGGCGAGTACATGGACGGGATGACCTCGATCATCCGCCGTGAGCCGGTCGGCGTGTGTGCCCAGGTCGCGCCGTGGAACTACCCGATGATGATGGCCGTGTGGAAGTTCGCCCCGGCGATCGCCGCGGGCAACACCGTGGTGCTCAAGCCCTCGGACACCACCCCCGCCTCCACCGTCCTGATGGCGGAGATCATCGACTCGGTCCTGCCCAAGGGCGTCTTCAACGTCGTGTGCGGCGACCGCGAGACCGGCAAGGCCATGGTCGAGCACTCCACCCCGGCGATGGCCTCCATCACCGGCTCGGTACGCGCCGGCATGCAGGTCGCCGAGAGCGCCTCGAAGGACGTCAAGCGCGTCCACCTGGAGCTCGGCGGCAAGGCCCCCGTCGTGGTCTTCGAGGACGCCGACATCGCCAAGGCCGTCGAGGACATCGCGGTCGCCGGCTACTTCAACGCCGGCCAGGACTGCACCGCGGCGACCCGCGTGCTCGTGCACGAGTCCGTCCACGACGAGTTCGTGACCGCCCTCGCCAAGGCCGCCGCCGACACGAAGACCGGCCAGCCGGACGACGAGGACGTGCTCTACGGCCCGCTGAACAACCCGAACCAGCTCAAGCAGGTGGCCGGCTTCATCGAGCGCCTCCCCGCGCACGCCAAGGTCGAGGCGGGCGGCCACCAGGTCGGCGACAAGGGTTACTTCTACGCCCCGACCGTGGTCTCGGGCCTCAAGCAGGACGACGAGATCATCCAGAACGAGGTCTTCGGCCCCGTCATCACCGTCCAGTCCTTCACGGACGAGGCCCAGGCCCTCGAGTACGCGAACGGCGTCGAGTTCGCCCTCGCCTCCTCGGTGTGGACCAAGGACCACGGCCGGGCGATGCGCATGTCCAAGAACCTCGACTTCGGCTGCGTGTGGATCAACACCCACATCCCGCTCGTCGCCGAGATGCCGCACGGCGGCTTCAAGAAGTCCGGCTACGGCAAGGACCTCTCCGCCTATGGCTTCGAGGACTACACCCGCATCAAGCACGTGATGACCTCGCTCGACGGCTGACCGGTCTCCGCGGAGGTCGCATCGATCATCGAAGAGCCTTGAGGGGGCGGGCAGTAGACAATGTGTCTATTGCCCGCCCTCTTCTCGTCCCCGAGGCTTTGCCCATGCCTGAACTCGCCTTCTCCCGCCGCGCTGCGCTGCGCGGCCTCGGTGCCGCCGGCCTGTTCGCGGCCCTCACCGGCTGCGGTGTGCCCGCCGCGTACGTCCCCGAGGATCGACGGGGCGGACCGGACCGCTCCGACCGGGACAAGAGCGTCGCCTTCTCCAACTGGCCGCTGTACATCGACACCGATGACAAGGACGAGGAGCGTCGCCCCACGCTGGACGCCTTCACGGAGAAGACCGGCATCCAGGTCCGGTACACCGAGGAGATCAACGACAACGACGAGTTCTTCGGCAAGGTCAGCCCGGCCCTCATGAACCACCAGGAGACCGGTCACGACCTGGTGGTGGTCAGCGACTGGATGGCCGCCCGCTTCGTCCACCTGGGCTGGGCCCAGAAGATGGACCGCTCGGCGCAGCCCAACGTGGCCGCGCACCTGGACCCGCAACTGCGGTCCCCCGCCTTCGACGAGGGCCGCCTCCACACCGTCCCCTGGCAGTCGGGGATCACCGGCATCGCCTACAACCGCAAGGCGCTGGGGCGGGAGATCAAGTCCGTCCAGGACCTCTGGCACCCGGACCTGGCCGGCAAGGTCACCCTCTTCTCCGGCCTGGACGAGTCCTTCGCCCTCCTGATGCAGGGCAACGGCGTGGACGTCACGCGGTGGACCGAGTCCGACTTCCACCGGATGTGCGACCAGGTGGAGAGCATGGTGAAGAAGAAGCACATCCGCCGCTTCACCGGCAACGACTACACCTCCGATCTGAGCAAGGGGGACGTCCTGGCCTGCCAGGCGTACTCCGGTGACGCCATCCAGCTGCAGGCCGACAACCCGGACATCGAGTTCGTGGTCCCGGAGGAGGGGGCCGAGCTCTGGGCCGAGAGCCTGCTGGTCCCCAACCTGGCCCGCCACAAGGCCAACGCCGAGGCCCTGGTGGACTACTACTACGCCCCGGAGGTGGCCGCCGAGCTCGCCGCCGCCGTCAACTACGTCTGTCCGGTCCCCGCCGCCCGCGAGGTCCTGGCCGGCTCCGACGACAAGGAGACCGCACAGCTCGCCGAGAACCCACTGGTCTTCCCCGACGGTGAGATGCGCAAGCGGCTCGTCGTGGCCCGGGACATCTCCTCGGCCGAGCGCCGTTCGTTCGCCCAGCGCTGGAACGCCATCGTCGGCCTCTGAGGCCGGGCGACGGCCCAGATGATCACGGTCCCGCCATAGAATTGAACATGTTCATGATTTTTGCTGAACGCGTTCAGAAACGGGCGTACGCTTTCTTCCATGAGCGAGAGAAGCGCCCTTCAGCGGCGGATCCGTGCCTGGCTGGTCCTGTTCATCGTCTGCCTCGTGCTCAGTGGTCTCACCGCCTTCCCCCTGGTCACCGAACTGCACTGGGCCAACTCGCTCGTGTCCCACGCGTGGCTCCAGCGCGTGGGCGACGGGCTGGACCGCGCGGACGGGGACTACCCCTTCCTCCTCTACGGCACCGACTGGCTCGCCTTCGCCCACCTGGTGATCGCGGTCTTCTTCTACGGAGTCCACCGCGACCCCGTCCGCAACGTCTGGATCGTCGAAGCCGGCATGATCGCCTGCGTCGGCGTGATCCCCCTGGCCCTCATCTGCGGCCCCGTCCGGGGGATCCCCTTCGGGTGGAGCCTCATCGACATGTCGTTCGGCGTCTTCGGGGTCATCCCCCTGCTGGTGCTCCGCCGCATGATCAAGCGCCTGGAGGCGCTGCCCGCCTGACCGCTACCGGGCGAAGGCCGCCATGACGATTCCGTAGGCAACCTTGTTCATGTCCTGCCCCTTCGCGTCGGTGGAGTTCACCGAGTAGACGAGCGTGCGCGAGAGATCGCGCGCCCCGCCGATCACCGTGCTGTAGCCGTACCGGGAGCCCGTCTTGCCGTAGACCACCGTGCCGTCGGGCAGGACGAACCGCTTCATCCCCGCGGTCTGTACGGCGTCCTCCCCGGAGTCGAAGTCCTTGACCGCGGGCACCGTGAACATCTCCTCCAGCTGCGCCCTCGGCACCACCCGGCCCGCGAACAGGGCCTGGGTGAACTTCTCCAGGTCGGCCGTGGTCGATATCAGGTCCCCCGCGGCCCAGTTGGACGAGGAGTTCCAGTCGGTCACGTCCACCAGGGCGCTCCCACCGCCCGGCTTGTCCACGGCCTGGTAGCCGTGGTGGTGCGGGCCGGGTATCCGGTTCTCCCCACGCCCCGGAACCGACGTGTGGTGCAGGCCGAGCGGCTTCAGGATCCTTTCGGACAGGGCCTGTTCGTACGTCGTCCCCGTCAGCTTCTCGATCAGCACGGCCAGGACCGTGTAGTCGATGTTGAGGTAGTGCTGCTTCTCACCCGGCTTGAACTCGGGGCCCTTGGCCACCGCCCCGGCGATCAGCGCGTGCGGATCGACCACGTCGAACCGGTGGGCGTACTGCGCCTCGAACGAATCCCCCGGCCCCTCGGCCGGCTGTATGCCGCTCGTGTAGTTCAGCAACTGCCGCACGCTGACCGGCTCGAAGCCCTTCGGGCCGGACGGCAGCAGCCCGGGCAGGTACTGCTGCACCGGCCTGTCCAGATCGACCCTGCCCTCGGCGGCAAGCTGGAGCACCACCGCCGCCGTGAACGTCTTCGTCACCGAACCGGCCCGGAACCGGGCGTCGTCGAACGCCTTGCGTCCGGTGCGGACATCGGCCACGCCGGAACTGCCCACCCATCGGCCGCTCGTACCGCCCACCCGGACCAGCGCGGCCGTCGCGTCCCCGTTCCCCGGGCCGACGCCGGCGATCGCCCTGCGCAGCGCCGTCGCATCGGGCGCGGTCGTGTACACGGGCGGGTACACATCGCGGGCCGACATCGGCACGGCGGCCGGAGCGGCATGGGCCACGGCCGGTCCGGCCGCGATGCCCAGGACCAGGGCGGTGGCGATCAGTGCGCGCGTACGTACCTTCATGGCGGGATCCCCCTGTGAGTTCGTCCGGGCCCCAGCGGCCCCGATGACTCAATGCTGCAGGTCACCCGGGTCCTCGCGGATCACCACCAAGAGGGGTCTTCACCGGTACGACAACTCACCGGCGCGAGGGAGCCCGCCCTTGCCCTCTCACTCCCCAGAGGGAGATACCCCCGAGGCACCTGCGCCCCCGGCCCCTGCCCCTGCCCCTGCCCCTGCCCCGGCTCCCGCCCCGGTCCCCGCTGCGGTCCCCACTCCGGCCGCGATCAGACCCGTCTCGTACGCGCAGATCACCGCCTGGATCCGGTCCCGCAGCCCCAGCTTCGCCAGCACGTGCCCCACGTGCGACTTCACGGTGTGCTCGCTCACCACCAGCGCGGCCGCGATCTCCGCGTTCGACAACCCCCGCCCCAGGTGCAGCAGCGTCTCCCGCTCCCGCGCCGTGAGCACCTCCAGCCGCTGCGCGGACAGCGCCCCCGCCGCCGGCCGCGCCGTCACCGCCGTGTACTCCTCGATCAGCCGCCGGGCCACCGACGGCGCCAGCAGCGACTCGCCCGCCGCCACCACCCGTACGGCGTGCACCAGATCGTCGCGCCGCACGTCCTTCAGCAGGAACCCGCTCGCCCCCGCGTGCAGGGCCTCGTACACGTACTCGTCCGAGTCGAACGTCGTCAGCATCACCGTCCGGCAGGACGTCCCGGCCGAGATCGTCCGGCACGCCCCGATCCCGTCGAGCACCGGCATCCGGACGTCCAGCAGCGCCACGTCCGGCCGCAGCTCCCGCACCGCCGCCACCGCCGCCGCGCCGTCCCCGGCCTCCGCGACGACCTCGATGTCGTCCTGCGCGTCCAGGATCATCGCGAAGCCGCTGCGCACCAGCTCCTGGTCGTCCGCCACCACCACACGGATCGTCAACTCCCCACCTCCAGCGGCGAGGTTACTAGTACGACCCGGACCGAGAACCCCAGGCCGGCGGGGCCCGGACCGCACTCCGCCGTGCCGCCGTGCGCCGCCGCCCGCTCCCGGATCCCGATCAGCCCGTGCCCGCCGGACGCCGCCCCCGGTACCGACGCCCGTACCGGCGCCAGGCCCCGCCCGTCGTCCGTCACCGTCACCGTGAGCGTCCGCGGCCCGTACTCCAGCCGGACCGACACCGCCGACGCCCCGGCGTGCTTCAGTACGTTCGTCAGCGCCTCCTGAACCACCCGGTGCACCGTCGCCTCCAGCGCCGCCGGCAGCGCGCGCACCACGCCCGTCCGCTCGTACGAGACCTCCAGCCCGCTGCCCCGGACCCGCTCCAGCAGCGCGGGCAGTTCCCCGATCCCGGGCTGCGGCGACCGCGGAGCCGCCTCGCGCCCCGCCTCGTGCGCCGGCGGCCCGTCCGTCCGCAGCACGCCCAGCATGGTCCGCAGCTGCGCCATCGCGTCGCGCCCCGTCTCCGCGATCGCGTCGAACGCCGCCTCCGCCCGCTCCGGGGCCCGGCGCACCGCCACCGGACCGGCCTCCGCCTGCACGATCATGATGCTGACGGCATGCGAGAGGACGTCGTGCATCTCGCGTGCTATCCGGGCCCGTTCGCGGGCCGCCGCCTGTTCCGCCTCGATCCGGTTCGCCCGCTCCAACTCGGCCGCCCGGGCCTCGACGGCCTCCGTGTACGCCTGCCGCGTGTACTGGAGCCGCCCCAGGGCGTAGGCCGCCGCGAAGACGAACAGCGCGAACAGCAGCTCCCTGGCCGTCCCGGTGTTGAGCGCCACCGAGACGAGGATGAGCACGGTCAGGGTCACGCCCATCGTGATCCGCACCCGGGCGGGGCACAGCAGCGCCATCGTGTACACCCCGATCAGCGGTGCGTACGGCAGCGGCTGGCCGGGGCCGTCCAGCGCCAGCGTGTAGAGCGTCCCCGCCGCGACCATCCCGAAGATCGCCGCCACGGGCGCCCGCCGCCGCCACACCAGCGGCAGATTGCCCAGTGTGGTCAGCAGGTACGCCGGCCAGGTGGCCGGAGAATCGTGCGGATCGCGGGGTACGACGAACGGAATCGTCGTCGCCACCTGGACCAGCAGCGTCAGCCCCAGGTCCCGCCACCGCGGATCCGCCCATCGGATCCGCTCCCCCCGGGCGCGTATCACCGCCCGGACCGCCCGAGCTCGGCCCGTACGCGGCACAGCGCGTCCACCCGGTTGGTGGTGACGGCGTCCACCCCCGCCGCGATCAGCCTGCGCATCGTCCGCGTGGTGTCCGCCGTCCAGGCCGAGACCAGCAGGCCCTCCTTGTGGAGGGCGTCCGTCAGCTCCCGGTCGACCAGCCCGAAGCGGTAGTTGAGCCAGGCCGGCGCCACCGCGTCGATCAGCACCCGGCGCGGCGGCGACAGCGTGGTCCACGTCAGTGCGATCTCGGCCCCCGGATCGGCCGCGCGCACCGCCAGCATGGTGTCCGGGCCCGCGCAGTAGTACGTACGGTCGCGCGCCCCGCACTCCCGCACCTGGCCGACGACCGTCCGTACGGCTTCCGCCGTCGCCCCGGGCAGGTCGATCATCACGCGGCCCGCGCCCGCCGCCATGAGGGCCTCGGGCAGCGTCGGGACGCGCCCGCCCGTCAATTCCTTGAGCTGCGGGGCCGTGACGGCGTCGAGCCGCACGTCATGGCCCCACAGCCGCTGGAGCGTGTCGTCGTGGAGGAGGACCGGCATCCCGTCACGGGTCAGCCGTACGTCGATCTCGACGGCGTCGGCCCCGCGGAGGAAGGCCGAGCGGATCGAGGGCAGGGTGTTCTCGCGGACACGGTAGGGATCGCCGCGGTGGCCGACGGCAGTCAGGGTGCGCATGACTGCCATTGTCGGCGTTCCCGGCGGCCGGCGGCCCGTCAGCGCGCCAGCCAGGCCTCGGTGTACGCGTCGATCTCCGCGCTGAGCTCCGCCTTGCCGGCGTCGTCCAGGAAGGAGGCCTCGACGGCGTTCTTCGCCAGCTGCGCGAGCCCGCGCTCGTCGAGGTCCAGCAGACGTGCGGCCACCGCGTACTCGTTGTTGAGGTCGGAGCCGAACATCGGCGGGTCGTCGCTGTTGATGGTGACGAGCACGCCCGCCTCCACCATCTCCTTGACCGGGTGCCGGTCCAGGTCGGTCACGGCGCGCGTGGCGATGTTGGAGGTCGGGCAGACCTCCAGGGCGATCCGGTGCTCGGCGAGGTAGGCCAGGAGCTGCGGGTCCCGGGTGGCGCTGGTGCCGTGGCCGATGCGCTCGGCGCCCAGTTCGCGGATCGAGTCCCAGATCGTCTCCGGGCCGGTGGTCTCGCCCGCGTGCGGCACGCTGTGCAGGCCGGCGGCCCGGGCGGCGTCGAAGTACGGCTTGAACTGCGGGCGCGGGACACCGATCTCGGGGCCGCCGAGGCCGAAGGAGACCAGGCCCTCCGGGCGCAGGTCGACGGCGAGGCGCGCGGTCTCGGCGGCGGCCTCCAGGCCCGCCTCGCCCGGGATGTCGAAGCACCAGCGCAGGACGACGCCGAGTTCGGTCTCGGCGGCCTTGCGGGCGTCCTCGATGGCCTCCATGAACGCCTTCTCGTCGATGCCGCGGCGGGTGGACGAGTACGGGGTGATGGTCAGTTCGGCGTAGCGGATGTTCTGCCGGGCCATGTCGCGGGCGACTTCGAAGGTCAGGGTGCGGACGTCGGCGGGGGTGCGGACCAGGTCGACGACGGACAGGTAGACCTCGATGAAGTGCGCGAAGTCGGTGAACGTGAAGTAGTCGGCGAGTGCCTCGGGGTCCGTGGGGACCTTGGAGTCGGGGTGGCGGGCGGCGAGTTCGGCCACGATGCGCGGGGAGGCCGAACCGACGTGGTGGACGTGGAGTTCCGCCTTGGGCAGCCCCGCGATGAAGGGGTTCAGGTCGGGCATGAAGGAGCCTCCGGGAGGACGCGGGTGGGACATGGGTGCGGACAGATCGGGCTTCATCGTAGGCAGCCCCGGGACTGTCCGAGGCAGCGCATAGCATGGCCGTACGAGAGGGGGGCGCCGCATGACCGACCAGAGCCCCGAGCCGAGGGACCCGTGGGCGCCGCCGGAGCGGCCGGCGGTGGAGCTCGGGAAACCGCAGGCCGCACCGGGCGTGTCGGGTTCGCCGTCCGTGCACGACCAGCCCACGATGGCGGGAATGCCGGGAGCGGAGGGTCCGGCGGACCGGATACCCGGGCCGGCGCCGGCGCCGGGACAGCAGCCCGCACAGACACCGCCGGTGGCGGCTCCCGGTTCCACGCCCGCGTACGGGTACCCGGCCCAGCCGGATCCCGGGGGATACGCGTACCCCGGACCCCCGCCCGCGCAGCCGGGGTACGGGTACCCCGGGTACCCCGGCCAGCAGGCGTACCCCGGATACCCCGGATACCCGGGTTTTCCGTACCAGCAGCCGAAGAGCAACGGCTTCGGGGTCACGGCCCTGGTCCTCGGCATCATCGGCGTGGTCACCTGCTACGTGGGCCTGCTGTTCGCCGTCCCGGCGCTCGTGTTCGGCATTCTGGGCCGTGGCAAGGCCAAGCGCGGCGAAGCCGACAACGGCCCGATGGCACTGGCCGGCATCATCCTGGGCGCGGTGGGCATCGTGCTCAGCCTGCTGACGATCGGGCTCCTGATCTTCGGTGTCCTGCTCGGTGACGAGCAGAGCGGCAACGACTTCGACAGGCCGCCCTCGCGCACGCACATGCGCGAGAACGTCTGACGCGGGGACGCGGGGACGCGGGAATCACGGGGTCCCCGGGCCACCCGGTCCCACGGGTACCGCGGGGACCCTGCGGCACCTCACCGCACACGGCACAGGGCCGGGCCCGGGCCGCAGCTGCCCGGGCCCGGCCCTGTCCGTCATCCGCCGTCCGGCTACGCCGCCTGCGCCGCCCACGGCCAGTCCGCGTCCCGGCCGCCCTCGATCAGGGTGACCATGCGGAACGCCGCGTCGGTGAGCCCGCCGAAGGTGTGCCGGCCGGCGGACCCGGAGGGCGCGTGGCCCGTCCGGTAGCCGGCCAGGTTCCAGGTGTACACGGGGACCCCGTCCGGGACGAGGGCCGTCGGGTCGCCGCCGTAGTGGTACGTCGCCTGCTCGTCGGTGACGATCAGGACCCGGTCGTGTCCCCTGTAGTACCGCCGCACGGCCTCCGAGGTGTTGGTGCCGCCGAGGTCCTCGAACCGCTCCAGCACCTTCAGCGCGGACTCGCCGCGGACGTACGGGACCCGCTTGCTGTGCGTACCGAACTGCACCAGGTCCGCGTCCTCGGCGCGCAGCGCCAGCGCCGTGCCGAAGACGGCCGCCGCGTCCGCCCGGTTGAGCTGGGAGCGGTCCGACAGCGGCGCCCACATCGAGCCCGAACGGTCCACGAGGACCAGCGTCCGGCCCGGCAGCGCGGGCACGTTGGCCAGCGAGTGGCCGAGCGCCTGCTCCAGCGGGTACGCCCAGCGCAGCGACGGCGCGTGCCGGTGGGCGGCCAGGAAGCGGAAGGGGAACTGCCGGGACCGGGCGACGACCTCCGGGTCGGAGAGCCTCGCCGCGACCTGCGCGGCCACCGCGTCCGAGACACCGGCCTGGTCGAAGTTGCGCAGGTTCCGCAGCAGCGCCATCGCGCCCATGGACGGGATGACCGCCTCCCAGGCGGCCGCGTCCATCGGCCCCTGGAGCCAGCCGGCCAGCGCCTCCCAGGTCATGCCCGCGGCGGCGAGCCGTTCGGCCCCGTCGGGCGCGGTCACCACGGCCCGGCGCTCCTCCACCGGCAGCTCCATGAGCTCCCGGTGCGCGAGCAGGCTGCGGTTGCCGGCCGGCACCTCGGCCGTCTCCGGGTGGTGCCGCCGGTCGAGGGCGTACCGGAACAGCTCGCCCTGCCAGGGCTTCGCGGGATCGGGGGAGGCGTGCACGAGGTTCAGCACGTCGCCGAATCGATAGCCGCGGGACACGGTGTCGTACTTCAACAGCGAGGTGGCGGAGTAGAGCCTGCGCACGGCATCGGCGATGCCGCGCTTCACCGGCTTGGGGACGGCCCGCCCGTACGTCGCCGTCCAGTAGGCCAGCAGCTCACCGGGCTCGTCCGCGCGCCGCAGTACGGAGTCCACGACCGTGCGGTTCGAGGGGCCGCCGGTGGCTCCGGCGTCGAGCCGCGCCTTCACGTACTCGGCCGCCCCGACCAGCGAGGCCGTGCGCATGTTCCCGTCGGTGCGCAGCCAGCCGAGCAGGCCGGCGGTCCACGCGGGGTCCTCCACGGCGAGACGGCGCACGAGGGCGGAGAACCGGTCGTCGCGTGCCGCGCCGCTCTCGTGGAAGGTCTGCTGCGTCACGAAGTTGGCGACGGCGAGCAGGAACAGCTCGGAGCGCGCGTCGCGGACGTAGCCGGGGCCGCCCTGGTGGTTGGCGGCGCGGCCGCCGGTGGAGCGCACGGGCGAGACGGGCCCCGCGGCGGCGGAGGCCTTCCCGCGTGCGCGCAGGTTGAAGCGAGCCATGGTGAATCCCCCCGAATTCAGTGGAACGTGGGGGAGGCGTGACGTGCGGGATGCCCGAGATCGGAGTCGGCGACGGACTTTTGTCCAGGCGAGCTGCCGAGCTGCTCCACCGGTCGGAGCCGGGCGGGATTCGAACCCGCGACCTCCTGGTCCCCGAAGTAACCGTCGCCTGCGCACCGGGCATCGCGCACGCGTGCCTCCCGAGATCAAGGTGGCGGCGGCTTGGGATTCCTGGGAAAGAAGGAGCCGCAGCCCGCGCACCGGGAGGTGCGTGACGTGGGTGTCCAGAGACCGAGGTCGGCGAAACCGCGTGCTGCTCTGCCGACTGAGCTACACCGGCCCGGAAGCCGGTGGCGGGACTCGAACCCGCGACCTGCCCATGAAGAGTGGAAGGAGGTCTCACCTGCGCACCTGGACGAGTCCCACCGTAGGCGGCCGGCTCGCCCGCCCGCCACGCAATTAAGCCTCCGTGCGCAGCCGCTCGCGCGCCTCCATCAGGGCGAAGCCCAGCAGGTTCAGGCCCCGCCAGCGGGCCGGGTCCAGGGCGCGTTCGTCGTCCGCGGCCAGTCCGATGCCCCAGATGCGGTCCATCGGACTCGCCTCCACCAGCACGCGGTTCCCGGTGCCCAGCAGGTACGCCCGCAGCTGGGGGGTGGACGCGAACTTGTGCACGCTGCCCTCGACCACCAGCGCGAACCGCTCCCGCTCCCAGACCGCGTCGTCGAAGTCGCGCACGAGCCGGCCGGCCTTCTTGGCCTCCGCGGGAGTCTTCGCCTCCAGCGCGGCGCGCTCCGCCCCGGGGTCGCCGAACAGCCGGGCCTTGCCGGCCATCATCCAGTGCTCCGCCGTGTCGTACCGGACATCACCCACGGTGAACGGCGAGGGCCACCACTGGCTCAGACAGCTGGGGCCGAGCGTCCCGTCCGGACGCGGGCGGTGCCCCCAGAACGGCAGGTACTTCACCCGCTCACCACGGCTGACCTGCTCGATCAACTTGTCGATCTTCTCCATGCACGCGAGTCTGGCACTCGCCACTGACACTTCGTACGGGATTTGGGGTGTGCCTCGACACATGGTCGACCGATTCCGTCGCGTAATCAAAAGGCAACAACGGAATCACTTGGCTGCGGGTAACACCTCTGCCAGGATCGGCACTCAATTCGAGCTGAAGCTACGGAGAGCGTGAGAGCGTGATGGGTAATCGCTTCCAGGTCAAGGACCGCTTCGCAGACGGCGCGCAGTACATCGACGGGCAGCTGAGGTCCGGAACCTCCGGGCGGTCGCACACCGTGGTCGATCCCGCGACGGGCGAGGAGGTGCTCACGTACGAGCTGGCCTCCACCGCCGACGTCGACGAGGCCGTCGCCGCCGCCAAGCGGGCCTTCCCGGCCTGGTCCGCGGCCACCCCCGGCGAGCGCTCGGACGCCCTGCACCGGCTCGCCGCGGTGCTGGCCGAGCAGGCGGAGGACTTCGCGTACGCGGAGTCCCTCCAGTGCGGCAAGCCGATCCGGCTGTCCACCGAGTTCGACGTACCGGGCACCATCGACAACACCGCCTTCTTCGCGGGCGCCGCCCGGCATCTGCAGGGGCAGGCGGCGGCCGAGTACTCAGGGGACCACACCTCCTACGTGCGGCGCGAGGCCATCGGGGTCGTCGGATCCATCGCCCCCTGGAACTATCCGCTCCAGATGGCCGCCTGGAAGATCCTCCCGGCGATCGCCGCGGGCAACACGATCGTCCTGAAGCCCGCCGAGCTGACCCCGCTCACCTCCCTGATGTTCGCGCAGGCGGCCAAGGACGCGGGCCTGCCCGACGGCGTGGTCAACATCGTCACCGGCGCCGGCCGGGACGCGGGCGAGCACCTGGTCGGCCACCCGGACGTGGTGATGACCTCGTTCACCGGCTCCACCGCCGTCGGCAAGCGCGTCGCCGAGATCGCCACCGCCACCGTCAAGCGGCTCCACCTGGAGCTCGGCGGGAAGGCGCCCTTCGTGGTCTTCGACGACGCCGACCTGGAGGCCGCCGCGCACGGCGCCGTCGCCGCCTCCCTGATCAACACCGGCCAGGACTGCACCGCCGCCACCCGCGCGTACGTCCAGCGCCCCCTGCACGACGCCTTCGTCGCCCGCGTGGCCGCGCTGATGGAGACCGTCCGCCTCGGCGACCCGTTCGACCGGGCCACCGACCTCGGCCCGCTGGTCTCGCACGCCCAGCGCGACCGGGTCGCCGGCTTCGTGGAGCGCGCCCGCGGCTACGCCACCGTCGTCACCGGCGGCGAGATCCCGGGCGGCGAGCTCGCCGAGGGCGCGTACTACCGGCCCACGCTCGTCTCCGGCGCCGCCCAGGACAGCGAGGTCGTCCAGTCCGAGATCTTCGGCCCGGTCCTCGTCGTCCTGCCCTTCGACTCCGACGACGAGGGCATCGAGCTGGCCAACGACACCCCGTACGGGCTCGCCGCCTCCGCCTGGACCCGCGACGTCTACCGGGCGGGCCGCGCCACCCGCGAGATCAAGGCGGGCTGCGTCTGGGTGAACGACCACATCCCGATCATCAGCGAGATGCCTCACGGCGGCTACAAGGCGAGTGGCTTCGGAAAGGACATGAGCGCCTACTCCTTCGAGGAGTACACGCAGGTCAAGCATGTGATGTATGACAACACGGCGGTCGCCGCGAAGGACTGGCACCGCACCATCTTCGGGGACCGCACCTAACCGAATCCGGCTTCCGCCGCGTGGCAGCCCGCCGCCTGACCAGCGGCGCCACCCATCCCGAAAGGGCAGCTCATGGAGCAGTTCGAGCCCGACCGCCTCTCGGCGGCGCAACTCGCCGCGATGCGGCGCAGCCTCACCAGCGGGCGCGGCGCCCTCACCCGCCGCTCGCTGCTGCGCGCCTCCGGTGTCGGAGCGCTCACCCTCGGCGGCCTGGCCTCCCTGTCCGCCTGCGGCATCCCGCCGGCCAAGCGCGCGGGCGACACCGCCGTCGCCTCCGACGACCACTCGGACCGGGAGAAGGAGATCAACTTCTCCAACTGGACCGAGTACATGGACACCAGCGAGGACGAGAAGACCCACCCCACGCTGGACGAGTTCACCCAGCGCACCGGGATAGCCGTCAAGTACACCGAGGACATCAACGACAACGTCGAGTTCTTCGGCAAGGTCCGCCCGCAGCTCGCGGCCGGCCAGGACACCGGCCGCGACCTGATCGTCGTCACCGACTGGCTCGCCGCGCGCATCATCCGGCTCGGCTGGGCGCAGAAGCTCGACCCCTCGCATCTCCCGCATGCCTACGCCAACCTGATCCCGCAGTTCCGCAATCCCGACTGGGACCCGGGCCGCGCGTACAGCTACCCGTGGACCGGCATCGACACCGTCATCGCCTACAACGCGAAGGCGACCGACGGCAAGAAGGTCGACTCCGTCACCCAGCTGCTCGACGACCCCTCCCTCAAGGGGCGCGTCGGCTTCCTCACCGAGATGCGCGACACCGTCGGCATGACCCTGCTCGACCAGGGCAAGGACCCGGCGAACTTCACCACCGCGGACTACGACGCGGCCATCGGCCGGCTCCAGAAGGGCGTGGACACCAAGCAGATCCGCCGCTTCACGGGCAACGACTACACCGCGGACCTCGACAAGGGCGACCTCGCCGCCTGCCTCGCCTGGGCCGGCGACATCATCCAGCTCCAGGCCGGAAACCCGGACATCAAGTACGCGATACCGGCGCCCGGCTACATCACCTCCAGCGACAACCTGCTGGTCCCCGCCCACGCCCGGCACAAGGCCAACGCCGAGAAGCTGATCGACTTCTACTACGAGCCCCCGAACGCCGCCCGGCTGGCCGCGTTCATCAGCTACGTCTGCCCGGTCGAAGGCGTCAAGGAAGACCTTGCGAAGATCGACCTCGCGCTCGCGGACAACCCCTTGATCATCCCGGACAAGGCGATGGCGGCCAAGGCCCACGCCTTCCGCTCCCTCAGCAGTGAGGAAGAGACCGCGTACGAGGAGAAGTTCACCAAGCTCATCGGAGCCTGACGAACCCCCTCTGCCGGCATCCGCGCCCCGCACCCTTCCGACGACACCACCACCGAAGGCCGCGACCCATGACTGACAAGACCGCGGGCGGCGACGTCCGCCTCGCCGGGATCAGCAAGCACTACGGCTCGTTCACCGCCGTGCACCCGCTGGATCTCACCATCCCCCAGGGCTCCTTCTTCGCCCTGCTCGGCGCCTCCGGCTGCGGGAAGACCACCACGCTGCGCATGATCGCCGGCTTGGAGGAGCCCTCCACCGGCACGGTCCACCTCGGCGACCGCGAGGTCACCCACCTGCCGCCGTACAAGCGCCCCGTCAACACGGTGTTCCAGAGCTACGCGCTGTTCCCGCACCTGAACATCTACGAGAACGTGGCCTTCGGGCTGCGCCGCCGCGGCATCAAGTCCGTCAAGAAGCAGGTCGACGACATGCTGGAGCTGGTCGAGCTCGGCCAGTTCGCCCAGCGCAAGCCGCACCAGCTCTCCGGCGGTCAGCAGCAGCGCGTGGCCGTCGCCCGCGCACTCATCAACCACCCCCAGGTGCTGCTCCTCGACGAGCCCCTCGGCGCCCTCGACCTCAAGCTGCGCCGCCAGATGCAGCTGGAGCTCAAGCGGATCCAGACCGAGGTGGGCATCACCTTCGTGCACGTCACGCACGACCAGGAGGAGGCCATGACCATGGCCGACACGGTCGCCGTGATGAACGGCGGCCGCGTCGAGCAGCTGGGCGCGCCCGCCGAGCTGTACGAGAACCCGCGGACCACCTTCGTCGCCAACTTCCTCGGCACGTCCAACCTCATCGAGGCCGAGGTCCTGGAGGCCGGCGGCGCCGATGTCACGGTCAGCTCGGCCGGGACCACGCTGCGCCTGCCCGCGGCACGGTGTTCGACCACCCCGAAGGCCGGCGGGAAGCTGCTGGTCGGCGTGCGCCCCGAGAAGATGTCCCTGGTCCACGCGGACGAGGCGGACACCGTCGCCGCCGGCCGCAACAAGATCCACGGCAGGATAGCCGCCTCCTCCTTCATCGGGGTCTCCACCCAGTTCGTCGTCGACAGCCAGGTCTGCCCCGAGCTGGAGGTGTACGTCCAGAACATCGAGCGGGACGCCCGCCTCGCCCCCGGCGCCGAGGTGGTCCTGCACTGGAACCCGGAGCACACGTTCGGCCTCGACGCCGCCCAGGACATAGACGCCGGCATCGAGACGGTCGAGGAGGGCGCATGACCGCCACCGTCGCGCCACCGGAGGCCGAGGCCGCCACCGAACCCCCGGTCCACAGGCCGTCCGTGCGCAAGCGGCTGATCCCGTACTGGCTGCTGCTCCCCGGCATCCTGTGGCTGCTGGTCTTCTTCGTGCTGCCGATGGTCTACCAGGCCTCCACCTCGGTGCAGACCGGCTCCCTCGAAGAGGGCTTCCGGGTCACCTGGCACTTCCAGACCTACTGGGACGCGCTCACCGAGTACTACCCGCAGTTCCTGCGCTCCCTCGCCTACGCAGGCACCGCGACCGTGCTGTGCCTGCTGCTCGGCTACCCGCTGGCCTATCTGATCGCCTTCAGGGCGGGCCGCTGGCGCAACCTGGTGCTGGTGCTGGTCATCGCCCCGTTCTTCACCAGCTTCCTGATCCGCACCCTGGCCTGGAAGACGATCCTGGCCGACGGCGGCCCCGTCGTCGCCGTCCTCAACAAGACCGGCTTCCTGGACGTCACCAGCTGGCTCGGCATCACCCAGGGCGACCGGGTGCTGGCGACGCCGCTGGCGGTGGTCTGCGGTCTGACGTACAACTTCCTCCCCTTCATGATCCTGCCGCTCTACACGTCGCTGGAGCGGATCGACACCCGCCTCCACGAGGCGGCCGGGGACCTGTACGCCCACCCCGCCACCACCTTCCGGAAGGTGACCTTCCCGCTCTCCATGCCGGGCGTGGTCTCCGGGACCCTGCTCACCTTCATCCCGGCGAGCGGCGACTACGTGAACGCCGAGCTGCTCGGCTCCACGGACACCCGGATGATCGGCAACGTCATCCAGTCGCAGTACCTGCGCATCCTCGACTACCCGACGGCGGCCGCGCTGTCGTTCATCCTCATGGCCATCGTGCTGATCATGGTCACCATCTACATCCGCCGAGCGGGGACGGAGGACCTGGTCTGATGCGTTGGCTCCGGCGCAATCTCGTCGTCATCTTCGGCCTCGGCACGCTCGCGTACATGATCCTGCCGAACGTCGTCGTGACGGTCTTCTCCTTCAACAACCCGGCCGGGCGGTTCAACTACGCCTGGCAGGAGTTCTCGCTCGACGCCTGGAAGGACCCCTGCGGGGTCGCCGACCTGTGCGGCTCGCTGTCCCTGTCGCTCCAGATCGCCGTGTGGGCCACCATCGGCGCCACCGTCCTCGGCACCGCCATCGCCTTCGCGATGGTCCGCTACCGCTTCCGGGCGCGCGGCGCGGTCAACTCGCTGATCTTCCTGCCGATGGCGATGCCCGAGATCGTGATGGCGGCCTCGCTGCTCGCGCTGTTCCTGAACATGGGCATCCAGCTGGGCTTCTGGACGATCCTGATCGCCCACATCATGTTCTGCCTCAGCTTCGTGGTCGCCGCCGTCAAGGCCCGTGTGCTGTCGATGGACCCGCGGCTGGAGGAGGCCGCCCGCGACCTCTACGCGGGCCCGGTGCAGACCTTCGCACGGGTCACCCTGCCGATCGCGGCGCCCGGTATCGCGGCGGGCGCACTGCTGTCCTTCGCGCTGTCGTTCGACGACTTCATCATCACCAACTTCAACTCGGGCAACACCGTCACCTTCCCGATGTTCGTGTGGGGATCGGCCCAGCGCGGTACGCCTGTACAGATCAACGTCATCGGCACGGCCATGTTCGTCATCGCGGTGCTGGTGGTCCTCGTCGGCCAGACGGTCGGCAACCGCCGCAAGAAAGCACAACCCAAGTAACTCTGTAGGGAGTTGGAAGACATGGCCCCAGTCGCCATGCGAAGTGTTGCTCAATCCCTTTCCGAAGCACTGCCGGTCTCGTACTGGCTGGACGACCCCGGCAAGCCCGCCGCGCAGCCGGCGCTGACCTCCGACGAGGCCTGCGACCTGCTCGTCATCGGCGGCGGGTACAGCGGACTGTGGACCGCGCTGATCGCCAAGGAGCGCGATCCCGCCCGGGACGTCGTCCTGATCGAGTCGAAGGAGGCGGGCTGGGCCGCCTCCGGCCGCAACGGCGGCTTCTGCGCCGCCTCCCTCACGCACGGCCTCGCCAACGGCATGGCCCGCTGGCCGGGCGAGCTCGCCAAGCTGGAGGAGCTGGGTGCGCGCAACCTCGACGAGATCGAGGCGGCCATCACCCGCTACGGCATCGCGTGCGACTTCGAGCGCACCGGCGAGATCGACGTGGCCACCGAGCCCCACCAGGTCGAGGAGCTGCGGGAGCTGTACGAAGAGGCCCAGAAGCTGGGCCTCGCGGGCGGCTCGCGCTGGCTGGACCGCGAGGAGCTGCGCGCGGAGGTCGACTCGCCGACCTTCCTCGCGGGCCTGTGGGACACCGACGGCGTCGCCATGCTCAACCCGGCCAAGCTCGCCTGGGGGCTGAAGGCCGCCTGCCTGTCGCTGGGCGTGCGGATCTACGAGAACACCCGCGGTCTGTCGCTGGCCTCCTCGGGCGCCGGGATGGCCGTACGCACCCCGTACGGGCGGATCTTCGCCCGGCGGGTGGCGCTCGGCACGAACATCTTCCCCTCGCTGGTCAAGCGGATCCGCCCGCTCACGGTCCCGGTGTACGACTACGCGCTGATGACCGAGCCGCTGACCGCGGAGCAGCTCAAGGCCATCGGCTGGCGGGGCCGCCAGGGGCTGGGCGACAGCGCCAACCAGTTCCACTACTTCCGCATCACCCCGGAGAACCGCATCCTGTGGGGCGGTTACGACGCCATCTACCCCTACCGCGGCAAGCTCGACTCCGAGTACGACCACCGCCCCGAGACGTACCTGAAGCTCGCGCAGCACTTCTTCAGCGCCTTCCCGCAGCTGGAGGGCATCAAGTTCAGCCACGCCTGGGGCGGGGCCATCGACACCTGCTCGCGCTTCTCGGCGTTCTTCGGCACCGCGCACGGCGGCAGGGTCGCCTACGCGGCCGGCTACACCGGGCTCGGCGTCGGCTCCACCCGCTTCGGCGCCGAGGTGATGCTGGACCTGCTCGACGGAGCCCGTACCGAGCGCACCGAGCTGCAGATGGTGAAGTCCAAGCCGATGCCGTTCCCGCCCGAGCCCTTCGCGTGGACCGGGATCACCCTCACCAAGTGGTCCCTGGCCCGCGCCGACGCCCGCGGCGGCCGGCGCAACCTGTGGCTGAAGGCCCTGGACAAGCTCGGCCTGGGTTTCGACAGCTGACGCCGACCGGCCGGCGCCCCCGCCGACGCCCCCGGAGCGCACGGCCGTTCACGACGTGAGCCGCTTCACCACCACGAGGTGGTGAAACCCGCGTCATCACAGGACCCGGCCCCGCTCTCTCCCGGTGAGAACCACTCACCCGAAGAGAACGGAGGCCGGTCGATGCAGGGCTCGGAGATCAAGACCGCGGTGGAATGGCTGGTGGCGGTGGCGCCGGACCCCGACGCCTGCCGGTGGGAGTGGGAGCGCAACCCCCTCGGGGTCGCCCTGCTGCCCGCCGGCCGGCACTGGGACGTGCTGATCCTGCCCGGCGAGCTGGGGCAGACCGCCCTCGAGGTCCTGACGGACCTCCTCGACCGGCCCGGCCCGGTGCTCGCCGACTCCGGCGAGCAGCGGCTGGGCTTTTTCGTGCCCCCGGGCACGGCGTCCCGCTGGCTCGCCACCGGCGTCCGGGGCGCCGGGCGCGGGACCTGGATCGTGGTCCCGTACCCCGGCCGGCGGACGGGTGGACTGCACTGGCTGGTGGTTCCGGACGGCCGCGGGACGCTCACCGATCCGGTGCTGCTGGAGCTCGCGATGCACGAGGCCGCGGGCCGGGCGGCGGCGGGGGAGGAGGGTCGTACACCTTGACAAGAACATTGGTCTGGACCATGTTGGGCGGCGCTGCCGGTTCACCCGCGGCCTGGCTCCATCCCCCCATGTTCCGGAGGCAGTTGTGCGCAGACGCCCCGCCAGGATCACGACGTTCTTCACCGCGGCCGCCCTCGCGGTCGCCGGCCTCCTCGCCGCGGGGGCGCCGGCCGCGGCGGCCGATGCAGACCTCGCCAGCAACGGCGGCTTCGAGGCCGGACTCGACGGCTGGAGCTGTTCGGCCGGCAGCGCAGCCGTCGTCACCACCCCCGTCCACAGCGGCAGTTCCGCCCTCCGGGCCACCCCGGCCGGCCAGGACAACGCCCGCTGCTCCCAGACCGTCACCGTCAGGCCCGACTCGGCCTACACGCTCACCGCCTGGGTGCAGGGGGCGTACGTCTACCTCGGCGCGGCCGGGACCGGCACCACCGACGTGTCCACCTGGACGCAGACCCCGGGTGCCTGGAAACAGCTGAGCACGACGTTCCGTACGGGCGCGGCCACCACCTCCGTGACGGTCTACACGCACGGCTGGTACGGCCAGCCCGCCCACCTCACCGACGACGTCACGCTCGTCGGACCCGACCCCGGCGGCTCCGGACCCGGACCCGGACAGCCGCAGCCCCCGGCCGCCCCCACCGGCCTGACGGCGTCCGGCGCCACCGCGAGCAGCCTGGACCTCTCCTGGTCGGCCTCCCCGGGCGCCACCTCCTACCGGCTCCACCGGGACGGCGCCGCGCCCGTGAGCGTCACCGCACCCTCGGCGACCGTCACCGGACTCGCCGCGTCCACCTCGTACACCTTCCAGGTCAGCGCGGTGAACGCGGCAGGCGAGTCCGCGAAGAGCGCCCCCGTCACCGCCTCCACGACGAGCGGCGGCGGCAGCCCGGGCCATCCCGGCCTCCCGGCCCACGCCCTGGTCGGCTACCTCCACGCGAGCTTCGCCAACGGATCCGGATACCTCCGGATGGCCGACGTGCCGGCCTCCTGGGACGTCATCGACCTCGCGTTCGGCGAACCGACGTCGGTGACCTCTGGGGACATCCGCTTCTCGCTCTGTCCGGTCGCCGAGTGCCCGGGCGTGGAAACCCCGGCCGAGTTCAAGGCGGCCATCAGGGCCAAGCAGGCGGCCGGCAAGAAGGTTTTGATCTCGGTCGGAGGCCAGAACGGCCAGGTCCAGCTCGCCACCACGGCCGCCCGCGACACCTTCGTGTCCTCCGTCGGCAAGATCATCGATGAGTACGGGCTCAACGGCCTCGACATCGACTTCGAGGGCCACTCCCTCTCGCTCGCGACGGGCGACACCGATTTCCGGGCCCCCACCACCCCGGTGATCGTCAACCTCATCTCGGCCGTCAGAACCCTCAAAGCCAAGTACGGCCCGGACTTCGTCCTGACGATGGCCCCGGAGACGTTCTTCGTCCAGCTCGGCCACCAGTACTACGGCTCCGGCCCCTGGGGCGGCCAGGACCCGCGCGCCGGGGCCTACCTCCCGGTCATCCACGCCCTGCGCGACGACCTCACCCTGCTGCACGTCCAGGACTACAACTCGGGCCCGGTCATGGGCCTCGACGACCAGTACCACTCCATGGGCGGCGCCGACTTCCACATCGCCATGACCGACATGCTGCTCACCGGCTTCCCCGTCGCGGGCGACACGGCGCGCGTCTTCCCGCCGCTGCGCCCGGACCAGGTGGCGATCGGCCTGCCGGCCACGGCCAACGCGGGCAACGGCCACACCCTGCCCGCGGAGGTGGCCAAGGCGCTGGACTGCCTGACGAAGAGGGCGAACTGCGGGACCTACGCGACGCACGGCACCTGGCCCGGCCTGCGCGGCCTGATGACCTGGTCGGTCAACTGGGACCGCTTCGGCGGCTGGGAGTTCTCACGGGACTTCGACGCCTACTTCGGAGGCTGACCGGCGCCGGGCCGGCCGGCCCGACGCCCTCCGGGGGGCGGACCGGCCGGTGGTGTCGGTCACCGGAGGAGCCGTAGAAGCCGACGTGGGTGGCCCCTCGCCCGCACCGCCCGCGTCGGCGGAGTACAGCAGCGCGTACAGCCCGCTCCAGCGCGGCTCGCCCGTCGGTGCGGAACGGCGGTCAGGCTATGCGGCGGGTCCGACAGCGCGGGTTGCGGCGCGACGGACGGCCAGGAGCAGGGGGATGCACAGGAAGCAGCTGGCCAGGACGTCCAGGGGCCAGTGCCAGCCGCGCAGGATCAGTCCGGTGGCCGTCGCGGCCGTCAGGGAGAGCGCCACGGCCATGGGCCAGGGGCGCTGGCTGTACGGGCCGGTCAGCAGGGCCGCGCCGATGTAGGCGACGGCCGCGGTGGCCGTGTGGCCCGAGGGGTAGTAGCCGGCGGCCCAGGGCTCCAACGGCCCCGGGCGGGCGGTCCACTCCTTCAGCGGCACGATCACCGCCGGGACCAGGGCCATCGCCACCCCCGCGGTCAGGGCCGGCGCCCAGGCGCGGCAGCGGCGCACCGAGTACGCCATCGCCAGGACCAGGACCGGAACGGCGACCGGGACGTTGCCCAGGTCGGAGAGGCGCTCGGTGACGGCGTCGGGGACCGTGCGGACCAGGACGCGGCTGAGGCGTTCGTCCGGTGCGAGCAGTGGACCCGACACCAGGACCTGCCAGGTCGTCAGGGCGAGCCCCAGCAGGGAGAGAAGGAGGAGGATGGCCGGCCGTCCCGGAACAGGGGGGATGGTTCCGGGACGGCCGCCCGGATCGGGTTGCCGAGCGCCCCGGGGGGTTTGGGGCGAACGGCCGTCCGATCGGTGAGGAGTGTGCGCGAACGCAGGCCCAGTGCGGCGCTGGGGAAGCCCGGTACTGGTGTCGCCCCCGGTCTCCCGGGAGCGGGGTGTCTCACTCATCTGCAGAAACCGTACGGCAGAGGAAAGGGGACCGACAGCAGGAACGCGCTCCTGCCATCGGCCCCCCACATCTTCTTCACAGCGCCCGCCCGTTACCGGCGGTACCGGCTGGCTCCTGCGTTCGGTGAGTCGCTCAGACGTCCGTGCCGATGGCCGCGAACGCAGCCTCGATGAGGTCCAGGCCCTCGTTCAGCAGGCCCTCGCCGATGACGATCGGCGGGAGGAAGCGGAGCACGTTGCCGTAGGTGCCACAGGTGAGGACGAGCAGGCCCTCGGCGTGGCAGGCCTTGGCGAGCGCGCCGGCCGCCTCCGGGAACGGGGTCTTGGACGCGGGGTCCTTGACGAGCTCGATCGCGATCATGGCGCCGCGGCCGCGGATGTCGCCGATGATGTCGTACTTCTCCTGCATGGCCGTCAGGCGGGCCTTCATGACCGACTCGATCTTCTTCGCCTTGGCGTTGAGGTCGAGCTTCTTCATGGTCTCGATGGAGCCCAGCGCACCGGCGCAGGCCACCGGGTTGCCGCCGTAGGTGCCGCCCAGGCCGCCCGCGTGCGCGGCGTCCATGATCTCGGCGCGGCCCGTCACGGCGGCGAGCGGCAGACCGCCCGCGATGCCCTTGGCGGTGGTGATCAGGTCCGGGACGATGCCCTCGTCCTCGCACGCGAACCACTGGCCGGTGCGGCAGAAGCCGGACTGGATCTCGTCGGCGACGAAGACGATGCCGTTCTCGTTGGCGAACTTCACGATCTCCGGCAGGAAGCCCTTGGCCGGCTCGATGAAGCCGCCCTCGCCGAGCACCGGCTCGATGATGATCGCGGCGACGTTGTCGGCGCCGATCTGCTTGGTGATCTGGTCGATCGCCTGCGCGGCGGCCTCGGGGCCGCAGTTCTCGGCGCCGGTGGGCCAGCGGTAGCCGTAGGCGACCGGGACGCGGTAGACCTCGGGGGCGAACGGGCCGAAGCCGTTCTTGTACGGCATGTTCTTCGCGGTCAGCGCCATCGTGAGGTTCGTACGGCCGTGGTAGCCGTGGTCGAAGACGACGACGGCCTGGCGCTTGGTGTACGCACGGGCGATCTTGACGGCGTTCTCGACGGCCTCGGCGCCGGAGTTGAACAGCGCCGACTTCTTCGCGTGGTCGCCCGGGGTCAGCTCGGCGAGCGCCTCGCAGACCTCGACGTAGCCCTCGTAGGGCGTGACCATGAAGCAGGTGTGCGTGAAGTCCGCGAGCTGCGCGGAGGCGCGGCGCACGACGGCCTCGGCGGAGGCGCCGACCGAGGTCACGGCGATGCCGGAGCCGAAGTCGATCAGGCGGTTGCCGTCGACGTCCTCGATGATGCCGCCGCCCGCGCGGGCCGTGAAGACGGGGAGCACGGAGCCCACGCCGCCGGCCACCGTCTGCAGACGGCGCGCCTGCAGCTCCTGCGACTTCGGGCCGGGGATCGCGGTGACGATCTTGCGCTCCTGCGGAACAGCGGTCATAGGGGGCTCCTGGGGGGTGTTTTCGGACGCACTTGTGTCTTTGTCCGCAGGCTAGGCCCGGGGGAGGGGGTACGGCATGCTCCGTTCGGGAGTGGTGTCCGCGTGTCCTTGTCCGTGACGGCCATAGGAAGGACCCGCCGCATGTCTTGTGGACGCTGCGGAGGCATGGGCCGGTACGGGCCCACGGCCGCCTCCGGGCAACTACATTGAGCGACGCAGCGCAGGCACGGCAGGGGGCAGGGGTTTCATGGACACCGACGGCACGTACGGCACGGACGAGAAGCGGCCGCCGCGCGCCGGGCGCGTTCCGCGGCCCGCCGGGCCGCCGCCGCCCGGCCTCCCGCCGAAGCCCGCCCACGCCCCCGCCGGGGCCGGCCCCTCCCTCGCCGACTGGCTGCGCACCCCGCGCGCCTCCGACGGCCCGGGCGTATGGACGTACGGCCACGTCCCCCGCGCCGCCGAGGAGCCCGAGCGGACCCCGACCCGGCAGCTGATCAGCGGAGCGCTGATCGCCCTGCTGGCCGGGCTGCTGCTGTGGTCCCTGCTGTGGAACGGCTACCTGGGCGGCTTCTGGCTCTGGCCCCTCTACATGTTCACGCCCGACTCGTGGGCCGGGAAGCTGCCCTCGGTGGTGGCCTCGTACATCTGGTACGGCGTGGTCATCGCCACCCTGGTGGTCGGCTTCGGGCGACTCGGCCGCTGGCCCGAACTGGCCCGCCGGATGCTGGGCAGCCGCGCCGTGCAGGCCGTCCAGGCCGCCGTGCCTGCCCGCCCCGAGGAGGGCGGCCCCGATGATCCCGTGGGGTGGCCGCAGGTGCGGGGGGCCGGGCTCGGGGAGGTCGCCGACCGGCTGGAGGCCGAAGCCGCGGCCGGGCGGATGAACGACGTGGACTACGCGCGGATCCGTCGCGCCTGGGAGTCCGTACGGGCCGAGCCCTCCCGCGCCGCCGCCTTCGCCGACTCCGTGCGCGACAAGGGCGCGGGCGCCTGCGTGCACCCCTCCGGGGCCCGGGACCTGCCCGTGCGGGCCGCGCGGCACGACCTGCTCGCCCGGCAGGTGCTGCTCGGCACGGTCGAGGACGGCGAACGCAACCCGTACGGCCGGCGCGGCACCCGCCTCGCCCTCGACCCGGGCGTGCTCGGCACCTCCCTGCTCGCCGTCGGCCCCTCCGGCGCGGGCAAGACCCGGCACCTGGTCCGGCCCGTCGTCGAATCGCTCGCCCTCCAGGCGCTGGCCGGACAGGCCGCCGTCATCGCCGTCGCCTCGGCCGGCAGCCAACTCGGGCCGGACGCCGCCTACGACGTCGTGGTCCGCGTCGGCGACCCCGAGTCCGTCTACGACCTCGACCTCTACGGCGGCACCACCGACGCCGACGAGGCGGCCACCCTGCTCGCCGAAGCCTTCGTCGGCGACGTCCCCGGCCTGGAGGTACGCCGCGCCGCGACCGCCCTCGCCCAGCTGCTCGGCCCCTTCCGGACGGCGTACGGCCGCTTCCCGGCCGTGCCCGAGCTGCGCGAACTGCTCGACCAGGTGCCCGAGGCGCTCGGCGCGCTGCGCACCGACCTCGAGGACGCCGGGCAGCACGTGATGCTCCGCGAACTCGACGCCCGGACGCGTCAGTACGGCGCCCCCGGCGATCCGGGACCGGCCCTCGCCGACCGGGTGGCCCTGCTCGACCGCCCGGCGTTCGCCGGCTTCTTCGACACCACCGGGCAGGGGCGGCCCTTCTCGCTGCGGGCCCTGGAGCATCCGCTGCGCGTGCGCATCGACCTGCCCGAGCGCGGCCACGCCGACGCCTCCCGCATCCTGGCCCGGCTGCTGCTCGCGCAGTTCAACGCCTCCGCCGCGGCCCGCGCCGACCGCTCCCTGTTCGCGTTCCTCGCCTTCGACGACGCCTCGCACACGCTGACCCCGCAGACCGTGCGGGGCCTGCAGCGACTGCGCTCGGCCAACGCGGGCGTCCTGCTGACGCTGCGCACGCTGGACGACGTACCGGAGGCGCTGCGCACCCCGCTGCTCGGGGCCGTCGGCTGTCGCATGGCCTTCTCCGGGGTCACGACCTGGGACGGCAAGCGATTCGCCGAGGCCTGGGGCACCGAGTGGGTCGAGACGCGGGACGTCACCCACCGCACCGTCTTCGCCGACCAGCCCCTCACCCGGGCCATCCACGCCTTCCGCAAGCTCGTCACCGGCAAGGCCGTGACCACGGACGCGGTGACCGTGCGGCAGGTGGAGCGGGAGCGGTGGTCGGCTTCCGAACTGGCGCACGCCGTGCCGCCCGGGTACGCGGTGCTCTCGCTGACCTCGGTCAAGGGGGAACGGGCGGCTCCGCTGCTGGTCCGGCTGGCTGCGGCGGGCTGAGCCGACCCGTACGGGGTGGCAGAATCGAGGGGAGCCGTTCATACGACAAGGCGAAATTCCCCGCCGCGTCGCTCCGCTCCTCCCGCGCCCCCCTCCTCTTTCCTCTTCAAGGCCCCTGGAACCCGATGCCGCTCACCCTCGCCTCGCTCGTCCAGCACTCGGCGCTCAAACTCAGCGTCCGGGCGGGGGAGGGCCGCCTCGACACCCCCGTGCGCTGGGCCCACGTCAGCGAGCTCGCCGACCCCGTCCCCTATATGGAGGGCGGGGAGCTGCTCCTGATCACCGCCATGAAGGTGGACGCCGAGGACCCGCAGGAGATGCGCCGCTACGTGCGCCGCCTCGCCGCGGCCGGGGTCGTCGGCATCGGCTTCGCGGTCGGCGTGAACTACGAGGCGGTTCCGCAGGCACTGGTGGACGCCGCGCGGGCCGAGGACCTGCCGCTGCTGGAGGTGCCCCGCCGCACCCCCTTCCTCGCGATCAGCAAGGCCGTCTCGGCGGCGCTGGCCGCGGACCAGTACCGCGCGGTGACCGCCGGCTTCGAGGCGCAGCGGGAGCTGACCCGGGCCGCGCTGTCCGCCGACGGCCCCGCCGAGCTGCTGGCGAAGCTGGCGGCGCACGTGCACGGCTGGGCGGCTCTGTACGACACCTCGGGCGCGGTGGTCGCGGCCGCCCCGGAATGGGCCGCGCGGCGGGCCGCCCGGCTGACCCCCGACGTGGAGCGGCTGCGGGAGCGCCCGGCGCCGGCGAGCGCGGTGGTGGGCGGCTCGGAGGACCGCGTCGAGCTCCAGTCGCTGGGGACGGGCCGGCGGGCCCGCGGTGCGCTCGCCGTCGGCACGGGGGCCCCGCTGGGCACCGCCGAACGGTACGCCGTGCACTCGGCGGTGGCGTTGCTGACCCTGACCACGGAACGGTCGAGGTCGCTGCACGACGCCGAGTCCCGGCTGGGCGCGGCGGTCCTGCGGATGCTGCTGGACGGGGAGGCCGAGCACGCCCGCGCGGTGGCCGGGGACCTGTACGGGGCGCTGCTGGAGGCGCCGTTCCGGCTGGTCGTGGCCGAGCCGGCGCTGCCGGGGACGGCACAGCCCGAAGGCCTGGCGCTGCTGGCCGATGCGGTGGAGTCGGCGGCCGCCCGGGCCGGGGAGGCGCTGCTGGTGGTGCCGGAGCCGGGCCGGCTGGTGGTGCTGGCGGCCGACGGCGGCGCGGCGGTGCAGGCCTGCGCGGACCACGCGGAGGCGCTGGAGTCGCGGCGCGGGCGGGACTCGACGGGCCCGGAGCCGGACGAACTGGTCGTCGGCCTGTCCGCTCCGGCGGGGCCCTCGGCGGTGGCGGCGGCGTTCAAGCAGGCCGACCAGGCGCTGGCGGTGGCCCGCCGGCGGGGCCGGCCGATGGTGGAGCACGAGGATCTGGCGGCCGGGTCGGTGCTCCCGCTGCTGGCGGACGACGCGGTACGGGCCTTCGCGGACGGCACGCTGCGGGCGCTGCGCGAGCACGACGAGAAGGGCCGCGGTGATCTGGTGGCCTCGCTGCAGGCCTGGCTGTCGCGGCACGGGCAGTGGGACGCGGCGGCGGCCGACCTGGGCGTCCACCGGCACACCCTGCGCTACCGGATGCGCCGGGTGGAGGAGATCCTGGGCCGCTCCCTGGACGACCCGGACGTGCGCATGGAGCTGTGGCTCGCCCTGAAGGCCAGTCCCCCCACGGCGTAGCGGCGCGGCCGCGACACTGACAAAGCGGCGCGCCCGGCGCCCGGCATGCTCCACCCCGGACAAACGCCGAAACCGGGACGGAGACCTACGGTGGAGGGGACAAGGACCCCGCACACATCCGAAGGGCCGGGATTCGCATGACTTCCACCCACGCCTTCTGGCTCGCCGGCCGCGAGGCCACCGGCGAGGACAGCTTCGACGTCCACTCCCCGTGGGACGGCCGCCTGGTCGGCACCGTCAGCGTGCCCACCGACGCCCAGGTCGAAGAGGCCGTGGCCGCGGCGTACGCCGTGACGGCCGAGTTCTCCGCGACTCCCGCCCACGTGCGTGCCGCCGCCCTGGACCACGTGTCCAAGCGGCTCGCCGAGCGCACCGAGGAGATCGCCCAGCTGATCTCCGCCGAGAACGGCAAGCCCATCAAGTGGGCCCGTGGTGAGGTCGGCCGTGCGGTGTCCGTGTTCCGTTTCGCCGCCGAGGAGGCCCGCCGCTTCAACGGCGGAGACGCCCAGCGCCTCGACACCGACGCCGGTGGCGTCGGCCGTCTCGCCCTGACCCGCCGCTTCGTCAAGGGCCCGGTTCTCGGCATCGCGCCCTTCAACTTCCCGCTGAACCTGTGCGCCCACAAGGTGGCCCCCGCCATCGCCGTCGGCGCGCCGATCATCCTGAAGCCGGCCCCGGCCACCCCGCTCTCCGGCCTGATCCTCGGTGAGCTGCTCGCCGAGACCGACCTCCCGGCCGGTTCCTGGTCCGTCCTGCCGGTCGCCAACGACAAGATGCCGGCCCTGGTGAAGGACGAGCGCCTGCCCGTCATCTCCTTCACCGGCTCCGACAAGGTCGGCTACGCCATCCAGCAGTCGGTGCCCCACAAGCACTGCACCCTGGAGCTCGGCGGCAACGCCGCGGCCGTGGTTCTGGACGACTGGTCCTCCGAGGCCGACCTCGACTGGGCCGCGACCCGTATCGCGACCTTCTCGAACTACCAGGCCGGCCAGTCCTGCATCTCCGTGCAGCGCGTGATCGCCGACGCCTCCGTCTACGACCGCCTCGTCGAGAAGGTCGTCGCGAAGGTCCAGGCCCAGGTCACCGGCGACCCGAACGACGACGCCACCGACGTCGGCCCGCTCGTCTCCGAGGACGCCGCCAAGCGGGTCGAGTCCTGGGTCGACGAGGCCGTCTCCGCCGGGGCCAAGCTGCTCACCGGCGGCAAGCGCGAGGGCGCCTCGTACGAGCCGACCGTCCTCGCGGACCTGCCCGAGGGCGTCACCCTCGCCGTCGAGGAGGTCTTCGGACCGGTCCTCACCCTGCACAAGGCCGAGAACACCGACGAGGCCTTCGCCGCCGTCAACGACTCGAAGTTCGGTCTGCAGACCGGCGTCTTCACCCGGAACATCCAGACCGCGTTCCGCGCCCACCGCGAGCTCGAGGTCGGCGGTGTGATCGTCGGCGACGCGCCGTCCTACCGCGCCGACCAGATGCCGTACGGCGGCGTCAAGCAGTCGGGTGTCGGCCGAGAGGGTGTCCGCTATGCGATGGACGACTACACGTACGAGCGAGTCCTGGTCCTGACCGGCCTCGACATCTGATTCCCGTACGGCCAAAAAGCCGACGGCCGGAGCCTACTGTGCGGGGGCTCCGGCCGTCCCCCTTTTCCCGCGGGCACGGATTGGGTACGACTCACAGGTAGCACCGGCCAGTAGGCCGGTACCACCGACTCCGGCGGCGAGGTGAGCCCCCTCATGTCCGCAACACAGCCCGCACAGCCCAAGGTGACCGAGCGCGAGGCACGGCAGGTCGCGGAAGCGGCCCGGGAACAGGACTGGCGCAAGCCCAGCTTCGCCAAGGAACTCTTCCTGGGGCACTTCCGGCTCGACCTGATCCACCCGCACCCGATGCCGGCGGACGAGGACGTCCGGCGCGGGGAGGCCTTCCTGGCCCGGCTGCGGGCCTTCTGCGAGACCGAGATCGACGGCGCGCGCATCGAGCGCGAGGCGCGGATCCCCGACGAGACCGTGCGCGGGCTCAAGGAGCTCGGCGCCCTCGGCATGAAGATCGACCCCAAGTACGGCGGCCTGGGCCTCACCCAGGTGTACTACAACAAGGCACTGGCCCTCGTCGGGTCGGTCAGCCCCGCCATCGGGGCCCTGCTCTCCGCGCACCAGTCCATCGGCGTCCCGCAGCCGCTGAAGATGTTCGGCACGCAGGAGCAGAAGGAGACCTTCCTGCCGCGCTGCGCGACCACCGCCATCAGCGCCTTCCTGCTCACCGAGCCGGACGTCGGCTCCGACCCGGCACGGCTGGCGACCACCGCCGTCCCCGACGGCGACGACGCCTACGTCCTCGACGGGGTGAAGCTCTGGACCACCAACGGGGTCGTCGCGGACCTGCTGGTGGTGATGGCCCGCGTGCCGAAGTCGGAGAACCACCGCGGCGGGATCACCGCCTTCGTCGTCGAGGCCGACTCGCCCGGGATCACCGTCGAGCACCGCAACGCCTTCATGGGCCTGCGCGGCCTGGAGAACGGCGTCACCCGCTTCCACCAGGTCAGGGTCCCCGCCTCGCAGCGCATCGGCGCCGAGGGCGCCGGCCTCAAGATCGCGCTGACCACCCTGAACACGGGACGGCTGTCCCTGCCCGCCATGTGCGTCGGCGCCGGGAAGTGGTGCCTGAAGATCGCCCGCGAATGGTCGGGGGTCCGCGAGCAGTGGGGCCGCCCGGTCGCCCGGCACGAGGCGGTCGGCGCCAAGATCTCCTTCATCGCCGCCACCACCTTCGCCCTCGAAGCGGTCGTCGACCTGGCCTCCCAGATGGCCGACGAGGACCGCAACGACATCCGCATCGAGGCCGCCCTCGCCAAGCTCTACGGCAGCGAGATGGCCTGCCTGATGGCCGACGAGCTCGTCCAGATCCGCGGCGGCCGCGGCTTCGAGACCGCCGAGTCCCTCGCCGCCCGCGGCGAACGCGCCGTCCCCGCCGAGCAGATGCTCCGCGACCTGCGCATCAACCGGATCTTCGAGGGCTCCACCGAGATCATGCACCTGCTGATCGCCCGCGAGGCCGTCGACGCCCACCTCTCGGTCGCCGGCGACCTCATCGACCCCGAGAAGGCACTCGGCGACAAGGCGAAGGCCGGGGCCCGCGCCGCCGGGTTCTACGCCCGCTGGCTGCCCAAGCTCGCCACCGGCCCCGGCCACGTCCCCGGCGCGTACCGCGCGTTCCACCCGGGCGGCCACCCCGACCTCTCCGGCCACCTGCGCTACGTCGAGCGCAGCGCCCGCAAACTCGCCCGGTCGACCTTCTACGCCATGTCCCGCTGGCAGGGCCGGATGGAGACCAAGCAGGGCTTCCTCGGCCGGATCGTCGACATCGGAGCCGAGCTCTTCGCGATGAGCGCGGCCTGCGTCCGCGCCGAGCACCTGCGCGCCTCGGGCGAACACGGCCGCGAGGCCTACCAGCTGGCCGACGCCTTCTGCCGGCAGTCCCGGATCCGCGTCGAGGAGCTCTTCGGCCGGCTCTGGTCCAACACCGACGACCTGGACCGCAAGGTCGTCGCCGGCGTGCTCTCCGGCACCTACACCTGGCTCGAGGAAGGCGTGCTCGACCCCTCCGGCGACGGCCCCTGGATCGCGGACGCCGCCCCCGGCCCGTCAACCCGGAAGAACGTCCACCGCCCCATCCGCTGACCTGCGATCATCGCCGGGTGCCCGTCAGGCGTACGACACTGGCGACAGGAACCCGGGGAAGCGATGCATGTGAACGTGGACAGGGAGAGCCGACGGCTCGCCTGGTGCGTGGCGCTCCTGCTGCGCCACGCACCGGACGCCGTCGCCTGCGACCTCCTGCGGCGGCTCGACGGACCGACGCGCCGCTACCTCTGCCGCGACGAGTACCTGCCGGCCTCCGCCGTCACGCTGCTGCTGCGCGCGGGCACCGACGAGGACCGCCGCACCATCGCCCGCAGCCCGCACGTGCTCGGCCGCCCGCTGCCCGGTCTGCCCGGCCCCGCCCGGTACGCAGCCCGCCCCGCCCCCGCGCCCGAACTGCTCGCCACCCTGGCCGCCGAACTCGGCCGCCCCCTCGACGGGACGCCGCTGACCGGTGGGGAACTCGCCGGCCTGCTGCGCCGGCACGGCAGCCGCCGGCCGCGGATACCGCTCGACGTGCTGTCCCTCCCGTACGAGCCCGACCCGCAGACCCTGCTGGGCGAACACGCCCGCGCCCCGCTGCCGCCCGGCTCCGTGGAGGCCCTGCTGCTCGTCGCCGACCTGGACCGGCCGGCCCGGCTCGCGCTGCTCGACACCCGTGCGCAGGCCTCGTACGGCCGCGGGTGGCACCGGCCGGCGGTCCGCGCCGTGCGGACCGGCTCCCTGACCTTCGACGAGCTCGTCACGGCCGTCGCACCCGCCCACCGGACCCTGCTCCTCGGGCAGGCCCACGCCGCCGGCGGCCTCGGCTGGAACCTCGCCGAGTGGGCCGGCATGCGCTCCGCCCTGATGCGGGTGCTGCGTCCTGCGCTCGGCGACGACCCCCGGCTGTGGGCCCGGCTGGCGCGTCACGCCCCCGGCTTCACCGGCACCCTGCCCGAGCTGGCGGCCGCCGTGGCCGCCGGGACCGCGCCCACCGCGTCCCCGGCGCAGCCGCAGGGGGCGATACCGGGTCTCGCCGCGGCCGTGGACGCCCTCGCCCCCGGAGCCCGGTGGGAGCCCGAGGACAGCGTGGACCGCGAGCTGGCCCTCGCGAGCCTGGGAGTGCCCAACGCCATGGGCGATCTGCGCGAGGACGTCCGGTGGGTCCGCGCCTGCCTCGACGGCGGCGTCCTGGCCGGACCCGACGTGATCCGGCACAAGGCCCCCGCCGCCTGGGCCCTGGACGAGGGCCACTGGCTGGGGGAGGTGGACCACCCCGACCGCCACGACCGGCCCGAGGCGGTGCTGGCCGCGCGGGCCGAGGCCGACCGGCTCTTCGACGCGGCCCTCGCCGACGACGCCGACGCCTGGTGGCGGGCCGCCACCGCCCTCCCCGACTTCGCCGGGACGCTGCCCGAACTGCTCGCCGGTGTCGTCCAAGGGGACTCCGTGTCCAACCGCGTCTGAGTTGCGGCAACAATGGGGGGCATGAGCGACCGCCCAGCCCCCCTCGCCGATCCGCATCTCCTCTTCGACCCCGCGGCCGGCCGGCGGGACATCGTCATCCTCGGGTCCACCGGGTCCATCGGGACCCAGGCCATCGACCTCGCCCTGCGCAACCCGGACCGGTTCCGGGTGACCGCGCTGTCCGCCGCCGGCGGGCGCGTCGCACTGCTGGCCGAGCAGGCCCGGCAGCTGCGGGTCAACGCCGTGGCCGTCGCCCGCGAGGACGTCGTACCGGCCCTGAAGGAGGCCCTGAACGCCCAGTACGGCGCCTCCGAGCCGCTGCCCGAGATCCTGGCGGGGCCCGACGCGGCGACCGAGCTCGCCGCCTCCGAGTGCCACACCGTCCTCAACGGCATCACCGGTTCCATCGGCCTCGCGCCCACCCTCGCCGCGCTGCGGGCCGGCCGGACCCTGGCCCTGGCCAACAAGGAGTCGCTGATCGTGGGCGGCCCGCTGGTCAAGGCCCTCGCGAAGCCCGGCCAGATCATCCCGGTCGACTCCGAGCACGCAGCCCTCTTCCAGGCCCTCGCCGCCGGCACCCGCGCCGATGTGCGCAAGCTCGTGGTCACCGCCTCCGGCGGGCCCTTCCGCGGCCGCACCCGCGCCGAGCTGGCCGGTGTCACCGTCGCGGACGCCCTCGCGCACCCCACCTGGGCCATGGGTCCGGTGATCACCGTCAACTCGGCGACCCTGGTCAACAAGGGGCTGGAGGTCATCGAGGCGCACCTGCTCTACGACATCCCCTTCGACCGCATCGAGGTCGTGGTCCATCCGCAGTCGTACGTCCATTCGATGGTGGAGTTCTCCGACGGCTCCACGCTCGCCCAGGCCACCCCGCCGGACATGCGCGGTCCCATCGCGATCGGCCTCGGCTGGCCCGAGCGAGTCCCGGACGCGGCGCCCGCCTTCGACTGGACCAAGGCGTCGACCTGGGAGTTCTTCCCGCTGGACACCGAGGCCTTCCCGTCGGTGGGACTGGCCCGGCACGTGGGAACCGTGGGCTCCACCGCCCCCGCCGTGTTCAATGCGGCGAACGAGGAGTGCGTGGAGGCGTTCCTGGCCGGTCGGCTGCCGTTCACAGCAATCATGGATACGGTCTCTGCCGTGGTCGATGAGCACGGAACGCCGGACGCGGGAACTTCCCTGACCGTCGCGGACGTCCTCGAAGCGGAGACCTGGGCCAGGGCCCGGGCACAGGAGATGGCGGCCCGGGCCGCCGTGGAGGCTCGCGCATGACAGCACTCATGACGGTGCTCGGAATACTCATCTTCGTATTCGGGCTGCTCGTCTCCATCGCCTGGCACGAGCTCGGCCACCTCTCCACGGCCAAGCTCTTCGGGATCCGCGTGCCCCAGTACATGGTCGGCTTCGGCCCGACCATCTGGTCGCGGCACAAGGGGGAGACCGAGTACGGCATCAAGGCCATCCCGATGGGCGGCTACATCCGCATGATCGGGATGTTCCCGCCCGGCGAGGACGGCAAGGTGACCGCCCGGTCGACCTCGCCGTTCCGCTCGATGATCGAGGACGCGCGCTCGGCGGCGTACGAGGAGCTCCAGCCCGGCGACGAGACGCGGCTGTTCTACACGCGCAGGCCGTGGAAGCGCGTGATCGTGATGTTCGCGGGCCCGTTCATGAACCTGGTGCTGGCCCTGGCCGTCTTCTTCGGCGTCTGGATGAGCTTCGGCATCAACCAGACGACCACGCAGGTCGCCACCGTCTCGCCGTGCGTCATCCAGCAGAGCGAGAAGCGCGAGGTCTGCAAGGCCGGCGACCCGGTCGCCCCGGCCAAGGCCGCCGGCCTGCGGGAGGGCGACCGGATCGTGGCGTTCAACGGCCGCAGGATCGCCGACTGGGCCGCCCTGCAGAAGCAGATCCGCGACACCGTCGGCCCCGCCACCGTCACCATCGTCCGGGACGGGCGGCAGCAGACCCTCCCCGTCAAGCTGATCGAGAACAAGGTCGCCAAGACCGACGGCCACGGCGGGTACGTCAAGGGCCAGTACGTGACGGCCGGCTGGCTCGGCTTCAGCCCCCGCAGCGAGATCGCCCCGCTGACCTTCGGCCAGTCCGTGGACCACATGGGCGAGGTCGTCGACAACAGCGTCCAGGGACTGCTCCAGCTCCCCGCCAAGATCCCCGCGCTGTGGAACGCGGCCTTCAGCGGGGGCGAGCGCGAGCCCGACTCCCCGATGGGCATCGTCGGCGCGGCCCGGATCAGCGGTGAGATCGCCACCCTGGACATCCCCGCCGAGCAGCGGCTGGTGTTCTACCTCCAGCTCGTCGGCTTCTTCAACCTCTCGCTGTTCCTGTTCAACATGCTCCCGCTGCTCCCGCTCGACGGCGGGCACATCGCGGGCGCCCTGTGGGAGTCGGTCCGGCGCAACGTGGCGCGGGTCTTCCGGCGCCCCGACCCGGGCCCGTTCGACGTGGCGAAGCTGATGCCCGCCGCGTACGTGGTGGCCGGCGTGTTCGTCTGCTTCACGCTGCTGGTGCTCGTGGCCGACGTGGTGAACCCGATCAAGATCACCTAGTACGTCCGCTTGTGCGGAAAGAGGTGCGGGAGCCGGGCACGAAGTGTGCCCGGCTCCCTACGTTCGGGTGTTCCGGGCCCTCGGATGCATGGGCCGCCCTTTGGTTGGCGTAATCTCGAAGCCTGGAGCCCGCCGATCTCGGGACCTTGATCCACACCTTGGGGTTGCACAGCAGATGACTGCCATCTCTCTCGGAATGCCGGCCGTGCCGACGAAGCTTGCCGACCGCAGGGTCAGCCGCAAGATCCAGGTCGGATCGGTGGCCGTCGGTGGCGACGCGCCTATTTCGGTGCAGTCGATGACCACCACCCGTACCTCCGACATCGGCGCCACGCTCCAGCAGATCGCCGAGCTGACCGCCTCCGGCTGCGAGATCGTCCGTGTCGCCTGCCCGACCCAGGACGACGCCGACGCCCTCGCCGTCATCGCGAAGAAGTCGCAGATCCCGGTCATCGCCGACATCCACTTCCAGCCCAAGTACGTGTTCGCCGCGATCGACGCCGGCTGCGCCGCCGTCCGCGTCAACCCGGGCAACATCAAGCAGTTCGACGACAAGGTCAAGGAGATCGCGAAGGCCGCCAACGACGCGGGCACTCCGATCCGCATCGGCGTCAACGCCGGCTCCCTCGACGCCCGCCTGCTCAAGAAGTACGGCAAGGCCACCCCCGAGGCGCTCGTCGAGTCCGCGCTGTGGGAGGCCTCCCTCTTCGAGGAGCACGGCTTCAGCGACATCAAGATCTCGGTCAAGCACAACGACCCGGTCGTGATGGTCAACGCCTACCGCCAGCTCGCCGCCCAGTGCACGTACCCGCTGCACCTCGGCGTCACCGAGGCCGGCCCCGCCTTCCAGGGCACCATCAAGTCCGCCGTCGCCTTCGGCGCGCTGCTCTCCGAGGGCATCGGCGACACGATCCGCGTCTCCCTGTCGGCCCCGCCGGTCGAGGAGGTCAAGGTCGGCCTCCAGATCCTGGAGTCGCTGAACCTCAAGCCCCGCCGCCTGGAGATCGTCTCCTGCCCGTCCTGCGGCCGCGCCCAGGTGGACGTCTACAAGCTGGCCGAGGAGGTCACGGCGGGCCTCACCGGCATGGAGGTCCCGCTGCGCGTCGCGGTCATGGGCTGCGTCGTGAACGGCCCGGGCGAGGCCCGCGAGGCCGACCTCGGCGTCGCCTCCGGCAACGGCAAGGGCCAGATCTTCGTGAAGGGCGAGGTCATCAAGACCGTCCCCGAGTCGAAGATCGTGGAGACCCTCATCGAAGAGGCGATGAAGATCGCCGAGCAGATGGAGAAGGACGGCGTGATGTCCGGCGAGCCCACCGTCGCCATCGGCGTCTGAGCACCCCGGGCGCCCGGCGCCCCGCACACCCGGCCCCGGCCCCGTTCCCGCAGCTCGCGGGCGGGGCCGGGGCGCTTTCGTGACCCGTGTGACCGGGCATCCTCGGGTGACGGCGGGTACAGTGCGGAGATCAGCAGACTTGTATGGTGAGGCCCCCGTGTTGACCCAGACCACCACCCGGGTCCTTGAGCCCAGTGATCTCGACGCCGCCCTCGAAGTCCTCGGACGCGAGCCGGTCGAGAACGCCTTCGTCACCTCCCGGGTCCAGGTCGCCGGACTCGACCCCTGGCGCCTCGGCGGCGAGATGTGGGGCTACTACGCCGACGGCCGGCTGCGCTCCCTCTGCTACGCCGGCGCCAACCTGGTCCCCGTCTGCGCCGACCCCGACGCCGTCCGCGCCTTCGCCGACCGGGCCCGCCGCACCGGCCGCCGCTGCTCCTCCATCGTCGGCCCCGCGGAAGCCACCCGGCTGCTGTGGCGGCTCCTGGAGCCCAGCTGGGGCCCCGCCCGCGACGTCCGCTCCCACCAGCCGCTCATGGTCACCGAGCAGTCGTCCGCCGAGGTGCGCCCCGACCCGCTGGTCCGCCGCATCCGCAAGGACGAGATGGACCTGATCATGCCCGCCTGCGTGGCCATGTTCACGGAGGAGGTGGGCGTCTCGCCGCTGGCGGGCGACGGCGGGCTGCTCTACCAGGCCCGCGTCGCCGAGCTGGTCGGCACCGGCCGCTCCTTCGCCCGCATCGAGGACGGCAAGGTCGTCTTCAAGGCGGAGATCGGCGCCGCGACCGCCCGGGCCTGCCAGATCCAGGGCGTCTGGGTGGACCCCGAATTCCGCGGCCTCGGGCACTCCGAGGCCGGGATGGCCGCCGTCGTCGACTTCGCGCTGCGCGACGTGGCGCCCGTGGTCAGCCTCTACGTCAACGACTTCAACACCGCGGCGCGGGCCGCTTACCGGCGGGTCGGCTTCCGCGAGGTCGGCGCGTTCATGAGCGTGCTGTTCTGAACGCACCGCTCGCGGACCGCCCCCGAGTGGCCGGGACCCGTGGGGGCGCAGGGACGGGAACGGGGGGTGCCCAGTAAGGTCGCCGCATGCTGCCTACCCCCGAGGGCGACGGCCCCGCCAGGCCCGCCGGACTCCGCATCGGCCCCCTCGACCTCGCCGACCGCGTGGACGAGGCCCTGCGCGTGCAGGCCGTGGCCTTCGGACTCAGCGAGGAGGAGGTCGGCATCCGGCGCTACATCGTGCAGCGCCACATGACCTGCCGCGGCGCCCGCGCCCTCGGCGCCTTCACCGACGACGGGGCGCTCGCCGGATTCGTGTACGGCATGCCCAACGACCGGGCGTACTGGTGGTCCTCGGTCGTCGAGCCGTACCTGCGCGCCGCGGGCCACGACGGCTGGCTCGACGCCTCCTTCGTGATCACAGAACTGCACGTCCACCCCGGCTTCCAGGGCCGCGGCGTCGGCCGCGCCCTCATCACCCGCGTCACCGACAGCGCCGAGGAACCCCGCTCCATCCTCTCCGCCATCGACACCGAGAGCCCGGCCCGCGGCCTCTACCGGGCCCTCGGCTACACGGACCTGGCCCGCCAGGTGCACTTCCCGAGCGCGAGCCTCCCGTACGCCGTCATGGGGGCCCCGCTGCCGCTGCGCCGGCCCTGAAACGGTTTCCGGGCGGCCGGGGGCCCCCGGTAGCCTCCCGTCATGTCATCGCAACACGTGCAGCGCATGTCCCGCCTCATGGCCAAGACCCTCCGCGAGGACCCCGCCGACGCGGAGACCCTCAGCCACCGCCTCCTCGTCCGCGCCGGATACGTCCGCCGCAGCTCCGCGGGAGTGTGGACCTGGCTGCCCCTCGGCAAGAAGGTCCTCGACAACGTCTCGCGCATCGTCCGCGAGGAGATGGACGCGATCGGCGCCCAGGAGGTGCTGCTCCCGGCGCTGCTGCCGAAGGAGCCGTACGAGGTCAGCGGGCGCTGGTCGGAGTACGGTGACCTGCTCTTCCGGCTCAAGGACCGCAAGGGCGCGGACTATCTGCTCGGCCCCACCCACGAGGAGATCTTCACCCTCGTGGTGAAGGACCAGTGCACGTCCTACAAGGACCTGCCGGTCATGCTGTACCAGATCCAGACCAAGTACCGCGACGAGGCCAGGCCGCGGTCCGGGGTGCTGCGGGGCCGCGAGTTCCAGATGAAGGACTCCTACTCCTTCGACGTGAGCGACGAGGGCCTCGCCGAGTCGTACGCCCTGCACCGGGCCGCGTACCAGCGGATCTTCGAGCGCCTCGGCCTGGACCACCGCATCGTGTCCGCGGTGTCGGGCGCGATGGGCGGTTCGGCGTCGGAGGAGTTCCTCGCGCCCGCCGCGGCCGGCGAGGACACCTTCGTGGACTGCCCGTCCTGCGACTACGCGGCGAACACGGAGGCCGTGACCTTCGCACTGACCCCGGTGGACGCCGAGCACCCCGCGATCGAGGAGGTCGACACCCCCGACACCCCGACGATCGAGACCCTCGCCGCACACCTGGGCGTCCCCGCGTCGGCGACCCTGAAGAACCTCCTGGTGAAGGTCGACGGCGAGATCACGGCCGTCGGCGTACCGGGTGACCGCGAGGTGGACCTCGGCAAGCTCGGCGAGCACCTCGCCCCGGCGGTGGTCGAGTTGGTGACCGCCGAGGACTTCACCGACCGCCCCGACCTGGTACGCGGCTACGTGGGCCCGCAGGGCCTCGGCAAGGTCCGCTACCTGGCCGACCCCCGTGTCGCGCCCGGCACTTCGTGGGTCACCGGCGCCAACAAGGCCGACACGCACGCCCGGAACGTGGTCTGCGGGCGGGACTTCGAGGTGGACCAGTACCTCGACGTCGTCGTCGTCGAGCCCGGCGACCCCTGCCCGCGCTGCGGTGCCGGGCTCCGCCTGGACCGGGCGATCGAGATCGGGCACATCTTCCAGCTGGGCCGCAAGTACGCGGACGCCTTCGGGCTGGACGTGCTCGGCCGCGAGGGCAAGCCGGTGCGGGTCACGATGGGCTCCTACGGCATCGGCGTCTCCCGGGCGGTGGCCGCACTGGCCGAACAGACCGCCGACGAGCGCGGACTGGCGTGGCCGGCGGCGGTGGCCCCGGCGGACGTCCACGTGGTGGCGGCCGGCAAGGCCGTGCCGCTGGCGCTGGCCGAGCGGGCGGCCGAAGCCCTGGCCGCCTCCGGGCTGCGGGTCCTGCTGGACGACCGGCCGGGCCTGTCCCCGGGCGTGAAGCTCACGGACGCCGAACTGATCGGCGTCCCCTGGATCCTGGTGGCGGGCCGCCGGTCCGCCGACGAGGTGGTCGAACTCCAGAACCGCGCCACGGGCACCCGCGAGGAACTCCCCCTGGCGCAGGCCCTCGCCCGCCTGGCCTGACCCGCGCCCGGACCCTGCGCAGCCGGGCACCCCTCAGCCCGTCGGCGGCCCCTCGGCCCCGGCGGGCGGTACGGGTGCCGCGGGCCCCTCCAGCGGGAGGGCGGGCTCCGCGGCGCCCGCCTCCACGGCGGGCATGGTGTCCGGCTCGGGGAACGCGGGCTGCGCTGAGGCTGTCGGTGCCGGTGTGGTCGTCGGCGGAGATGCCGGAGTCGGCGTCTGAGCCGGAGCGGAGTCCGGTGCGCCCGGCGCCGGGGCGGCGCGCTCCAGGAAACGCAGGAGCTCCACCGGGAACGGCAGCACCAGGGTCGAGTTCTTCTCGGCGGCGACCGCGACCACCGTCTGCAGCAGCCGCAGCTGGAGCGCCGCCGGCTGTTCCGACATCACCGCCGCCGCCTCGGCCAGCTTCTTCGAGGCCTGGAGCTCCGCATCCGCGTTGATGACCCGCGCCCGCCGCTCCCGGTCCGCCTCCGCCTGCCGCGCCATCGACCGCTTCATCGTCTCCGGCAGCGAGACGTCCTTGATCTCCACCCGGTCGATCTGCACGCCCCACCCCACCGCCGGACTGTCGATCATCAGCTCCAGCCCCTGGTTCAGCTGCTCCCGGTTGGACAGCAGGTCGTCCAGGTCGGACTTGCCGATGATCGAGCGCAGCGAGGTCTGCGCCATCTGTGAGACCGCGAACCGGTAGTCCTCGACCTCGATGATCGCGTTCGCCGGATCCACGACCTTGAAGTACACGACCGCGTCCACCCGCACCGTGACGTTGTCCCGGGTGATGCCCTCCTGCGCGGGCACCGGCATCGTCACGATCTGCATGTTCACCTTGTGCAGGCGGTCGATGAACGGCAGCACCATCGTGAAGCCCGGCCCGCGGATCCCCTCCCGCAGCCGGCCGAAGCGGAAGACAACGCCCCGCTCGTACTGCCGGACCACCCGTGCGGCCACGCCCGCGTACACCGCGACGGCCGCGCCCGCCGCGACTGCAGCTGTCAGCACTTCCTGGAGCATGACGGCCTCCTGCGGGGCACTTACCCGCCCGTATCCACGGTATGCCCTACAGCCAGGCGGCGAACTCCAACAGCAGCTCGGCGTCCCGGCGCCGTCCCGCGGCCAGCGCCCGGTTCCCGGACTCCACCGCGCGGAAGAGCGTCCAGCCCCGCAGCCGGTCCCGGTCCAGCTCCAGGGAGTCGGCCAGCTTGTTCACCCGGCGCCGGGCGCCCGCCGCCCCGGCCGAGGACGCCACCTGGTCCTCCAGCCGGTCCCGGACCAGCCGTGCCAGGTCGTACGCACGGTCCCCGATCAGCGGGTCCGGCCCCACCGCCAGCCACGGCGCCCGCTCGCCCGCCAGCACCTTGCCCTGCCGGAAGTTCCCGTGCAGCAGCAGCTCCTCGCCGGGCAGGGCCGTCAGCTCCTCGCGGACCGCGAGGGCGGCGGAGGCCAGCGCCGCGACGTCCGGCGGGGCCTCGCGCAGGACCTCCGCCTGCTGCGCGGTGCGCTGCGCCACCGTCTCGAACGGATGCCCGGCCGGCGGGGCCACCCACAGCCGGCGCAGCGTCCCGCACGCCTCCAGCAGCGCCTTCGCCTCCGGCAGCGACCGCAGCGACACCTCCGGGTGGAGCCGTTCCAGCAGCAGCCCGCCGTCCTCCTCGTGGTGGCGGGTGTCGAGGATGCGTACGGCCCCGAAACCGCCCCAGTGCGCCAGTGCGGCCAGCTCCCGGTCGGGCCTGGCCTGCGGGGGCGCCAGCTTCAGCGCGGCCGGCGTCCCGTCGGCGTAGTGCACGAGGACGACCAGGCTGCTCCGCCCGCCGGGTGCCTGCACCCGCTGGGCCCGCACCTCACGCCGGGCCAGCGCCGCCTCGGCGAGCCGGGGCAACTGCCCCAGCCAGTCAGCGTCCTGCGCCGATTGCGGCGTCTCGCCGAGCGCCCGTACGAGCCGCTGCGGCGGTTCGAAAGCCATGCGTGCGTGATCCCTTTCAGCTGGTCCGGGCTCGTTCTCCACGTTCCGTGAGCCCAGGGAAGGCTACGCCGACACCGCGCCAGCGTGCCGCGCGCACGGCCGCGGCACTCAGCGCGTCAGCCGCCTCGCGGCGCAGCCGGCCCTCCGCTGCCCGCACCAGATCGGAGTACGCGCCCGCCACCCGGTCCTCGATCTCGGCGGCCAGCCGCTCGGCGTCGGCCGGGCCGCCCACCTGGAACGGCAGGGCGTACGCCGCCTCCGCGGGCCGGGGCGCACCGCCCATCTCGCGGACCGTGCGGGCCAGCGCGTCCCGCCGCGAGAGGTGCCCGCCGTACGCGTCGCGGGCCTCGGCCGACCGCGCGGCGGAGGCCCGGGCGCCGACGACTCCGTAGCCGTACGCCGCCGCGTGCTCGGCGGCGAGCGCGGACTGCGCCGCCTCCAGGGCGCGGTTCGCGGGGGAGGGGGTGGTCTTCACGGCGTGGCTCCCTGGGGCGAGGTCAGCAGGTAGGCGTGTACGGCGCCGCAGGCGGCCACCGAGGCCAGCAGCCGGGCCAGCTCCCCGGGCGCCCCGGCCAGGGCGATCGTCCGGGCCTCGGCCAGGCTGCGCTCGGCCTCCGCGAGGGCGGCCAGCGCCTCGTCGGGCTTCGCCGGCACCGGTTCGGTGCTCGCCACGGGGGCGCCGGCCGGGGCGGACGAGCCCGAGGCCGAGGGCGGGGCGGGGGGCTTCGCGGACTGCCTGCCGGACGGCGTGGCGGAGGGCGCGGCGCCCGCACCGTCCGAGGAGGCCAGCGCCGCGGCGTGCGCGGCGACCGCGGAGCGCAGCGGCGCGAGCCGTCCGGCCAGGGCCGGATGGGCGGCGGCCGTGGCGTCGTAACGTTCCAGCAGCCGCTTGCTCTCTCGAACGGCCGTCTCGCGCATCCGCCGTTCGAGTGGAACCCCGGCGGCGGTGCCGGACGTGCCGTCCCCGTCGTCGGAACACCCGGTGAACAGCACGGCGCCGGCCGCGCCGGCGGCGCCGGCGAGCAGGCTCCTGCGAGAGGGCCGCGAAGGCGGGGTCCAGGGCACGGCGACGTCCTCGGAGTGAAGGCGGGGCAAGGTGGGATCACGGTACCCGGGGCCCCCTGCGCGCGACGGACGGCAACACCCTCTGCGACCGGATACCCTTTGACCTGACACGCGACGTAAACCACAACAGCACACGCGGCCGAGGAGTCACCCGGATGAGCACCACCCAGAGCGACAGGCTGCGCGGATTGCTGGAGCCGCTCGTCGCCGCCAGGGGCCTGGATCTCGAGGACATCGAGATGTCCAAGGCCGGCAAGCGCCGGATGCTGCGCATCATCGTGGATTCCGACGAGGGCGTGGAGCTGGACGCGTGTGCCGAGCTGAGCCGTGAGGTCTCCGACAAGCTCGACGAATCCGATGTGATGGGTGAGGACGAGTACGTCCTCGAGGTGAGCTCGCCGGGCGCCGACCGCCCGCTGTCCGAGCACCGTCACTACGTACGGGCGACCGGCCGCCTCGTGAAGTTCCAGCTCGCCGAGGGCGGGGAACTGATCGCCCGCATCCTCGACGTGGACGACGAGGGAATGGACCTGGAGGTCCCGGGTGTGAAGGGCCGCAAGGCCACCGCCCGCCGCATTGCTTTTTCCGACATCGCCAAGGCGCGGGTCGAGATCGAGTTCAACCGCAAGGACAAGAAGGAAGAGGAGGCGTAGCCGTGGACATCGACATGAGTGCCCTGCGGGGTCTGGTCCGGGAGAAGGAGATCTCCTTCGACCTGCTCGTCGAGGCGATCGAGTCGGCCCTCCTCATCGCGTACCACCGCACCGAGGGCAGCTTCCGCCGGGCGCGCGTGGAGCTGGACCGCACCAACGGTCACGTCGTCGTGTGGGCGACGGAGGACCCGCGGGACCTGGAGGAGGGGCAGGAGCCCAAGGAGTTCGACGACACCCCGTCGGACTTCGGCCGGATCGCCGCGACGACCGCCAAGCAGGTGATCCTCCAGCGTCTGCGCGACGCCGAGGACGACCTGACCTTCGGCGAGTTCGCCGGCCGTGAGGGCGATGTCATCACCGGCGTCGTCCAGCAGGGCAAGGACCCCAAGAACGTCCTGGTCGACATCGGCAAGCTGGAGGCCATCCTGCCGGTGCAGGAGCAGGTCCCCGGCGAGGAGTACACGCACGGTCTGCGCATCAAGGCGTACGTCGTACGGGTGGCGAAGGGTGTCCGCGGTCCGTCCGTGACCCTGTCGCGCACGCACCCCAACCTGGTGAAGAAGCTCTTCGCGCTGGAGGTACCGGAGATCGCGGACGGCAGCGTCGAGATCTCGGCGATCGCCCGCGAGGCCGGCCACCGCACCAAGATCGCCGTACGGTCCACCCGTTCGGGCCTCAACCCCAAGGGTGCCTGCATCGGCCCGATGGGTGCCCGTGTGCGCAACGTCATGGCCGAGCTGCACGGCGAGAAGATCGACATCGTCGACTGGTCGGACGACCCGGCGGAGATGGTCGCGAACGCGCTGTCACCCGCCCGGGTGAGCAAGGTCGAGGTCGTCGACTGGGACTCGCGCTCCGCCCGGGTGACCGTGCCCGACTACCAGCTGTCGCTGGCCATCGGCAAGGAGGGCCAGAACGCCCGCCTCGCCGCGCGGCTCACCGGCTGGCGCATCGACATCCGCCCCGACACGGAGGTGTCCCCGGACGCCGACCGGGCCCGGGACGGGGAATAAATCCGGTACCGGTCGGGCTGACCGACCGGTAGACAGGATCAAGACAGCAGATCGCGACAACATCCGTTCGATTTTTCGCCCGAAGGGGTGAGGTCGGTACGGGGAGGTAGACTTAGCGTGTCTGGCCGGACGCAAGCCCGCGCATGCCCCGAACGCACCTGTGTGGGGTGTCGGGAGCGAGCGGCCAAGAGCGATCTGCTGCGCATCGTGGCGATCGGGGACGAATGCGTCCCCGATCCTCGCGGTACGCTGCCCGGCCGGGGTGCCTACCTGCACCCTGCCGTGGTCTGTCTGGACAAGGCGGTCCGCCGCAGAGCGTTCCCCCGGGCCCTTCGGTCCCCGGGAGCACTCGACACGACCGGACTGAGCAAAGCCGTGGCCGTCGTGGCCGAGGCGACACCGTAAGAAGTAGTACGGCACGGATACCCCGTGCGGTCAGGTACCTCGCGAGTTGGAAGTAGGTCGAGATTGCGATGAGCACTCGATGAGTACGCGATGAGTACGCCCATGAAGTAGCGACGGTCCGGCGTAACCCGGACCTAAAAGGAGCGAAGTGGCTAAGGTCCGGGTATACGAACTCGCCAAGGAGTTCGGAGTTGAGAGCAAGGTCGTCATGGCCAAGCTCCAGGAACTCGGTGAGTTCGTCCGTTCGGCGTCCTCGACGATCGAGGCGCCGGTTGTACGCAAGTTGACTGACGCACTGCAGGGGCCCGGCGGCAACGCCGGCAAGTCCGCTGCGAAGCCGGGCGCGCCCCGCAAGGCCGCACCCGCCAAGCCCGGGGCTCCCACCCCGGGTGCCGTTGCACGTCCCGCTGCCCCGAAGCCCGGCGCCCCGGCCCCCAAGCCGGCCGCCGCCGAGGCTCCGGCCCCCAGCGCGCCCGCCCCGGTGACCCCGGCCGCCCCCGGCCCGCGTCCCGGTCCGAAGGCCCCGGCCGCCCCGAAGCCCGCTCCGGCGGCTCCCGTGGCGACCGAGTTCTCCGCGCCCCCGGCGGCCCCCGCCGCCCCGGCGCGCACCGAGCGTCCCGCCGGTCCCGGCGCGACCCCCGGCCCGCGTCCGGCGCAGCAGCGTCCCGCCCAGGGCGGTCAGGCCGGAGCCCGTCCCGGCGCGCCGCGCCCGGCCGGCACCGCGCCCGGCCAGGGACAGCGTCCCGCCGGCCCCGGTTCCCAGGCCCCGCGTCCGCAGGGCGCCCGTCCGGCCGGTCCCCGTCCGGGCAACAACCCGTTCACCTCTGGTGGCTCCACCGGCATGGCGCGCCCGCAGGCGCCCCGTCCGGCCGGCGCTCCCCGTCCCGGTGCCCCCGGCGCCGGCGGCGGCCAGGGTGCTCCGCGCCCGCAGGGCGGTCCCGGTGGCGCGCCGCGTCCCCAGGGCCCCGGCGGCGCCCGTCCGACCCCGGGCGGCATGCCCCGTCCGCAGGGCGGCGCCCCGCGTCCCGGTGGTGCTCCCGGCGGTAACCGTCCGAACCCGGGCATGATGCCGCAGCGTCCCGCTGCCGGTGGTCCCGGTCCCCGTCCCGGCGGCGGCCCCGGTGGCCGTGGTCCCGGTGCCGGTGGCCCGCGTCCCGGTGGCGCCGGTCGTCCCGGCGGCGGCGGCTTCGCCGGCCGTCCGGCCGGTCCGGGCTCGCGCCCGGCGGGCGGCGGCGGCTTCGGCGGCCCGCGTCCGGGTGGCGGCGGCTTCGGCGGCGGCCCGGCCGGTGCCGGTGGCGGCGGTCGTCCCGGCTTCGGCGGTCGTCCCGGCGGCCCCGGTGCCCGTGGTGGCACGCAGGGTGCCTTCGGCCGTCCCGGCGGGCCCGCCCGTCGCGGTCGCAAGTCGAAGCGTCAGAGGCGCCAGGAGTACGAGGCCATGCAGGCCCCGTCGGTCGGCGGCGTGATGCTGCCCCGCGGCAACGGCGAGACCGTTCGCCTGTCGCGCGGTGCGTCCCTCACCGACTTCGCCGAGAAGATCAACGCCAACCCGGCGTCGCTGGTCGCGGTCATGATGAACCTCGGCGAGATGGTCACTGCCACGCAGTCCGTCTCCGACGAGACCCTCCAGCTCCTCGCGGGCGAGATGAACTACGAAGTTCAGATCGTCAGCCCGGAGGAGGAGGACCGCGAGCTCCTCGAGACCTTCGACATCGAGTTCGGCGAGGACGAGGGCGGCGAGGAATACCTCATGCCGCGTCCCCCGGTCGTCACCGTCATGGGTCACGTCGACCACGGTAAGACCCGACTGCTCGACGCCATCCGCAAGACGAACGTCGTCGCGGGCGAGGCCGGCGGCATCACCCAGCACATCGGCGCCTACCAGGTGGGCACCAACGTCAACGGTGAAGACCGCAAGATCACCTTCATCGACACCCCGGGTCACGAGGCGTTCACCGCCATGCGTGCCCGTGGTGCCAAGTCGACCGACATCGCGATCCTCGTGGTCGCGGCCAACGACGGCGTCATGCCGCAGACGATCGAGGCGCTGAACCACGCCAAGGCCGCCGGCGTCCCGATCGTCGTCGCGGTCAACAAGATCGACGTCGAGGGTGCCGACCCGGTCAAGGTGCGCGGTCAGCTCACCGAGTTCGGTCTGGTCGCCGAGGAGTACGGCGGCGACACGATGTTCGTCGACATCTCCGCCAAGCAGGGTCTGCACATCGACTCCCTGCTGGAGGCCGTCGTCCTCACCGCCGACGCCTCGCTCGACCTGCGCGCCAACCCGGAGCAGGACGCTCAGGGTATTGCGATCGAGTCCCACCTCGACCGCGGCCGCGGCGCCGTCGCCACCGTCCTCGTCCAGCGCGGTACCCTCCGCGTCGGCGACACGATGGTCGTGGGCGACGCCTACGGCCGAGTGCGCGCCATGCTCGACGACAAGGGCAACAACGTCGAGGAAGCGGGTCCGTCGACCCCCGTCCTGGTCCTGGGTCTCACCAACGTCCCCGGCGCCGGCGACAACTTCCTCGTCGTCGACGAGGACCGCACCGCCCGTCAGATCGCCGAGAAGCGTGCTGCGCGTGAGCGCAACGCCAACTTCGCCAAGCGCGTCCGCCGGGTGTCCCTGGAAGACCTCGACTCGGTCCTCAAGGCCGGTCTGGTCCAGGAACTCAACCTCATCATCAAGGGCGACGCGTCCGGTGCGGTCGAGGCCCTCGAGTCCTCGCTGCTCCAGCTCGACGTCGGCGAAGAGGTCGACATCCGCGTCCTGCACCGCGGTGTGGGTGCGGTCACCGAGTCCGACATCGCCCTGGCGATGGGCTCCGACGCCATCGTCATCGGTTACAACGTCCGTGCGGCCGGCCGTGCCGCGCAGATGGCGGACCGCGAGGGTGTCGACGTCCGCTACTACTCGGTGATCTACCAGGCCATCGAGGAGATCGAGGCGGCCCTCAAGGGTCTGCTCAAGCCGGAGTACGAAGAGGTCGAGCTCGGTACGGCGGAGGTCCGCGAGATCTTCCGCTCGTCCAAGCTGGGCAACATCGCGGGTGTCCTCATCCGCTCCGGCGAGGTCAAGCGCAACACCAAGGCGCGGCTCCTGCGCGATGGCAAGGTCATCGCCGAGAACCTCACCATCTCCGGTCTGCGCCGCTTCAAGGACGACGTCACCGAGATCCGCGAGGGCTTCGAGGGTGGTATCAACCTCGGTTCCTTCAACGACATCAAGATCGACGACGTCATCGCGACGTACGAGATGCGCGAGAAGCCGCGCGCGTAAGCGCGAGGCACATCGCACCGTGTCGTAACCCCGGGGCCGGTCGGCGGAATATCCGTCGATCGGCCCCGGCCGTTGCGTGTACGGTTCTGGTGACCCTGCCGCGCGACGGCCGGCAGGCCACCGAACCCGCACCGGCGGGATATCCGGAACTGAATGTACGTGGGGACTCTGTCCTTCGATCTGCTCCTCGGCGACGTCCACTCGCTGAAGGAGAAACGCTCCGTCGTCCGGCCCATCGTCGCCGAGCTCCAACGCAAGTTCTCCGTGAGCGCGGCCGAGGTGGGCGACCAGGATCTGCACCGCAGGGCCCGTATCGGGGTCGCTCTGGTCAGTGGGGACGCGGGGTACCTCTCGGATGTACTGGACCGCTGCGAGCGGCTGGTCGCGGCACGTCCGGAAGTGGAGCTGCTGTCGGTGAGACGGCGGCTGCACGGTGATGAAGACTGACTGCAAGACAAAGAAGGAGACGGACCAGTGGCCGACAATGCGCGGGCGAAGAAGCTGGCGGACCTCATCCGGGAGGTGGTGGCCGAGAAGCTGCAGCGTGGTGTCAAGGACCCCCGCCTCGGTACGCACGTGACCATCACGGACACCCGGGTCACCGGCGACCTGCGGGAGGCCACGGTCTTCTACACGGTCTACGGTGACGACGAGGACCGCGCCAGCGCGGCAGCGGGCCTCGAAAGCGCCAAGGGCGTACTGCGCTCCGCGGTCGGCCGGGCGGCGGGAACCAAGTTCACGCCCACCCTGACCTTCGTCGCGGACGCGCTCCCCGAGAACGCCAAGACCATCGAGGACCTCCTCGACAAGGCGCGCGCCTCCGACGCCCAGGTGCGCGAGGTGTCCTCCGGCGCCCAGTACGCCGGCGACGCCGACCCGTACAAGAAGCCGGGCGACGAGGACGACGAGGACGCAGCCGCGGAATGAGCAACAACGCAGGGAAGACGCCTGGGGGCCCCTCCCGGCCGGAGGCCGGGGGAGGCCTTGTCATCGTCGACAAGCCGTCCGGGTTCACTTCGCACGACGTGGTCGCCAAGATGCGCGGGATCGCCAAGACCCGGCGCGTCGGCCACGCCGGCACGCTCGACCCGATGGCGACGGGCGTCCTCGTCCTGGGCGTCGAGAAGGCCACCAAGCTCCTCGGCCACCTCGCGCTCACCGAGAAGGAATACCTCGGCACGATCCGCCTCGGTCAGAACACCCTGACGGACGACGCCGAGGGCGAGGTCACCTCCTCGACGGACGCCTCCGCGGTGACCCGCGAGGCCGTGGACAAAGGCATCGCCAAGCTGTCCGGCGAGATCATGCAGGTCCCCTCGAAGGTCAGCGCCATCAAGATCAAGGGTGTGCGCTCCTACAAGCGCGCCCGCGACGGCGAGGACTTCGAGATCCCGGCCCGGCCGGTGACCGTCTCGTCGTTCCAGGTGTACGACATGCGGGACGCGGAGGCCGAGGACGGCACCAAGGTCGTCGACCTCGTCGTCTCCGTCGTCTGCTCCAGCGGTACGTACATCCGCGCCCTGGCCCGCGACCTGGGCGCCGACCTCGGCGTCGGCGGGCACCTCACCGCGCTGCGGCGCACCCGGGTGGGCCCGTACAAGATCGACCGAGCGCGCACCCTGGACCAGCTCCAGGAGGAGCTGACCGTCATGCCGATCGGCGAAGCGGCGGCCGCGGCCTTCCCGCGCTGGGACCTCGACGCCCGGCGCGCCTCGCTGCTCGCCAACGGCGTGCGGATCGAGATGCCGGACGCGTACCCGGCGGGCAAGCCGGTTGCGGTCTTCGGGCCGGACGGACAGCTGCTCGGGCTCGTGGAGAGCAAGAACGGCAAGGCGAAGTCGCTGGCGGTCTTCGCCTGATCCGCCAGGGCTCCGCGTAGTGACGTGGAGCGGTGAGCGCACATCACCCGCCGCTCACCGCTCCACGACCCCCCTCGGGTAGGTCTCTATCCACCCGGACCTCCGTATTCACCCGTGCGGGCAGGCGCGCGGAGTGACTGGAGGGAGCACAAGGGGGCGCTTTCGCCACCGGCGCCGTGCGGGACCCGCGGACGCCGCTCCGGACGCCGCTCCGGACGCCGCTCCGGCCGCCGCTCCGGCCGCCGCTCCGGCCGCCCGTGACGAACCCGGGCACCGCGTCCTCGTGCTCCGTCCCGCCGAGATGACACAGAGCGGCCCCCGGCCAGATGCCGATGCAGGCCCCCGGGTACGGGCATGGCAGTCTTAGACCTGCAATCGGCAACCAGGACAGGGCCTACACGGTTCGGGCGAGGAGCGGTCACAGTGCAGCGCTGGCGTGGCTTGGAGGACATCCCCCAGGACTGGGGACGCAGCGTCGTCACCATCGGCTCGTACGACGGTGTGCACCGGGGCCATCAGCTGATCATCGGACGGGCCGTGGCCAAGGCGCGCGCGCTCGGCGTCCCGTCCGTCGTCGTCACCTTCAGCCCGCACCCGAGCGAGGTCGTGCGACCCGGCAGTCACCCGCCGATCCTGGCCCCGTACGACCGTCGTGCCGAACTGATGGCCGGGCTGGGCGTCGACGCGCTGCTGGTCCTGCCGTTCACGGCGGAGTTCTCGCAGCTCTCCCCGGCCGACTTCATCGTGAAGGTGCTCGTCGACAAGCTGCACGCGCGGGCCGTCATCGAGGGCCCCAACTTCCGCTTCGGCCACCGCGCGGCCGGGAACGTCGACTTCCTGCGCGAGCTCGGCGGCACGTACGACTACGAGGTCGAGGTCGTGGACCTCGTCGAGCGCGGTGCGGCGGGCGGCGGAGTGCCGTTCTCCTCGACCCTGGCGCGCAGGCTGGTCGCCGAGGGCGACATGGCGGGCGCGGCCGAGATCCTGGGACGGCCGCACCGGGTCGAGGGCGTCGTCGTCCGCGGGGCCCAGCGCGGGCGCGAGCTCGGCTACCCGACGGCCAACGTCGAGACGCCCCCGCACACCGCCATCCCGGCGGACGGCGTGTACGCGGGCTGGCTCACGGCGAACGGCGAGCGGATGCCGGCGGCGATCTCGGTCGGGACGAACCTGCAGTTCGACGCCACCGAGCGGACCGTGGAGGCGTACGCGATCGACCGCGTCGGCCTGGACCTGTACGGCCTGCACGTGACCGTGGACTTCCTCGCGTACGTGCGCGGCATGGCGAAGTTCGAATCGCTGGACGGCCTCCTCGAAGCCATCGCGGACGATGTGAAGCGGGCGCGCACGCTGACCGAGGAATACGACGCGCAGCGCTGAGCGGCGGACCGACGGCCGTGATGGCGTCGCCCGGCCCGGTCCGGTCCGGCACCACGTGTAAGGGCCCGTACCTCCCGAGGGAGGTACGGGCCCTTCTTGCTGCCAGTAGCCGGTAGCCGGTAGCCGGCGTCCGTCGTCAGCCGAGGCGCGGGTCGCGCGGGGGCTGCTGCGGGTGCTGGGGCGGCTGCTGCTGCGGCTGCCAGGGCTGGCCGGGCTGCGGGTAGGGCTGGCCGTACGGCTGCGGAGGCTGCTGGTAGGGGGACGGGCCCTGGGGCTGGCCGTACGGCTGGCCCTGCGGCTGCTGCTGCGGTGCCGGCGGCTGTTGGTGCTGCTGCGGCTGCTGGGGCTGGGGCTGCTGCGGCGCTCCCCAGTGGCCCTGGGGGGCCTGCTGGGCGGCACGGAGGAAGTCCTCGGCCACCAGCGCGGAGAGGTTGAAGTACGCCTCCCGGGTCTTGGGCCGCATCAGGTCGAGGTCGACCTCCGCGCCGGCCGCGAGGTGCTCGTCGAACGGCACCACGACGACGCCCCGGCAGCGGGTCTCGAAGTGCTGCACGATGTCTTCGATCTTGATCATCTTGCTGGTCTCGCGGACCCCCGAGATGACGGTGAGGGAGCGGGAGACCAGGTCGGCGTACCCGTGCGCCGAGAGCCAGTCGAGCGTGGTGCTCGCGCTGCTGGCGCCGTCCACCGACGGGGTCGAGATGATGATCAGCTGATCGGCCAGGTCCAGGACGCCGCGCATGGCGGAGTAGAGGAGCCCGGTGCCCGAGTCGGTGAGGATGATCGGGTACTGGCGGCCCAGCGTCTCTATGACGCGGCGGTAGTCCTCGTCGTTGAAGGTCGTGGAGACCGCCGGGTCGACGTCGTTGGCGATGATCTCCAGGCCGGACGGCGCCTGGGAGGTGAACCGCCTGATGTCCATGTACGAGTTCAGATACGGGATCGCCTGGACCAGGTCCCGGATCGTGGCCCCGGTCTCACGGCGGACACGGCGGCCGAGGGTACCGGCGTCGGGGTTCGCGTCGATCGCCAGGATCTTGTCCTGGCGCTCGGTGGCGAGGGTGGCGCCGAGGGCGGTGGTGGTCGTGGTCTTGCCGACGCCGCCCTTGAGGCTGATGACGGCGATGCGGTAGCAGGACATGACCGGGGTGCGGATCAGTTCGAGCTTGCGCAGGCGCTCGGCCTCGGCGGCCTTGCCGCCGAAGCGGAACCCGGAGCGCTGCGGCTTGGGCTTCTGCTTGCCGCGCAGCAGGCGGTCGGAGGACAGCTCGACGGCCGCGGTGTACCCGAGGGGCGCCCCGCCGCCGGCCGGGCCGGGCTGGTACCGCGGATCGTGCGGCTGCGGCCCCGGCTGGGGACCGGGCGCCCACTGGGCGCCGGTCCGGGGGTCGTACGCGGCCTGGGGCTGGGGCTGGGGCTGGTGCTGGTGCTGCGGCTGCTGCGGCTGCTGGGACGCGGGCTGCGCGCCGGGAAGGGCGAAGTCGCCGACGGGCGGCTGGGGCTGGGGCTGCGCCGGTGCGGGGGCGGGCGGGAACCCGTATCCGTCCTGCGGCGCGGGGGCGGGGGCCGGCGGGAAGCCGTAGCCGTTCTGCGGGCCGGGCGCGGCCGGGCCGGGGGCGGCGGGGAAGCCGGAACCGGCCTGCGGCGCGGGCGCCGAGGCAGACGGGGAGCCGTCCTGGGGCGCCGGGGCAGGCGCGGGGGCCGGCGGGAACCCGTAACCGTCCTGGGGGCCGGGGGCGGCCGGGGCCCCGGAGCCGTCCTGGGGTGCGGGTGCGGGTGGGAAGCCGGGGTTGTCCTGGGGTGCCGTCGTGGCGGGGAACGCGGGCGGCAGCGCCGGGAGTTCGCCCGCGGGTCCGCCGAAGGGGGCGTCCACGGGCGGGTGAACCGCATCCGCGGGGCTGACGGGGCTCGGCGCCGGCGGCACGGGGACGGCGTCCTGCGGCTCCTGCGGCGCAGCCACGGGGTTCGGGTCCACGAACGGGATCGCCGTCCCGTCAGGCGGGGTGTCCTGCCGCTGGACGGCCTTGACGAGCGGTCCGGGCGCGTCGTTGGCCTGGGCGGCGAGGGGCGCCGGGGCCGGGGCCGGGAGGGCGGGCACCTCGGCCGACGCCGGGAGGGCCGGGGGCAGGCCGGTGCTGTCGGCCGGGGCCGGCGGGAAGGGTGCGTCGCCGGCGGGCACCGGGGTGCTGTCCGCGGGCGGCGGGAACGCCGCCGGGCCGGGCAGGGCGGGTGACTCGGCCGGTGCCGGTGCCGGGGCCGGTGCCCCGTCCGAGGGCTTGCGCGGGGCCGGTGGGGCGATCCGCATCGTCGGCGGCGAGGCCACGTCCGTCGGGCGGTGGGGTTCGAAGCCGCTGCCTTCGGGGAGGCCCGGTACGGGAGTGGCCGGGGCCGCGCCCTGCGTGTACCAGGCCGGCGGGGTGTAGTCGATGGTGAACTCGCCCGTCACCTCGGGCTCCGCGTCGGACTGATCGTCCGTCGGGACGTCCCAAGTCCCGCCGCGCCTCTCGTTCCGATCGCCGCTCACTGGTCCTCCTGGTCTGTCGAACACTGGTCCGGCGCCCACTTCCACGCCGCGCCCGCGCCCAGCCTAATCGCGCGCCGACACCGGTGTCCGCCCCCGTCGGACGTCCCGCGCCGCGCGGGCCCCTGCGGGCGGCTCGCGGCCGTCGTCCTCATCGTCCTGCCTACAGGGTGGGCGCGCCCTGAGCAACCGTCACCGGGCCGGTGACGGCCGGTGGCACCGCCTGCCCCCCGCTGCTCTCCCTCTCTCCCGAGCCCCGGCCTCCCGTGCCCCGGACCCCGCCGAGGCGGGCCTGCGGCCTGGGCCTCGAACGGCGAAGGGGGTGTACCCGTTGCCGTGGCGGGCATGTGGGCTGGGTCGCGTACGGCGAACTGTGGGCGCGCCTGCTGCGGTGGCGGGTATGCGGGCTGCATCGCGTACGCGGCCCGTGGGCGCGCCCGCCGCCGAGGCCGGGAGCCGGCTCGGCCCCGACCGCTGCGCATGCCCTTACTGCCCGCCGCGGCCGGAAAGGCCCAGGGCCCGATCCCGTAACCGCCGCGCATCCCGCGGGTGGAACCGCAACGGCCGGCTCGCCTCGGGCCCGCGCGTTCCCACGTCGTGCCGAGGCCCGCAATGGCCCCGGCACTCCTCGGCCCGCGTGCCCCCACGCCGTGCTGAGGCCAGGAATGGCCCGGCGCGGCTCGCGCCCGCGTGTCCCCGCGCCCTGCCGAGGCGCGCAACGGCCCCGGCTCCTTGATCTCGTGCGTCGACGAGACCCTCGGCTCCGCCCCCGCACTTGTGCTCAGACCCGCCGCGCCCGGGGCAGCCGGCACGCCCCGCCCCTGCGCCCCAGGCTCCGGCGAAACCCCGGCGATGGGTTGCCGGGTCCCGGGCCCGTATTCCGGCACGCACGTGGGCGAGGGCCCTGGTTGCGTTCCCGCCGACCGCCCAGCCCACCCGGCAGGCGCCCGGCTTCGGGTCGACCTCCAGGGGGGCGGTGGATCCGGCGGTGGATCGAGGGACTCCTCACCCCCCGTCGGGCATGGGCATGGCCGCATTCCCGCCCGCCGCCCCGCCCACCCGGCGACGGGCCCGGCTTCGGGGCGGTTCCGCGCCACGGCGTCCGAGGCCGGTGGGCCTCGGGGGTATTCGGTCCCCCGTGCCCATCCCGGAGTGCCGGGCCCCGCGTGCCCTTTCCCGCGTGCCCGGCTCGCCGTGCCCGACCCCGCGTGCCGCCCCGTGTGCCGGGCCCAGTGTGCCGGGCACCCCGCGCCCGGCCCCGTGTGCCCGGGCCGGGCGTACGGGCCGGGCGCAGGGGCCGCGGGCCCGGGTCCGGGGAGGGTCTTGGCTTTCCGTCCCCTTCCGGGCCCGGGGTCAGTCGATGCGTCGGGCCGGGCCCAGGAGGCCCGTTTCGGCTTCCGTGCCCTGGGTCATCACGAACTGACGGTCCCGCGGCGTGCACCACAGGGTGACCCCGTCGCCCAGCGTCGGCAGCGAATCCACCGCCGCACGCGGCAGGTTCATCAGGCGCCCGAGCTGGTCCGCCTCGTCGGGGGAGACCCGCTGGACCCCGACCAGCGACGAGTTCTGCAGCAGCCTCGGCGCCGTCGGGCTCAGGTACGGAAGCAGGGTCAGCACCGACTGCCAGGGTCCCGCCACCACGCGCCCGCGCGGCGGCCGCATGCCGCAGTCGCGGATCACCAGCACCGGGCTGCCCGCCGACGCGCCCTGCGGCGGCACCCGGCCGACCTCGTGCAGCGTCACGCACTGCTGGCCGCCGCCCGCCGCCTGGGCCAGCCCGGACCACACCTGCCCGCGGCCGGTCTCCACCGCCACCCGCGCGCCCGTGGCCGCCGCGCGCAGCGCCAGCACCTGTGCCGTCCACAGGCCGCCGATCAGCGTCACCTCGTACGGCGTCGGCCGGTTGACGCCGAGCACCGCCGGGCGCCCCTCGGCGTCCACGCCGATGACGACGCCGTCGTCCCCGACCGGCAGTGCCAGCGCGTCCAGGTCCACCGCCGGGACCACGTGCCGTTCCCGGCGCGGGCCGATCAGCCCGAAGCCGCCCCTCATCGCGCCCCTCCCAGCGGCAGCGAAGCCAGCAGCCCCGGTACCTGTTCACGGTCGAGCCGGACCAGCCCGGTGCGCACACCGCGGGCCGTCCGTTCCAGTTCCCGGCGGGCCGCCACGAGTTCCTCGTCGCTGCGCCCCGTGACCCGTACGTGGCCGGTCAGCGTCACGCCCTGGCGCTCCGCCGGTGCCATCGTCAGGCTGAAGTTCGTCGCCAGCGCGGGCAGCGAGGTCAGCAGCGCCACGAACTGCGGCAGGGACGCCGCCCCGCTGCCGCCGAGCTGGGGCCAGCGGCCTATCCAGTACGTGGTGTGCCGCCGGTCGTCGCAGCGCCAGATGCGCGCCGTCTCCTCCGTCCGCCGGCCGGTGCTCGCCGAGCGCCCCGCCTGCGTGATCGCCATCGGGTTCGCGCACGAGGAGGTGGCCAGCGCCGCCGTCAGCTCCTGTTCGGTGAGCACCGTCGCGCGGAACCCGGCCCCGGTGAGCCGGCTCGCCAGCTGGTCGGCGGCGCGCACCACACAGCGCTGCGCGCCCCCGAGCCCGCCGCCGCGCGCGGTGACCGCCTCGGGGCACAGTTCCGGGTCGAGCTTGAGCGCGATCCAGGTCAGCCGGACCGCCGGGGTGCCCGTAGCGGCCTGGAGCGGCGCGTAGTTGCGGGTGGCCATCGACTGGGCCGGCAGGTGCGGGGCCGGCGCGGGCTGGGTGTGCTGCACCAGCTGCGCCGACTCCAGCCGGATGCCGTCGACTTCGAGGATGTCCCGTACGAGGGCGAGGGGCAGCGGCCGTGCACCGCGGTCGGGCCGCAGCGCGGTGGCGTCCATGTCCACCTGGACCACGGCCGTCAGGAACGTCCCGTCACCGACCATGCCGACGGGCCGCCGGTCGCGGTCGCTGAACGTGAGGGTCCGCAGCGCCGGATCGGCCTCGACGAGCGGGGCCAGCCCCGGCTCGGTGCCCGCCGGTACCGTGAACGACGCGGCCCGCCGACGCCGGGCGCGCAGTGCGAGCGCGCCGCCGATCCACTCCGGCAGGGAACGCTGGTGGCGGCGTACGACGGCGAGCACCACCAGGACGAGCGCCAGCACACCGGCGGGAACCAGCAGCAGCGGCTCCACGACCCAGGCCACCAGCAGGGCGGCCACGGCGATCTGGAGCAGCACGAGTTGTTGCAATCGGAACGGACCGAAACGGCCCGGGCTCGACTTCGGATACGGCGTCACCCCGCCGCGCACGGGTGCCGGCGCGCCCGTCTGCGGCTGCGTCGCGGTGGCCATCAGGCGCCCACCTCGCCTTTCTGGGGCCGTACCCCGTGAGTAGCGGAGCCGGGAGCTGCCCGCCGCAGGGCCCCGGAATCTCCCCAATCCACCCCAACAAGCCCTGAATACCCCGACGACCCCTGAATAGTGGGGTCCGGAGGGCAGTGAGCGGCAGCCTCACCCTACCCGGCCCGTGGGCACCCTCCGTCAAGAGGCATAGTAGGTCTCCGGTCCGACAATCGAGGCCCGGGGGACCGTACTCACCGACCGGGCCGTGCGGGGAGAAGCAGACGGTCATGGCATCACGACGTGATGAACTCAACGCGTACACCTTTGCGAAGCGGCGCACGGTGGCCGCGTTCCTCCAGCCTTCCGCCACGGGCTCCGAGGAGGGCGCGCCGCGTCCGCTGCGCGCGGTCCTGCCCGGGCTGGTGGCGGGGGCGCTCGTACTCGCCGGGTTCGGTGCCTGGGGGATGTTCAAGCCGCAGGCACCCAAGGGCTGGGACGCGGCCGGCACCAACGTCATCGTCGGCAAGCAGTCGACGACCCGGTACGTGGTGCTGACCACCAAGGTGAACGGCAAGGACCAGACCCGGCTGCACCCGGTGCTCAACCTCGCCTCCGCCCGACTGCTCCTGGATCCGCAGAAGTTCAAGGTCATCCAGATCGACGACAAGATCCTGGACGCGGGCAAGCCGCCGCGCGGGCCCATCATCGGCATCCCGTACGCCCCCGACCGGCTGCCGGCCCCGCAGGACGCGGGCAAGGCCAAGCGCTGGGCCGTCTGCCAGGCACCGGGCGGCAACGGCAAGACCGTTCAGACCGCGACGTTCGTCCTCGCCGACCGCGAGGCGGGACTGATGGACGACGCCCGCAAGCTCACCGACCGCCAGATGCTGTACGTGCAGAGCACCGGCGGCGCCAAGGAGCGCTACCTGGTCGACTCCACGGGGACGAAGTACAAGTTCCCCGAAGGCGGCGCGGACGCCGGGAAGATGACCAACGCGCTGGTCGGCAGCACCGGCGCCACCCCGCAGCAGGTCACCCAGGCGTGGCTCGACACCCTCAACTCCGGGGACGACCTGGCCTTCCCGCAACTGCCCGTCGCGGCCGGCACGAAGGCCGACGTCCAGGGCCTGACCACCGCCGACAACAAGGTCGGCATGGTACTGACGGCGCAGACCGGCTCCGGCGCGCAGCACTACGTCGTCCTGCCCGGGAAGGTCGCGCCGGTCTCCGACTTCGTGGCGTGGCTGCTGATCTCGGCGCCCGCGACCGACGGCCTCAACATGCACGGCAAGCCCCACGAGGTCGACCTGCAGTCGCTGAACCCGGACGCCACGGCGTTCAGGGGCGAGGCCAGGTGGCCGCAGCGGAAGTCCGACCGGATCAACCAGAACGGCGCCGCGGACCCCGCGCAGGGCGCCCCCGCCGCGGCCGGCACGCCCCAGGGCGCCGCCGCGCGCGACACCGTCTGCAACGTGCTGCGCTCGGTCGACGGCCAGGGCAACCAGACGCTGAGCACCTGGGCCGGCACCGGATTCCCCATCGACATCACCGCCAGCGGCACCAGCGCCTACGTCACGCCCGGCTCGGGACTCCTGTACACGCAGGTCCAGGGCAGGCAGACGACGGCGGGCGGCGCCCTGTTCCTGGTCACCGACACCGGTCTGCGCTACGCCGTGCAGGCCAACGGCGACAGCGACGCCGAGAAGTCGAAGATCGGCGCCCCCGACCAGTCGAACGGCCAGGCCGCCGCGGACGGCCGTCCCGAGGCCAGCCAGGCGCAGATCCGGCTCGGCTACGGGGCCGTGACACCGGCCATGGTCCCCATCGCCTGGTCCGAGTTCCTCTCGAAGGGGCCGCGCCTGGACACCAACTCCGCCCGACAGCCCCAGGGTTCGTGAGGACACCGCCGATGCCCCTGTCCCCGTACACGCGCAGCGCACTCGTCACCGCCGCGCTCGCCGTCGCCGCCCTGTCCGGTACGACCGCCACGGCCGGCGCCGCCACGGCCGCCACCGCGGCCGCACCGCACCCGGGGCCCGTCCGCGCACCGGCGCTGGACCTCGCGGGCGGCGGCGAATGCACCTTCCCGATGAAGAAGCAGATCGCCGACCGCCCCTGGGCCCTGCAGCGGCTGCTCCTCGACGCGCTCTGGTCGCAGACCAAGGGCAAGGACAAGAGCGGCAAGCCCGTCCGCGTCGCGGTCATCGACACCGGCGTCGACCGTGCGAACCCGCAGCTCAGCGGCGCCATCGATGTCGGCGCGGGCAAGGACCTCATCGACCCCAAGGGCGGTGACGGCACCACCGACACGGTCGGCCACGGCACCAAGGTGGCCGGTCTGATCGCCGCCCGGCCCCAGGACGGCACCGGCTTCGTCGGCCTGGCACCCGACGCCGTGATCATCCCGGTCCGCCAGAACGACGGGCAGGGCAAGGGCAACGCCCAGTCGCTGGGCGCGGCGATCGACCACGCGGTGGCCAAGGGCGCCCAGGTCATCAACATCTCCCAGGACACCGACGTCCCGCTGAGCGCCGACTCCGAACTCGGCAAGGCCGTGCAGCGGGCCGTCGACGCGAAGGTCGTCGTCGTGGCCTCGGCGGGCAACGACGGCATGAGCGGCGAGAAGCGCAAGACCTACCCCGCTGCCTTCCCCGGCGTCCTCGCCGTGGCCTCCTCGGACCGCAACAACGAGCGGGCCGCGTTCTCCCAGCCCGGCGACTTCATCGCGGTGGCCGCGCCCGGCGTCGACATGGTCTCCACCGTCCCCGGCTTCGGCCAGTGCATCGACAACGGCACCAGTTTCTCGGCGCCCTACGTCGCGGGCGTAGCCGCCCTGCTGCGCGCGAAGCACGAGGACTGGACCCCGCAGGAGATCATCTGGCAGATCGAGGGGACCGCCGAGCGCTCGGTCAACGGCCGTGACGACTACGTCGGATGGGGTGTCGTCGACCCCGTCCGCGCGGTCACCCAGGACCACGAGCGGCCCAAGGCCCCCGTCCCGGACCCCGGCCCGCCGCCGGCGGCCGCCCCCGAGGCGGCGGCGCTGCGGATGACGGAGACGGCGCAGGAGCGCGAGGAGCGGTACGGGACGTACGCTCTGGGCATCGCGGGCGTGCTGATCGCGGTCATCGCGGGCACGGCGACGGTGGTGCGCGACGCCCGCAGGCGCCGCGGCCGTTTGCAGTGAACCGTCACAGTTCATCAACGGAAGCGGCCTGCCGATGTTGGGACCGTCAGATGAACTGGCTAGAGTGACACCAGGCTTCACGACTGTGATCGGGGGATCGCGTGAGGCGGAGGGGGAATTCCGGGGCCGCGTGACTCGCATCCGCGCCGGGAACCTCCCTTCCGCTGCGCAATCCGCCGGTTCTGCCGGCGAATTGAGAAGTGAGGAGCTTCGGATGAGCAATTTCGGACTCGCAGACGATCCGATCGTCCAGGCGAAGAACAAGATCGAGACGACGGCCCGCGCCGTCACCACCCAGTCCCGCGAGCTGGCGGACATCCTCGCCACGGTGAGCGCCGGCTGGACCGGTGTGGGTGCCTCGGGCTTCGTTTCCGCCCAGACGGTCGTCAACGAGGACCACGACGAGATCCGTCGTCTGCTCGGTGTGCTGCACAACGCGGTCGCGCAGACCAAGAACCTCAGCAACGCGCAGGACGACGACGTGCGTGCGGCGTTCAAGACGGTGCAGGCCGGTGCGGGCCAGGGCGGCTCCGGTCTCAACAGCATCTGACCCGCCCTTTTTTGCGTCGTTCCCCACACAGCTCAGCTCAGCGCGAAGGAGAAGAACATGGCTGGCTCCGACGGCCACACCAAGGTCCGGTATGAGAGCGTCCAGGAGATGGCGAACCGCATCCGCGTCGTCTCGAAGAAGATCGTGACGGACCTGGAGGAGATGGACCAGGCCCTGAAGGTCGTCACGGACACCTGGGACGGTGAGGCGCACCAGGCGTACATCACGCTCCAGGGCAAGTACAAGGCCAAGGCCGAGCACATGAAGAACCAGCTGGAGCAGGTCGCCCAGCTGATCGAGCGCGGCAAGGGCGACTACCGCGCCACCGACGTGAAGGCCTCGCGCCTGTTCACCGAGGCCTACTGAGCCCGGCCGGCCGCAGCCGCATGCGGATACGGGGCGCGCCCGCACCGGGCGCGCCCCGTCGCCGTACCCCGGCCCGGTCCGGGGACCGCGGGGTTCAGCGCGGGCCGCGGTCCAGGTCGAACTCCCCGTCCCTGGCCCCGAGCACGAAGGCCTCCCACTCGGCCGCGGTGTAGCGCAGGACGGTGTCCCGGTCGAGCGAGGACCGCATGGCCACGGCGCCCTCGGGCAGCCGCGCGATCTCGACCCGCTCCTCGTCGGGGCTGGTCCCCGGCGGGCCCTCCCACTCCACGCCGCTGATGTCGAGCGCGTACAGCTCGTCCTTCTCCTGCTGGGTGCCCATGTGCGGCCTTTCCCTCGGCGGTGCGGTGCTCCCGCGGTCTTCGCTGCCGATTATCGGTGCTGTACGCGGGGGCGGGGGAGTGTTTCCCTCCGATCACCCCGTACCCCGCCGGTCGATCACCCCGTACCCGGCCGGTCGATCACTCCGTACCCGCCGGTCGATCACCCCTGCACCTGGCCCGCGAGGGCCTGCGCGAGGCCCTCGACCTGGCCCCGGCTCAGCCCGCTGTGCCCGGCGCCCCCGGCGGTCAGCAGCAGCGAGGCGTCCCCGTCGCCGTCGAGTTCGAGCCGTACGGCCGCCACGTTCCCGCTCGCGGTCAGGACCGGCACACCGGCCTTCGCCGCGGCCGCCTGCGCACCGAACGGGACCAGCCCCTCCGGCCCCAGGCCGGCCGCCTTCGCGACCACGGGGAACAGCACGGACAGCGCCTGCGGCCTCCGCGTGGCGACGGTGTGCACCTCCAGGTCCTCCCCGCCGATGTGGAAGACGCAGCTCACCACCCCTCCGGGATTGCGGGCCAGGGGGCCGTCCGGATCGGATCCCCCGTCGCTCGCCCCGGAGAGGGCGGGCAGATCGGCCGTGGCGTACCCCGGGCCCGCGGCGCCCGCCACCCCGGCGGCCCCGGCCGCCGCGGCGAAGTCGTAGGGCAGGGGGCACTCGATGCCGCCCTCGGGGTCGACCGCGTCGGCGATCTCCCGCACCTCGTCCACGCTGAGGGCGTCCCCGAACCGGCAGCCGGCCGGCAGGACGACGGCGGCGGCCACGAGGGCCACCGCCGCCGCCCACCGGCGGACGCGTTCGCCGCGACGACGTGTCACGGCCTACATCCCCGCCATCCGGCCCAGCTGCACGAGCGACGTGCCCCGCTTGCGCGAGGAGAAGTACGCCCGGCCCGGCGGCATCGGACGGGGCCGGACACTGCCGATCAGGTCGCCCTCGGACGGGTCGCCCGACAGGACCACGCCCTGCGCGCCGAGCTCCTTGATGCGCTGCATGAACGGCTCGTACAGCGAGCGCGAGGCACCCGCCGAGTTGCGCGCGATGATGAAGCGGACACCGGTGTCCCGGGCGAAGGGCAGGAACTCCACCAGCGGGGCCAGCGGGTTGCCCTGGCTCGTCGCCACCAGGTCGTAGTCGTCGATGATGATGAACACGTCCGGGCCCGTCCACCAGCTGCGGTCGCGCAGCTGCTGCGGAGTGACGTCCGTCGGCGGCTGCCGGCGCGAGAACACGCCGCCCAGCGCCTCCATGTGCGTCTGCAGGGAGCTCGCCATCGGCGCGTACTCCAGCAGGTGCTCCTCCGGCAGCGCCCCGAGGAGGCTGCGCCGGTAGTCACCCACGACCAGGCGCGCCTGGTCCGGGGTGTACCGCTCCGCGATCTGCCGGCAGATCAGCCGCAGCAGGTTCGTCTTGCCGGACTCGCTCTCGCCGAACACGAGGAAGAACGGGTCGCTCTCGAAGTCGACGAACACCGGCTCCAGGTCCGTCTCGTCGATGCCGATGGCCAGCCCGCGGCCGGGCTGGTCCCCGCCCCGGGGCAGCTGGTCGGCGTGCAGCAGCCGCGGCAGCAGGCGTACACCGGGAGCGGCGGCCGCCGCCCAGTTCTGCTTCACCGCCGACACGAAGGCGGCCGTGGCCTCCGACAGGTCCTCCGGGTCGTGCGCCCCGTCGATCCGCGGCAGCGCACCCAGGAAGTGCAGCTTCTCCGCCACCTGGCCCCGGCCCGGCATCCCCGTCGGAACGTTCGCCGCGACCTTGCGGTCGAACTCGGAGTCCATGACGTCACCGAGCCGCAGCTCCAGCCGGTTCAGCATCTGGTCCTTCAGCGCGGCACGGACCTCCATGTAACGCGCCGCCGTGATCACCACGTGGATGCCGTAGCCCAGACCGCGCGAGGCGATGTCCGTGACCACCGGCTCCAGGCCCTCGTACTCGGTCCGGAAACCGCCCCAGCCGTCGATGACGAGGAACACGTCGCCCCACGCCTCGCCGGGCAGCTCACCCGCCGCACGCCGGCGCCGGTAGGTGCCGATCGAGTCGATGTTGTTCGCGCGGAAGAACTCCTCGCGGCGGTTGAGGATGCCGCCCACCTCGGCGACCGTACGCCGCACCCGCTCCGGGTCCAGACGCGAGGCGATCCCGCCGACGTGCGGCAGCTCGGAGATCGACGACATGCTGCCGCCGCCGAAGTCCAGCCCGTAGAACTGCACCTCGCGCGGGGTGTGCGTCAGTGCGAACGCCGAGATCAGCGTCCGCATCAGCGTCGACTTGCCCGACTGCGGGCCGCCGACCACCATCATGTGGCCCGCCGCACCCGAGAAGTCCCGGTACAGCACCTCGCGCCGCTGCTCGAACGGCTTGTCGATCAGGCCGAGCGGCACGACGAGCCCGCCGGGCCGCGTGTACCCCTCCGCGTGCAGACCCCGCTCCGCCGAAGGCGCCAGCGCCGGCAGCAGCTGGTCCAGCGGCGGGGCCTGGTCGAGCGGCGGCAGCCACACCTGGTGCGCCGGCACCCCCTGGCCCTCCAGCCGGCCCACGATCACGTCCAGCACCGTGTCCGCGAGGGCGTCGTCCTCCCGCTCCGACTGCGCCGCCAGGTACGCCGGGTCCGGCGCCGCGTACACGACCGGCACCGGCGTCGCCGTGAACAGCGCGGGCCGCCGCTCCACCGGGAACAGCCCGACCGACAGGTCCGGGCCGCCCGAACGGTAGGTGCCCGAGACGTACGCCGCCTTGAAACGCGTCATCTCGTCCGTGCCGAACTTCAGGTAGCCCGAACCCGGCACCGACGGCAGGTGATACGCGTCCGGCACGCCGATCGCCGTGCGCGACTCCGCCGCCGAGAAGGTCCGCAGGCCGATGCGGTACGACAGGTACGTGTCCAGCCCGCGCAGCTTGCCCTCCTCCAGGCGCTGCGAGGCCAGCAGCAGGTGCACGCCCAGCGAACGGCCGATCCGGCCGATCTGGATGAACATGTCGATGAAGTCGGGCTTCGCCGTCAGCAGCTCGCTGAACTCGTCGATGACCAGCACCAGCGAGGCCAGCGGCTCCAGCGGGGCACCCGCCGCGCGCGCCTTCTCGTAGTCGTGGATGTTCGCGTAGTTGCCCGCCGAGCGCAGCAGCTCCTGGCGGCGCTGGAGCTCGCCGCGGATCGAGTCGCCCATGCGGTCGACGAGGGTGAGGTCGTCCGCCAGGTTGGTGATGACCGCGGCCACGTGCGGCATCTGCCCCATGCCCGTGAAGGTCGCACCGCCCTTGAAGTCCGCGAGGACGAAGTTCAACGTCTCCGAGGTGTGCGTGACCGCCAGGCCCAGCACCAGCGTGCGCAGCAGCTCCGACTTGCCGGAACCGGTCGCACCCACGCACAGGCCGTGCGGGCCCATGCCCTCCTGCGCCGCCTCCTTGAGGTCCAGCATGACCGGCGCGCCGTCCTCGCCGACACCGATCGGCACGCGCAGCCGCTCACCGGCCGACCGCGGCCGCCAGGTCCGGGCCACGTCGATGGAGGCCGCGTCGCCCAGGTTCAGCAGATCCGTGAAGTCCAGGTTGGCCAGCAGCGGTTCGTCGTCGTCCCCGCCGCCCGTGCGCAGCGGCGCCAGCTGCCGCGCGAGCGCCTCCGCCGCCGGCAGCGACAGCGTGTCCGGCACGCCCTCGTACGCGATCCCCCCGCCCGACTCCAGCCGCAGCCGGCCCGGCCGCACCACGACCGACAGCCCGCCGCGCGGCTCGTCCAGCTCGCCCGCGACCACCTCGACGATGGTCACGCCCTGCAGCCCCTCGGCCGCCGCGAACGCCGAGTCCGGCGGGACCAGCCCGCCACGGGAGTTCGCGTCCAGCACGACCACCAGGTGCGGCTGGTCCAGCACCGGCGACACGTCCCGGCTGAACCGCGGCCGCCCTTCCAGCCGGGGCGCCAGCAGCCCCTCCAGCTCCGTCAGGTCATCGCTGAACAGCCGCTTCGTACCGGCCCCGTCGACCTGCCCCGGCACCTGCGTGTGCGGCAGCCACTTCGTCCAGTCCCACGACGGCACCGCGCCCGGCGCGGCCACCACGGCCACCACCAGGTCCTCGGGGGAGTGCAGGGTCGCCAGCTGCGCCACCATCGCCCGCGCCGCCCCGCGCGCCGCCTCCGGCTCGCCCGACACCGTCACGTGGTAGAACGCCCGCAGCGACACCGCCACCGGCAACCCGTCCAGCGACGAGTGCACCTTCAGGAAACGCTGCATCGCGCCGGCCGTCAGCGGTTCCAGCTCGTCCACCGGCGCCGTGTCCGGCGCCACCAGCGGAGTCGACAGGCGCTGCGCGCCCAGCCCGAGCCGCGCCTGGCCGAAGTCCTCGTCGCCGACGCGCCGCTCCCACAGTCGCGAACCCTCGGCCACCACCGACCACAACTGCTCGGGAGCCGGGTGCAGATACAGCTGCGCGTCGCGCTGCGCCCGCGCGGTCCTGCGGACCTGACGGCGCGTCTGCGCGAGATATTTCAGGTAGTCCCGGCGCACGTCGGCCATTTGCCCCTGCGTACCGCGCCGGTGACGCACCAGCTGGGCCAGGACCATGCCCACCGTGGACACCAGCATCAGCACGCCCATGATGCGCATGAAGGGCGCCGCACCCGGCATGAAGAAGAAGACGACCGACGAGCCCATGCCGAGCATCGGCAGGAGCTGCATCATCATGCCCTCCTGCTGCCCGCGCGGAAGCTCCGGCGGAGCCTCCAGCCTCAGCTCGTCCGAAGGAACTTCGGGCGGCAAGGACCGCGGCGGGCGTTTGACGACGATCTGACTCACCGGAGCATCAATCCCTCGAAAACGGACGGGACGTCGCAACCGGCGCCCCCAAGTCCCGGGCGCGAAGGGGGTCTCCCCTGCGCGACGGTGATCCTACTTGCCGACAGTCATGCATACTCCCGGTAGGGTGGCCCGCGCAGTATGCGCATCCGCGAATCCAAGGCGACAGCCCACGCACCCGCTTCGCCAACCAGGGGGGTCACACAGGTGAGTACGGCCGCAACGACGGGTTTCTGCAGGGTCACCGTCGTGGCTCCCGACAGCCGCATCGACGTCGCCCTCCCCGAGGACATCGCCGTCGCCGACGTCTATCCCGAACTCCTGCGCCTCACCGGCCAGACCCAGCCCGTCGGCGCCCCCACCGGCTTCCACCTCGTCCGCCGCGACGGCACCGTCCTCGACGGCGCCCGCACCCTCGCCGGCCAGCAGGTCCTCGACGGCGAGGTGCTGAGCCTGCGGCCGTTCGCCGAATCGCTGCCGCCCGCCGTCTTCGACGACGTCTCCGACGCCGTCGCCTCGGCCGTCGTCCGCGACCGCCACCGCTGGAGCGACGACATGCTGCGCGGCGCGGGCCTGGCCGGCGCCGCCGTGCTGCTCGTCCTGCTCGGCTTCGTCCTCTGGTACGCCGACCCGGTCCACCACGACATGCACGGCCTGCCCGGCATCATCGCCGGCGCCGTGGGCGTGCTCCTGACCGCCGCCGCCGGAGTCCGCGCCCGGGTCTACCGCGACCGCGCCTCCGCCGTCGCCCTCGGCCTCGGCGCCCTCCCGATCCTGCTGATCGCCGGCTCCGGCATCATCGCCGCCGGCGCCGGCCAGGGCCCCGGCCGACTGCAGTTCCTGCTCGGCTGCGCCTGCGTCCTGGTCGCCTCCGTCGCCCTCGTCGCGCTCACCCCGAACGGGGACGCCCCCTTCGTCGCGGCCACCTTCCTCGCCGCGACCGGCACCCTGGCCACCTTCGCCGCCATCGTCACCGAGGCCTCCGCCACCGCGACCGCCGCCGTCTGCGCGCCCGTCGCCATCGGCCTCGTCGCCTTCCTGCCCGGCCTCTCCGCCCGTTTCGCCCGGCTGCCCATCGGCTACACCGCCCCGCAGAGCGCGGCCGACGAGTACGTCGAGTACGCGACGACCCCGGACCGCTACGAGACCGAGCCGTACGGTGACCCCTCCGGCGCCGACCAGCACGAGGCGGGCACCCCCCTCGACGCCGAGGCCATCGCCACCCAGGCCCGCCGCGGCCACGAGATGCTGCTCGGCCTGGTCGGCGGCTGCGCCGCGATCGCCGTCGGCTCCGCCGCCGTCCTCGGCTTCTCCGACAACACCTGGGGCCGGCTGCTGGCCCTCGCCACCGGGCTGGCCATGCTGCTGCGCGCCCGGCTCTTCCGCTACACCTCCCAGGTCGTGTGCACCCTGGTCGCCGGCCTGGCCGCCGTCGCCCTGCTGATCCTGGGCCTGGCCCTGCACCCGCCGGCCGACCTGGTCCGGGAGCTCGTCCGGTACCACGACCACGGCGGGCTGGACCTCCGTACGATCTGGCTCTCCGCCGCCGTCGCCGCCGGCGCGGCCCTCCTCGCCGGAATTGCGCTTGTCATCCCCCGCAAGGGCCTGTCACCCTTCTGGGGACGGCTGCTCGACCTCACCGAGGCGGCAGTACTGCTCAGTCTGGTCCCGCTGGCCCTCGCCGTGCTGGACGTGTACGCCCGGGCCCGCTCTCTCACCAGCTGAGACGGGGGCCGTGCGGCAGCCTGGTACGCTGTGTGACGGCCGTTTGTGTACGCGCCCCCGGAAACCTCTGGAGGCTGCGCTCAGCGGACCCCGCCTCCCGAGTTACGGAAGATCCCCAGAGAATTCGACCTGGGGCACTCGGTGGCCACGAAGACCCATACGAGGAGTACGCGTGTCGCTCGACGCCGCTACGAAGAAGCAGATCATCGCCGAGTTTGGTGCCAAGGAGGGCGACACCGGCTCCCCCGAGGTCCAGGTCGCCATGCTCTCCAAGCGCATCACGGACCTGACCGAGCACCTCAAGACCCACAAGCACGACCACCACTCCCGTCGTGGTCTGCTGATCCTGGTCGGCCAGCGTCGCCGCCTGCTGCAGTACCTGGCCAAGAAGGACATCCAGCGCTTCCGTACGCTGGTCGAGCGCCTCGGCATCCGCCGCGGTGCGGCCGGCGTCAAGTAAAGACGCTGTGAAGGGAGCGGTTCCCACACTGAGGGGGCCGCTCCCTTTGCTGTACGTGCGCTCGCTCTACGTGCGGGACGTACCGGACGCTTTGTAGTCTGGACGCACGTGCACGACGAACCACGTGCACGACTGAAGAGCACGTGCACAACTGAAGAGGAGGAGCGCCCTCCCAGGCCGCCGGTCCTCGGTAGTGGTACCCGGAAAGCCCCCCGGGCACCGAACCGGGTACTTCGATCGAAGACCGGCCCGCACACAGGAGCGCTTCTCCGCACCGTCCGCCGCCACACGGGCGGCGGGCGGAGACGACGAAAATGGAGAAAACGCTAGTGGAGAACGAGACCCACTACGCCGAGGCCGTCATTGACAACGGTTCCTTCGGCACCCGCACCATCCGCTTCGAGACGGGCCGTCTGGCCCGCCAGGCCGCCGGCTCCGCCGTTGCCTACCTGGACGACGACACGATGGTGCTTTCCGCCACCACCGCGTCGAAGAAGCCCAAGGACCAGCTCGACTTCTTCCCCCTGACGGTGGACGTCGAGGAGCGCCAGTACGCGGCCGGCAAGATCCCCGGCTCCTTCTTCCGCCGCGAGGGCCGCCCCTCCGAGGACGCGATCCTCACCTGCCGCCTGATCGACCGCCCGCTGCGCCCGTCCTTCAAGAAGGGCCTGCGCAACGAGATCCAGGTCGTCGCCACCGTCATGGCGCTGAACCCGGACCACCTGTACGACGTCATCGCGATCAACGCCGCGTCCGCGTCCACCCAGCTGGCCGGCCTGCCCTTCTCCGGCCCGATCGGCGGCGTCCGCGTCGCGCTGATCCGCGGCCAGTGGGTGGCCTTCCCGACGCACACCGAGCTCGAGGACGCCGTCTTCGACATGGTCGTCGCGGGCCGCGTCCTGGAGGACGGCGACGTCGCGATCATGATGGTCGAGGCCGAGGCCACCGAGAAGACCATCGCCCTGGTCAAGGGCGGCGCCGAGGCGCCGACCGAGGAGATCGTGGCCGCCGGCCTCGAAGCCTCGAAGCCCTTCATCAAGGCCCTCTGCAAGGCCCAGGCGGACCTGGCGGCCAAGGCCGCCAAGCCCGAGGGCGAGTTCCCGGTCTTCCTGGACTACCAGGACGACGTGTACGAGGCCCTCGCGGCCGCCGTCAAGGGCGAGCTCTCCCAGGCGCTGACCATCGCGGGCAAGCAGGACCGTGAGGCCGAGCTGGACCGCGTCAAGGAGATCGCCGCCGAGAAGCTCCTCCCGGCCTTCGAGGGTCGCGAGAAGGAGATCTCCGCCGCCTACCGCAGCCTGACCAAGGCCCTGGTGCGCGAGCGCGTCATCAAGGACAAGGTCCGCATCGACGGCCGCGGGATCACGGACATCCGTACCCTCGCCGCCGAGGTCGAGGCCATCCCGCGCGTGCACGGCTCGGCGCTGTTCGAGCGTGGCGAGACCCAGATCCTGGGCGTCACCACCCTCAACATGCTCCGCATGGAGCAGCAGCTGGACACCCTCTCCCCGGTGACCCGCAAGCGCTACATGCACAACTACAACTTCCCGCCGTACTCCGTCGGCGAGACCGGCCGCGTGGGCTCGCCCAAGCGCCGCGAGATCGGCCACGGCGCGCTCGCCGAGCGCGCGATCGTGCCGGTCCTCCCGACCCGCGAGGAGTTCCCCTACGCGATCCGCCAGGTGTCCGAGGCCCTCGGCTCCAACGGTTCGACGTCCATGGGCTCGGTCTGCGCCTCCACCATGTCGCTGCTGAACGCCGGTGTGCCCCTCAAGGCCCCCGTCGCCGGTATCGCCATGGGCCTGATCTCCCAGGAGATCGACGGCAAGACCCACTACGTCGCCCTCACCGACATCCTCGGTGCGGAGGACGCCTTCGGCGACATGGACTTCAAGGTCGCCGGAACCAAGGAGTTCGTGACCGCCCTCCAGCTCGACACCAAGCTGGACGGCATCCCGGCCTCCGTCCTGGCCGCGGCCCTCAAGCAGGCCCGCGACGCCCGCCTCCACATCCTCGACGTGATGATGGAAGCGATCGACACGCCGGACGCCATGTCCCCGTTCGCCCCGCGGATCATCACCGTCAAGATCCCGGTGGACAAGATCGGTGAGGTCATCGGCCCCAAGGGCAAGATGATCAACCAGATCCAGGAGGACACCGGCGCCGAGATCACGATCGAGGACGACGGCACCATCTACATCGGTGCCTCCGACGGCCCGGCCGCCGAGGCCGCCCGCGCCACGATCAACTCGATCGCCAACCCGACCATGCCGGAGGTCGGCGAGCGCTACCTGGGTACGGTCGTCAAGACCACCACCTTCGGTGCCTTCGTCTCCCTCATGCCCGGCAAGGACGGCCTGCTGCACATCTCGCAGATCCGCAAGCTCGCCGGTGGCAAGCGCGTGGAGAACGTCGAGGACGTGCTCGCGGTCGGCACCAAGGTCCAGGTGGAGATCGCCGAGATCGACCAGCGCGGCAAGCTCTCCCTGATCCCCGTGATCGACGGCGAGGCCGCCGGTGACGACGCTGACAAGGACGACTCCGACAAGTGACGTCGCGTAGTTCCCGTGTGACGGCCCGCCCCTCTTCGGAGGGGCGGGCCGTCGCCCGTACCCAAACCCTCCTCAAGGGGGAGAACGGCATCGGCACCGTCCGGCGCACCGTCCTCCCCGGCGGACTGCGCGTCGTCACCGAGACGCTGCCCTCGGTCCGCTCCGCCACCTTCGGCATCTGGGCGCACGTGGGCTCCCGGGACGAGACGCCCACGCTCAACGGTGCCACGCACTACCTCGAGCACCTCCTCTTCAAGGGCACCCGCAAGCGCAGCGCCCTCGACATCTCCTCCGCGATCGACGCGGTCGGCGGCGAGATGAACGCCTTCACGGCGAAGGAGTACACCTGCTACTACGCACGGGTGCTCGACACCGACCTGCCGCTGGCGATCGACGTCGTCTGCGACATGCTCACCGGCTCGCTGATCCGCGAGGAGGACGTCGACGCCGAGCGCGGCGTGATCCTCGAAGAGATCGCGATGACCGAGGACGACCCGGGCGACTGCGTGCACGACCTGTTCGCGCACACCATGTACGGCGACACCCCGCTCGGCCGTCCCGTCCTGGGCACCGTCGACACGATCAACGCCCTCGGCGCCGACCGGATCCGCCGCTTCTACAAGAAGCACTACGACCCCCGCCACCTGGTGGTCGCCGCGGCCGGCAACGTCGACCACAACAAGGTCGTACGCCAGGTCCGCGCCGCCTTCGAGAAGGCCGGCGCCCTCACCCACACCGACGCCGAGCCGATCGGCCCGCGCTCCGGAGCCAAGCGCATCCGCACCTCCGGCCGCGTCGACCTGGTGGGCCGCAAGACCGAGCAGGCCCACGTGGTCCTCGGCATGCCCGGCCTCGCCCGCACCGACGAGCGCCGCTGGGCGCTCGGCGTACTGAACACCGCCCTCGGCGGAGGCATGTCCTCCCGCCTCTTCCAGGAGGTCCGCGAGAAGCGCGGCCTGGCCTACAGCGTGTACTCGTACACCTCGGGCTTCGCCGACACCGGGCTCTTCGGCGTGTACGCGGGCTGCCGCCCGAACCAGGTCCACGACGTGCTCCGGATCTGCCGCGGCGAACTCGACAAGGTCGTCTCCGAGGGGCTCACGGACGAGGAGGTCAAGCGGGCCGTCGGCCAGCTGTCCGGCTCCACCGTCCTCGGACTGGAGGACACCGGCGCGATCATGAACCGCATCGGCAAGAGCGAGCTCTGCTGGGGCGACCAGATGTCCGTCGACGACATGCTGGCCCGGATCGCGTCCGTGACCCCGGACGACGTCCGCGCGGTCGCCCGGGACGTACTGGCCCAGAGGCCGTCGCTCGCGGTGATCGGCCCGCTGAAGGAGAAGCAGGCCGCCCGCCTCGACGAAGCGGTGGCCTGAGACCCTGACACCCCGGGGCAGGGCACCGGCCGCCGCCGGCCGGTGCCCTGCCCGTACGACAGGAAGCGAAGAAGCATGAGCAGCAAGCTGCGCGTAGCGGTTCTCGGCGCCCAGGGCCGCATCGGCTCCGAAGCGGTCAAGGCCGTCGAGGCCGCCGAGGACATGGAGCTGGTGGCCGCCCTCGGCCGCGGCGACAAACTGGAGACCCTGGCAGAGACGGGCGCGCAGGTCGCGGTCGAGCTGACCACCCCCGCGTCGGTCATGGGGAACCTGGAGTTCCTGACCGGCCACGGGATCCACGCCGTGGTGGGCACCACCGGCTGGACCGAGGAGCGCCTCGCGCAGCTGGACACCTGGCTCGCGGCCTCCCCGCAGACCGGTGTGCTCATCGCCCCGAACTTCTCCATCGGTGCCGTCCTCACCATGAAGTTCGCCGCCCAGGCGGCCCGCTACTTCGAGTCCGTCGAGGTCGTCGAGCTCCACCACCCGAACAAGGTCGACGCCCCCTCCGGCACCGCGACCCGCACCGCCCAGCTGATCGCGGCCGCCCGCGCCGAGGCCGGCCTCGGCGGGCAGCCCGACGCCACCGCCACCGCCCTGGACGGCGCGCGCGGCGCGAACGTCGACGGGGTCCCGGTGCACGCCATCCGCCTGCGCGGCCTGCTGGCCCACCAGGAGGTGCTCCTCGGCGGCGAGGGCGAAACCCTGACGATCCGTCACGACTCCCTGCACCACAGCAGCTTCATGCCGGGCATCCTGCTCGGCGCGCGCCGCGTCGTGCAGCACCCGGGCCTCACGTTCGGCCTGGAAAACTTCCTCGACCTCGGCTGATGAGCAGGCAGTAGTCCCATGCGCGCGAAGATCACTTACTTCCTCACGGCCGCCGTCCTGGTCGTCTACTTCGTCCTGGTCGGCAGCCGGGGGGTGATGCTGATCGGGCAGGGCACCGCGCTGACCGTCACCTTCGGTGTGGCCGTGCTGATCCTGCCGGTCATCGGCGTCTGGTTCCTCTGGAAGAACACCCAGTTCGTGACGAGGGCGAACCAGCTGGCGACCGAGCTGGAGGCCGAGGGCGGACTGCCCGTCGACGAACTGGAGCGGGACGAGTACGGCCGGATCCTGCGGGACTCCGCCGATGAGGTCTTCGCGCGCCGCAAGGCCGAGACGGAGGACGCGCCGGGGGACTGGCGCAGCTGGTTCCGCCTCGCCGTCGCCTACCACGACGCCCGCGACACCCCGCGCGCCCGCAAGGCCATGCAGCGGGCCATCGCCCTGCACGCCGCACCGCGGGACCGGGCCGTGTCCGCGAAGTAGCGCCGGCGCCCCTCGCCGCGTACACGGCGTAAGCCGGAAGCCCGTACAGGAACGATCCTGTACGGGCTTCCCGGCGTTGCACCCCGGCGTTGCACCCTGGCGTCAGGCGGGCACGGCCCGGTACTCGTCGGCCCAGGCCTCGACCATGTCGGCGGCCCGGTCGAACGCCTCGGTCCGGGACAGGAAGTCGGCGTTGTGGTCGGTCAGCAGCACCGGCAGCTCCGCCCCGCCCTGCCCGACCGCCGTCAGGGCCTGGCCCTGGACGGTCCGCGGCAGCCCCAGCCAGCGCACCGGCTGCTGGACCGTACGGACCTCGGCGACCTCGTCCCAGGTGACCGAGCGGGTCCTGAGGAAGCCCACCCGGCGGAGCCCCGAGGGGCTCACCCAGACGCCCGTCATGAGGATCCGCACCGCCGACCCGATCACGCCGAGCGCGGCGGCCAGGCAGACGCCGGCGCCGGACCAGGCACCGGCGAACGCGATGATCATCGTGGCCAGCAGCATGAACGCGGCCAGCAGGAGCAGCAGCGCGGCGCCCGCCACCCGCCACGGCCCGGGCCGGTACGGCCGGCGCCAGCGGTGGGGGTCCTCGTGGGCCAGTACGTCGTCGCCGTCACTGTCTTCGTGCGCGTCGAACGCGCGGTCGGCCGTCAAGAAGGGCAGGGGCACGGCTGTACCTCACTCACATGCACGTTCGGTTGGACTTGCCCGTGAGGCTACCGCCCCTCGGAGGCCTCCGACTGCTGCGACTTGGCGGGCTGGTGGGGCTGGAGTGCCGGCATGCCGAAAAGCAGGGAGCCGACGAGCCCCGCCACGACGGTCAGCCCGACCAGGGTACGGGCGGCCAACTGGGGCGCGCTCAGCCGCTCGCGTGGCGGTGGGGTGACATTGCTGCGGAAGCGGTCGGCCTCGGCGACGAAGGCGAACGGGACGGGTTCGCTGGGGGTACCGCCCAGCGACGGCTGGGGGAGGAACATGGAGCGACTCTCCTCACGATCAGGGCCCTGGGAGGCCGGCGGCGGATGCGCGTGGCGTGTACCGGTAAAGACGTACGAGCCGCCCAATCGGTGCCCGAATTCGGGACATTAACCAAATTTTATGGCTGGGCGTCAGCTGAAGGGGTGACCCTCCCGCCTCCCGGAGCCGGACGGCGCGTGCGCGGCGGGCAGTGAGCCGCGCCGTAGAGTGGGCGCGCCCCATGTGAGTCGTTCGGAAGGACCCCCGGTGAGCGAGACCGCCGCTTCAGACATGAAACCCAGCTTCCGCAGTGATGTGACGGTGGAGCTGGTGAAGCACTCCGCCGCCGACTCCGACGTGCTGTGGGCCGCCCGTGTCTCCACGGCCGGCGAGCAGTCGCTCGAGGAGCTCCAGAAGGACCCCGAGCGCTCCAAGGGCCTCATCAACTACCTGATGCGGGACCGTCACGGCAGCCCGTTCGAGCACAACTCGATGACGTTCTTCATCAGCGCCCCGATCTTCGTCTTCCGCGAGTTCATGCGGCACCGCGTCGGCTGGTCGTACAACGAGGAATCCGGCCGCTACAGGGAGCTCGAACCGGTCTTCTACGTCCCGGACGCCGAGCGCAAGCTGGTCCAGGAGGGCCGCCCGGGCAAGTACGTCTTCGTCGAGGGCACCGCGGCCCAGCAGGAGCTGACGGGCCGGGTCATGGAGGACTCGTACCGTCAGGCCTACGAGGCCTACCAGGAGATGCTGGCGGCGGGTGTGGCCCGCGAGGTGGCCCGTTCGGTCCTGCCGGTCGGACTTTTCTCCTCGATGTACGCGACCTGCAACGCACGCTCGCTCATGCACTTCCTCGGTCTGCGCACGCAGCACGAGCTGGCGACCACGCCGTCCTTCCCGCAGCGGGAGATCGAGATGGTCGGCGAGAAGATGGAGCAGCACTGGGCCGCGCTCATGCCGCTGACGTACGCCGCGTACAACGCGAACGGCCGGGTCGCCCCGTAAGGACCGGTACGGCCCGATGGGGACGAATGGACCCATGACGCACAGATGTGCGGAATCAAGTCCGAAGTGTCCGTATTGCCACGTTTCGTAAAGTTCATCTAGGCTGATCAAACGGACCCGGCACTGCTTGAACCCCCGAGCAGGCAGTGCCGGGATCCAACAACACTCGCGGCCCGTGCCGGGAGCCACACCCTGTTGACGTCCCCCGAGGGGACACCGCGAGCATGGCAGCGAGTAGCGTGTTACCCATGGCTCCGATCTCGACTCCGCAGACCCCCTTCGGGCGGGTCCTCACCGCCATGATCACGCCGTTCACGGCTGATGGCGCACTCGACCTCGACGGCGCGCAGCAGCTCGCCGTCCACCTGGTGGACGCAGGCAACGACGGCCTGATCATCAACGGGACCACCGGTGAGTCCCCGACCACCACCGACGCGGAGAAAAACGACCTCGTACGAGCCGTCCTGGAAGCGGTGGGCGACCGCGCCCACGTCGTCGCCGGCATCGGCACCAACGACACCCGCCACACCCTGGAGCTCGCCCGGCAGGCCGAGCGCACCGGCGCACACGGCCTGCTCGCGGTGACCCCGTACTACAGCAAGCCGCCGCAGGAGGGCCTCTACCGGCACTTCACGGCGATCGCCGACGCCACCGAGCTCCCGGTGATGCTCTACGACATCCCCGGTCGCAGCGGCGTCCCGATCAACACGGAAACCCTGGTCAGGCTGGCCGAGCACCCGCGCATCGTGGCCAACAAGGACGCCAAGGGCGACCTCGGCCGCGCCAGCTGGGCCATCGCCCAGAGCGGACTCGCCTGGTACTCCGGCGACGACATGCTGAACCTGCCGCTGCTGTCCGTCGGCGCCGTCGGCTTCGTCTCCGTGGTCGGTCACGTGGTCAGCCCCGAGCTCCGCGCGATGCTCGAGGCGCACCTGGGCGGCGACGTCCAGAAGGCCACCGAGATCCACCAGAAGCTGCTGCCCGTCTTCACCGGCATGTTCCGCACCCAGGGCGTGATCACCACCAAGGGCGCCCTGAACCTGCAGGGCCTGCCCGCGGGCCCGCTGCGGCTCCCGCTCGTCGAGCTCACGGCCGAAGAGACGGCTCAGCTCAAGATCGATCTTGCCGCCGGCGGGGTACAGCTCTGACAACAGACTTCACAACTGAATAAGCAAGACGAACAAAACAGACGAATGCAAGTGCACGAATGACATGCGCGCCACGTGCCTTACGAGGTACGTGGCGTGTGTGGTGAGGAGAGACTTTTGAGCCATCCGCATCCTGAACTCGGTCCCCCGCCGAAGCTCCCCAAGGGCGGCCTGCGCGTCACCCCCCTGGGCGGTCTCGGCGAGATCGGCCGCAACATGACCGTCTTCGAGTTCGACGGCCGCCTGCTGATCGTCGACTGCGGCGTCCTCTTCCCCGAAGAGGAGCAGCCGGGCATCGACCTGATCCTGCCGGACTTCTCGTCCATCCGGGACCGGCTCGACGACATCGAGGGCATCGTCCTCACGCACGGCCACGAGGACCACATCGGCGCCGTCCCCTACCTCCTCCGGGAGAAGCCGGACATCCCGCTGATCGGCTCCAAGCTGACGCTGGCCCTCATCGAGGCGAAGCTCCAGGAACACCGGATCCGCCCCTACACCCTCGAGGTGAAGGAAGGCGACCGGGAACACCTCGGACTGTTCGACTGCGAGTTCATCGCGGTCAACCACTCCATCCCGGACGCCCTGGCCGTGGCCATCCGCACCCCTGCGGGCCTGGTCGTCGCCACCGGCGACTTCAAGATGGACCAGCTGCCGCTGGACAACCGCCTCACCGACCTGCACGCCTTCGCGCGCCTGAGCGAAGAGGGCATCGACCTCCTCCTCTCGGACTCGACGAACGCCGAGGTCCCGGGCTTCGTCCCGCCGGAGCGCGACATCTCCAACGCCATCCGCGGAGTCTTCGCGGGTGCCCAGAAGCGGATCATCGTGGCGTCCTTCGCGAGCCACGTGCACCGCATCCAGCAGATCCTCGACGCCGCGCACGAGTACGGCCGCCGGGTCGCCTTCGTGGGCCGTTCGATGGTCCGCAACATGGGCATCGCCCGCGACCTGGGCTACCTGCGCGTCCCGGCGGGCCTCGTCGTCGACGTGAAGACCCTCGACGACCTGCCGGACGACGAGGTCGTGCTGGTCTGTACGGGTTCCCAGGGCGAGCCGATGGCGGCCCTGTCCCGCATGGCGAACCGCGACCACCAGATCCGGATCGTCCCCGGCGACACCGTGATCCTGGCGTCGTCGCTGATCCCGGGCAACGAGAACGCGGTCTACCGCGTGATCAACGGCCTGACCCGCTGGGGCGCCAACGTCGTGCACAAGGGCAACGCCAAGGTGCACGTCTCCGGCCACGCCTCCGCCGGCGAGCTGCTGTACTTCTACAACATCTGCAAGCCGCGGAACCTGATGCCGGTCCACGGCGAATGGCGCCACCTGCGCGCCAACGCCGAGCTCGGCGCCATGACGGGTGTCCCGAAGGACCGCATCGTCATCGCCGAGGACGGCGTGGTCGTCGACCTCATCGACGGCAAGGCCCGCATCTCCGGCAAGGTCCAGGCCGGCTACGTGTACGTGGACGGCCTGTCGGTCGGCGACGTCACCGAGTCCTCCCTCAAGGACCGCCGGATCCTCGGCGACGAGGGCATCATCTCGGTCTTCGTCGTGGTGGACAGCACCACCGGCAAGGTCGTCAGCGGCCCGAACATCCAGGCCCGCGGCTCCGGCATCGAGGACTCGGCCTTCACGTCGGTCCTGCCGAAGATCGAGGAGGCCATCGCCCGCGCCGCCGCCGACGGCGTCGCGGAACCGCACCAGCTCCAGCAGCTCATCCGCCGGACCATGGGCAAGTGGGTCTCGGACGGCTACCGCCGCCGCCCGATGATCCTGCCGGTCGTCGTCGAGGTCTGAGCCTCGCCGTAGCGCCGTCACCGGAGCGGGGCAACCGGATTTGCATCCGGGGGCCCCGCTCCAGTACGTTTACGTCTCCACCTCGCACAACACCCCGGGCACACACGTGTGTCCGGACCCGTGCTGCGCGAGCGGGTGGGATTCGGACCCAGGGAGACCTGATAAAGTCTGATCCGCCCGAAAGGGAAAGGCCCTCCAGCGGCCACCGAATTCAAATCCTCCCGGAAACGGGCCGGAAAGAATCTGGTAAGGTTGGAATCGCCGGAAAGGAAAACGCGAAAGCGAGGACCTGGAAAGCGAAACCCGCTTCGACCGGGAATCGGACACGAAAGAGTCTGATAGAGTCGGAAACGCAAGAAAGAAGAACGAAAGCCCGGAGGAAAGCCCGCGAGGGTGAGTACAAAGGAAGCGTCCGTTCCTTGAGAACTCAACAGCGTGCCAAAAATCAACGCCAGAAGTTGATACCCCGTCCACTTCGGTGGATGA